>JAVJUV010000089.1:0-245377 GCA_040220415.1 Silicimonas sp.
CGGATCGAGAAACCGGGACCGGGGCGGTTCCGGCAGTTCTACCAGTGCGACGCCGTTACGGTGGGCACGTCGTCGGTCGCGGCGGATGCCGAGATCTGCATGATGCTGGCGGATGCGCTGGAGGCCGTGGGCATCGAGCGCGGGGACTACGTGATCCGGGTGAACAACCGGAAGGTGCTGAACGGGGTGCTGGAGGTGGCGGGGATCGCCGAGGACGACGAGCGGACGCGGGGGATTGTGCTGCGGGCGATCGACAAGCTGGATCGGCTGGGGCCGGAGGGCGTGCGGGCGCTGCTCGGCGAAGGGCGCAAGGACGATAGTGGGGACTTCACGGAGGGGGCGGGGCTGGAAGCCGAGCAAGCAGAGACGCTGCAAAGCCTCTTCACTGTCACAGCGAAAGCCGCGGCCATTTCCGTCAAAGGTTACGGAGCGGTGATTACGGTCGACGGCAAAGTCAGAACACCGTTCGGCTGGGTTGAAAAGGCGGATTGGTCCGTGTTGGAAAGCCTTTATAAGTTGGCGGACGGATCAGCGGAAGGCACCGCTGGAGTCGATGAAATCCGCGATATCGTTAGCCTAGTACGTGTAAGTGGCTACGGCCCCGACCGCATCGTCATCGACCCCTCCGTCGTGCGTGGCCTCGGCTATTACACCGGCCCCGTCTTCGAAGCCGAACTCACCTTCGAGATCACCGACGAAAAGGGCAACCCCCGCCAGTTCGGCTCCGTCGCCGGCGGCGGGCGCTACGACGACCTCGTCAAGCGCTTCACCGGTCAGGCCGTGCCCGCGACCGGCATCTCCATAGGTGTCGACCGCCTGCTGGCCGCGCTTCGCATGAAGGGCCGCAGCGCCGCCGACACCACGGGTCCCGTCGTCGTCACCGTCATGGACCGCGACCGCATGGCCGACTACCAGGCGATGGCCGCCGAGTTCCGCAACGCAGGGATCCGCGCCGAGGTCTACCTCGGCAACCCCAAGAACTTCGGCAACCAGATCAAATACGCCGACAAGCGCCACAGCCCCGTCGCCATCATCGAGGGCGAGGATGAGAGGGCGCGCGGCGTCGTCCAGATCAAGGACCTGGTCCTTGGCGCGAAGATCGCGGAGACAGCGACGCACGAGGAATGGAAAGACCAGCCCGCCCAGTTCGAATGCGCCCGCGCCGACATGGTGGCCAGGGTGCGCGAGATTCTGAACAGGTGACCGCCAAGGCCGACATCCGGGCCGAGGCCGACCGTCTGCGCGCGCTGTTCGAGGCGCGGGGGGCCGAGGTTTTCGAGGCCGATATCCTGCAGCCGGCAGGCGCGCTTCTGAACCTTTACGGCGAAGACATCCGCGCCCGCGCCTTCGTCACCCACGACCCGTTGCGGGGCGAGATGATGCTGCGCCCCGACTTCACCGTGCCGCTGGTCCAGCGCCACCTTGCCGAAGGCCGCGACGCCGCGCGCTACACTTACGCGGGCGAGGTCTTTCGCCGCCAGGAAGACGACGAGGACCGGCCCAGCGAATATATCCAGGTGGGCTACGAGCTGTTCGGCGGCGACGACGAGGAAGCCGCCGATGCCGAGGTCTTCGCCGCCATGGACGAGGCACTGGGCGACGTCCCCGCAACCCGCACCATCGGCGATTTTTCGGTCCTGACCGCGGCCATCGAAAGCCTGGGCACGCCCGAGCGCCGCAAGAAGGCGCTCTATCGTCACCTCTGGCGGCCCCGCCGTTTCGACGCGCTGATCGAGCGCTTCTCGCGCCCCGCGCCACCGCCGCCGTCGATGCCCGACCCGGACGTGCCGCATGTCGGCCTCCGCTCGCGCGAGGATATCGCCGCCCGCATCGCGCTTCTGGCCGAAGAGGCCGAGACCCCACCGCTCGCCGCCGCCGAGGTCGCGCGCATCCGTGCGCTGCTGGCGCTCAGCGATGCCGCGCCGAAGGCGGTCGAGGCGATGAAACGCATCGCCGGCGGCAACGCGGCGATCCTTTCCGCCGCGGCCCGCGTCGAAGCGCTGCTCACCGCCTTCGCGGCGCGCGGCATCGACCCCGCGGGCCTTGTCTTCGAGGCAAGCTTCGGCCTCACCTCGCTCGAATACTACTCGGGCTTCGTCTTCGGCTTCGCCGCTTCCGGCCACGCCCCCGTGGCGACGGGCGGGCGCTATGACCTGCTGACGGCGGCGCTGAACGGGGGCGGCCCGATGCCCGCCGTCGGCGGCGTGATCCGCCCCGAGGTGCTTCTGGCGCTGAAAGGGGGCAGGGTATGAGCGTGAAACTCGGCATCCCCTCGAAGGGTCGCCTGATGCAGGACACCCTCGACTGGTTCGCGGATCGCGGTGTGGAAATCACCCGCACCAAAGACGACCGGGAATACGCCGGCACCGTCGCAGGCGTCGACGGGATCGAACTTGTCCTGCTGGCGGCGGGAGAGATCCCCGGCGAACTGGCACGCGGCCGGATCGCGCTGGGCGTCACCGGCTCGGACGTCGTGCAGGAAAAGATCGCCGGCTGGCAGAGGAAGGTTGCGCCGCTCGCGGAACTGGGGTTCGGCCAGGCCGATCTGGTTCTCGCCGTGCCCAAGACCTGGACCGACGTCACCACGCTCGACGACCTCGACGCCGTGGCCGACGCCTTCTGGAAGGCCCACGGCTTCCGCCTGCGCATCGCCACCAAGTATCACCGCCTGGTCCGCGCCCATTTGAAAGAGGCGGGCGTCGCGGGCTACCAGCTTGTCGACAGCCAGGGCGCGACCGAAGGCACCGTGGCGAACGGCACCGCCGAGGCCATCGCCGACATCACCTCGACGGGCGCGACACTGGACGCCAATCACCTCAAGATCATCGGCAATGTGATCCACGCCAGCCAGGCGACGCTGTTCCGGTCGAAAGTTGCCATCCTGGGAGACGAGGACGAGACCAACCTCGCCGGACTGCTTGCGAAACTCGGGATCGTCTGAGCCTCAGCCCTTGTGAAACCTGCGCCGTGCCTCCTGGGCGATGGCGAGCCGCATCTCGAGATCCGCAAGCGCGGCCATCGCGGCTTTGCGCTCGGCCGGGTCGGACAGGCCCGCCAGGTGCTCCTTTGCTTCCGCCACCAGTTTGGCGATCCGGAACTCTTCCGGCAGGACACCGTACTCGGCCATGATCCGATAGCCGGCCGCAAGTCCCGGATCGACCAGGGCGTCGCCTGGACGGTTGGGCAGCGGCTGGCCTTCGCCGGGCAGGTTCTCAAGCTGCCCCTCGGCCCGCGCCTTCAGGATGCGGCGCTCGATCAGTCGGTCCCACCACGCCATGAAGCGATTATCGGGTCAGAAAGGACACCGCACAACCCTGCTTCTTCTTTTCCGCAATACTCCGGGGGTGTCGCCCCTGGGCGACGGAGGCAGCGCCCCCTAGCGCACGCCGATATCCGCCAGCGCGGCCAGAAGCTTGGGCGGCAGGTCGTCGTTCGCCTTTCCGCGCGGCAGGTCACGGGGGGCGATCTTGCCCTCCAGATAGCGCCACCCCTGGAACGGCCGCTTCGGCGCAGCCTCGGTGCGCACCACGTCGGGGTCCAGAACGATGCCGCAGCGGCGGATGCCGTCGCCCCGGTCCACCTCGTCCAGCCGAAGGATTCGCTGGCGCGCCAGCACCACACCCTTGAACACCCAGTACAGCGATCCGCCGTCCAAAAGTTCGGCGTCGCGCTTCGGCCACATCCGCGTGACATGGCGCGGCAGCCCGTCCGGTCCCCAGGAGCGCGGGTTCTTCTGCCAGTCGATCAGGTCCTGGACAGCTTCGGCGCCGACGCAAAGCTTGATCAGGTTCAGCGAGTTATCCACAGAGTCGTCCCCAAGTCACACATCATATCGTAGCGGCTGTCACGCTGGCTTCAAGCTGTTGTGTGAAACAGTTGCTGCGTATAGATTGGTGATCCTGAATTCAGACGTTGTGTAGCTTAAAACGGAAGAGCACCTTGGTTTCTAGCTTTTGCGCCGAGGAAGGTGAGGGTTCGAGTCTCTCCGCAACGTGGTTAACCGAGGAAAAAAGATGACCCGCTTCGCTGCCCCGATCGCCGAGCAAATCTGGGACATGAAGTACCGTCTGAAGGATATCGACGGGATGCCCGTCGACGTGACGGTCGAGGATACCTGGCGGCGGATCGCGCGCGCGCTTGCGGCGCCGGAGAAAGACCCCGCGCATTGGGAAGACGTGTTCTATGCCGCGCTGGAGGACTTCAGGTATCTGCCCGCTGGCCGCATCACTGCCGGGGCCGGTACGGCGCGGTCGGTCACGCTGTTCAACTGCTTCGTCATGGGCACGATCCCCGACAGCATGGGCGGCATCTTCGAGATGCTGAAAGAGGCCGCGCTGACCATGCAGCAGGGCGGCGGCATCGGCTATGATTTCTCGACGATCCGGCCCAAGGGCGCGGATGTGAAGGGCGTGGCGGCCGACGCGTCGGGTCCGCTCTCCTTCATGGATGTCTGGGACGCCATGTGCCGCACGATCATGTCGGCCGGATCGCGCCGGGGCGCGATGATGGCGACGATGCGCTGCGACCATCCGGATATCGAGGATTTCATCTCGGCCAAGTCCGACCCTGCGCGACTGCGGAACTTCAACGTATCGGTGCTGGTGACGGACGCCTTCATGGAGGCGGTGAAGGCCGGCAAGTCGTGGGATCTGATCTTCGACGGCAAGATATATCACACGGTCGAGGCGCGGGATCTCTGGAACCGCATCATGCGGGCGACCTATGACTTCGCCGAACCCGGCGTCATCTTCATCGACCGCATCAACGCGATGAACAATCTCGCTTACTGCGAAACCATCTCGGCCACCAACCCTTGCGGCGAGCAACCGCTGCCGCCCTATGGCGCCTGCCTTCTGGGCTCGATCAACCTCGCGCGGCTGGTCTCCGATCCCTTCGAAGACGGTGCCGATATCGATACGGCCGAACTGGAGCGGCTTGTCGCCACGGCCGTTCGCATGATGGACAACGTGGTCGACGCCTCGCGCTTTCCGCTGCAGCAGCAGGCCGAAGAGGCGCGGAACAAGCGCCGCATCGGGCTGGGCGTCACCGGCCTTGCCGACGCGCTGCTGATGCTGGGCCTGCGCTATGGCTCGGACGAGGCGGTGAGCCAGACGAAGGACTGGATGCACCGCATCGCGCGCGCGGCCTATCTGGCGAGCGTCGATCTGGCGAAAGAGAAGGGGTCTTTCCCCCTCTTCGACGCCGAGAAGTTCCTTGCCTCCGGCGCGATGCAGAAGATGGACGACGACGTGCGCGACGCGATCCGCCAACACGGCATCCGCAACGCGCTGCTGACCTCGATCGCGCCCACGGGCACCATCAGCCTTTACGCCGGCAACGTCTCGTCCGGGATCGAGCCGGTCTTCGCCTATGCCTACAAGCGCAAGGTTCTGCAAAAGGACGGCAGCCGCACAGAAGAGGAAGTGGTCGACTACGCCGTGCAGATGTGGCGCGAGAAGTTCGGCGACGCCGATCTGCCCGATTTCTTCGTCAACGCGCAGACGCTGTCGCCCGCCGACCACGTAAAGATGCAGGCCGCAGCGCAGGAATGGGTGGATTCGTCCATCTCCAAGACCATCAACTGCCCCGAGGACATCGGCTTCGAAGACTTCAAGGACGTCTACATGCAGGCATGGGACACCGGCTGCAAGGGCTGCACCACCTACCGCCCGAACGCGGTGACGGGAAGTGTGCTCAGCGTCTCCGAGGAAAAATCCACCGAGGTCGTTGCCACGGAAGAAGACGCACCCCACACGCCCCACGGCGACGTCATCTACATCGCCGAACCGCTCGACCGTCCGCAGGCGCTGGAGGGCAATACCTACAAACTGAAGTGGCCCGACAGCGAGCACGCGATCTACATCACGATCAACGACATCATCGTCGGCGGTCGGCGGCAGCCGTTCGAGGTGTTCATCAACTCCAAGAACATGGAGCATTTCGCCTGGACCGTGGCGCTGACCCGGATGATCTCGGCGGTCTTCCGGCGCGGCGGCGATGTGTCCTTCGTGGTCGAGGAACTTAAAGCCGTGTTCGATCCGCGCGGCGGGGCGTGGATGAACGGCAAGTACGTGCCCTCGATCCTGGCGGCCATCGGCGGCGTGATCGAACGCCACCTGATTTCCATCGGCTTCATCGGGGGCGAGGGCATGGGGCTGAAATCCGATCCCCGCGCGCAGGTGGTGAACCTGGACCAGCCGCGCGGGCCCGCCTGCCCGAACTGCGGCCAGTTCGGAATGCAGATGATCGAAGGCTGCATGACCTGCCCCTCCTGCGGCCACTCCAAGTGCAGCTGATCCGGCGCTGCCTTGCGGCGGCATGACGCGTCTGCCCGTCACCGGCCACTGCATTCCGCTGGTCCGGCAGGGGACCGGCGGGTTCAGCTTCGTCGTCGGCGGAGACGTGGCCTGGGTGGCCGACAGCCTCTACCTGCCGTCCTCGCTGGGCCATGATCTGACACCGCTCCGCACCCGGCTTCGCGCCGGAATCCACTACGAGCGCGAAGGCTTCGACCTGTTCTACGGCCTGTCCTGGCTTGGCCGCGAATTCGAGGCGCAGCGCGAAGGCCAGTTCGTCGGAGCGTTGCACCTGGGACTCAGGTTCTGAGCACTTCGCCGGGCGACTCTTTCCCGCCGCACCGGCCCTGCTAGGGTAATCCGAACAAAAAAAGACAAAGAGGCGGGTGGAATGAGCGGAACTGCGGGCCATTGCGGCGCGGCGCTGATCTCGTGGTCACAGACCCAGATCGACGGCCATGTCGGCCTGCCCGAAACCGCGATCGGCGTCGGTGCCTACTGGCGCTGGAGCGGACAGGCCGTCGACCTGGGATGCGCTGCCGACCTGGCAGATCCGGACGGCTTCGAGACCCCCGAAGAGTTTCGCCGCCACGCAGCCGCCGCAACCCGCCGCGTCGTCGGGCAGGCGCTGGGCTTCGACGCCACCGTGTCGGGGGCTTTCTCCGGCGACCGCACCTTCACCCTCTCGGACGGGCGCGACACCTGGATCGCGACGCTGATCGAGGTGCCAGACATCGCGCATCCGCTGCTGATGTTCGCCGGCCGGACACCGCCCCCGGAAACGCCACTGAGGATAGACTGGGTCGAGACCCGCGCCGACCCGCACCACTTGTCGGGTGCCGCGGGTGTGGTCTGCTTCACGCCCGGCACCTGGATCGACACGCCCCGGGGCGCGCGCCAGATCGAACACCTGTCGGCGGGCGACAAGGTGGTCACGCTGGACGGCGGCGTCCAGGAGCTGATCTGGGTCGGCACCCGCCGCCTGACACTGCGCGAGCTGCGCCGCACACCGGACGTGGCACCGGTGCGTATCCGCGAGGGGGCGCTGGATCAGCGTCGCGCGGACGGCGATCTGATCGTGTCGCCCGACCACCGGATGCTGATCCGCGGTCCTTGTGCGGAAAGCGGCGAGCAGACCGAGGTGCTGGTCAGCGCCCGCGATCTGGTCGACGGCAAGGGCGTCCTGCGCGAAAGCGCCGTGCGGCCCGTGACTTACGTTCATCTCCTGCTCGAAACGCATCAAATCCTTCTGGCCAACGGCTACGAGACCGAAAGTTTCCACCCCGGCGCGGCACCATTGTATGCCGTACCCGAGCCGCAGCGTCTTTGCCTGTTCGACGTCATGCCGATCCTGCGGATCGAACCGGCGGCCTACGGGCCTGCGGCGCGCCCCGTCCTCAGCCAGGCCGAAGCCGCGCTTCTGTCGGCTGCGTAACCCCTTGATTGTGATGTGTTCCGGCAACAATGCCTGAACGCGGCGCGCGTTTGTGGCCCGCCCGCCAAGTTTTCGCCATGTTTGCGCGCCTGATTCCACCGGTCACATAGTTTCGTCCGGATCCGTCATGCTCGCCCTACCGTTCACCCTGGAACAGCTGCCCGTACTGTCCGCCGCCGATGCCGTGCGGGAAATCGCCGGCGAGCGGCCGGGGACATTCCCAGTGCTGCTGGGCGATGCGGATGTCTTCTCCGTCGAATGGGCGGAATGCGTGGACGAATTCGAAGACCCGTCGGCGATCCTGGCCGAAGCCGAAACCATCGACGTCGACACCTGGTTCGCGGCGCGCGCCCCGACACTGGCGGAAGCCGAGGCGAGGATGGAACGCTCGCTCAAGTGGTTCAACGGCGGCTGGCGTGTGCTGATCCTGCCTTTCGACGCCGTTCTCCTGCCGGGGCGGCTGGTCAAATGGGCGGTGACACGAGATCGTCCCCGGTTCCTGTCGCGCTCGCCCTTCGATATCGGTCCGCTGGCCGAAGACGCGCCCGACAGGGCGCTCAGCACCGTCGACGCGCTGAAGGCCCAGCTATCGGATCTCGAATCGTCGGGCGACGGCACAGAGGAAGAGCTGCGCGAAATCCGCGAAGTGATCGCCGCCATCGAGGCCGAGGGCACCGGCCACCGGATCTTTCCCGACCCGATCGACTATGTCACGCCGCGCCACAGCGAAACTCTGGCCGCGGGGCTGATCGCCACGGATCAGCCGTGGAAGACCGCGGCCTGGCTTCAGCACGGCACCTATGCCATTTCGGCGCCGAAGCCCGTTCTGGTGGCTCATTGCCGCTGGCTTTGGGATACCTACGGCGCGCGGATCATCACCGCGTCGACCGATCACCTTGGCTTCGAGGTCGCCCGCCCGCCGGAGACGCCGGAAGAGGCCCGCGAAATCCTTTCGCGGTTCTTCACGCTGTGCGCCGACGAGGTGAATGCCGAGCATCGCGGCACCGACGGTTCCAGCCTGGTCGGCGCGACCCGCTGGTGGGTCTGGTGGGACTGAGGCGGCGCCCGGCGCGTTCCTGTTGACAGGCCGAATAACCCAGCTATAAGCGCCGCTTCATTGGTGTTGGTGGACCCCGCAAGGGGAAACCTGTCGTCCCGGCAAAATCCGGGAAGGAGGACAACGCCCTTCCACTCGCTTCGCCCCGAAAAGTGGATTCCGGTTTTCGGATCAGGTGAAGCGGCATTGAATGAGAAGGAGATCAGCCGTGACCAAACGCACGTCTGCCAAGTACAAGATCGACCGCCGGATGGGCGAGAACATCTGGGGCCGTCCGAAATCCCCCGTCAACCGCCGCGAATACGGCCCCGGCCAGCACGGCCAGCGCCGCAAGGGCAAGATGTCCGACTTCGGCCTTCAGCTGCGCGCCAAGCAGAAGCTGAAGGGCTATTACGGCGACCTGACCGAGAAGCAGTTCAAGCGCATCTACACCGAAGCCGCCCGGGTGAAGGGCGACACCGGCGAGAACCTGATCGGCCTACTCGAGCGCCGTCTGGACGCCGTCGTCTACCGCGCCAAGTTCGTTCCGACCGTCTTCGCCGCACGCCAGTTCGTGAACCACGGCCACGTGCGCGTGAATGGCCAGAAGGTCAACATCCCGTCGTACCGCGTCAAGGAAGGCGACGTGATCGAGGTTCGCGACAAGTCCAAGCAGATGGCCCTGGTCCTGGAGGCCGCGGGTCTGCCCGAGCGCGACGTTCCCGACTACCTGGAAGTCGATCACTCCAAGATGGTCGCCACCTTCGTGCGCACCCCGGGTCTCTCGGACGTTCCGTACCCGGTGATGATGGAACCGAACCTCGTCATCGAATACTACGCGCAGAACTGATCGAGGTTCCGTGCCGACGACAGGAAGGCCGCCCCCGGGGCGGCCTTTTCCGTTGGCGCATTTTCGAAGACCCGACATACGTATTTCCGCAGTTTCATCCCGTGCGCACTTCTCCTAGGTAACCGGGTGTAAGGAGATGACCCATGTCTGCAATCGTGCAGGTCGAAGACCTCAGGAAATCATACGACAACGGCTTCGAGGCCCTCAAGGGCGTCAACCTGAACATCGAAGAGGGCGAGATCATCGCGCTGCTTGGCCCGAACGGCGCCGGCAAGACCACGCTGATCTCGACGATCTGCGGGATCACCTCGCCGACTTCGGGACGCATCACCGTCGGCGGATACGACATCTTCAGCGACTACCGTGAGGCGCGCCGCCTGATCGGGCTGGTGCCGCAGGAGATCTCGTTGGAACCCTTCGAGAAGGTTCTGAACACCGTCCGGTTCTCGCGCGGGATTTTCGGCAAGAAGCCGGACCCCGCGCTTCTGGAGCGGATCCTGAGGGACCTGTCGCTGTGGGACAAGCACGACTCGAAGAACGTCGAGTTGTCGGGCGGCATGAAACGCCGCGTGCTGATCGCCAAGGCGCTGGCCCACGAACCGCGCGTGCTGTTCCTGGACGAGCCGACGGCGGGCGTCGACGTGGAACTGCGCCGGGACATGTGGAAACTGGTCGAACGGCTGCGGGGCGACGGCGTCACCATCATCCTGACGACCCACTACATCGAAGAGGCCGAAGCCATCGCCGACCGCATCGGCGTCATCAACAACGGCGAATTGCTGCTGGTCGAGGACAAGGCGGCGCTGATGTCGCGCATGGGCCAGAAGGAAATGCGCATCGAACTTGCCGAACCCCTGGAAGCCATGCCCGAGCGTCTGACCTCGTACGATCTGCGACTTGAGAACGACGGCCACTGGCTGGTCTACACCTACGACACCAAGGGCGAGCGCACCGGCATAACCGCGCTTCTGAAAGACCTGCAGGCCGCCGGTATCACGCTTCGCGACGTGCAGACCAGCCAGTCTTCGCTGGAAGAGATCTTCGTCGGTCTGGTAAAGGAGGACGCGGCATGAACGTCCAGGGCATCATCGCCATCTGGCGCTTCGAGATGGCGCGCTTCTTCCGCTCGCTCGTGCAGTCGATCGTCTCACCGGTCCTGTCGACATCGCTTTACTTCATCGTCTTCGGCGCCGCGATCGGCAGCCGCATCGAACAGGTCGAGGGCGTCAGCTACGGCGCCTTCATCGTGCCGGGCCTGATCATGCTGACGGTGCTTCAGCAATCGATCCAGAACGCCAGCTTCGGTATCTACTTCCCCAAGTTCATCGGCACGATCTTCGAGGTGCTCTCGGCCCCGCTGTCATCCTTCGAGATCGTGCTGGGCTATGTCGGCGCGGCGGCCTTCAAGTCGCTGCTGATCGGGCTGATCATCCTGGCCACGTCGTTCTTCTTCGTCGACATCCAGATCGTTCACCCGGTCTTCATGGTCCTGTTCCTGCTGTTGACAGCGCTCAGCTTCGCGCTCTTGGGCTTCATCCTGGGCATCTGGGCCAAAAGCTTCGAACAGCTGAACCTCGTGCCGCTTCTGGTGGTCACGCCGCTCGTCTTCCTCGGCGGCTCGTTCTACTCGATCACCATGCTGCCGCCCCTTTGGCAGACCGTGTCGCACTTCAACCCGGTGCTCTACCTGATCTCGGGGTTCCGCTGGTCGTTCTTCGGCACGGCCGACGTGCCGATCGTCGCAAGCCTTGCGGCGATCGCCGGTTTCCTGCTGGTCTGCCTGGGTATCGTCTGGTGGATCTTCCGCACCGGCTATCGCATCAAGCAATAGGTGCGACCCGGTCGGCGGCAGGCGCGAGTTTCCGATTTCCTTCGTCTTCGGCGCAACAATCTCGTGTTCCGGGGCGTTCCCGCCTTGTTGCCGTTACGCAGGCGGCCTACATCGCACTGCATGAGGCGCTTCATACCCTTCGTCAAAGCCCCGCCGCTGGTGTCGGTCGTACGCCTTCAGGGGATCATCGCGGCGCAGGCGCGGGGCGCCGCGCTCAGCGATGCCGGGCTTGCGTCGCTGCTGCAAAAAGCCTTCACGCGCGGCAAGCCGGCCGCGGTTGCCCTGGCAATCAATTCTCCGGGCGGCAGCCCTTCGCAATCTTCGCTGATCGCGGCGCGCATCCGGCGCCTGGCCGAAGAGAAAAAGGTCAAGGTCTACGCCTTCGTCGAGGATGTGGCCGCTTCGGGCGGATACTACATCGCCTGCGCGGCCGACGAGATCTGGGTCGACCGCCATTCCATCCTCGGCTCGATCGGCGTGATTTCGGCAGGCTTCGGGTTCGATCAGCTGATCTCGAGGCATGGTATCGACCGTCGTGTCTACACGGCCGGAAAATCGAAAAGCATGCTCGATCCGTTCAGCCCCGAGAAACCCGAAGATGTCGAGCGGCTGAAGAAACTTCAGGAACACGTTCACGATGGTTTCATCGAACACGTCAAATCCCGCCGGGGCGACCGACTGGACCAGACGCAGGAGTTGTTCACCGGCGATGTCTGGGTCGGCGATACCGCGGTGGCGACCGGACTTGTGGACGGGGTGGCGCATCTGGTGCCCAAGATGAAGGAAATCTTCGGCGACAAGGTCATTCTCAAGCCTTACGAGCAGCGCCGTCCTCTTCTGGCGCGGTTCGGCGCATCGCTGGCAGGCGACGCGCTATCGGAAGTCGAGGCGCGGGCCGCCTTCGCTCGGTTCGGAGTCTGACGACACATGCTTCTCAAGATCGTCTCGCTGTTCCTCGTATTCATCGTCGTCCTCGGCATGTTCGGAAAGCTGAACCTGCTGTTGCCGCGGCGGCTGACCTCGTCCAAGTGCCCGTCCTGCGGGCGCCATCGCATCGGGCGCGGCCCATGCCCGTGCGGCAAGGCCTGACCGGATGGAGTGGTTGTTTGCCGGTCTGGGCCTGGTGATCCTGCTGCTGGCGGGCGATCTGATGGTGCGCGGTGCGGTGAATGTGTCGTTACGCGTGGGCATACCGGCGCTGATCGTCAGCCTGACCATCGTGGCCTTCGGTACCTCCGCGCCCGAATTGCTGATTTCGGTAAAGGCGATCATCAACGGCGCGCCGGGCCTGGCCCTGGGCAACGTTGTCGGATCGAACACCGCCAATATCCTGCTGGTCTTGGGCGTGCCTGCCGTGATTTCGCGGCTCCATACGTCGCACTGCGATACCCGAAAGAGCTATGTCCAGATGCTTCTGGTCTCGGCCGCGTTCATCGGGGTGGCCTTTCTCGGGCCGATCACGTGGGTTCACGGCATCGGTTTCCTGATCGTGCTTGCCGTCATTCTGGGGGATCAGGCGCGTGATGCGCTGGCCCATCGCCGCGCCCAGATGGACGCCGAGGAAGTCGAGGGCGCCGACCCCGAAATGCCGTGGTGGAAAATCGGCATGTTCCTCTTGCTGGGCCTGATCGGGCTGCCGCTCGGCGCCGATATCCTCGTCGATGCCTCGCTTGTGATCGCCAAGACCTTCGGCGTTTCGGACGCCGTGATCGGCCTGACGCTTGTCGCCCTCGGCACCTCGCTGCCGGAACTGGCCACGACGGTGATGGCGGCGATCCGGCGGCAGGCGGACGTCGCGCTTGGCAACGTGATCGGCTCGAACCTCTTCAATCTTCTCGCGATCCTGGGGGTGGCCAGTCTCTTCGGCCCGATCCCGGTGGCGCAGGGTTTCCTCGCCTTTGATCTCTGGGTCATGCTGGGCGCATCGCTTCTGCTGCTACCCTTCGTCTTCGTGAAGGGTCTTGACCTGACGCGCCGCTGGGGCGCGGGGCTGACCGTTCTCTACGTCGTCTACATCGTCATGGTGGTGCAGGGATGACCGGTGCTGCGCTTGTCACCGGGGCGGCCAAACGCCTGGGCCGCGAGATGGCGCTCTACCTGGCCGGGCGCGGGCTGGACGTGGCGATCCACTACCACGGCTCGCAGGCCGAGGCCGCGGACGTGGCGGCGCTCTGCCGCGACATGGGCGTGAAGGCCGCGACGCTGCAGGCCGACCTGACCGTCGAGGATCAGATGCAGGCGCTGGTGCCCGCCGCCGCCGAGGCCATCGGTGCGCCGCTTTCGGTTCTGGTCAACTCCGCCTCGATCTTCGAGTACGACACCATCCGGAGCGCGACGCGAAAAAGCTGGGACAGGCACCTGGAATCGAACCTGCGCGCCCCCTTCGTCCTGACGCAGACCTTCGCGGACCAGGCGCCGGAGCCGGTGATCGAGGGCCGCTGGAACGAGCCCACGGCGCAGGCGCTGATCGTCAACATGATCGACATGCGCGTTCGCAAACTGACGCCCGAGTTCATGAGCTACACCATCGCCAAGATGGGTCTCTGGGCCCTGACCCGCACCTCGGCGCAGGCGCTGGCCCCGAAAGTGCGCGTGAACGCGATAGGCCCCGGCCCCACCATGCAGGGTGTCCGCCAGTCCGATACCCACTTCGCCAACCAGCGCGCGTCCACGATCATGAACCGTGGCGCCGACCCCTCGGACATCACCCACGCGCTTGGCTACTTTCTCGACGCGCCCGCGGTGACAGGCCAGCTTCTGTGCATCGACGGCGGCCAGCACCTCGGCTGGCAGACCCCGGACGTGCAGGGTGTCGAGTAGCCGGAATCACTGCTTCGGCGCCCGACCTGCCGCGAGTTTTGCACTGGGCTGCCCGCGCCTTCACCAAAGTGTTACAAAAAGCCTAATGTTTTCAGCCATTTGCTTGACGAGAAAAAAATGTCCTTATTTTTCAACGCCCTGCAAAAATGCCTAAAAAATAGGCAACGACATGAAAGCGTCTGAAACTAACAGAAAATTCCCCGCGGCTTGCACTTCTCCCAAGGGTTATCCACAGATTCAGTGGACAGGTTTTTCCTTGCCGTTAGCGCTTAACCGGTGCAGCCAGATTCAGAATCGCCCAACCCCGAACCGATGACCGAGACACCGACAAAACCCGTTCAAAAAGGACACGCCGTCATCCAGTCGTACCTGAAGACGCTGGATGCGTCGCCGGGCGTTTACCGGATGCTGGACGACAAGGGCGCGGTTCTCTACGTCGGCAAGGCGCGGAACCTGAAGGCGCGGGTATCGTCCTATGCCCGGCCCACGGGCCACACGCCGCGCATCGAGCGGATGATCCGCGACACCGCGTCGATGATGTTCCTGACGACCCGCACCGAGGTCGAGGCGCTGCTGCTGGAACAGAACCTCATCAAGCAGCTCAAGCCGCGCTACAACGTGCTGGCCCGCGACGACAAGTCCTTCCCGAACATCCTGGTCTCGAAGGAACACGCCTTCCCGCAGATCAAGAAGCACCGGGGCGCGAAGAAAGAGAAAGGCGACTATTACGGCCCCTTCGCCAGCGCCGGCGCCGTGAACCGCACGCTGAACCAGCTGCAGAAGGTCTTCCTGCTGCGCAACTGTTCCGACGCCACCTTCGAAAGCCGCACGCGCCCTTGCCTGCTCTACCAGATCAAGCGGTGCAGCGCGCCCTGCGTCGGCTACGTTTCGGAAAAGGAATACGGGACGCTCGTCAAGGATGCGGAACGCTTTCTTCAGGGCCGCACGACGAAGGTGCAGGAAACGCTTGCCGCCGAGATGCAGGCGGCCTCGGAAGCGATGGAATTCGAGCGTGCGGCCGCGCTTCGCGATCGGCTGCGCGCGCTGACCTACGTGCAGGGGTCGCAGGCCGTGAACCCCGCAGGCGTGGCCGAGGCCGACGTCATAGCGCTTCACATGGAAGGCGGGCAGGCCTGCGTGCAGGTCTTCTTCATCCGCGCCAACCAGAACTGGGGCAACCGCGATTATTATCCCCGTACCGGTTCGGGCGCCGAGGCGGCCGAAGTCATGCAGGCTTTCGTCGCCCAGTTCTACGACCAGAAGGATCCGCCAAGGCTGGTGCTTCTGTCGGACGAGATCGAGGATGCCGACCTTCTCTCCCAGGCGCTCTCCGACAAGGCCGGCCGCAAGGTCCGCATCGAGGTGCCGCAGCGGGGCGAGAAGAAGGATCTGATTGCCGGCGCGTTGCGCAATGCCCGCGAAAGCCTGGCCCGCAAGATGTCCGAGACCGCGACCCAGTCCAGGCTTCTGTCGGGGCTGGCCGAGGCCTTCGACCTCGACGCGCCGCCGCAACGGATCGAGGTCTACGACAACTCGCACATCCAGGGTGCGCACGCGGTCGGCGCCATGATCGTTGCCGGGCCGGACGGCTTCATCAAGAGCCAGTACCGCAAGTTCAACATCAAGGGCGAAGACCTCACCCCGGGCGACGATTTCGGCATGATGAAAGAGGTGCTGACCCGGCGCTTCAAGCGTCTTCTGAAGGAAGACCCCGACCGGCTGGGCGACGCCTGGCCCGACCTTCTGCTGATCGACGGCGGCGCGGGGCAGGTCAGTGCCGTGCACGAGATCCTGGCCGAACTGGGGGTCGAAGACGTGCCGATGGTCGGTGTCGCCAAGGGCATAGACCGCGATCTCGGGAAAGAGGAGTTTCACCGCTACAAACAGCGTCCCTTCGCGCTGAAACGCGGCGATCCGGTTCTGTACTTCGTCCAGCGGATGCGCGACGAAGCGCATCGCTTCGCGATCGGCGCGCATCGCGCGAAGCGTTCGAAAGCCGTCGGCGCCACGCCGCTCGACGACGTGCCCGGCGTCGGTGCCACGCGCAAGCGCGCACTTCTGGCGCATTTCGGTTCCGCCAAGGCCGTCGCGCGCGCCGATTTGAGCGACCTCAAAGCGGTGGATGGCATCTCGGATATGATTGCAGAAACGATCTACGATTTCTTCCACGAGAAAGGCTGACTGGCCCCGTGCTTGCGCTCAAGATCATCGCCGGTGTCCTGGCTCTGGCGCTTGTCGTTCTTGCGATGTGGCGCGCCTCGGACGTTCTTGCCGCCTCGGCCGCGTGGGCGCGGCTGGCCGGAACGGCGGGGCAGGGCGACCGTGTCTTCGATCCCGCGATGGTGGCGGAACTTCCCGAACCTGCGCGCCGGTATTTCGCCTTCACCATCGCGCCGGGAACGCCGATCCGAACCGTGGCCGAGATCCGTATGACCGGCGAACTCGGGATGGGCGGCAAGGACGACCCGCGCTACGGCAAGATGTCGGCGCATCAGCTCCTGGCGCCGCCGCATGGTCTGGTCTGGCGGTTGCATGCCGGCATGATCACCGGCTCGGACGTGGCCTTGCCCGAAACCTCGTGGACCCGCTTCTGGCTTTTTCACCTTGTGCCCGTGGCCCGCATATCGGGCGATCCCGATCACCACCGCTCGGCCTTCGGGCGCGTGGTGTCCGAAGCCGCGTTCTGGGCGCCGGCGTCGCTCTTGCCGTCAGACTTCGTGCGGTGGGAAACCCGCGGCGCCGATGTCGCCCGCGCAACGGTCACCTTCGGTGATTTCACCCAATGGGTCGATATCACCGTGGCTTCTGATGGCGCACCCGAAAAGGTCGTCATCAGCCGGTGGAGCAACGCCAACCCGGAAGCCCGCTACCGACTGCAGCCGTTCGGAGGCTTCCTGTCCGAGTATCGGGATTTCCAAGGCTACCGGCTGCCGACCCGTGTCGACGGCGGCAACCTTATCGACACCGACGACTACTTTCCCTTCTTCCGGGCGAAAGTCACGTCCATCACCTTCCGCTAGGCGTCACAGCACCACGGCCACGACGACCCCTGCGTAAATCGTCAGGCTCGCCGACAGGACGAAGGCGTGCCAGATCGTCAGATGGAAGGGCAGACGTTCCCAGAGATAGAAGATGACGCCGACCGTATAAAGCGACCCGCCGATCCCGATAAGCCAGACGACAGCGACAGGCAGCGCGGCGAAGACACCGTGGCCAAGGACGGCGGCCACCCAGCCCATCGCCAGATACAGCGCAAGACCGGCCCACCGCCACCGGACCGGCGAGACCATTTTCATCGATATGCCGGCAAGTGCCGCTGCCCAAAGACCGGCGGCCAGACCGATTCCGTGCCCCGCGACCAGCACGAAGCCGGTATAGGTGCCGGCGATCTTCAGGTAGATCGCCGAATGGTCCAGGCGTTGCAGCAGCCATTCCCAGTCGGGATGGGGAAAGATGTTGTAGATCGCGGAACAGCCGATCATGGCCATGAAGCAAAGCCCGTAGATGACCGTCCCGGTGATCTCGGCGCCGTCGTTGCCGGGCAGGGTGGCAAGGACGACAAGCACCGGCACTCCCACGACGACGGCTACAAGCCCGGCGAAATGAACCGCAAGGTCCGAGATGTACTCGGCCCTGCTGTAGCCGTTTCGTATGGGCAGTGAACGTGACGCCATGATCCCGGAAATAGTATGGATTTGTTAAGCTGCAATGACAGCATCGTGCGCGCGGCGCGGCAATCAAGCCCTTTTCCTTTGCGGTCTGCGGGATTATGCCCAAGGCCATGAACTGGACAATCCCGAATACGCTGACAACGCTTCGGCTGCTGGCTGCGCCCGGCGTCGTCCTGTTGTTCCTCTATTTCACGCGTCCCTGGGCCGACTGGTTCGCGCTGGTTCTTTTCGTGGGCGCTGCAGCTACCGACTGGTTCGACGGCTATCTCGCCCGCCTCTGGAAGCAGGAATCCAGGCTTGGCGCCATGCTCGACCCGATCGCCGACAAGGCGATGGTGGTGATCGCGCTATTGCTGATCGCCGGCCTGTCGGGCGTGAACCGCCCCGACGGGATGGACCCCTGGATTCTCTTGCCTGCCACCGTGATCATCTTTCGCGAGGTCTTCGTCTCGGGTCTCCGTGAATTCCTGGGCGACACCGCCGGCACGCTGAAGGTCACCCGGCTCGCCAAGTGGAAGACCACCGCCCAGATGGTGGCCATCGGCGTCCTCTTCGGCACCGGCATCTTCCAGCACATGTTCATCGAACGCACCTTCGGCATGGACGCCGCCACCGTCACTGCGATCTTCGAAGGCGGCGATGATCCCCTGAACCTTCGCCTGATCCAGCAGGCCCATTGGCTGACGTGGTGGATCGGCGTCGGCCTTCTGTGGATCGCGGCCGCTTTGACGCTGATCACCGGTTTCGACTACTTTAGAAAATCACTGCCCCACCTGAAGGACGAGGCATGATCGACGTTCTCTATTTCGCATGGCTCCGGGAACGGATCGGCGTTCCGAAAGAACGTATCCAGACCGATGCCGCCACCGTCGCGGACCTGATCGAGGAGTTGAAGACGCGCTCGGATGCCCACGCGCTGGCGTTCTCCGACGTCTCGTCGGTGCGCGCCGCGCTGGACCAGGAACTGGCCGAGGATCTTTCGGCCGCCATCGGGGACGCGCGGGAAGTCGCCTTCTTCCCGCCGATGACCGGCGGATGACCGTCCGCGTCCAGTCCGACCCCTTCGACATGGGCGCCGAGGTCGCGGCCTTCACCGCGCGCACCGCGGGCGCCGGGGCCGTCGTCACATTCTCGGGCCTCGTCCGCGACGAGGCGGGCACGCTGACGGCGATGCAGATCGAGCATTATCCCGGCATGACCGAAAAGGCGTTGGAGAAGATCCGCGCTGAAGCCGTCTCGCGCTGGTCGCTTGCCGACGCCATGATCATCCATCGCTTCGGGTCGATGACCCCCGGCGACCAGATCATGATGGTGGCCACCGCCGCCCGCCACCGCGGCGACGCCTTCGCGGCGGCCGAATTCCTGATGGACTATCTCAAGTCGCGCGCGCCCTTCTGGAAAAAGGAATTCGGGAAGGACGGCGAAGCCTGGGTGGCGGCAAAGGACGAGGACGAGGCAGCGCTGGGCCGCTGGTAGACCGGTTCAGAACCGGCACGGATAGACCAGCGCCATTGACAGAACATCCGATTCACAAGTCATCGCACCCGCATTCCGGTCCAGCATCGCGCAGACGAAATCCCGGCGCGCCCGCGTCTCGTCCGGTGTGACCCGCGAGGCCAGGGAATCGACATGGCGAAACGCCTTCAGCCACGACGTGATCGTCTCGCCGAGAGCGGGATGCGTAGCCTGGAGTGCCTGCGTGGTCATGTGAGGGTTCCTTGCGGTGCTGCGCGAAGGCTCGACCCTTGCCGCATCCCGCAGGCTGGATATCGCGCAGCCGACCGTGGCCCGGCGCATCGACGCGCCGGAGCATGAGATCGGGCTGACCCTGTTCGACCGAGACACGCGCGGGTTTCACCCGACTAGGACTTCCCGCCCCCTCTTGCCCATCGCCGAGCCGAGGTGCGGGAGTTCACCAAGTTCTTCGCGCCGCGTTATGTCGCGATCTTCAAGTGAACGAGGCGCGGGGTCTCAGGACGCGCTGACGCGCCGGTCGCGGGCCCAGGACAGGGCGTCTTCCAGCCGGTCGTCTCCCCAGAACAGCTCTCCGTCGACGACAATGCTCGGCGCGCCGAATATGCCCCTCTGGCGGGCCTCGTCGGTCGCCGCGCGATAGGCCGCTCCGATCTCGTCCGACGCGGCGCGGGCAATGACCTCGTCCGCATCCACGCCCACCTCCGATAGTGCGCGCGTCAGGTTCTCCTGACTGCCCGCTTCAAGGCCGTGTTCGAACCACAGCCTGTAGGTGGCGATGACATAGTCCCGCACCCACCCCTCCTGCCGACCCAGAATTGCCACGCGGTTGGCGCGGTCGAACTCGGCCAGCGGATAGGCCGCCGGCAGCTTCGGTTCCAGCCCGTACATCCCGGCCCGGCGTTCGATATCGCGCCACATGTAGGCGGCTTTCGCCGGTTTCGTCGCGAAGGGGATGTTGTTCATCTCGATCATGATCTCGCGCACGCTGAAAGGCCGCCAGTCGAAGCGGATGCCGGTCCGCTCCTCGATCCGGGGCAGGCGCGAGACCGTCAGGTAGCTGTAGGTGCTTCCGATCGAGATCCAGAATTCCGGCTGGCTCATGATGCGTTCCCTTCCCGCGCCGACGTTCCCGGAAATCCGTGGCGCCTGTCAACAGGGGGCGAAAGTTAACGGGGTTTAATCAATCCTAACGCACGGTGGTCCGACAGGGGTCTGGACGGGGTTTTTCGGCCCATCCACCGACGAAATACCGACGTAATACCGACGTGATACCGACGTTGCGATTTTGGCCGTTTGCGCTTGTTTTGCAGGCGTTAACGCCCAGCCGCGTTGCGGGCAACGCCCAACGGGCGCACCACGCATTAACCTCTTCTCGGCTTGGCCCGAAGCGTCGGATCGGCCACCGTGGGGTCTTCTGGCCAGGGGTGCTTTGGATACCGCCCGCGCATGTCCTTTCTTACGTCCTGGTAGGACGTCGCCCAGAACCCGGGCAGATCCATCGTCGTCTGCACGGGCCTTCCGGCAGGCGACAAAAGCGTTACCCGCAAGGGCCTTCCGGCGACCGAGGGGTGCCGCGTGACGCCGAACATTTCCTGCAGTTTCAACGAAATCTCTGGATCGGCGCCGGAATAGTCGATGGCGACGCGGCGTCCCAGCGGTGTCTCGAAATGCGCCGGAACCTCGCGGTCCAATAGCTGCATCTGCCCCCAGTCCAGCATCCCGCGCAGGGCCGGCAGGGCGTCGAATCCCTTCCAGTCCGACGCTGTCCGCACACCTTCGAGATGCGGCAGAAGCCAGTCCTCCAGCGTCTCCATCAGCACGGCGTCGCTGATCTCCGGCACGTCGTGACCCGCCGCCCGCAACAAAGCAACCCGCGCTCTAAGCCGTTCTTCCGCTTCGGAAAAATGAAAACCCAGCAAACGGACTCCATCCAGCATCGCCGCCGAAATCAGTCCTTCCGGAACGTCAGTCCAGCGCTTCGATGACAGCGCAATCGCTCCCAGCCGCTCTTCGATCCGCGCCTCGACCCGTCCCTCGCGGCGCGACCATTCGGCAAAACGAACCTCCTCGATCCGGTCTCCCAGCACCTCGCGCAGCGATGCCTCCGGGATTGCCAGGGCGGTCCGGATCGTGGCCTCGGTCGGGTGTCCGTCGGTATCGGTCACGACAAGAAGTCGCGTGTTCGCCAGGGGATCGGAAGGATCCATCTTCACCCCCTTGCCACCCGACAGAAGCCATCGCGGATCATCCCCCGGCCGCCGCATCGCGATCCGGTCTGGATAGGCCAGCGCCGCCTGTTCGGCGGGGTCCGTCAACCTTTCGGACCGCGCGAGTCTCTCCAACCGCCGCGCCTCGGTCCGTATCCGATCCAGTTGGGGTTCCCTCTGGCCACCGCGCAGTGCCGACAACCGCAAGCCCAGGTCCGCCCCACTTCCGCGCATGGGGTCCTGATCCGATAGAAGTGCCGCCAGAAGCGCGGCACCCTTTCCTCCGGTCGCCAGCATATGCGCCAGCCGAGGATGAATCGGCATCCGCGCCAGAACCCGGCCGTGGTTGGTAATCCGGTCTTCCCTGTCCAGTGCTTCAAGCCCCCTCAGCAGCGCACGGGCCTCCGAAAGAGGACGTTCCGGCGGTGGCGTCAGAAACCGAAGATTGTCCGAACCCCATTCCGCCAGTTCGAGCGCAAGTGCCGTCAGGTCCGCCGCTTCGATTTCCGCCGGAGGATATGCGCTCAAGGCGCCCTCTTCGCCACGCGTCCAGAGCCTGTAGCAGACGCCCTGCGCCACGCGCCCCGCGCGCCCGCGCCGCTGCTCGGCTTCGGCGCGTGTGACTTTTTCGGTCACCAGTCTGGACATTCCCGATCCGGGATCGAACCGAGACCGTCTTGCGCGGCCCCCGTCGATCACCACCCTGATGTCCGGAATGGTAAGCGACGTCTCGGCGATTGCGGTCGCCAAAACCAGTTTGCGTCCGTCAACGTGCCCAAGGGCGACTTGCTGGGCCTTGAACGAGAGCGCTCCGTAGAGCGGCAGGATATTGACGCCGGGAAAGTTCAGGCGAGCTGTTACCCCACGGATCTCTCTCTCGCCGGGAAGGAAGGCCAAGATGCCGCCTTGGGTTTCGCATGCGGCACGACCAATCAAGGCGGCCATGGCCTGCTCGAACCGAATCTCCTTGGGCATGGGCCGATCCAGCCAGATCGTCTCTACCGGGAAAATCCGGCCTTCCGATGTGATGATCGGAGCATCGCCCATCAGTTTCGCGACCGGTTCGGCGTCCAGGGTCGCGGACATTACAAGCAGAATGAGGTCATTGCGCAGTGCTTCGCGCACCTCTTGTGCAAGGGCGAGCCCAAGGTCCGCGTTCAGGGATCGTTCGTGAAATTCGTCGAAAATGACCGCGCCGATACCTTCCAGGGAAGGATCAGACTGGATCATCCGCGTCAGAATACCTTCCGTGACGACTTCGATACGCGTTTCGGCGGAAACCTTCGCTTCGCCCCGGATGCGATAGCCGACAGTGCGACCCACCGGCTCGCCAAGGGATTGCGCCATGCGAACCGCTGCCGCGCGAGTTGCGAGGCGGCGTGGCTCCAGCATGACGATACGGCCATCCGTCAGGGCTGCCGCGTGGATAGCCAACGGCACCCGCGTCGTCTTGCCGGCGCCGGGTGGCGCCTGCAGTACTGCCTTGCCTTGGCGCCGAAGCGCCTCGATCAATTGAGGCAGAGTGTCGTCGATGGGTAATCTGTCCATACCCCTGCAATATCGCAGGCTGAAACAGATGCCATCCCCACATGCACCGGGCCGTTTTCGAGGGCTCTGGACTTGGCCTGCGGCAGAGGCCAAGGTCGCCGCCGATGACGGGTGAGATCGAAGCACTGGCGAAGGCCGTTCGGGCGGGAGACCGCCGCGCACTGGCGCGCGCGATCACCCTGGTCGAAAGTGCCCGGCAGGATCACCGCGCAAAGGGCGATCGCCTTCTGGAGCTTCTGGCCAATCCGGACCGGCAGGCACTCAGGATCGGAATGTCGGGGACGCCGGGAGTCGGGAAGTCGACCTTCATCGAGGCGTTCGGTTGCATGCTGACCGGCCAGGGATTGCGCGTCGCCGTTCTTGCCGTCGATCCGTCCTCGGCTCGTACAGGCGGATCGATCCTGGGAGACAAGACCCGCATGGAGCGGCTCGCCCGCGACCCGAACGCCTTTATCCGCCCGTCACCCAGCCAGACACAACTTGGCGGTGTGGCCCGGCGGACCCGTGACGCGGTCGCGCTTTGCGAGGCGGCCGGATTCGATGTCGTGCTGATCGAGACGGTTGGCGTGGGGCAATCCGAGACCATCGTGGCGGATATGTCGGATCTCTTCGTTCTGTTGATTGCGCCCGCCGGCGGCGACGAGTTGCAGGGCGTCAAGCGGGGGATCATGGAGATCGCCGACCTGATCCTGGTGAACAAGGCCGATGGAGAGCTGAAATCGGCTGCCACCCGGACGGTTGCCGACTATGCGGGCGCGCTGAGGCTTCTGAGAAAGCGTCCCGGCGATCCCGAAGGATACCCGAAGGCGATGCCGGTCTCGGCCGTCGAAGGTGTGGGACTGGACAAGGCGTGGGCGGCAATGACGGAACTGGCGGATCATCGCAAGGCAACGGGTTTCTGGGACCAGCGACGCGCGGACCAGGCGCGCCGTTGGTTCGAGGACGAGGTTCGGCAAGGGCTGTTGAGACGTCTCCAGGCGAATCCCAAAGCCGAAGCGGCGATGGCAAGCCTTGGCCGCGAGGTAGCGGAAGGTCGGCGCGCACCGGGGGCGGCAGCGGCAGAGGTTCTGGCCCGTCTGGGTAAGCGAGAGAAGTGATGGGTGAATTGCTTTTCCCCGAGTACGGCGCGATGCAGAGATGGCACGAAACAGGAAAAGGCTGTCCCCTGGTTATCCTGCCCGCGCTGAGCGTGCCGGTGATGTCGGCTTTCGAAGCGATGATCGGGAATCCCGTACTGGGAGATCGGCGGTTCATCCTGATCGACTACCTGGGTTCGGGCAGTTCGGATCATCCGACAGGTTTCGATTACAGCCTTGCCGCCCATGCCGGTACCGTTGCCGCGGTGATGGACATTCTGGGGCTGGAAGGCGCCGACGTACTCGGGCACTCGATGGGCGGTTCAGTGGCAATTCAGCTTGCGCTGGATCATCCGCGCCGCGTGGGGCGGCTTGCGGTCGCAGAGGGCAACCTGGCGCCCGGAGGAGGGGCCGCGTCGTCACGTATCGCACGCCAGGACCGGAAGGAATTCCTGTCGGGGGGATTGCCGGTGCTTCAAGAGCGTATGCGCGAGATTGGGGCTGGTTGGCTGGCCGAGGCTTGGGATACTGCCGATCCCGCCGGCGTCTGGGGCAATGCAGATGCTTTGGTCAGGCTCGATCCCGCGTTTCGCGAAGCGTTCCTGTCTTTACAGGTCCCGCGGAGCTTTATCTTCGGCGAACGGAGCATTGCTGAGGGTCCGGCGCCGGACGTGCCCGATCCGGACGGCCTGAGAGCCGCGGGTATCGCCGTGGTCGTTGTGCCGCATGCGGGACACGCGATGTTTCGGGACAACCCAAGCGGAAGCGCGTGTGCGGTCGCCGAGGCCTTTCCGCTTGGGTAGGCCATCCGGGGCTTGACGCCACGCGGGAGAGGACGTATTCCGCGCGGACGGATTCTTGGGCAGGGCCGATGGCGCTGCCCGTTTGCATTGACGAAGCTCCCGCGCGGGCTTGTCGATAAGACGAACATCGAAGGACGAAAACCATGTCGCGCCGCTGCGAATTGACCGGAAAAGGCCCGATGACTGGCAACAATGTCAGCCATGCCAACAACAAGACCAAGCGCCGGTTCCTGCCGAACCTGACCGAGACCGCTTTGATGTCGGAAACCCTGGGCCGGACCTTCCGCCTCAAGGTTTCATCGTCGGCGCTGCGGACGGTTGATCATCGCGGAGGGCTGGATGGCTTTTTGCTCAAGGCCAAGGATGCCGAGTTGAGCCCGAATGCACTTAAGATCAAGAAAGAGATCGTGAAGGTTCAGGCCGCCGCCTGAAGCTTGCCGGTTTCCGGATTGTACAGGGCCTCGCCTGGCGGCGGGGCCTTTTCTTTGCTTATCGACGCGATTGGTGGCTTTGGTGGACGTCGGCGCCATTCTGGGCTGCAGCAATCCTTTGGCCGCGGCGGACGAAGAGTTATCGATGATCCCCGGACAACGGGGTACGCAGCTTTCGCGACGCGGGTTGCCTGCGGTGGGACATGAGTATTTAAGAAAAGAAGAAGCCGAGGCGGCGCATTGACCTCGGTTGAAGGTTGGCGCGCCGCCTGCGTGAATTCGGGTCAGCCGTCTTTGCGGATCGCCTCGTTCTTCGGATCATATGGGGAATCTTCCGTCACCTCGGCGTCCCGGAGTCTGCGCTGAATGAGAACCTTCAATTTTGTGCCAGGTTCCGCGAGATCTGGACGCACATAGCCCATGCCGACTGACTTTCCGAAATGCACCGAATAACCGCCTGAGGTCAGGCGCCCGACGCGGGTGTCGCCGTAGTAGAGCGCCTCGCGTCCCCAGGGATCGGCATCGTCGGGGCCGTCGATCAGGAGCGTGACGCACATGGCGCGGATGCCGGTCTCCAGCATCTTCGCCTTGCCGTGGAAGTCCTTGTCGAGATCGACGAAGCGGTCGAGACCCGCTTCCAGCGGCGTGGCGTCGCGGCCAAGCTCGGTGCCGAAGGCGCGGTAGGATTTCTCCTGCCGGAGCCAGTTCTGTGCGCGCGCGCCGACGAGTTTGAGGCCGTGCTTTTCGCCCGCGGCGAGAAGCTGGTCCCAGAGATAGCGCTGCATCTCGATCGGGTGGTGCAGTTCCCAGCCCAACTCGCCCGTATAGGCGACGCGGATGGCGCGGACCGGACACATGCCCAGTTCGATGTCGCGGTACGAGAGCCACGGGAAACGCTTGTTGCAGAGAACAGTGGCCGGATCGGCGTCCTTCACCAGTTCATTGAGCACGTCGCGGGTCTTCGGGCCGGCGATGGCGAAAACGCCCCATTGGGTTGTGACGTCGTGGATATCCACCCAGCCACCGCCAGCGCCCATGAAATTCTCGGCGGATTTCATGAGGTAGTCGGCGTCATAGGCCGTCCAGGCGCCGGCCGAGACGAGGTAATATTCATTCTCGGCCAGCCGGACGATGGTGTATTCGGTGCGCGTGGTGCCATGGCTGGTCAGCGCGTAGGTCAGGTTGATCCGCCCGACCTTCGGCAGCCTGTTGCAGGTAAAGTGGTCGAGGAAGGCCGTGGCGCCGGGGCCGCGCACGAGGTGCTTGGTGAAGGCGGTCGCGTCGATCAGGCCGACGCCGTTCCGGACCGCTTCGGCCTCGTCCTTTGCGTATTGCCACCAGCCGCCGCGGCGGAATGAGCGGGTGTCGTGGTCGAAGTTTTCCGGCGCGTTTTCAGGGCCGTAATAGTTGGGACGTTCCCAGCCGTTCACGCAGCCGAACTGAGCGCCGAGCGCTTTCTGCCGATCGTAGGCCGGGGCGGTGCGCAAGGGGCGGCAGGCTTCGCGTTCTTCATCGGGGTGGTGCAGAACATAGACGTGGGAATAGGCTTCCTCATTTTTGCGGGCGCCGTATTCGGTCGTCATCCAGGAGCCGTAGCGGCGGGGATCGAGCGAGGCCATGTCGATCTCGGCTTCGCCGTCGACCATGAGTTGGGCAAGATAGTGGCCGGTTCCGCCGGCGGCGGTGATACCAAAGGAGAAGCCCTCGGCAAGCCACATGTTCCGTAACCCCGGCGCGGGGCCGAGCAGCGGGTTGCCGTCGGGTGTATAGCAGATCGGGCCGTTGTAATCGTCCTTGAGACCCACGGTTTCCGAGGTGGGAATCCGGTGGATCATGGACATGTATTCCTCCTCGATCCGTTCAAGATCGAGCGGGAAAAGGTCGGCGCGAAAGCTGTCGGGGACGGCGTATTCGAAGCGGGTGGGGGCGCCTTCTTCATAGGGGCCGAGAATCCAGCCACCGCGCTCCTCGCGGACGTACCACTTGGCGTCGGCGTCGCGCAGGACCGGGTGTTCGGGGTTGGTTTTACGCCATTCGACGAGCGCGGGATCGGGTTCGGTGACGATATACTGGTGTTCGACCGGGATGGCGGGGATCTTGATGCCAAGAAGTCTGGCGGTGCGCTGGGCGTGGTTGCCGGTAGCGGTGACGACATGTTCGGCGTGAATGGTGACCTGTTCGTCCGAAGGGACGAGGTTACCGCCCTTCTCGACCATTTTCGTCGCCGTGACGTCCCAGTGATCGCCGGTCCAAGTGTAGGCGTCGACCTGCCACTTGCGCTCGATCGTGACGCCATGCTGCCGGGCGCCCTTGGCCATGGCCTGGGTGACATCCGCCGGATTGATGTAGCCGTCGGTCGGATGATAGATCGCACCCTTCAGGTCGTCGGTCCTGACGAGCGGCCAGCGCTCCTTGATCTGATCCGGTGTCATCCATTCGTAGGGTACACCGCAGGTCTCGGCAGTCGAGGCGTAGAGCATATACTCGTCCATCCGCGCGTCGGTCTGCGCCATCCGCAGGTTGCCGACAACGTAGAAGCCTGGGTTGAGGCCGGTCTCCTCTTCCAGGGTCTTGTAGAACTTGATCGAGTAGTCGTGGATATGGGTCGTGGCGTAGCTCATGTTGAAGTACGGCAGCAGCCCCGCCGCGTGCCATGTCGAACCCGAGGTCAGCTCGTCGCGCTCGAGCAGCATCACGTCCGACCAGCCCGCCCTGGCAAGGTGATAGGCGATCGAGGTGCCGACGGCGCCGCCGCCGACGACCAGAGCTTTGACGTGGGTTTTCATGAGGCCGAATCCTTCCCGTTTCGTAGGCGATTTAAGCGCAAATTCCGGATGCTCGTCAGGTCCATCCGACTCAATCTTGGCGAAATGCGACGCGGCTGACCGCGTGCTGTTCACCTTGAGGGTTGCGGTGCTACAAGCTAAGCATCGCGCATGAAAGTGTGCCGCACCATAGCCGAGTATCGCGCCGAGATTGCGGGGTTTCGTGCCCTTGGCGAGAGCGTGGGGCTGGTCACGACGATGGGCGCCCTGCACGCGGGGCACAGAGCCTTGGTTGAAGCGGCCCGCGCGGCGCACGACCGGGTGGTTACGACGATCTTTGTGAACCCTACTCAGTTTGGGCAGAAGGCGGACCTGGAGAATTACCCCCGGACAGAGGAGGCCGATCTGGCCATGTTCCGCGAGGCTGGTGTGGATGCAGTCCTGATCCCGACGGTCACGGAGATCTACCCGGAAGGCGACGAGACCATCGTCGAGACGACGCGGTTGGCCAATGTCTTCCATGGACAGATCAGACCCGGTCATTTCCGGGGTGTGGCGACGGTGGTGACGAAGCTGTTCAACATCGCGACGCCGGACGCGGCTTACTTCGGCGAGAAGGATTACCAGCAGCTGGCAGTTATCCGGCGAATGGTCAGGGACCTGCACATGCCCCTGGCGATTGTTGGCGTGCCGACAGTCCGAGAGCCCGACGGGCTTGCCATGTCTTCGCGGAACGTGCGGTTGATGCCGGAGGATCGCGCTGCCGCGCCGATCTTGTCGGCGAGCCTGGATGTTGCCGAGGGTGTGGCCAGGCAGGGCGCGACAGTGACCGATCTGGAAGAGGTTGTCCGCAGCGTGATCGCAACGGAACCGCGGGCGACGCTCAAGGGTCTGGACATCGTCTGGGCCGACACGTTTGAACCCGCCGAGGGTCCGGTGACACGGACCGTAGGCATCATGATCTCGGCCGATTTCGGCGAGGTTCTTCTGATCGACCAGAGGGAGATCACCCCATGAGCACCGAACCACAGAAACCTGTTCGCCGGATGACCGTTCCACAGATCTCGGCCCGGAAGGGAGGCGATCCGATCGTTTCTCTTACTTCCTACCATGCACACACCGCCGCGATCGTCGACAAGTACGCTGATTTCATACTGGTGGGTGACAGCCTGGGTATGGTCATGCACGGGATGGAGACAACGGTGGGAGTGCCCTTGGATCTGATGATCATGCATGGGCGGGCCGTGGTCCGGGGGACGAAGCGCGCGCTTATCGTCGTGGACATGCCCTTCGGCAGCTACGAAGAGAGCCCGAACATGGCTTTCCGCAATGCCGCCAAGATCTTGAAGGAGACGGGTTGTGGAGCCGTGAAGCTGGAAGGTGGCGCCCGGATGGCCGAGACCATTCACTTTCTTGTCGAGCGCGGAATTCCGGTCATGGCGCACACAGGCCTGACGCCGCAATCGAGCCACGTGATGGGCGGCTTCAAGACTCAGGGGCGCAACGAAGACACATGGGCCGCACACGAAGAGGATGCGAAGGCGGTGTCCGAGGCCGGCGCCTTCGCCGTGGTTCTCGAGGGCATGGTGGAGCCGCTGGCGGCGCGGATTACCAAGCAGATCGACATACCCACGATCGGCATCGGCGCGAGCGCCGAGTGCGACGGGCAAATCCTGGTACTAGAGGATATGCTGGGACTGAATCCGCGCCCGCCGAAATTCGTGAAGGTTTATGGCGACCTTCTGAATCAGATCGAAAGCGCGGTAGCGGCTTATACCGAGGATGTGAAGGATCGAAGCTTCCCGACAGAGGATCAAGTTTATCGATAGGCGAAACAGGTTCGCGGGACCGCGGAAGTCATCAGGCCATCGAAAGGAGTACGGCTCTCTGGGCGACTAGAACCACGGCGATCCGAACGGTGAGAGACGGCGACTGTCTCAGAATGGACGCGGCACTTGGCGCAACTATAACGGCGCTCGGCGTGTCGATCGGAGCAAACCGAGACACCTCGCCCAATTGCCGTCCCGGGCGTAGCGTGGCCGGGAGCCTCCAATCGCTGGTCCCTAGAGTACGAGAGCGACAATCGCTCGTGGCGACTGATCAGAGGGTCCGTTGGCCGGTCCGGTCAGCCACACCAGCAGTCCGAGGACCACGACAACGAACGCAGGAATGTTGCTCGGTTTCAGTTGATAACCGCGATTCCGACTTTCGGAAGAACGCCATCAGAGCCGCGAAGGCGGCAAGGATTGCCCGAAATAGCGCTCACCAAAAAAATGAGGGTCATTCGTGAGTACCCACGCTGGGGGTCGGCAGCCCCTACCATGTGGGAAAGTGGACGCGAGACATTGCGCGATGCGCCCGGCGTGCCAAGTGTATCCGTCATCGATCCAGCCGGTTTCCAGGGATAAAAAAATGGCCGTCTCGAAAGACGGCCAGTCCAGTCAGGGAGGAAGATGGAGGCGCCAAACCGGGCGCCAACAAAGAAACAATCACCCTGAATTCGGGCCTATTTATGGCTGATACGAGGTCTTATCTGGGAAGTGGACAGGGCCAATGGGGCTGATAGTCTCGGATATTGGAGGACTCAGATGAGCAGTCTGGATGGAATTCCCGAGCTTGCACTGGCCTGGGCCGAGGCCGGCCAACAGGTGGCGCTTGCAACAGTGGTGAAGACCTGGGGGTCGGCGCCGCGACCTGTGGGTGCACAGCTTTTGATCGACGCAGACATGAACTTCGAGGGCTCGGTGTCGGGCGGCTGTGTCGAAAGCGCGGTGATCTTCGAGGCGATCGAAGCAATGCGTGACGGGTCTTGTCGGCTCTTGTCCTTTGGCGTCTCGGATGACAGTGCCTTCGAAGTAGGACTGGCCTGCGGCGGCGAGATCGAGGTGATGGTCGAACCGGTCAGTGTGGGCCAGGGGCCATCGGTGGACGACCTTCGCGCACTTGTCGCGGCGCGGGCATCTCGCCGGCCGGTTGTCTGGGAAGTGAATACCGGAACTTGGGCGCGGCGGCTGGTGGAACGCGATACAACGGATGCCGATCTGGAGGCGAGGTTCCGTACCGATAAGTCTGTTCTCGACGACGGCGTCTTCCGTGGAGTACACAATCCGCCGCTGAGGCTGGTGCTTGTGGGCGCCGTGCATATTGCGCAACCGTTGGTGCAGATGGCGAAACTGACCGGCTATGAGGTGGTTCTGTGCGATCCGCGCGACAGTTTCGCAAGCGCGTCGCGGTTTCCGGAAGAGAAGTTTCTGGAAGGTTGGCCGGACGAGGCGCTGAAGGCTTTCGGTCTGGATGCGCGAACCGCGGTGGTCACACTCTCGCACGATCCCAAGATCGACACACCCGCGTTGCGGGTGGCACTTGCCAGCGAGGCTTTCTACATCGGTGCATTGGGGTCGACCAGAACGCATGCAAAGCGTGTCGCGGCGCTGGTCGAAGCGGACCTGTCCGACGACGTGATCGCGAGGGTAGACGGGCCTGTTGGTGCGGATATCGGTGCAGTTTCTCCGCCGGAGATTGCGGTATCGATCATGGCCGAGATGACCGAGCGCCTGAGAAGACCCGATACGCGGCCGGGCGTGCGGCCGTGAAATTCGGCGCGGTTCCCGTGGGCGAAGCGGAGGGTGCCACACTGGCGCATTCGGTTGGCGTGGCGGACGGTGTTATCCGCAAGGGCACCGTTCTGGGATCGGCGGAAATCGATCGGCTGCTGGCCGCGGGACTGGAAAAGGTGGTCGTGGCGCAGTTGGAACCGGGCGACTTGACCGAGGACCGGGCGGCCGAGCGGATCGCCGATCGCCTTCGGAGTGAGGGGCTACGGTTGGGAACTGCCTCGACAGGGCGCGTGAACGTAATCGCCACTCGTCCGGGCATCGTTCGGGTGAACGCCGCCGCCATCGCCGCGATGAACGCGGTGGACGAGGGGATCACGCTTGCGACGCTTTCGGATTTCATGCGGGTCGAAGCCGACCAGCTTGTGGCGACGGTCAAGATCATCCCTTATGGCGTGCCGGGTGCGGTGGTGGACCGTGCGGTATCGGTGCTGGGCGAGGTCGCGATCCGGCATCTGCCCTTTCAGGGCGGGCATGCATCTCTGATCCTGACACGGACGCGGGGTTTCAAGAAAAGTCTTTTAGCCAAAAGCGAATCGGTAGTCCGTGATCGATTGGAAGGACTGGGTTTCACTTTGGAAAACGTGAGGGTCGTCGATCACGAGACCGGCGCGATTGCTTCCGCTCTGACAAGGGAGGCTGATCTGACACTGATCCTGGGAGCCTCGGCCACCTCGGATCGACAGGACGTCGCACCTGCCGCGCTGGTGGCCGCTGGTGGGACAGTCGAACGGTTCGGCATGCCGGTCGATCCCGGCAATCTGCTGTTTACGGGCAGGATCGGCGGGAAGCCCGTGGTGGGGCTTCCGGGCTGCGCCCGATCTCCTGCCTTGAATGGTGCCGACTGGGTGCTGGAGCGTCTGGCCGTTGGGCTGGACGTCACGGATGCCGATATCGCTGCGATGGGTGTGGGTGGTCTGTTGAAGGAGATGCCTGACAGGCCACATCCACGCCGGGCGCGGGAAAGACGGCGACCGGCTACTGTGCCGCCTCCACGACATTGACGTCTACGCGCAGCGCCTCGGCTCCGATGCCCTGAGCCACGCCGCGGATGGGGGCAGCATCGACAGCGTCGAAGCCCGAACCTATGCGGACGTAGTGTTCGTTCGGGCAGACACCGTTCGAAGGATCGAAACCGATCCACCCCAGATCGGGCACATGAAGTTCCGCCCAGGCGTGGCTGGCCTCGGCGACACCACCCTCGGCGTGAAGGTAACCGGTGACGTACCGGGCGGGAACGTCCAGCGAGAGCGCGGCGGCGATCAAGGCATGTGCATGATCCTGGCAGACGCCGTGGCCGGATGCGAGGGCCTCGGCGGCAGTAGTCGTGTGATCGGTCTTGCCCGGCGTGTAGGCAATTGCGTCGCTGACTGCCTTTGCGAGCGCATGGGCACGGTCGAGATCATTCACCGCATCTGCCGAGGCGTCGGAGGCAAGAGCCCGGATGTTGCTGTCAGGTTTGGTAAAATGGCTGTGACGCAGGTAAGCGGCGGGGCTTATTCTTTCCCGGTGTCCCCTGAGCACGCCGGACAGATCCGTGGTCTCGACAATGCCCGAGACTTCCACGACCACGCTTTCGACCGGCCCGAGCATGACGGCTGTTTCGATGTGATCACCGGCGGCATCACGGAACGCTGCACCGCGAACGGCGCCTTCTATGTTCACCTTCCATTCGATCGTTGCCTGACCCTCGAACCGGGACGGCCAGAGACGAAGTGACTGAACGACGCCGCGCATCGGCGGATTGAATTCATAGGTCGTGTCGTGCCGGATCTCGAGCCGCATCACCGCATCTCTCCGCTGAGGTAGACGTTTGAGATCGTAGTGGACAGCGCCGCGATCTCGCGAATGCTGCGCGTCAAAAACTCGTGAAGTCCTTCATCGAAAATGTCATCCACGGTCAGTTCGGCGAGGTAGGCGAGAATGCTTCGGGATTGGGTCTGCGCGTCCGTAGTCCTGCCGTAGGCGCGCGCAAGGCGGTCGAGGTGCCAGTTCGTTTCCTCCGAGCAGGTAATCAGAGAGCGGGGCGATTTGCGGTTGAGTATCAGAAAATCCGCTATCTTTCGCGGAGTAATCTCGCCGCCATAGGCCCAGTTGAAGGCGCGGTGTGCGGACATGGCGCGAAGGATGGTACGCCATTGATAATTGTCGAGACCCGAACCGACGTAGCCGATTTCCGGTAAAAGCACGAAGTATTTCACATCCAGAAGACGTGCGGTGCTGTCGCCGCGTTCGAGATAGAGTCCGATGTTCAGGAAATCGTAGCCGTCGATCCGGAGTTGGGTGTCCTCGACGGTGCCTCTGATCAGCGCCGCCTGACGGAGTGTCCAGTCGATCAGATCGTTGATCGAGAGTTTCGAGCGTTCGGTTCGCTTGAGTTCGCGGATTTCCTGCAGGGCGGTGTTGATGGCGTCCCAGGACTGGCTGGTCAGCGCAGTTCGCACGATGCGGGCGTTTTCCCGGGCAGCGAAGATGCAGGAATAGACCGACGATGGGTTATCCTCGTCGAAAAAGAGGTAGCTTTCGATGTTCCGCTGGCGGATGTCGTCGCCGTACTTCTGGACGAAGCCCAAGTTGGCGCCGGATGCGGAGAGGATGGATTCCCACTCGTTCCGGAACCCCCCGGATGTATTGGGGATCAGGGCATTTCGCGAGCCGACTTCGAGAAGGCGCGCCTGGGTTTCCGCGCGTTCGACGAAGCGACCGATCCAGAAAAGATTGTCTGCGTGGCGGGCAAGAAGGGTCATTCGGCTATCACCCAAGTATCCTTGACGCCACCGCCCTGCGACGAGTTCACCACGAGCGAGCCTTCGGTCAGCGCGACACGGGTCAGGCCGCCGGGGACAAGCTCGATAGTTTCTCCGACAAGGCAGTATGGGCGCAAATCAACGTGGCGTGGCGCGATGCCCTCTTCCACGAAAGTTGGGCAGGTCGAGAGTGCGAGCGTCGGCTGAGCGATGTAATTTTCTGGGCGCTCCTCGATCTTGGAGCGGAAAGCGGCGATCTGGTCTTTTGATGAGCGAGGTCCGACAAGCATCCCGTACCCACCCGAGCCATGAACTTCCTTGACGACTAGCTCTGACAAGTTGTCCAGCACGTAATTGAGCTCATCCGACTTCGCGCATTGCCAGGTCGGGACATTGTTCAGGATCGGCTCCTCGCCGAGGTAGAAACGTACCATGTCGGGGACGAAGGTGTAGATCGCCTTGTCGTCGGCCACGCCCGCGCCAGGCGCACTGGCGATAGTAACGCCGCCAGAACGGTAGACGTTCATAAGTCCCGGAACACCCAGCATGGAATCGGGCCGGAAACAGAGGGGGTCGAGGAAGGCGTCGTCGATCCGCCGGTAGATCACGTCAACTTTGCGGGGTCCTCGCGTGGTACGCATCCAGCAGAAATCACCTTCGACGAAGAGATCCTGCCCCTCGACCAGTTCGACGCCCATCATGTCTGCGAGAAAGGTATGCTCGTAATAGGCCGAGTTGAAGTGGCCCGGTGTGAGGATCGCGACGGTCGGTTCGCCGTCGCATTTCTCGGGCGCGACCGAGGCCAGAGTTCGCTTTAGCCTGGCGGGATAACTTTCGACGGGCGCGATGCGGTTCTCGCGGAAGAGATGCGGGAACATCCGCATCATGATCTCGCGGTTTTCCAGCATGTAAGAGACGCCCGAGGGCGTCCGGCAGTTGTCTTCGAGGACGAAGAACTCGTCGGGGCCAGTGCGCACGAGGTCGATGCCGACTATGTGGGAATAAACGCCGCGGGGCGGTCTTATGCCAACAACGGCCTTTTCATAAGCTTCGTTCTGATAGACCAGCCGTTCTGGAATTCGACCGGCCCTGATGATCTCGCCGCGGCCATAGACATCCATCAGGAATGCGTTGAGAGCGCGGGCGCGTTGCTTGATGCCGCGCTCCAGCTTGCGCCATTCGTCAGCAGCAAAGACTCGAGGAAACATGTCGAAAGGGATCAGCCTGTCCGGGTCTCCGCCTTCGCCATAGACGGCGAAGGTGATTCCTATGCGGCGGAAGAGCGCCTCGGCTTCGGATTGTTTGAGGGTGCGGAACTCGTCGGGCATGTTTCGTGCCCATTCTTCCAGTCCTGTGTATGGCGTGCGGACGGACCCATCCTCGAACATTTCGTTGAAATAAGCGGTTGTTTTCCCGTTCATGTGTCCCCTCTTGCCGTCCCATTATGTCGAGTGTCCCGGAGATGAAAAGCAGCTTTCGCCGTATTGGCGAGTTTCGATGATGTTTGCACAGTAAATGGGCAGGTTAAGAATGGCCCGCTTTGGAGTGGCCGAGAAAGCCGGTCTGGCTTAGGATTTCGATATGGCATCGGCGCGCGTTCTTACCTTCACGGACAAGGGTATTCATTGCGAGGCGGGCGGTTTCTACGTCGACCCGTGGCGGCCTGTCGACCGCGCTCTTGTCACGCACGGACACGCGGACCATGCACGCCCCGGTTCAGCGCGGTACCTGGCAACCAGGACTGCCGCGCCGGTGATGCGGTACCGACTGGGCGATATTGCACTGGAGACCGTGGACTACGGGGAGGTCCGCAGGATCGGCGATGCGCATGTCAGTTTTCATCCCGCTGGGCACGTGCCCGGATCAGCCCAGATCAGGGTCGAGGTGGGCGGCGAGGTCTGGGTGGTGTCGGGCGACTACAAGGTGGTCGCGGACGGCCTCAGCGAGTCTTTCGAGCCGGTTTCGTGCCATACCTTCATTAGCGAGTGCACGTTCGGGCTGCCGGTGTTCAAATGGGATGCGCCCGAGGCCGTCGCGGCAGAGATCAACCGGTGGTGGGCCGCGAATGCGGCAGAGGGACGATTTTCAGTCTGTGGGGCTTATGCACTGGGCAAAGCGCAGCGCATCCTCGCAGGATTGGATACATCCATCGGGCCGATCCTGACGCACGGAGCGATCGAGAACACGAACGAGGTATTGCGCGGGCAGGGCATCGCGTTGCCAAACACCATTCGTGTGACCCCGGAATTGAATGCGAAGAACTATTCCGGTGCGTTTGTGCTGGCGACACCATCGGCGCTGAACACAACATGGGCCGAACGGTTCAGGCCTGGATCGACGGCGTTCGCAAGCGGGTGGATGGCCTTGCGTGGCATTCGCAGGCGCCGCGCCGTGGATCGGGGTTTCGTCATGTCAGATCACGCGGATTGGCTCGGGTTGAACACCGCCATCCGCGCCACCGGTTGTGAAAGGGTGTTCGTGACCCACGGCTATACCTCGGTCTTCCGGCGTTGGCTTTCGGAAGAGGGCTATGACGCTGCTATTGTGGAGACCGAGTTCGGTAGCGAGGACACCGAGGAAGAAGGCTGATGTCCGGATCATGCCGATCTGGTCCAGGTGACAGGCGAGGTGGTTTTCCTTGTCTCTCAGGAACTGTATGAGTTCCGCAAACAAGGCGAGGCATGACATGAGCGCACCGAAACCTGTGGTACTCTGCATTCTGGACGGCTGGGGGCTGCGCGAAGAGACTGAAGCCAATGCTCCGGCGCTGGCTGATACCCCGACATTCGACAGGATCATGTCGACGTGCCCTCATGCCACGCTGGTCACGCACGGCCCGGATGTGGGTTTGCCGAGCGGGCAGATGGGAAATTCCGAAGTTGGTCACACGAACATCGGTGCGGGTCGGGTCGTTGCGATGGACCTGGGGCAGATCGACCTGTCGATCGAGGACGGGTCGTTCTTCGACGAAGCCGCGATCGTCGAGTTTGCAGAAAAACTCAAAGCCAGCGGCGGAACCGCACATGTGATCGGTCTGGCCTCGCCCGGTGGAGTCCATTCGCACCAGGATCATATCGTGGCTGCGGCGAAGGCGTTGAACGATCGCGGGATCCCCGTTGCCGTTCATGCTCTCACCGATGGGCGGGACGTGCCTCCAAAGTCGGCAGCAGGGTATCTGGGCGATCTCTGCGCGGCACTGCCGGAAAATGCACGTGTCGTCACCGTGATCGGCCGCTACTATGCGATGGACCGCGACAACCGCTGGGAGCGCGTGGAGCGAGCCTATCGGGCAATAATGAACGGAGAGGGGCGGAAAGCGGTTGATCCTGTCTCGGTCGTCGAGGCGTCTTATGACGACGGAAAAACCGATGAGTTCATCGATCCTTGCGTGATCAGCGATCATGCCGGAATCCAGGACCGCGACGGAATCTTCTTCATCAATTTCCGAGCCGACCGCGCGCGCGAAATCTTGCGTGCGATAGGCGAACCGGGCTTTGCCGAATTCGACACCGGACCGCGGCCAAAGCTGGCCGCCTTTCTGGGGATGGTTGAATACTCGGTGGATCACAACGCTTACATGACCGCGGTCTATCCGAAGCGGGAGATCGTGAATACGCTTGGCGAATGGGTTGCGAAGCATGGCCTGCGTCAATTTCGACTGGCCGAGACGGAAAAGTACCCGCACGTAACCTTCTTCCTGAACGGAGGCAAGGAGGAGCCGGAAGTGGGCGAGGACCGGTTCATGCCGAAGTCGCCCAAAGTGGCCACTTATGATTTGCAGCCGGAGATGTCGTCGGCCGAAGTGACCGAGCAGTTCGTCGAAGCCATCGAGGCGAAATACGACCTGATCGTCGTGAACTACGCCAATCCCGACATGGTGGGACATACCGGCGATCTGGCGGCTGCCGTGAGAGCCTGCGAAGCTGTGGATCAAGGGTTGGCAAAGGTAGTCGCGGCGTTGGAGAGGACCGGCGGCGCGATGGTGCTGACCGCCGACCATGGCAACTGCGAATTGATGGTGGACCCGGAAACCGGAGGTCCGCATACCGCACATACGACAAACCTTGTCCCGGTTGCTGTCATTGGGGGTCCGGAGGGCATTTCACTGCGTGATGGGCGCCTTGCCGATCTTGCCCCGACTATCCTGGAGCTCATGGGCTTGCAGAAGCCTGATGAGATGACCGGGCAAAGCCTGATCGTGTCATGAGGTTTGGCTGGATCGCTGCGCTTGTATTTCTGGCCGGTGGATCGGCAACTGCCGAAGGTGAAGTCTCCACTTTGGCCGACAAAGCCGCGAAGGCCTTGGGCGAGGCTGCGGAAGCATTGGCGGCCGCCGAAGATTCTCCGGACAGGATCGCCGCATTGACCAGTACGATCCAAGCCTATGAGGCGGGACTTTCGGCGATGCGTGAGGGGCTGCGGCAAGCCGTATTGCGCGAACGCGAAGTCGAGGCACGTCTTGTTGCTCAGGATGCCGAACTGGGTGAATTGCTGGCGCTGCTTCAAAACGTGTCCCGCGCCGGGCAGGCGCGGACCGTATTGCATCCCGAAGGCGCTGTTCAGACCGTGCGATCGGGGATTCTTGCGTCGGCCCTCGTTCCGGCGTTGGAAGAACGTTCGGACAGTCTGGAAACTGATCTGATCGATCTTGAAGCCATCAGAACCGTTCAGGAGGCTGGTATCGCCACGCTGGCGCAGGGGCTTCAGCAGATTCGGGAAGCCCGGTTCTTGTTGACGAAAGCGATTTCCGAGCGGTCAGACCTGCCAGCGACGGTTGCCACTGACGAGGCGGCCATGGAAGCGCTGATCAATTCCTCGGAAACGCTTGCCGCGTTCGCGGATAGCCTGGTCTCCGATGGCGAAACGGACTCCGACCCTGAAGGCCAATGGTCGCTGCCGGTCGCAGGTGAGGTGATCCGGAGTTTCGGGGAAACCGACGCAGCAGGCGTACGACTTTCCGGATGGCTTGTCGGAACAGCGCCAAAGGCATTGGTAACAGCGCCCACCGACGCAACAGTCAGATTCTCGGGCGAAATTCCCGAAAGCGGACAGGTAATCATTCTGGAGGCATCGCCGGGTCGGCTTGTGATTCTCACGGGTCACGCGCAGAGCTTTGTTCTCAGAGGACAGATCGTTTCGCAAGGTGATCCAGTTGGCTTGATGGGCGGCAGTGTGCCGGCAATACAAGAGAAATTGATCGAAACTTCCATTCTCGGTGGTCAACCTCGCGAGGAAACGCTTTATATTGAGATCAGACAGGGTCAGGCACCGGTCGATCCCGCGGCCTTTCTTCGCCCCTCGAAAGAATAAGGAAAGCAGATGAAGAAGTTTTTTCTGGCCACGATCACGGGTGTCATGTTCGGCGCTGTCATGACCACACAGATCGCCGGTCCGCTTCTTGCGCAGGAAGCTGAACGCAAGGCATCGGTTTACGAGCAACTCGATCTTTTCGGCGACATATTCGAACGCATCAGATCGCAATATGTCGAAGAGGTGGACGAGAAGGAACTGATCGAAGCGGCGATCAATGGAATGCTGACCTCGCTGGACCCGCATTCGTCGTATTTGTCGCCGGACGATGCCGCGGACATGCGTGTTCAGACCCGCGGCGAATTCGGGGGACTTGGCATTGAGGTCACGCAGGAAGAAGGCTTCGTGAAAGTCGTTTCGCCGATCGACGGCACGCCTGCCGATGACGCAGGGATCGAAGCGGGCGATTTCATTACCCACGTGGACGGCGAGAGCGTTTTGGGCCTGACCCTGGACGAAGCTGTCGACATGATGCGTGGTCCCGTCGGTAGCGAGATCATCATTACCGTCGTCCGAGAAGGCGAAGCGGAGCCCTTCGACGTGTCAATCGTCCGCGACACGATCAAGCTAACCGCTGTACGCTCGCGCATAGTGGGCGAAACAATTGTGCTGCGCTTGTCCACGTTCAGCGATCAGACCTATCCGGCCATGCGCGAGCAACTGAATGAAAAGGTAGCTGAACTTGGAGGTTTGGAGAACGTGAATGGGTTTGTGCTGGATCTTAGGAACAATCCCGGAGGTCTTCTGACTCAGGCCGTTCGCGTTTCCGACGCGTTCCTCGAATCCGGTGAAATCGTCTCGACTCGCGGGCGCGAGCCGCAGGACGGCGACCGCTTCAACGCCGAGTCCGGCGATCTGGCCGAGGGCAAGCCGATGGTCGTGCTGATCAACGGCGGATCCGCCTCGGCTTCCGAAATCGTGGCGGGTGCATTGCAGGATCACCGTCGCGCCATCGTTGTGGGCACCAAATCTTTTGGCAAGGGATCGGTTCAGACGGTCATGCCGCTTCGGGGGGAGGGTGCGATGCGCCTGACCACCGCTCGCTACTACACGCCTTCGGGCCGCTCGATCCAGGCTCTGGGTGTTTCACCGGACATCGTCGTCGAGCAGCCGCCGCAGCGCGAAGCGACGGAGGAGGAAGAGGCTCAGCGGAATTCGCGAACTGAGGCGGACCTGCGTGGATCGTTGTCGAACGATAGCCTGACCGAGGATCAGCGCCGCCAGATCGAGGAAGAGCGCGACGCTGCCGAGAAAGCCGCAGATCTCCGGCTTGAGGATTACCAGTTGGCCTACGCTATCGACATCCTTAAAGGCCTGTCTGCGCTTGGTCCTGAGTATGCGGCCGCGCTGGCCCGGCAGGGCAACTGAGCGCCGTATCGCCAGTAGAAATGCAAAGGGCCGGTTCCATCGAGCCGGCCTTTTCGTTTGCCCGTACCGAGGTGGCGCGCTATGCCCCGCGCCATGTCTGACTCACCCTCGAAATCGCATGGCCGACTAGCCATCGGCCCAGCCGCGAAACCACGCGAACTGATGACGGATAAGCCGCACTTGAAGGGGGCTTGGACGGCAAAGATCATCACGCTGCTTCCCGAGACGTTCCCGGGTTTCCTTGGAGCATCCCTTTTGGGCAAGGCTTTACAGGACGGTTTGTGGCGCCTTGAACCCGTGGATTTGCGCGTTTTCGGTGAGGGAAAGCATCGCAATGTCGATGACACACCGGCTGGTGGCGGGGCCGGTATGGTTCTGCGACCGGACACGATGGGCAAGGCCATACGTTTCGCCCAGCGAGGTGTGCCCGAAGACCGGGCGCGTTGGCCCATTATTTACCTTAGTCCACGCGGCCGACCGTTCGACCAGGCCACGGCACGCCGCTTCTCGGAATGCGCGGGGATCACGCTGATTTGCGGTCGCTTCGAGGGTCTGGATGAGCGGGTGATCGAGCACTTCGGCATCGAGGAAGTGTCGCTTGGCGATTTCGTCATGACCGGGGGAGAGATTGCTGCTGAAGCCGTGATCGATGCCACGGTCCGGCTATTGCCCGGTGTTTTGGGAAACGCGGCCTCTGCGGAGGAAGAAAGCTTCTCTGAGGGGCTTCTGGAGCATCCACAGTACACTCGTCCAGCCGAGTGGGAAGGCCGAACCATACCGGAAGTGTTGACGTCAGGCGATCATGGCAAAGTTGCGACGTGGCGAAGGGTGCAAGCGGAGCGGGTCACTCGTGAAAGGCGTCCCGATCTCTGGCGTCGCTACGAGTTGGACAAGAGTTGAAAGATCTTTGCTTACCGTTAATACCGAAACTCCTGCCCAAATTTTGGGGAGGCCTCTGGGTGCGTTTGGCTGCGCCTCAACTAGTCGGACATGGTTGTCCCGTAAACGGAGTTAAGGCTTGATCCGATCGTGGCTAACCCCTATACGGCGCGGGTTCGCGGCTGAATCGGCCAGGCGGACCTCTCGCGCGTCGCGTGAAACAGTAAAAAGATGACCTGTATCCTCCGGCGGGTGGCATGATCCGACCCCAAACAAGCGGAGCTCTGAGGCCTTACACCTCTCGGGAAACGCCCGAGGCAAAATAGGAGTTGGTCAGATGAATCTGATCGCTGAACTGGAAGCCGAGCAGGTGGCCTTGCTTGGCAAGGAAATTCCGGACTTCAAGGCGGGTGACACAATCCGCGTTGGCTACAAGGTGACGGAAGGAACGCGCTCGCGCGTTCAGAACTACGAAGGCGTATGCATCAGCCGCAAGAACGGCAATGGCATCGCCGGCAGCTTTACCGTCCGCAAGATTTCATTCGGTGAAGGCGTAGAACGTGTGTTTCCGCTGCACTCGACGAATATCGATTCGATAACTGTCGTGCGTCGCGGTCGTGTTCGTCGCGCCAAGCTTTACTATCTGCGGTCGCGCCGCGGCAAGTCGGCCCGAATCGCGGAAGATTCCAACTACAAGCCCATTGACGGCGCTGGCGCGTAAGGAGTGGCGAGATGAAAAAAGACATCCATCCCGAATATCACGTCATCGACGTCAAGCTGACAAACGGCGATATCGTGAAAATGCGTTCAACCTGGGGCGCCGAGGGCGATACACTTTCCCTGGACATCGATCCTTCCGTGCATCCTGCCTGGACGGGTGGTGGAACCCGCTTGATGGACACTGGCGGCCGAGTTTCGAAGTTCAAAAAGAAATACGAAGGGCTGGGTTTCTGAATCCAAGCACCCACGAGGGACAGAACGCCGCTCCAATTCGGGGCGGCGTTTCACTTTCCGGGGTGGCGTTCGGCACTTCTAGTTGCTCGGATTGGACGTTGGCGCGACATCGGCAACGCGCCGGAAATCGCTCTCGATAGGCAGGCCAATTCTCGCATATTCCAGGGCACGGTCGGATACAGCGCGTGCAGCTTCCGCAAGTGCGGTATCCCGGTGCCGTGCCAGACGAGTAAGCGCCTTTTGCAGATCGAGTTGGACTTCCACAAACGCCCGGCCGTCCCGGGCTATGGGATCGACGGTTTGCAGGAGAAGGTTCATCCGATCGAGGTCAGGGACATGTACGAGCGGCGCCACAGGATCATCGGGCTCGGTTTCGCCACTAAAGTCCTCCACCAAGAGCGCAAGTCTGACCGCCACATCGCGGGCCGTGCCAGGATCGTTGATGCCTGGCGAAAGCGCGCGTTCGGCGATTTCGGTCAGGACGCGCAGCGCAAAGATGGGATCCTGATCGAAACTGCGCTCTCCTCCGATGGTGAAGCCGGCCGCGAGCCTTTTCTCGTCATTGTCTGTGAAGGTATCGACAGAGATATGCGCCAGTGTGTCGCCGCGGCCGACGAAATCGCCTGGAACTGCTGCGATGAAGACCGCCCCTTGGTGCTCGCCCGCGAATTCCGACAGTCGCGCCGTATCGATGTGGCGAATGTATCCGCTGTTTGGGCTGGCCAGCGAATGGGCGTCCGACGGGACTGAGCCGGGGATCAGGCGGCGTCCGCCCAGGAAGGGTAACGCATTTCGGTTGTCCAAAACGGCGCGTGCGCAGTCTTCGGCGGCATAGATGGTCGCCTCTATGCTGCCGAGTGAGGCCAACTGACCGATCCAGTTCAGAATGGTCAGGATCACAACCGCGAAGACGACCAGTGTCATCAGGTAGAAACCACTGTACGTGGCTTCAGTGGCGAAGCCCGTCTGAAGTAGCACAATTGCCATCAGCGCGTAGACAAAGCTGCCCACGAATGTGGCCAGGACGGTTTGGGTGCGGCCGTCTTCAGTGAGCAGGCGGTGGCCGCGCGGCGAGGCAGCCTGATCGGCCGCCAGGTGTGCGGTCACCATGATCGTCAGCGAGAACGTTGTCACCGCCAACATCGAGTTCGCCAGAATATCCAGTAATGAGCGCACCGTTTCTTCGCGAATCTTCGCGAGCACCCAGTCAGGTAGAAATGATGCAAGGGGCAACGCGGCGAGCGGTGCGACAAAGGCAAGGGCGGAAATGAGCGCTGCACGGACCCAGAGTCTGCGCGCGAATTCGCGGAGGAGAAAAAGATGTCCCGAGATCAAAATTGGTGCTCCTGACTTGCTGAACGAACAATCCTGCGGACCGCTGGTTCCCTCGAGTGTGTCTTGACAGCCCGACCGGCATCATCCATATGCCGCTCCGTCGTGGGGCCGTAGCTCAGTTGGGAGAGCGCGTCGTTCGCAATGACGAGGTCGTCGGTTCGATCCCGATCGGCTCCACCAAACCCATCAAAGCAAATTGCTTGAAGAAGGCAACCTTGGGACGGATGCCGTTTTTATGCAGATATTGCGGCCACCAGTTCAGACGATATTTGGCAGTCACCCGAACGGCTGTGAAGTGTGGCAACCAACCACTTGAATTTTCGTCGCAGCTCCGGTGCGCTCCTGGGACACTCCGGGCTTGCCGACAATGAAATCACCACGACGCGTCCCCGGGTAGCGAATTGGCACGGTCCAGACCTTGTTCGAGGCAGAAATCGGTTTCACACGGGAAAGCGAAACCGCATTTGAACCGTTCACCCGAAGCGTCCCCGCTTTGAGCTAAATTTGCACTCGCGTCATTTGAAATGGTACGATCCGGCCCGAAAATGCAGGAGTTCCTAACCGATGGTCTCGTCGCTGAGGGGTCGAAGCGGAGATTTCTGCGTCGCAGGCAACAACTCGTGCAATCGGTCAGCAAGAGAAATATCCGCAAGCGTGTAGCCATCGAAGACCTCAAGCATTGCAAGGACTGCACGGTCGATGACCTTCGGAAGCTTGCAAATCGGCGAGATGCTGCAGGCATCGTCGGATGTGAAGCATTCCACCATCTTGAAATCGGATTCGGTCGCGCGGATCACGGCGCCCAGATTCACCTCTTCGGGTGGACGGGCGAGACGGAAGCCTCCGGTTCTTCCTCTTGTGCCCTCAAGAAATCCTTCGCGAGATAGCGTTCTGACGACCTTTTTCAGGTGGGGCGCCGAGATGCGGTAGCGCGCCGCTGCTTCGGTGATCGTCAGGTTTCTGTCCTGTGTGCTCGCGGCAAGGATGAGAACTCTCAGCGAGTAGTCGGTGAATTTCGTCAATCGCATTCCCGGTCTCCGGCTAGGTCATACACCCGTTCAAGACAGTTAGGCACAAAAAGGGACATTTCATTTGATCTTAATCAATGTCGCGCCGCCGAAGGCCTGCGATTCAACGCTGGAAAAATATAGATGATCCAAAATGATTCTTTACTGCTACAATCCGATCAGGCGGATGCTCGCCATCGTTGCTCTGCTTTCAGGGCTGATCGCGACGTCGACGGCTACGGCGCAAACGCCGGTGTTGCCGGCGTTCCTCGACGAAGTCGCCCCCAACACCCTTGTTGCAGGAGCAGATGCCTACGGCGCGATTCGGCCGGATATGCCGGTGGCGCCGGTACTTAAGGGCGGAGAGACGATCGCCTGGGCTTTCATCACGTCCGATTTTGTTGGCACGACAGGATACTCGGGGAAGCCGATCCACGTCATGGTAGCCGTCGATCCCGATGCGCGCGTCGCCGGCGTGCAACTGGTGAAGCACTCGGAACCCATCGTCCTGATCGGGATTCCCGAAGCCAAGATGCTCCGATTGACCGAGGACTACGCTGGGCTCGATCTGCTGGAAGAGGCCGAGAGTGGCGGCGGTGCGCATGATCTGAATATCATCTCAGGTGCGACCGTCACCGTCATGGTAATCGACGATTCTATCGTACGCTCGGGTATCAAAGTTGCGCGCGCTCTGGGACTGGGTGGATTGTCGGCCGAGGTTCGTGATGATGGACCGCGGACCGAGATCGACCCCGATGCCGCCCCGGTCGCGACCTGGATAGAGGCCGAGGGCGACGGCACCGTTCGACGGCTGTCGCTGGATGTCGCGCAGGTCAACGAGGCCTTTTTGACGCTGGGCGACGATCGGGCCGCGTCGCGCCCGGTTGATGGCGCGTCGGACGACACGTACATTGACATGTACGCCGCCCTTGTCAGCGTCCCTGCAATTGGCAAGGCGCTACTTGGCGATGCCGAGTTCGCCAACCTTCAGAATTGGTTGGCAGAGGGCGAGCACGCGATTCTCGTTGCCGCGCGCGGCCAGTATTCGTTCAAGGGCTCGGGGTACGTCCGCGGGGGGATCTTCGATCGGATCCATCTGGTGCAGGACGATGTCTCGGTCCGGTTCAGAGATCGCGGCCATCGCAGGCTGGGCGAGATCGCCCTCGACGGCGCGCCGTCGGTGACAGAACTCGATCTCTTCAAGATACCGGCGGATTCCGGCTTTGATCCAACCGAACCCTGGCGGCTGCAACTGCTGGTGCAACGCGAGGTTGGCGCGCTGGAGAGGCTCTTCGTGACGTTCGACCTCGGCTATGACCTGCCCGAGGCATATACCCGGATTGTGGCTGCCTCATCTGTCCCGCAACCGGGGTTGATGAGCGCTGATGTGGAAGCCGAGGCCGCCGCCCAGAGCGAACTCTGGAAGCGGATCTGGCGGGATAAGACGGTCGAGATCGTGGGTGTCCTGATCATGCTCGCAGTCTTGACCGGCGCGTTCTTCTTTCAGTCTTTCCTTACACGCTCCGAAAGTGTCACCTTCTGGTTCCGGATGTCGTTCCTGTCGTTCACTCTGGTCTTTCTGGGCTGGTACGCCAACGCTCAGCTATCCGTCGTCAACCTTATGGCATTGGCCAACTCCCTGGCGACCGGGTTCTCGTGGCAGGCGTTTCTGCTGGACCCGCTTACCTTCATCCTCTGGTTTTCCGTCGCAGCCGCGCTGCTGTTCTGGGGAAGGGGGGCCTATTGCGGGTGGCTTTGCCCTTTTGGCGCGCTTCAGGAACTAACCAACCGCATCGGCCGTTACTTCAAGATTCCGCAATGGACCGTTCCGTGGGGCCTGCATGAGCGGCTGTGGCCGATCAAGTACATGATTTTTCTTGGGCTGTTCGCCGTGACGCTGGCCTCTATCGAACGGGCGGAACAACTGGCAGAGGTCGAGCCGTTCAAGACTGCCATCGTCCTTAAATTCGACCGAGCTTGGCCGTTTGTCCTGTATGCGCTTGTTCTGCTTGGCATCGGACTTTTCGTCGAACGCTTCTTTTGCCGCTATCTGTGCCCGCTGGGTGCGGGGTTGGCCATTCCTGCGCGTTTGCGCATGTTCGATTGGCTGAAGCGATACCGCGAATGCGGCAATCCCTGCCAGACATGCGCCAATGAATGCATTGTGCAAGCAATCCATCCCACCGGCGAAATCAACCCGAACGAGTGTGTCAATTGCCTGCATTGCCAGGTGCTTTATCGATCCGATTCCAAGTGTCCGGTCGTGATCCGGCAGTTGAAACGCCGGGAAAAGGCCTCAGCCGGAGCTGCGGCGCTTGATCGGGCAATCGAAAACCATCCCAACCTGAAAAAAGGATAAGATTATGTCTTCCAATGAGAAAACAACGGGCATTAGCCGGAGAGGCCTGCTGGGCGCCTCTGCTGGCGGTGCCGCTTTGCTGGGAGCCGGCAGTGCAGGGCGCCTTGGGCTTCTGGGTGGTGCCGGCATCGCCGCGACCGCCGCAGCGACCCGCGCAGCACATGCTTCGGCTGCGCTCGCGCCAGGTGAACTGGACGAGTATTATGGCTTCTGGTCGTCGGGTCAGTGCGGCGAGTTGCGCATCCTTGGTGTCCCGTCGATGCGGGAATTGATGAGGGTACCGGTGTTCAATCGCTGTTCGGCTACCGGGTGGGGCCAGACCAACGAGAGTCTGAAGATCCTGACTGAGGGCATGTTGCCCGAGACCAAGGCCTACCTTGAGGCGCAGGGCAAAAAGGTTCACGACAACGGCGACTTGCACCACCCTCATATGTCATTCACGGAGGGCAAGTACGATGGGCGCTACCTGTTCATGAACGACAAGGCGAATACGCGCGTCGCGCGCGTACGCTGCGACGTGATGAAGTGCGACAAGATCATCGAGATCCCGAACGCCAAGGCGATCCACGGACTGCGCCCGCAGAAGTGGCCGCGCACAGGTTACATCTTCGCCAACGGCGAGGACGAGGTGCCGATGGTCAACGACGGTTCGGTGCTGGACGATCCCTCGCAATACGTGAACTTCTTTACCGCCATCGACGGCGACACCATGGAGATCGCATGGCAGGTGATGGTCTCGGGCAACCTGGACAACACCGACTGCGACTATCTCGGCAAATATGCCTTCTCGACTTCGTACAACTCCGAGATGGGGATGAACCTTGGCGAGATGATGGAAGCCGAGATGGATCATGTCGTCATCTTCAACCTGGCCGAGATCGAGGCAGGCATCGCCGATGGTGACTTCCAGGAACTGAACGGCGTCAAGGTGATCGACGGTCGTAAGGGGCAGAATAAGAAATACACGCGATACGTGCCTATTCCAAATAGCCCGCACGGCATCAACACCGCGCCGGACAAGAAACACGTCTGTATCGCGGGCAAGCTGTCGCCCACGGTCTCGGTTCTGGACATCACCAAATTCGATACGATCTTTGCAGACGACAGCCTTGATCCGCGCTCGGTCGTCGTTGCCGAGCCGGAATTGGGCCTTGGGCCGCTTCACACGGCTTATGATGGCAAGGGTAACGCGTTCACGACGCTTTTCCTCGACAGCCAGGTCGTGAAGTGGAACATCGACGCCGCGATCCGCGCATATGCGGGCGAGGATGTCGATCCCATCCTCGACAAGGTCGATGTCGCTTATCAGCCGGGACACAACTCGACCACGATGGGCGAAACACTTGATGCCGATGGCAAATGGCTGATCTCGATGAACAAGTTCTCCAAGGATCGGTTCCTGAACGTCGGCCCGTTGAAACCCGAAAACGAGCAGCTGATCGATATCTCGGGCGACAAGATGGAGATCGTGCATGACGGCCCAACTTTTGCCGAGCCGCACGACAGCGTTCTGGTGCACCGTTCGGTGGTCAACCCGGTCAGTGTCTGGGATCGCAACGATCCGATGTGGGAAGATGCGCGCCAACAGGCGGCTGCTGACGGGATCGACCTGGAGGATGCAGCAGACGTGATCCGGGACGGGAACAAGGTGAGGGTCTACATGACCTCTGCCGCGCCGATGTTCAGCCTGGAGAGCTTCACCGTGAAACAGGGTGACGAGGTGACCGTCTATATCACGAACGTTGATGACATCGATGATCTGACCCACGGGTTCTGCTTGAACAACCACGGCGTGGCAATGGAGGTTGGGCCGCAGGCGACAGCCTCGATCACCTTCACCGCGTCGAAACCCGGTGTCTACTGGTACTATTGCCAGTGGTTCTGCCACGCGCTTCATATGGAGATGCGCGGTCGGATGCTTGTCGAGCCGACGGGAACCTGAACGATGCGCTTTCGCCCCGGTATGTGGTCTTTTGCCTTGCTCGCGGTCCTGTCGGGGCCAGTGGGCGCGGCCGAGATCCGCGTGACTGCCGGGGCGGGCGCACTGACGCGCGCGGTGTCGGAAGCGGCGCCGGGCGACGTCCTGCTCCTGTCATCGGGCCACTATCTGGGTCCGGTGACGATCAGGAAGCCCCTGACAATCGACGGAAAGGGGGCAGCCGTCGTCGACGGAAACGGCGAAGGCAGTGTGATTACCGTCGAAGCCCCCGACGTCCAGTTGCGAGGTCTGGAAATCATCAACTCGGGTTCGTCGCACGAGGGGATCGATTCCGGCGTGAAACTGACCAAGAACGCCACCCGCGCGCAAGTCACGGGAAACCGTATTCTGGGAAACCTCTACGGCGTGGATATCCACGGGGCCAAGGACAGCCGTGTCGACAACAACGTCATAGTCGGCCGGCGGGATCATCGCATGAATGATCGTGGCAACGGGATCTATGTCTGGAATGCCCCGGGTGCGCGCGTCGAGGGCAATTCCATCCGGTACGGGCGCGACGGCATATTCTCGAACGCGTCGCGAAAAAATGCATTCAACAACAATACGTTTCGCGATCTGCGGTTTGCCGTTCACTACATGTATACCAACGACAGTGAAGTGGTGGGCAACATCTCGCTGGGCAATCACCTGGGCTATGCTCTGATGTTCTCGAACAAGATCACCGTGCGGGACAATCTCTCGCTTGGTGATCGCGAGCATGGACTTATGCTGAACTATGCCAACAACGCGGACGTGATCGGCAACCTTGTGCGTGGCGGGGCAGAGAAATGCACATTCATTTACAACGCGCACAAGAATCTTATCGCCGGAAACCGGTTCGAAGGTTGCGGTATCGGCGTTCATTTCACAGCGGGCTCCGAGAGAAACGCGCTGACCGGCAATGCCTTCATCGGAAACCAGACCCAGGTAAAATACGTCGGCTCGCGCCATGTGGAATGGAGCCTTGACGGTCGTGGAAACTATTGGTCGGACCATCCCGCCTTCGACCTTGACGGAGACGGGATCGCCGACAGTCCTTTCCGACCGAACGACCTGATGGATCACATACTGTGGTCGCAACCGGCGGCCGCTCTGCTGACCGGTTCACCCGCCGTACAACTCATCCGCTGGAGCCAGTCCAACTTCCCGGCGACGCTGCCGGGCGGCGTGCTGGACAGCCATCCCATGACTCGCCCGGTCGAAATCGACGTGCCCGACCATATCGCGGCGCTCGAAGCGGCTCTTCCGGGCTGGAACAACAAAGGACAGATCGATGACGAGTTTGACCCTCTCGGAAGTCACTAAGACCTTCGGGCGGCAGACTGCGCTTGATCGCGTGGGACTGACCGTCGCGCCCGGCGAACGCATTGCCCTTCTGGGGCACAACGGCGCGGGAAAGTCGACGCTCATGAAGATCGTGCTCGGCCTTATCCCCGCTGATTCCGGCAGGATTGACGTTCTGGGGTCCGATCCAGGGAGCGCAAGCGCCCGGCAGCAAGTCGCCTATTTGCCTGAGAACGCAGCCTTTCACGGATCATTGACAGGGGAAGAGCAGATCACGCTTTTCCTGCGGTTGAGAGGTGAATCTCCCGCGAAGTCACGTGCGTTGCTTGACCGTGTTGGCCTTGGCCCTGTTGCCCGTCGGCGGATCGGCACCTACTCCAAGGGGATGCGGCAACGAGTGGGGCTGGCCCAGGCGCTGATCGGGAAGCCCAGGCTCATGATCCTGGACGAACCGACCAGCGGTTTGGATCCGGTTTCAAGACGGGAATTCTATGACATCCTGGACCATCTTTCCGCGGACGGAACAGCAATTCTCCTGTCAAGCCACGCACTGACCGAGGTCGAGGCGCGCACCGACCGGATCGTGATCCTGTCAAAAGGTGTGGTTGTCGCCGACGATACACTGGCGGGGCTCCGTCGAAGGGCCGCGCTGCCGACGCGTATACACATAGCGGCAAAGGAGGGCGCGGCCGACCAGGTGGCACGCGAGTTGTCGGCGGGCCGCCGGAACGGCGTCATGGTGGACCTTGTCTGCGAGGCGGACGAGAAGCTGGCCCGGCTTGCCCGGATCAGCGAGTTGGGCAGCATGATCGAGGATCTGGATGTGGTTCCGCCGAGTCTTGAAGACATTTACGACCATTTCAGCCGGAGGGATCCGTCATGAGCGCAATACTCGGATTTGCCGGCTGCGAATTCCGGATTGCCGTCAGGAATCGTTGGGTTGCCATTGTCATCGGGATGATGGCGCTGTTCGCGCTGATTCTTTCAGCGGCGGGAAGCGCCCCGACCGGGCAACTGGGAGCCGACAGGCTGTCCGTCACCGTGGCGAGCCTGACGAGCCTTGCCGTCTACCTCGTCCCTCTGGTCGCGCTTCTCATGGCTTTCGATGCCGTGGCCGGAGAGGTCGAGCGCGGTACGCTGCCGCTTCTTCTGACCTATCCAATCTCGCGCCCCCGCGTTCTGCTGGGCAAGGCCTTGGCGCATCTGGCGACGCTGGGACTGGCCTTGGCTGTCGGCTATGGCTCGGCCATCGCGGCGGCTTTTGCCGTTGATCCGAATGCTGCAGCGGGCCTGCCCGCGATGCTTCGCCTGTTCTGGTCTTCGTTGCTGCTTGGCGCCAGTTTTCTTGCCATAGGCTATGCAATATCTGCCTTTTCCCGGCGTCCGGGCGCCTCGGCGGGACTTTGCATCGGCTTTTGGCTGGTGATGATCGTGCTGTACGATCTTGGGCTTCTGTCGGCTATCGTCGCCGATGGTGGTGGCTGGTTTACAACCCGTATTTTCCCCTGGCTACTTCTTGCCAATCCAGCGGATGCGTTCCGCATCTTCAATCTTGCGTCGTCCGAAGCCACTGCGGCAGCGGCCGGTGTCGGCGGCGCTGCCAACGCGATCCCGGCTTGGCAAGCGTTGATATCTATCTTGGCGTGGCCGGTCATCGGGTTCGCCATCGCACACCTGACATTTCGAAAGGTGACGCCATGAGACCTATCCTGCTCGCAATGCTTTGCCTGTCGATCGTGACTGCTTGCAAGGAAGATGATCTGGCAAAGGGGCCAGCGCCGGTCAAGATGACGCCGGAGGCATTGGGTCACTATTGCCAGATGAATCTGACCGAGCATCCCGGCCCCAAAGCGCAAATTCACCTCGAGGGGCTTCCCGCGCCCATATACTTTGCGCAGGTGCGGGATGCGATCGCATATCAGAAGATGCCCGAGCAGAGTCACGCGATTTCTGCATTTTATGTCAATGACATGGCGGTTGCACCAAGCTGGGAGGCACCGGGTGACGATAACTGGATTGCGGCATCCGCGGTGCAGTTCGTTGTGGGATCGGACATGGTTGGCGGGATGGGTGCTCCGGAAGTAGTGCCTTTCTCCAGTGGCTCCGCCGCGCAAGCCTTCGCCGACATTCACGGCGGGCAGGTTCTGGAACTTGGCCAGATCGCCGACGCTCACGTTCTGGCGCCCGAAGAGAGCGAGCCAAGTGCTGTGGACGACCAAGACTTCATCGACCGGCTGAGTCGGATGTCAAACGAAAGGAACGGTTGAAATGGCTGCACTGAACCGAAGACGTTTCATCGCGATTTCGGCAAGTGCCATGCTGGTCGCCGGCCGCGCGCACAGCGGCTCATTGCGCCAGTGGAGCGGATCAGGTCTGGGGGCCCGGGTAACGATCACCCTCGATCATCCGGACGGAGAGCGCCTTGCCGAGAAGGCATTTGCCGAGATCGATCGGCTGGAAGGTATCTTCAGCCTTTATCGGGCGACGTCTGCCCTGTCGCGTATGAATTCCGCGGGTATTCTCGATAATCCACCTTTCGAACTGCTGGAGTGTCTCAGTCTCTGCGGCGGCGTCCATCAGGCGACGGGCGGGCTTTTCGATCCGACCGTTCAACCGCTCTGGCAGCTATATGCCAGTGCCCATGCAAATCAGCGCCGGCCGGATGATACCGAAATTTCAGAGACACTGAAGAGTGTAGGATGGGATCGGGTCAGTCTGCACCCCGGCGGTGTTCGCCTTGCAGCCGGGACGGCGCTGACGCTGAACGGTGTTGCTCAGGGATACGTGGCAGATCGGGTTGCGGAGATGTTCCAGCGCGAAGGGTTGAGCGATGTTCTGGTAGATACCGGAGAGATCGCAGCGCTTGGTCGCGAGTGGCCGGTAACACTGGATGCCGGTGGGCCTGTCGGCGATGTCCGGTTGCGCAACCAGGCGCTTGCCAGTTCCGCGCCGCTTGGGACTGTCTTCGATGCCGAAGGCAAGGTAGGTCACATACTGCATCCAAGGACCGGGTTACCCGCCGCACCGGAATGGAAGTTGGTAAGTGTGACCGCGCCCCGCGCCGCATTGGCTGACGCTCTCAGTACCGCCGCATGCCTGATGCCGAGAAATGGAATAATCGCGGCATGTGCCGGTTTTCCAGATACAAGCCTTGTCTTGGCCGAGCGGGCGTAAGGCGGGATCCTGGCGAGCGAATGACTGCCGTCTACGCACAGGTTCGCAAGTCGTTGTGTTCGTCGCTTGGGTTTCGGTTATCGCATCTGTGAGTGTCAGAGTTCTCATTTATGCCCCCAGTTTCAGTCTACGCCGATACCTTTGGAACCATTATCGGGGGCGCCCTGATCTGCAGTGGCATCGTCCAAGCGACGCAAGACCTATTGAGTTTGGGGATCTATTTCAGAGGTTTGCCGCGAGCCGACGATCTGACAGGCTCAGGGCGATGCCGGACACCAAAGAGTGCTGGGAATGACAGAACTAGACCACGAGAAGAAGTCTGACCTCCGTAGAACGAAGGCCATCCTGGTTTTGGCCGCGTCAATTGCTTTTGTCAGCGCTCCTTTCTGGTCCAGCGGTTTTGGCGGGTTTGACCCGGAAGACTTCCCCGTGCCGACCGACAGTCCGATGTTGCAGCCAGCCGGCTATGTATTCGGGATCTGGGGGATCATTTATGTATGGCTCGTCCTGTCTGCCGGTTGCGGCTTGTTCATGCGAGCAGAGGATCCGGATTGGGATAGGGTGCGCTGGTGGCTCACAGCCAGCCTTGCCCTTGGCACGCCGTGGATATCGGTGGCGAACGCAAGCCCGGTCTGGGCCACGGTTCTGATCGTCGGTATGCTGATCCCGGCGCTATTTGCGCAATTCTCGGCGCCGAGGAAGGACCGCTGGCTGTTGCGTGCTCCGGTCGCGCTCTATTCGGGATGGCTTACGGTGGCGACGGCAGTATCGGTGGGCGTTCTGCTGACGGGCTACGGGGCGCCACTATTGGCGTGGGCCGCGCTTCTGGTTGTTCTGGCCGGGGCCGGTTGTGTTCTGTGGATACTTCAAGGTGCTTCGCTGTACGGATTTTCCATCGCGTGGGGCCTTGGAGGAATAGTCGCCAAAAACCTCGCCGCGGATAATCATCTGGTAGCGTCCGGCACGTTTCTTTTGACCCTATTCTTCATTTGGGCCTCCATTCGTTCAGAACGTGGGACTGGCTGATCTTCTTTAAGGCTGGGAAGTCTGCGATGGGAACAAGGTCTCGAATGTCTTGCAGCTTCTCGGTCATCTGGATTGCTCGTGTCCTGGACCGCGAACGTGCGACAGGGCTACGGCTTGAATAGCCGGGCCCCAAGGGGCGAAGCTATGAGTTGCGAACCGGACTATCCAGACATTCATATTTCTCACCTCCAACCGTCAGTTGGTTGCTTTGAAAAGACTTCACGAGCCTCGACGAAGCATGGGATTGATTCCTTTCGGCGGTATCATGCATTCCTTCCTTCGCTCATCCCGGAGCGGCTGCCGGCAACGCGATGAATGCGTCGGGCTGCAATCAAAATTGCGAGTTTGACTGTGCCGCAATAATGAGTTCATGTCATCAGGAACGCCAACAAAGGAGGAGTCATGAACAGACTGGATGGGAAAATTGCGGTTGTCACGGGCAGCACGCAGGGTCTGGGGGCCGCCATCGCGCGGAACTTCGCGGCGGCAGGCGCAGCAGGTATCGTTACGTGCGGACGTGGCGCTGAAAAGGGAAATGCGGTTGCCAAATCCATCGCCGAGGAACACGGCACGCCGGTGAGTTTCGTTCAGGCGAATCTGGAGTCGCTGGACGACTGCGCCGCGATTATCGCGGCCGCGGACCGTGACTTCGGCCGGGTCGATATTCTTGTGAACGCGGCAGGATTGACCGATCGGGGCAATCTTCTGAACACCTCGCCGGACCTTTTCGATCGAATGATGGCCGTCAATGTGCGGGCGCCTTTCTTCCTGATGCAGGGGGCGGTGAAGTTAATGATCCGCGAAGGCGTCGAAGGCCGAATTGTAAACATCGGGTCGACTTCAAGCCGTGCGGGGCAGCCGTTCCTGGCGCCATATTCAACCTCGAAGGGCGCTCTTTCGACACTGACGCGGCATGCTGGCTATGCCTTGATGCGGAACCGAATCCGGGTGAACCAATTGGATATCGGCTGGATGAATTCGGATCACGAGCGCAAAATTCAGGAGCAGGAACAGGGGGATGCCGAGTTTATTGATCGAGTAGCCAAGACACTGCCATTCGGGCGGCTTCTGGACCCGGCCGAGGTGGCGCGCGCTGTCGCGTTCCTTGCGTCCGATGACAGCGGGATGATGACGGGGTCGGTGGTCCAGTTCGATCAATCGGTCTGGGGTGGTTATGACGGACAGGCGCCTGCGCCGGAAGAACCGCTTAGGGAGTGAATTCCATGAAGAAAGTAAGATATGCCGTTGTCGGGGCAGGATGGATCAGTCAAGAGGCATTCCTTCCGTCTGTCCACGCGACGCCGAATTCCGAAGTAACCGCGATTGTATCGGGTAGCGGTGATGCGGCCCGCAAACTGGCGGATTTTCACGACATTCCGAATGTCTACAGCTATGACGATTATGACAGTATGCTGGCCGGCGACACCGTGGACGCGGTATATATCGCGCTGCCGAACTCCATGCATGCAGATTATTCGATCAGGGCGGCGAAGGCTGGAAAGCACGCGCTGGTTGAGAAGCCCTTGGCAGTCTCTGTGGCGGAATGCGAAGCGATGATCCGATCCGCGGAGGAAAACAAGACGCTCATCATGACGGCATATCGCCTTCATTCGGAACCGGGGACAGTGAAGGTGCTGGATCTCATACGCTCTGGCGAGATCGGAGAACCGAAGCTCTTCGCCTCGACATTCTCTTTTCAGTCCGCCGCCGAAAACCACCGGTTGCAGGGCGAACATTGGGGGGGGCCGTTGCAGGACATCGGGGTCTATTGTCTGAACGCGGCGCGTCATTGTCTCGGCTCCGAACCTGTGGAAGTGGCGGCGATGAAGGTGCATGGCAACGGCGACCCGCGCTTTCGCGAGGTCGAGGGGTCGATGGCGGTCACGATGCGGTTTCCCGGCGACAAACTGGCCCAATTCATCATCAGTTTCGAAAGCGACGATACAGACACCTACAGGATCATCGGGACCGAGGGCGAGATTACTGTGGAGCAGTGCTATGACTTTCATTTCAATCCGCGGATCTGGGTATCGAAGGGTAGAAATCGGCGCGAGATAGAGGTGCCGGACACTGATCACTTCGCGGGCCAGACAGCCTATTTCTCCGACTGCATCCTGAATGGAAAGCGACCCGTTCCGGATGGAGAGGAAGGCCTTGCCGACGTGAGGGCGCTTCTGGCGATCGAAGAAGCGGCCAAGACTGAGCAGCCACAGAAGGTCGATACTCCTGTGCGGGAAAACCACCCGACGCAGGACTGTGTGCGTATCCTTCCGAGAACGGACAAGAGGCTTGTGCTTTAGGGCTGCGTCACCGTCGGAATACGGGGATCGTCGTCGCGCTGCATTTTCGCGGCCAGCGCGACGGCGAGCGCCTGTGCCAGGCACATAGGTGCAGCAAGCGAGCGCGAGAAGGTGTAAGCATGCTCCGGGATCGCGAATAGCAGATCGGCGGATTTTGCCAAGGGAGACAATGTCGAGTCGGTGATCGCCAGGATCGGGACACCTCTCGCTTTGGTTTCTTCGGTGATGTTAACGACCTCTGTCGCGTAGAACCGGAACGAGATCGCGAAGAGAAGGTCGCTTTTCTTGATCAGTTTGGCACGGTGGGTGGCTAGCCCCCCGCTTTCGTCAAGCAGTATGCTTGGCTTGCCGATCATGGTGAGAACGTAGTGAAGCAGGAACACCAGCGGTGAAGATCGAAGCTGGCCGACAAGGTAAATGGTCTCTGCCTTGTCCATCAATTTGACCGCTTTGTCGATTTGATCGGGCGGAGTCGACGTAAGCAGGTCCTGCAAAGAGGCTACATCGCGCACGACCAGTTCGCTAAGGATGTTGGAGTGTTCCTCGTCCGTCTGGCCGGTCAATTCGGCCTCGAGTGCTCTTAGTCGCGCGGTAAAGCCCGGTGCTGCCGTCGAAAGGCGCTTCTGAAACAAGGTCTGAAGGTCCTTGAAACCCGAATACCCAAGCGACTGGGCGAACCTCACGAAACTGGACGCGTGAATGCCGCAGGCTTCTGCGATGGCGTTGACCGACATGACCGCCACATCGTTGGGATTTTGGGTCAGGTATTCCCCGATGCGCTGGTGGGTCTTGCTCATCCCCTCGTAGCGCTCGTGGATGATTCTGATTAGGTCCTCATAGTCGGCGGGTGTGTCTGTCATGTCGCTAGCCAATGCTCCTCTTTCGACGAGCGATGGACCGTCTCAACAAGCGACTGTATGCGCCACCCTGCCCGGAAGTTGAACGGCTCTTCGTGTTCGCCCGCGATGGCTTTGATGTAGCCTGCGACCTCGATGGCTTTTAGATCATTGAATCCGATCTGGTGGCCCGGAGCGACACAGAACTGACCGTAGGGCGGGTGGTCGGGGCCAGCGAGGATGGTGCGGAAACCTTGACGGCCGCCCCGGTCCGAGATGGGGAAATAGCGCAGTTCGTTCAGGCGTTCGCCCGAGAAGGTTAACCCGCCTTTCGATCCGTAGACCTCGAAATCATGGCTCATCTTCTGACCGGTTGCTACCCAGCTGGCCTCGACTGAACCGGTAGCGCCGTTCTGGAAGCGCAGAAAAGCACGGCCGATGTCGTCGACCTCGACCTTCCGTTGGCCGCCCTTGCCGTCGGGTCTTTCACCGACAACCGTTGCCGTGTCGCCCATGACCTTGCTGATCGGGCCGCAAAGGTATTCGGCCGTGGCCAGGGTGTGGCTGCCCAGGTCCGCAAACGCTCCCCCGCCTTCGGGGTCGTGGCGGAAGGTGAATGGGGCGCTCGCGTCGACCATGTAGTCCTCGGCGTGGTACCCCCGGTAGGTGCGGATATCGCCCAACTCGCCCGAGAGGATCATTTCGCGGGCCAGACCGAACATCGGATTGCAGAGGTAGTTGAAGCCAACCTGGGTCTTAATGCCGGCCGTCTCGGCGGCATCCGCCATTTCTGCTGCGTCCGCGGCCAGTGGGGCCAGTGGCTTTTCGCAGTAGACATGCTTGCCCGCCGCGATGGCGGCCAAGGACATCTCTTTGTGAAGCGCGTTGGGGGCCGTAATATTAACCACGTCGATGGCCGGATTTCCGATGATCGACCGCCAGTCACTTGTCGACGTCTCGAATCCGTACTGCACGGCTGCTCGCCTGGCAGAGTCGTCTGTGATATCGGCGACTGTGTCTAGAACGACTTCGAAGGGCAGATCAAATACCCGCGCGGCCGTAGCGTAGCCGAATACGTGCGCCTTCCCCATGAAGCCGGTGCCAATGAGCCCGACGCGTATCTGAGGTTTAGCCATCAAGCGATACTCCGTTCACGACAAGGCTCGGATCGAGGCGGCCAGACAAGAAGTCCAGTATGTTTCGTACGGAATGCACGCCAAGCCTTTCGCTGCCTTCCTGCGTCAGGCCGGCGATGTGCGGTGAGAGCAGTACATTGTCGAGTCCGAAGAGGGGGTTGTCCGGCAGCGGCGGTTCTATGTCGAAGACGTCGATCCCCGCTGCGCGGATCTTTCGGGAGCGCAAGGCATCCGCCAGCGCCTTTTCGTCGATAATTCCTCCGCGCGATGTGTTCACGATGACAGCAGTGGCCTTCATGGCGGCCAGTTCGCGCTCGCCGATCAGAGGTTTGTCAGGCTTGGGAGCATGAATCGATATGACATCGGCCCAGGCGAGAGCTTCCTCAAGCGTGTCCACGGGCTGAACATCTCCCTCGGGCCAGCCATTGGCGGCCAGAAAGGGATCGAAGGCCTTTACTGTCATATCGAACCCCTTCGCCAGCCTTGCGAGCTTGCCGCCGATCCGGCCATAGCCGAGTATCAGCAGGTTCTTGCCGCCGATCTCACCCGCCTCAAGTGTGTTCCGCCAACTCCAGTCACCATTTCGGACAGCGGCATCAGAACGAACCGCCAACTTGACGGAGGCCAGGATCATCATGATTGCGTGCTCGGCCACGCCGCCTGAATTCACGTCACCGACGATGCAAAGCGGAATTCCGCGCTTTGTCAGAGCGTTCGTGTCCACGGCGTCGTAGCCCACGCCGTGGCGCGACACGAGGCGAAGCCTTTTCGCATTGCTGATCGTGGCTTCTGTCATTGGCTGCGTCCGAATCAGCAAAACATCTGCGTCCGCGATCCGGTGGGCATAGCAATCCTCGGTTGCACCATCGGTCAGTTCGTAGGTCACACCGTCAGCCGCTTCCAGCATGGCGACTGCATCAGGATGGATCGAGCCGACAACCAGGACGTGGGTCATCCGTAGCTGCCTTTCTGCCCCGTGCCACCATCGGTGCCCGTCAGATCGCGGAAACGGCTGACTGCGTCACTCGCAGCGGCGGCCAGAAGGCGGACGTCGCCCGAAACCGTCACCATGTTGTAACCCCAGCCGGTAGCCTTGACCGCATAGTCCACAGCACCGCAATGCAGCGCTGATGCGATTCCGTTTGCACTCGCCACGTCGGCAATTCGTTTGATGACCTCCAGCATCTCGTCTTCGGTCCGGTCGAATCCGGGAGGAAGCCGTCCTTGGGTCACTCCAAGGGTTAAATCCGCCGGACCAACGTAGAGACCGTCGAGACCGGGCGTTGCGGCGATCTCGTCAAGATTTGCAACACCATCGGCAGTCTCGATCATGGCAAAGGCAAGAATGTCGGCATTGGCGTCCTTGACGTTGTAGCCGGGCATGGCAAAGGTCGCACGGGTCGGGCCGTAGCTGCGCTGTCCCAGTGGCGGATAGCGCATGAAACTGACGAATTCCTCGGCTTCGGCGCGATTGTTGATCATCGGGCAGATGATCCCCATTGCGCCCGCGTCGAGCATCTTCATGATGATGCCCGGCTCACGCCAGGGCACGCGCGCCATGGGAACAGTGCCGGAAGCGCGGATCGCCTGAAGCATCGGAAGTGCGGCACCATAGTCCAGAGCGCCATGTTGGACATCAATCGAAACCGAGTCGAAACCCTGTGCCGCCATGATTTCGGCGCTGAACGAACTGCCGATCGAACACCATCCGTTGATGGTCGGCTTACCGGCTTTCCACTTTTCTTTCAACAAGTTAGCCATTAGTTTCCCCTCAGATGGCCACCTGGGCCAGCTTGATGTCGAGATAGTCACGGATTGCTTCTATACCGCCTTCGCGCCCCATGCCCGAGAATTTCGTTCCACCGAACGGCGCTTCGGATGCGGCCAACGCAACGGAGTTGATACCGACCATGCCGGACTTCAGTTCTGCGACCGACCGGCGGGCACGTTCCTGTGACTTCGTGAAGGCGTAGGAGGCAAGCCCCATGTCCGTGGAGTTGGCGCGCTCGATCACTTCGTCGTCCGCACCGAAAGAGGTGATGGCCGCGACCGGGCCAAAATTCTCATCCGCCATCACGCGCATGTCATCGCTCACACCCGTCAGAACAGTCGGTTCGTAGAAATGCCCGGCATTGAATCCCGAGGCCCGCTTGCCTCCGGTGGCCACGGTCGCACCATCACGGACGGCCTCGGCGACGATGCCTTCGATTTCCTTCAACCGTCCGGCGTTGATGAGTGGCCCCATCGTCACACCTTCATCCAGCCCGTTGCCGAGCACGATTTTTCTTGTCCGATTGACGAAGCCTTCGACGAACGCGTCATGCCGGCTTTCGTGAACGAAGAAACGGTCGGGGGTGACGCAAACCTGTCCGCTGTTGGCGAACTTGGTGGGCACCAGAATGTCGAGTGCGGCGTCGAGATCTGCGTCGTCATAGATGATGCAAGGAGCATTGCCACCAAGTTCCATCGAGACTTTCTTGACTGTGTCCGCAGCGTCGCGGATCATCTGCTGACCGACACGGGTGGACCCGGTAAGCGATACCTTGCGAACGGCCCGGGACGCCATGAGTGGGCCGTACGTGTTCGCGGTAGAGCCTATAACGAGACCGACGGTCCCGTCTGGCAGGTTGCCGGCCTTCAGGCAATCAAAGAGGATCATCACGCTTCCGGGCGTCTGGCTGGAGGGTCTCACGATGACCGAGCAGCCTGCCGCAAGTGCCGGCGCGACCTTGCGCGCCGCCAGAACCGCCGGAAAGTTCCAGGCGGTGAAGGCGGCGGCGACCCCGACCGGTTCGTGGTGGATCTCGAACCGACCTCCGGGCGCGCGGCTTTCGACGATGCGACCGTATATGCGACGGGCTTCTTCCGCGTGCCAGCGAAACTGGTCAGTGGAGAGCACCCATTCGCGCTGAGACTGGGCCAGCGGACGGCCTGTTTCAGTCGAGATGATGCGGGCCGCCTTATCTGCGCAGGCCGACATGGCGTCGGCGATCCGGTGAAGCGCATCAGCGCGGTCGAAGGCGGGCATCCTGCGCCAGGATTCAAGCCCCTTTTCAGCGGCTGCAATGGCCGCTTCTGTGTCGGCAACGCTTGCCTGCGGAGCGATACCGATGGCCTGTTCCGTAACCGGGCTCAGGATCTCGGCAGTCACACCGTCCGATGCCATTTGCCAGGATCCATTGATGAATAGGCCGTATTCGTCGTACATGTTTTTCCCCGAAAATTGTTTGCGCGTCCATTTGGCAACTTTCTCAGGACGCTTTGCAGCCGATGCATGCACTAGTCCAGCGGCATCGTGGATGAATTGTTTTGTGCAGCCTCCTCTTAACCGCAATAATCGTTGCAACATCCGATGAGTGTCAATAAACAATCTGGAACACAAGGGAGGATTCATGATGTCCCAGGGAACCCAGCGCCTGACGATGGCACAAGCCGTGGTGCGCTACCTTTGCAACCAGTTCACCGAGATTGACGGCGAACGTGTACCGCTGTTCGCCGGCGTATTCGCCATTTTCGGGCATGGGAACGTCACCTGTCTTTCCGAAGCACTGGAGGCCGTGCAGGATCAGCTTCCGACGTGGCGCGGTCAGAATGAACAGTCAATGGCGTTGGCGGCCATCGGCTTCGCAAAAGCGAAGCGCAGGCGGCAGATTATGGTGGCAACATCTTCCATTGGGCCCGGGGCTCTGAACATGGTGACTGCTGCAGGTGTGGCGCATGCAAACCGTTTGCCGGTTCTGCTGATCTCGGGCGATACCTTTACCAACCGTTTGCCCGACCCTGTGCTGCAACAAGTGGAACACTACGGGAATCCGACGATCACGGTGAACGATTCCTTCAAGGCTGTGTCGCGCTATTGGGACCGGATCATGCATCCGGCTCAGATTATTGCCAGCTTTCCGCAGGCGATTGCAGCAATGCTTGATCCGGCCGACTGCGGTCCGGCTTTCATTGCGCTGCCACAAGATACACAGGAACTGGCCTTCGACTATCCCGACGCCTTCTTCGAGCCGAAGGTCTGGCGCATTCCGCGTCCGCGTCCGGACCGTCGCGTGGTGGAAGAGGCTGCCGAGGTGCTGATGACGGCCAAGAAACCGCTGATCATCTCTGGTGGCGGAGTACGCTATTCGGGTGCCGAGGACGCTGTTGCGGCCTTTGCCAAGAAGCGCGGCATTCCGGTGGTCGAAACCATTGCCGGCAAGGGGGCGCTCACGCATAATCACCCTGTTCATGCGGGTCCCATCGGGATCATCGGGTCGACCAGCGCCAACGCGTTGGCCGAGGAAGCAGATGTCGTGTTGGCGATCGGAACGCGGTTGCAGGACTTTACCACAGGTTCCTGGACCGCTTTTTCACGAGACGCGAAATTCATCTCGATCAATGCTGCTCGCTGGGATGCCACCAAGCACCGTGCAGTGGCCGTGGTGGCCGACGCGCTGGAAGGTGTTGACGAACTTGACGCCGCGTTGGGCGACTGGTCGGTCGCGGCGGCGCACATGGAGAGCGCCAGGGCGATGTTCGCGGAATGGAACAGGTTGCTGGACGAACATCAGGCCCCCACGAACGCGCCGGTTCCAACCTATGCACAGGTGGTCGCCAAGGTGAACGAAGCGGCTGGCGAGAACGACCACATGCTGACCGCCGCGGGCGGTCTGCCGGGCGAGGTTGCCAAGGGTTGGAGGGTTAAGAACCCCAACACCTTCGACCTGGAATTCGGGTTCTCGTGCATGGGCTACGAAGTGGCCGGAGGCTGGGGCAACGCGATGGCCTCGAATGGTGAGCGCGAGGTCTTCGTCATGGTCGGCGACGGGTCGTACATGATGATGAATTCCGACATCTATTCGTCGGTTCTGACCGGCCATAAGATGATCGTCATCATCTGCGACAACGGCGGATACGCGGTTATAAGCCGTTTGCAGCAGTTCAAGGGAACCCCCGGTTTCAACAACTTGCTGAAGGATTGCCGAGTGAAGGGCGAGGGTGAACCGCTGCACGTCAACTTCGCTGAACACGCCCGGTCGATGGGTGCCGAAGGGCGCCACTGCGAAAGCCTGGCCGATCTCGAGGCGGCGATCGAATGGGCGAAATCGAACGATAAAACCACCGTCTTGTCGATCGTCACGGATGCCTATAGCTGGGTGCCCGGAGATGCCGACTGGGATGTGGGCGTGCCTGAGATCTCGAACCGCGACACGGTGAAGGAAGCGCGCGCGCACCAGGAGGAAATCCGCAAGAAACAGCGCGTCGGAGTGTAACGCAATGAAAGCCAAACTTGGCATGTCGCCCATCGCGTGGTGGAACGACGACCTTCCCGAACTGTCGGACGATGTCAGCCTTGAGGAATGCCTGCGCCAGTCGCGCAGTGTCGGCTTCACGGGCATGGAACTTGGCCGGCGGTTCCCCTCGGACCCCGACGAGATGCTGCCGATCCTGAGAGCGGCAGATGTCACTCTGTGCGGCGGATGGTTCTCGGGCACATTGTCCTGCGAGGACATGGAGGCCAACAAGGAACGCATCCAGCCGATGATCGAACTGTTCAAGGCAGTGGACGCGCCCTGCATCGTCTACGGCGAGACGGGTCAGTCAATCCAGGGCGATCGGAACATGCCTTTGAATCGAAAGGCCGTTCTGACTGACGACGAAATGAAGGCCTATGGCCGGAAGGTGTCCGAGTTCGGTGAATGGGCCGCCGATCAGGGGATGCCGCTGAGCTTTCATCACCACATGGCGACAGTGGTTCAGTACGAGCACGAACTGGACGCCTTCATGGCCAATTCAAGTATCCCCCTGCTTCTGGATGCAGGCCACCTGGCTTTCGCGGGCGGCGATCCGTTGCGGGTGATCGACAAGTATCACGACCGCATCACACACGTGCATACAAAGGATATCCGGCAGGATGTGGTCGATGCCCTGGACTGGTCGAAGGACAGTTTCCTGGACGCGGTCATCAAGGGGGCGTTCACCGTTCCGGGTGACGGATCTCTGGACTTCGAGGCCATCGTCCAGAGACTCGCGGACCATGGCTACGAGGGCTGGTTCGTCGTTGAAGCCGAGCAGGATCCGACGAAGGCGCCGCCTATGAGAATGGCAGAGATTGGCCATGCCGAGTTGATGCGGGTCATGACCAAGGCCGGCTACGAAGTCGTCGCCTGAACCGCGCGGTGAACGAAATCTGACGCAAGAGATCGGTTGCTGGTCGAGATCCGCAACCGTTTCTGCGTTAACCATCTGAAATATAGTGAGAAACAGGTTTCGGTATCACGTCGGTATTACGTCGGTATCGCGTCGGTACTTGTCCTGAATTCCTGCGTTTTGCGGCTCATCGTTAAGGCGGCGTGCGAAGGATCTCGTTGTCGCATCCGGAAAAATTGCCAATGGCGCGCCAAGCGGCTAAGTGGCCTCTGGGATTAGGGAGGACGACATGGCGGTGACTATTGCAGAACTGATCCGGGACCATCCGAACGACGCGCCGGCTTTCGGGGCACCAGGTCGCGATTGGATGTCCTACGGGGCCCTGAGGACTTTGTCCTCGGATGTTCGCGCCGCGCTTGGCGGTTTCGGGATCGGACGCGGCGACAGGGTGGCGATTGTCTTGCCGAACGGGCCGGAGATGGCTTCTGCCTTCGTGACCATTGCCCAGGCGGCAGTAACGGCGCCACTGAACCCTGCTTATCGTGAGGACGAATTCGCCTTCTATCTCGAAGACCTGAAAGCCAAAGCCATTGTTGTGGCCGAGGACTATGACGGGCCCGCGCTGGCCGCGGCCGAGAGGTTCGGGCTTACGGTGCTGCGTCTTTGGGTAGAGGAGGGTGCGCCCGCCGGAGCATTCCGTCTTAGTGGACCTGCCGGCAAGGCGCCGGACGGTGAACCCGCCTCTGATGACATCGCGTTGATCCTGCATACCTCGGGCACCACGTCGCGGCCGAAGATCGTGCCGCTGTTGCAGTCGAACGTCGCGGCGTCGGCGCGTCACATCCGTACCTCGCTTGAGTTGTCACCGGCGGATCGCTGTCTGAACGTGATGCCGCTGTTCCATATTCACGGGCTGGTTGCTGCTGTTTCGGCCTCGCTGGCGTCGGGCGCCTCGATCTGGTGCGCGCCCGGTTTCGATGCGCTGCGTTTCTTCGGCTGGATGAGCGACGCGCGGCCGACATGGTACACGGCGGTACCGACGATGCATCAGGCTATCCTTTCGCGTGCCGGGCGGAACGCCGAGGTGATCGGTACCAACCCGCTGAGATTCATCCGCTCGTCTTCGGCGTCGCTTCCGCCGCAGGTGTTCCAGGCACTGGCCGAGACTTTTGGCGCGCCGGTGATCGAAAGCTATGGCATGACAGAAGCTGCGCACCAGATGTGCAGCAATCCCCTTCCGCCGCGAGCCCAGAAGGCAGGGTCGGTGGGAGTGGCGGCCGGACCCGAGGTGCGGGTCGCGCATGAGGTCGAGGATCGACTTGCAGAAGGCGTGGGCGAGGTTGTGATTTCGGGGCCGAACGTAACTCCGGGCTACGAGGGCAACCCTGACGCAAATGCCAAGAGCTTCTTCGAGGCCGACGGCAAGCGCTGGTTCCGTACCGGAGACCAGGGGGCCTTCGACCACGAGGGTTATCTTCGGCTGACGGGACGGCTGAAGGAGATCATCAACCGCGGTGGCGAGAAGATCAGCCCGCTGGAGGTGGACGAAGTGCTGATGGATCACCCGGCCATAGCGCAGTGCGTGGCCTTTGCCATTCCGCATCCCAAACTGGGCGAGGAAGTCGGGGCAGCGGTGGTTCTGCGTGACGGGGCGGAGGCCAGCGAGCAAGAGATCCGCGGGTTTGCATCAGAAAGAATGGCGGATTTCAAAGTGCCGCGGAAAATCGTGATCCTTGACGAGATCCCGAAAGGCGCCACGGGCAAGATGCAGCGGATCGGCATGGCCGGCAAGTTGGGGCTGGCTTGAGCACCGCTTGACTTTGGTCGGGCTGAGCATCCATCTGACGTGAACAGTTTTCCGGAGACCCAATATGGACCTGAGTGACGAGATCCTGATCCCCGCGCCGCGTGACAAGGTCTATGCCGCGCTGAACGATACCGAGGTGCTGAAGGATTGCATCCCGGGGTGCGAGGAGCTGGAGAGGACCAGCGACAATGAACTGACCGCCAAGGTCGTGCTGAAGGTGGGGCCGGTGAAGGCCAAGTTTTCCGGCGACGTCACGCTTGATCCGACAGGGGCGCCCGACCATTTCTCGCTTTCGGGCAAGGGGAATGGCGGCGCTGCGGGATTTGCCAAGGGTGGTGCGGACGTGATGCTTGAGGACCGGGGAGACGAGACGCTTCTGAAGTACGATGCGAAGGCCGATATCGGCGGAAAGCTGGCGCAGCTTGGCAATCGCCTGGTTCAATCGACATCCAAGAAACTGGCAGCGCAGTTCTTCGAGAAGTTCCGCGACCGTGTCGCGAATTACGACGCCTAGGCCCGTGTTTGTCGCGTTTGTACTTTTTCGGCCCTGGAGTCGCGTACTGCGGGTTCGATCGCTGAAGCCGTAACGATCAACAGCAACGTGATGAAGCCGACGATGGAATAGGCCGCAAAACACTGCCAGAGATCCAGTCCGTTGAGCACGCTCACAAGGACCGATCCCAATAACGCGACTGGTAGGCTTAGCGCCACTGCTCCGATAGCCATAATCCTCTCCCCAAGGGTCGTTGCCCTTGCCGACGGTTTATTCCGCCGCACTCATAGCACTTGCGAATAAACATCAAGTCAACGTGCGATTGAAATAGTCTTACGTATAGTGCGCCGAAATTGGCTGAAGATCGCCGATCCCGCGGTCGCGGACGAATCGGAGCAGATCGATGAAACCGGCCACCTGGTGCTCGCAGGTGACCTTGCCTTTCGTGGCGGTTGCATGATGTGCTTCACCCACTGTGCCGTCGGCGCTGAGGTCGGTTGCGACCCAACCGTAGGAAAGTGGGCCTATCGGCGGGATTGTTGCGCTCTCTGCGGTGGAGGAGAAATCCCTTGCCCGGGACATGTCCACTGTTTCCGGGCGGAAGTGCAGCATCAACGATGTTTCGCGGTCGCCGCCGTGGATGCCGAAGTTTATCTCGCGCTTGGAGTAGAGCCCCTCGGGAGCGCCGAACCCGCCCCATTGGCATTTGACCGCCAACATGCCCGCCCGCACGCGCAGTTCGCGGCTGAGAATGGATACCAGGTCAAGATTGCCGCCGTGGCTGTTGACGATGACGATCTTGCGGACGCCTGCTCGGGCGACCGACAGGCCGATTTCGGTCCATGCGCGCAGCGCGGTTTCAGCGGTGAGTGTAAGCGTGCCCCTGGCGAAGAGGTGTTCGTTCGACTTGCCGACGGCCTGGACGGGCAGGATGCGGATATCGAGGTCGTCGGGACATTGGCGGCGCAACTCAGCCAGCATGCCTTCGGCGATCATTGTGTCGACTCCGACCGGCAGGTGCGGACCGTGCTGTTCGATCGCAGCAGTGGGCAGGACAGCGATGGTCTGTTCGGGGTCGATGTCGGCATATTCCGACGCGCGGTAGTCTGCCCAATCTAGACGTCTCATGCGGTCACCTTGTCCTTGTAGGTCGCGTCGAGACGCATCTTCAGATATTCCGCGCCGGTGACGGAGGGATACTTGGCGGCGCCGGTGCCGGGAAGGGCCTCGATCACGGCGTCGGGGTTCGGGTCGAGGAAGAAGGCCAGGCTGCGGCGCTGGCGCTTCGGAACGAGGACGCGGTGCGGGGTGGAAACGTAGATGTCGTTGGTCCAGCGCATCAGGCAGTCGGCGATGTTTACGATGAAGGCTCCGGGGATGCCGGGCACGTCGATCCAGTCCTGTCCACGGGGCTTGAGTTGCAGGCCAGGTTCGCCGTCTCCCATCAGGATGGTGATGGACCCGTAGTCCGTGTGCTCGCCCGCGCCGATGGTGCCGGGCCTGGGATCACCAGCCGGGTAGTGGAGCATGCGGAGCGTGGCCAGCGGTTCGTCGAGGAATGGGTCGAAGTAGCTTTCGGGCAGGCCAAGGTCGAGTGCAATGGCGTGGTGCAGATCGATCCCAAGTTGGTGAACGGCTTCGAAATAGGTGAGCATCGTATCACGGAAGCCGGGGAGATCGGGCCAGTTGTTCGGGCCGCGAAAGGGCTGGCCCATGCGCGGGTCGTCATCGGCGAGTTCGAGGCCGATGTTGAAGGCTTCCTTGCGGTCGACCTGATCGGGCTTTGAATCGTCGAGATTCTCGGTGCCTTCGGCCGACCAACCCCGGTTATTTCGGCTGAGCCTGATGTCCGAGGCGGCCTTGACCTCGGCCGGCAGGCCGAAGAAGGCGTCGGCGGCGGTGAAGGCGCCGTCGATCAGGGATTGCGGGATGCCGTGGCCCGAGACGAGGAAGAAGCCGGTGTCGCGGCAGGCATGACCGAGGTCTTTCACGAAGCCGTCGCGATCCTTGCCGGAAGTGAAGCGGGACCAGTCGAGAACCGGTATCATGGGCGGGGTTCCTTTCAGTTCAGGAAACGATCCATCTTGCGCGCGACGCGGTCAAGGTGCGCCTTTCGGCTGGCGTCGGTGGAACTGTCCATCAGGTAGTGCGCCGCGAAGGTCTTCTTGTGGCCCTTGGCGCAGAGGAGGCCGACGCCGCGCAGGATGGTGCGTTTGCCGGGTGCGCCGACGAAAGTGGTCAGCCACCACGGTGCGCCGCAGGTGGTGAAGACGCCGAGGCGGGTGATGTTCTCGAGACCTCGGGCAATGGATTTCCTTTCGGGCGTCGGCATCAGGAAGGCCACTTCGGGCAGGAAAACGCGGTCGAGCCAGCCCTTGAGCATGGCGGGCAGGCCATACCACCAGGTCGGGTAAACAAAGATCAGGGTGTCGGCCCATTTCAAACTGTCCACGTCGTCTTGGACCGGGGTGCAGTTCTGGGGATAAAGCTCGTAGCCTTCGTGTTCGGCGGCGGACAGGACCGGATCGAAGCCGCGCGCATAGAGATCGATGATCCGGGTTTCGGAACCCCGTGCAGCGAGGCGGCTCAGGACCGTGTCACGCACGGCTGCGGTGAAGCTTTCTCCGCGGGGATGGCAGTAGACAACAAGGGCCTTCACAAGGTTTCCATCTCGCGGCGCACGCGCTCGAGAAAGGCGGTCCGGCGGGCGTCCGTTGCACGGTTCATGTCGTAGAGTGCCAGGTAGCGAGTCTTCGTGGGCTGGGTTGCGTAACGGACCGCGCGGGTGAAATGGCTGCGCGGCGGATCGCCGGCCCCGAAGGCGCGGAGCCAGGTTCCGCCGTAAGTGGTGACGGCGGCGAGTTTCCGGACTTGGGTAAGGTTGGGGCGGACCTTGCCATTGACGAGTTTGAACGAGACGCCGGGCAGGAAGACCCTGTCGAGAAAGCCCTTGAGAATTGCCGGGTATCCGAAGTTCCAGACGGGGAAGGAGAAGACGAGTGTCTCGGCGGCGCGGAGGCGTTCGACATAGTTTTTCACAGGTTCGATATTTGCCGGTTCGTCGTGGTAGCCGCGGCGCTCTTCGGTGGTCAGGATCGGCTGGAAGCCTTCGGCATAAAGGTCGCAGTCGTCCACGTCCCAGCCGCGTTCGGTAAGCGTATCGACGACCGTGCGGTGGAGCGACGCGCCGAAGCTTTCCTCGCAGGGGTGGGCGAAGAGGACGAGGGCACGGGTCATGGAGCAGCTCTTTCGTTCAGGGAGGAGGGGGACGCTGTCGCCCGCTCTGCTGCGCCGAGCCCCCCTGGAGTAGTTACGAAAAGAAGAAGCATTTCAGTCAAGGCGTCCGGTTATTCCGCGGCCTGCAGTTTGGGGTAGGCATACATGCGGTCGTAGGACCATTGGGGATCGTCCCAGGCTATCATCTTGCCGGGATTGAGCAGGCCCTTGGGGTCGGCTTCCTTCTTGAAGCGGAGTTGCCGGTCATCCACGGTCTGGCGTCCGCCTTCCTCGAGCGTGTAGCGGTGCGGGTTGAAGATCATCGCGCCCGCGTCCTCGTGCATCTTCACGATCTCGTCCAATCGCTCTTCCGTCGTGAATTTCACGAGACTGAGGCCGGCGAAGATGACCTTGCCGCCTTCTCGGAGCACTTCGAGGTGCTGGAGGACTTCGGGGCTGAGCGCGGACTGCATCTTCTCGATCAGTTCCTTGTGCCGCGGGAAACCGTAGCGGACCTGGAGGTAGGTGATCGAGGGATCGACCTTGAGGGCGCGAAGTGTGGTGTGGTTCCAGCCGTATTCGAAGACTGGGCCGGGATTGCGCTCCCAATCGTTGTCGTCGGATCGGTAGATCAGGCGGGCTTCGGGGCGGCGGCCGAGGAAGGTCAGGAAGCCATCCATCGAGTGCGGCGCGATCATCAGGCCGATCATGTTGGTGCCCGGTTCCACGTGCGGCTTGACGCGCTGGAAATAGTCGTGCGCGATGGGCGCCTCGAAGACGGTTCCGAGCTTCATCAAGATGCCGTCCTGGTTGGCCAGATCCTCGGCGAAGCGGACGGCATCCATGAAGTCCTCGGTGACGACGAACATCTCGGTCCAGTCGTAAGCGGGGGCGAGGGGCATTTCCAACTCGGTGATGATGCCGTTGGTGCCGTAGGCGTGGGAGACGCGTGCCAGTTCCTCGCCCCGGAATTCGAGAATGCGGGGTTCGGCCTCCATGGTCACGACGCGCAGGCGGATGATGTTGCCAAGGTCGCGGAGCGACCCCCAGGTGCAGGACCCGACGCCGCCCGAGCCGCCTGCGATGAAGCCGCCGATGGTGGCGGTGGCCCAGGTGGAGGAGAACATGCGGAGTTCCTGGCCCGAATGCTGGCGCGTGGCCGCGTCGAGGTCTTTCAGCAGCACGCCCGGTTCGGTGACGACGCGACCGGGGTGAATTTCCCTGACCTTGTCCATGTGGCGAAGATGCATGACGCAGCCGCCCGCGAGCGGCATGGCCTGACCGTAGTTGCCCGTGCCTGCGCCGCGGGTGGTTACGGGGCAGTCGTGGGCATAGCAGGTCTTCAGGATCTCGATGACCTCGGCCTCGGAACGAGGCCGGACGACGAAATCTGCCGTTACGTGGTCGAGGCGCGATTTCAGAACCGGGGAATACCAGAAGAAGTCGCGGCTGGCGGCCTTGATGGCGACATCTTTCTGCTCGATGTCGAGATGCGAAAGCGCGGCTTTTGCGGCGGCGACGTTGTCTTTCATGGTCATAACCCCATCAGGTGGTCGAGTTCGGAATAATCCGGCAGCGTTGCGTCAATCAGTTCACCGTCGCGGATTACCATGCGGTCGGTCTGCGGGCGGGAATGGAATTCGGACCAGTCGCGCGCCTTGAAGACGATGAAGTCGGCAGGTGCGCCGGGTTCGAATGCCGGCGGTTGGAAGCCGCAGGCCAGGGCCGGATTTGTCGAGAAGCTGTGCGGCCAGTCCGGGTCGGAATGGTCAAGGTGGCCGATGCGGGTAGCCTGTCGCATGACTTCGACCATGTCCATGTCGCCGTAGGCGTAGAACGGGTCGCGCGTGTTATCGGATGCGAAGCTGACGTTGATGCCGCGGGCACGCATTTCGTGCACGAGCGTGATGCCACGGAAGCGGGGCGTCCGGCCTGCCTGCCGGTCCTGAAGGTAGAGGTTGCACATCGGGAGCGAGACAACGCTGATTCCGGCCTTTGCCACGAGATCCAGTGTGTCCATCGCGCGTGTCTCGTCCTGAGTGGAAAGCGAGCAGCAATGGCCGACCGTGATCGGGTCGGTCCAGCCGATCTCCAGGGCGGTTTCCGCGATCATGCGAAGGGTTTCGCAGGAGGGGTCCATCGTTTCGTCGGTGTGTAAGTCGACTTCCAGTCCGCGGTCCGCGGCCAGCTGGAAGAGGTCGAGAAGGCGTTGGCGGAGGTCCGGCACGGGATAAGTGACCATGCCGAGAACGCCGTCCGTCGCCGCGACGATGTCGGCGGTATGGGCGTAGCCATCGAGAATGGAGTCGTAGCTGTCGCAGCCGATCAGGCTGGAGGCCTGAAGTTCGACCCGGCCTGCCCATTCTTCCCGCAGTTCCGAAAGGACAGGCCAGGAGATCTCGTCTTGCGGCGCAAGGGAGTCGATGTGGGTGCGGATGGCGCGGGTACCGTATGCCCATGCGCAGCGGAGAGAGAACTCCATGCGGGCCCGGACATCCTTGGCGGTCCAGTTCGCGGCGCGGTCGCTGGCGACCGTGCTGAGCGCGCCTGCAAAGGTGCCGTCGGGGTTGCTGGCACGGGGCCAGATGTGGCCCTTGTCGAGATGCGTGTGCATGTCGACGAAGCAGGGCAGAACGAGCGACCGGTTCATCTCGATATCTTTCCCGCCCCGATCGCTGAGCTTGTTGTCCCAGATCGAGAGATCGGTCACGACAAGGTCTTCCGTCCGGCCGAGGAAGCATCCCGGGATCGTGACGTTGCGGAGCCGTATCGGCCCGCTTGATTGACCGAAGCGTGACATCAATCGCGCTTCAGGGCACTTTCGTGCCACTTGCGAAGCATCAGATGGCTGATGGTCGAGGTGATCGCGAAGATGACAATGCCCATGCAGGATATGAGGATCAGCGCCGCGTAGAGCCGGCCGAAGTTGAAACGATAGGACGCTTCGAGGAGCGTCGAGGCAAGGCCGAGGCCCGTGCCAGCGCGCCCGATGACGAACTCGGCGACGACGGCGCCGATCAGCGCAAGTCCGCCGGCGATCTTGAGACCACCGAGAAAGAACGGCAGAGCCGACGGCGCTGCCAAGTAGCGCAAGCGCTGCCAGCGGGATGCGCCGTAGATGGTGAATAGGTCCTGAAGATTGTGGTCGGCGGACTTGAGTCCGATGGTCGTGTTCGACAGGATCGGAAAGAAAGCCACGATCCAGGCGCAGAGAAGGGCGGCGACAAAGGCCGATTCCACGTAGATTTGCAGTAAGGGAGCGATGGCCACAACCGGTGTCACCTGCAGGATGACGGCGTAGGGGAAGAAGCTCATCTCGGCCCATTTCGACTGGGTGAAGGCGACGGCCAGCGCGACGCCTCCGAGGATTGCCAGAAACAGGGCCAGCAAGGTGAGGCGCGAAGTGGTCAGCATCGCGGGCCAAAGGATCGGCCAGTCTTCGAAAATGGACCTGGCCACAAGCGCCGGACCGGGCAGCACATAGTGCGGGATCTCGTTGACCGTAACGTAGAGATGCCAACCAAGCACGGTCAACAGCATCACAAGCGACGGCAAAGTCCACTTGGCAATGCGGTTTATCCTGTCGCGCCGGGCGCGGGCTGCCTCTTCCTCGTCGATTACATTGGGGGCTGGGGTGGCGGTGTCGGTCAGGCTCATGCGGCTTCTCCGATCGCTTCGTGCAGGGCGTCCGAGGTTGCGCGGGTATGGGCTGCGTATTCGGTCGAGGTGCGGAAATCTTCGTGTCGCGGGTAGGGCGTATCGACACGCAGTTCGTGGATCACCCGGCCGGGACGGGCAGCCATGACGATGATGCGATCGGAAAGGAAAACGCTTTCAAAGACCGAGTGGGTTACGAAGATCACCGTGCAATCGATGGCTGCTTTCAGTTCAAGCAAATCGTTGTTCAGCTTGAAGCGCGTTATCTCGTCCAGCGCGGCGAATGGTTCGTCCATCAGGATCAGGCGCGGTTTGGTTACCATCGCTCGGGCGATGGACACGCGCATCTTCATGCCGCCGGAGAGTTCGCGCGGATAACTGTTCTGAAACCTTTCGAGACCAACGAGTTTCAGCGCTTCGAGAATGTCATCGCGTACCTGGTTGTAGGAGATGCCGCGGAGCCGGAACGGGAGCCAGACATTCTGGGAGACCGTTGCCCACGGCATCAGCGTCGGTTCCTGAAACACGACGCCCAGGTCGTTTGCGTTCTGCCCACCCTCCCACTCGATCTTTCCACGTGTCGGGTGGATCAGGCCGGAAATCAGGCGAAGCGCGGTCGACTTGCCGCATCCCGACGGGCCGAGAAGCGACACGAAGTCTCCTTCATTCACCGTCAGGTGCATGTCTTTCAGAGCGACGACGTCGCCGTTGAAGGTCTTTTCGACATGGCTCATCCGCAGTAGCGGCGGGCGCTGGTCGATAGGCATGGGCATAGGAGGCTCCGGCGGCAGCGTGCCCGGCCGCACGGGGGTGCGCGGCCAGGCCTTTTTGTCGTAACGAGATTACTTCTTGAGGTCCATGCCGACGCCTTTGCCGACGAATTGGGTCGTGTAGGTCGCCGAATAGTCGATACCAGCCTCGACCACACCGGCCTCGACCATCTTGTTATAGAAGTCAGCGACCTTTTCGTCGGTGATCACGCCGATGCCCATTGTCTCGGCATCGCCCGAATCGACAATGCCCCATTCCTTCATCTTGGAAATGGCATAGTCGATCTTGTCCTGCGTCATCTCGGGGTTGGCTTCCTTGATGAGCTCGTTTGCGGCGGCGTTGTCGCCGTAAAGGTAATTGTACCAGCCCTTGATCGAACCATCCACGAAGCACTCGACCACTTCGGGCCGTTCGTCGATAGTCTGCTGCATCGTCTCGATAGTGGTCGCGTAGGACGAGTAGCCATTGTCCGCGATCAGGAAAACGTTGGGTGTGAACCCGCCTTCCTTCTCGACGAGATAGGGCTCGGACGACAGGTAGCCCTGCATCCCGGTTTCCTTGTCTGCCAGGAACGGGGCCGGGTTGAACGTGTATGGCTGGCGCTGTTCGGCGGTGAAGCCGTAGGCGGCCATCATCCACTGGTAGTAGGACTGGTAGCCGTTGTCGCCAATGAACAGTGTCAGGTCCTTCAGGTCTTCCCAGCTGGACGCGGTTTCGGGGTGCGCCACGATGACCTGCGGGTGTTTCTGGAAGATCGCCGCGATGTTCACCACGGGGATGTTTTCCTCGGCCGCCGAGAAAGCCTGGAGAAGGTCGCCGCCCATGTGGAAATCCATCCGGCCGGCCAGCATGAGCGCACGGTTGTTCACCTGCGGGCCGCCGGGAATGATCGTGACGGACAGGCCGCATTCTTCGTATGTGCCGTCGGCGACGGACTGGTAGAAGCCGCCGTGCTCGGCCTGGGCGACCCAGTTCGTGCCATAGCTGACTTCGGTCAGATGGCTGCCGGCAAGAGCCGCCGAGCCCGTCAGAGCCATCGCTGCGGCGCCGGTCAGAGTTTTCATGTTGGACATCCTCACCTCCAGATTCTGTTGTCTTCGGGCATATGTGAGGTGCTGTGCGATGCCTTCAAACGTTCCCGGGGCACCCCAGCCCGCCCGATTTGCGGTCGCTCAATAAATAGACGGTTCGTGACGATTCGCACTCCATTTAAGCAGATTATTCTTCTCGGTTTACTTGCCGGCGGCTGCATGGCGCGGCAGTCTTTCGCGATGCTGCCACAGGGAGTCGATCATGGATGTGCTGGAGCCGAAGAATATTGCACCGCCTTTTGCACGGTATGTCCACGGCGTTTCCGTACCGGAAGGCTACCGGCTGATCTTTACTTCAGGCCAGCTTGGACTGGCGAAAAATGGGGTTATACCCGAGGATCCTGGTGAGCAGGCGGAGATCTGTTTCGGGAACATCGACGCAATTCTGGCTGAGGGCGGCGCGCGTCGCGCTGATGTCGTGCGGATCAATGCTTTCGTGACCGACAGAACCCACATGACGGGCTACATGGCAGCGCGGGACCGCTGGCTGGCGGATGTGACCCGGTTGCCGGCGTCGACGCTGCTGATCGTGGCGGGCTTCACACGGCCGGAGTTCAAGGTCGAGATCGAAGTCGTGGCCGCCGTTCCCGCGGACCGGTGAAATGCCCGGTCGCTTCTTTCTGGAGACGCCGCTGGACGAGGTCGCGCGCTGGATGGAGGCAGACGCAGGTGAGTTGAACGAGACGCCGCGGCGCAACATCTCGCCCGGCGAGGAGATCGTCGTCTGCCCGCCGTCGCGCGAACTGACGCGCATGCGCTGGGGAATGATTCCGGTCGGTCGTGTGAATGCGCGTGGGCGTCCCGTGATGGAGACGATCGTCAATGCGCGGTCGGAAACGGTGTTCGACAAGTCTGCGTTTGCGGGCGTCGGACGCGCCATCGTTCCTTGCGACGGCTGGTACGAATGGACCGGGGAGAAGCGGCGGAAGCAACCCTGGCGCATACGGCCCGCCGATGGAGGATTGATGGCTTTTGCAGCAATTACAGACGATTGGAAGGCGCCTGGCGGGCGGATCGTCAAGCAGGTGGCAACGGTAACTTGCGAGCCTTCGGCCGATGTGCGCGACATTCACCATCGCATGGGAGTGATCCTGCGACCGAACCAGTTCGAGGAATGGCTCAGCGGTGATGAAGAAACGGCGAAAGCGTTGATGCGGCCCTTTCCGGATGGGGAGCTGGTGGTCGAGAGGGCCGACGACGTCGATTTCGCAGCTTCGTAATCCCATTTGCCTTGTGGCGCGCCCTAGGCTATGCTGCAACGCAGCGAAGGGGGCATATCATGGCCGGAAAAGTCATAACGGTTGCCCAGCAGAAGGGTGGCGCTGGCAAGACGACTATCGCCGCCAATCTGGCGGTCGCACTGTCTCGGATGGGCCGGAAGGTCGTCCTGCTCGACACCGATCCGCAAGGCTCGCTCGGTCGCTGGTTCATGACGCGGCGCGACGCGGGAGAACCGGGCATGGAATTCTCCACCGCTAGCGCCTGGGGCGTGTCCTATGAATGCGACAAGCTGCGAACGACAGCAGATTACGTGCTGGTCGACACGCCGCCAAAGATCGATAGCGATCTGAAGCCCGCCATACGGGAAAGCGACCTTGTGATCGTGCCGGTTTCGGCATCGCAGGTGGATGTATGGGCGACCGAAGGCGTTCTGGACATGGCCGCGCGCGAGAAAGCGGAAGTCATGGTGGTTCTGAACCGGGCCAAGGCCGGCACACGCGTCGCGCTGGATGTCGACAACACGTTGAAGGCTTTGGGTGTTACGCGGGCTTCAAGCGTTCTTGGGCACCGGGTGGCCTTTCCCGAGACCATGGGCGTCGGAAAGGGCGTGATGGAGCGTGGCAAGGGGGCCTGGTCAGAGGAATTCCAGGCCTTGACTGACGAGGTCATCAAGCGTGTCGGTTGATCAGAGGGGCTTTCGCCGGGTTTTACGAAGGCAATTTGAGCAAGTGTGCCTTCAGTGACTTCGAGCAACCCTGCGGAGCCGGTTACTCACCCTTCCCTTCGGACTGCCTGTCGGGAAAAGATCATTCGCCCCTGGGATAGCGCTGGTTCTCCTCGACCACGTTGAGGTCCATGTGGTTGCGCATGTAGCGCTCTGACGCCTTCTGCAACGGCTGGAAATCCCAAGGGTAATAGCCGCCCTTGCGCAACGCTTCATAGACCACCCAGCGGCGGGCCTGGCTGGCGCGGACCTGCGCGTCGAAGCCGGCGAGATCCCATCGGGTATCCGTCAGGTCCGAGAGGCGGGTCAGGGTGTCGGCATGGGCGGGGTCGGTGGCGAGGTTGGTCAGTTCGTTGCGGTCGTCGTCGAGATTGAAAAGCTGGTCGGGGTCGGCTGGGCAGCGGACAAATTTCCACGGGCCGTCGCGGAGAGCGACGATGGGGGTGATCGAGGCTTCGGCGGCGTATTCGATCGGGACGGGGCCGCGAGGTTCGCCTGCGGCGACCGGAAGAAGAGACGTGCCATCGGTCCAAGGGGCGATTTCGGAGACGTCGATGCCGGCGATTTCGGCCAGCGTCGGGCCGATGTCGAGTGTCGACACCGGGGTATCTACGCGGCCTGGTGCCAGCCCCGGGGCGGCGATCATCAAGGGGACCCGGGCAGAGCCTTCGTACATGCTCATCTTGAACCACAGCCCACGCTCGCCTAGCATGTCGCCGTGGTCGGAGACGAAGAGGACCACGGCCTCTTGCCGTGTGTCGTCTAGAATCTGAAGGATTTCGCCGATCTTGTCGTCGAGATAGGAGATGTTGGCGAAATAGCCGCGCCGGGCGCGGGCGATTTGTGCCTCTGTGATGTCGTAGGAGCGCCAGTCGTTGGCGTCGAAGATGCGCTTGGAATGGGGATCGTGATCATCGTAGGCGAAGGCGTGGATGTCCGGTGCGAGGTGGGTGCAGTCTTCGTAGAGATCCCAGTAGCGACGCCGGGCGACGTAGGGGTCGTGCGGGTGGGTGAAGCTGACCGTCAGGCACCAGGGGCGTGCGTCATGACCGCGCGCAAGATCATAGAGCTTCTGACCGGCGAAATGGGCGACCTCGTCGTCGTATTCCATCTGGTTGGTGGTCTCGGCCACGCCCGCGCCGGTAACGGAGCCCAAGTTGTGATACCACCAGTCGATCCGTTGCCCGGGTTTGCGATAATCCGGCGTCCAGCCGAAATCGGCGGGGTAGATATCCGTGGTCAGCCGTTCTTCGAATCCGTGAAGCTGGTCGGGGCCGACGAAGTGCATCTTGCCCGACAGCATCGTCTGATAGCCCGCGCGGCGGAGGTGGTGGGCAAAGGTGGGAATGTCGGCCCGGAATTCGGCAGCGTTGTCGTAGATTCCGGTGCGCGAAGGCAGCATCGAAGACATGAAGCCGCCGCGGCCAGGTGCGCAGAGTGGCGATGCGGTGTAGGTGTTGGCAAAGCGGGCCGAACGGGCGGCAAGGCGCTTGAGGTTGGGCGTGTGAAGCCATTCGACCGGGCCATCGGGGAAAAGTGTCCCATTCAGTTGGTCGACCATAAGGATCAGGATGTTGGTTTTCGTCATGGTGCGCTCTCCGCCGTTGGTGGGCGGAGAGCATACTAACCCGAACGGAGGGTCAATTCAGTTCTTCAACCGTTGTCCGTCCGATTTCGACGCGACGCGGCAGCGCCGCCTCGGCTTCGGTGGCGGGTTCGGCGCCGTCAACGGCCGCTAGGGCCGCCGCTGACTGTTCAACGTCATCTGCCGGACTGTCGCCCTTGATCTTGCCGGCGAAGGGAATCGACTGGCCGCGGACGTACATCGAACCGGGCTGTGTTTCGGCAAGCACGCGGTCGGTCCACTCCGGAGAGAAGGCGAGACGGAATAGGCCAGGGGCGCTGTGAACCATATTGTGCATGGTCAGAGCCATCAGGGCGACGCCGCCGAATTGCAGAAAGCGATACTGAATCCCCTTCCAGGGCAGAAGGAGGAAGATCAAGAAGGAGAGAAGTAGTGCCGCGACCATCTCGGTGGCCAGGGTCATGTCGGGGCTGTCGCTGACGAGTGCGACCCCCATGAAGTGATATCGGACGATGCGGACGGCGATGACGGATGCGATACCGATCAGGACCGCAGCCGCGATACCTGCGGGACCCTGCGCGTTTTCCTTCCAGTCGGGAAGGACGTCGATCCGGGGCCTTTCAGCCTCGTGTGGCGCGCGGCGTTCGGCGACACGGTTCAGGCGATCCTTGAAACCGGCATTGGGTGAGGCGGACTGCGGACTACTCATCGGAGACTCCTAAATCGGTCGCGCAGAGAATCGTCGGGGATGTTGGCGAAATAGTGGCGAATCCCGGCAAAAACCTTGGGAGACCTTGCCAATTTGCGCGAATATGGGAGTTACCCGGTCCGGTTTGCGTCAATTTCTGCTGGTTCGAGGGGCGGTGCGGTCTGTCCTCGGCGCCTCAGCATCGCTTCGCGGATCGTGATGAAGGTTGCCGACCCCAAGATCACGGTGCCACCGGCGACCACCCAGAAGTCGGCCGGTTCGGCGAAAAAGACCGCGCCAAGGAGAACGGACCAGACGAGTTGCAGAAAGGTTATTGGCTGGGTCACGGCGACCGGCGCCGCGGCGAAGGCACGGGTCATGGTGTAGTGGCCGAGAGTTGCGAATACCGCGACGAGAAACATCCAGAACAGTTCCTCTGGCGTCGGCGTGCGCCAAACGGCCAGGGCAAAGGGCAAGAGGCCGATCGTCACCGTGACGGACAACATCCCGACGACGACCAAGGCGTTGACTTCGTCGGCCATTCGCTTGGCCGTCAGGTAGCTGACGGCGAAGAAAACGGCAGTGCCGATCATGGCGGTATGGCCGTCCGTGATCTCGCGGATGCCTGGGCGCAGAATGATGAGTGCCCCGGTGAAGGCCAGTGCGATGGCAACGATCCGGCGGAGGGCGAGGCGTTCGCCCAGAAAAAGCGCGGCCCCGAGCGTAATGTAGATCGGCGTCATGTAATTCATCGCCGTGACTTCGGCGATGGTGATCCGGGTCATGGCATAGAACCAGAGGATCACACCTATCGTGTGAGCGCCGCCGCGCATCGCGAAGAGGCGAAGCTGACGGGGTGTCAGGTGTGCACGACGCATAGAGCCGATCATCGGAATCAGGAACACGAGGCCGAGAACGTAACGGAGGAAAGCGGATTCGGCGGCCGGAAGGTCTTGTGCGCCGTGTTTCACGATGGCCGTGACCGCGACGAAACTGAAACCGGTCACCAGCATCCAAAGCGCACCCGCGACAGGACGGTTGCTGGGAATATCGAGTTGCGGAGTGGGAAATTCGGCCATGGGCTTTCTATGCGCCCTGGGCCGGGCAGGCTCAAGCCGTGAACAGCGATGCGGCGATGACCCACATCAATCCTGCTACCGCGATGTCGAGGAGCCGCCAGGCCTTGGGGCTGGAGAATACGGGCTGCAGAAAAACGGCGCCGTAGCCGAGAAGGACGAAGAACAAGGCAGAGGCCGTAAGCGCTCCGGCAGCAAACCACCATCGATCGTGGCCGTATTGCGAGGCCACGGCGCCGACAAGGACGACTGTATCGAGATAGACATGAGGGTTGAGCCATGTGAGGGCCAGGCAGGTGAGCAAAGCCGATCGGCGCGATTGCTGGGCGGCTCCGGATCCCGACAGGCTCTCTTCTTTGGCGAGCGCCCGGTACAGGCCTAGTGCGCCGTAGGCGACCAGAAAGAGCGCGCCGCCCCAGAGTGCGATGTCCCCAACGAAAGGGATTGCCCTTGTCAGGGCACCGAAGCCGGCCACACCGGCAAAGATCAGAATGGCCTCGGAAATGATGCAGGTCAGCACCACCGAACCCACATGAAGTCCGCGAAGCCCTTGCCGCAGGACAAAGGCGTTTTGCGCGCCGATTGCGAGGATGAGGGAAAGGCTGAGGGCGAAGCCGGGAACGAATGCGGTCATGGGTCGGGGAGTTGCGGGAAGGACGTTAAACAGTCAAACTAATCAAATTAACTCTGGATTAGTTCTGCTAATGTTCATGCATCCGCATCTGCTGGCCCTGACAGCCATTCTGGAAACCGGAAGTTTCGAGGCGGCGGCACATCATCTCGGGATCACGTCGTCGGCGGTTTCCCAGCGAATCCGCGCTTTGGAGGATCGGGTTGGCGGGCCTGTTCTTTCCCGCATGTCGCCGATTACGGCCACGGCGCTGGGCGCGCGCGTCGCTGTTCATGCCAGCGATATGGCGCGGTTGGATGAGGAACTGTTAGAGCAGTTGGGAGAAAGCAGCCGGTTATCGGTTGCGGTCGCCGTAAACGCCGACAGTCTGGCGACATGGTTCCTTCCCGCGCTGGCCGGGCACGAAAGGCGATTGTTCCGGATTCTTGTCGAGGATCAGGATCACTCGGCAGACCTGCTGCGACGGGGCGAAGTCGCCGCCGCCGTTACGTCTCGCGCCGAGACGACACAGGGTGCAGATTGCATTGCGCTGGGTCGACTGCGCTATGTGGCGACTGCCAGCCCGGAGTTCGTTTCGCGTTACTTCGACAATGGGCTGACCGCCGAGGCGTTCGCAAGAGCGCCGGCACTTGTCTTCAATGCGAAGGACGGGCTGCAGACGGAATGGGCGTCGGCCCGCGTTGGAAAGCGGTTGACGTTGCCCAGCCACTATCTGCCATCCACGCGCGGCTTCGTCGAAGCGGCAATCCTTGGGATTGGCTGGGGGATGAACCCTGAACCCCTCGTCAGTCAGGACTTGGCAGAGGGACGGCTGGTGGCACTTGATCCGACCGCGCCGTTGGATACGCCGCTGTACTGGCAGTCGAGCCGGGTGGGTGCGAAAGCGCTGCGTTCGCTGACGATTTCGGTTCGCCATGCGGCGTCCGCGATGCTTTATCCGCTGGACTGAGTGGGTGTCGGACTGAAAACGGCGGCAACCAGGGCTGCGGCAAACCCGGTCACGGCAATCCAGCCAAAATACCACATGCGGCCCGCGAGTGTGTCTTCGGCAAACGAGGCAGCGAAACGCTCTTTCCCAAAGGAGGCCACGGCGTAGGCGCCGGCGAGACAGATCAGGAAGCCCAGTATCCGCATGACCCAAGCAAGTCCTACGCGTTTGGTGGCAATCGCCAGGATCAAGCCGATCGGGACACCAACCCAGGCAACGCGGACCGCCCAGAACGGGTGTGCGCCCAGTGCCTCGGCCAGACCGGCGTTGGCGCAGATGATCACGACCAGAGCCGCAAAGATATAAGGAGTGACAAGGGAAGTCTGCATGGAAGCGTTCCGATCGATCGTCGGCGCGAACCTAATCACACTCGCACGCAAGCGGCCAAGCGATGATTTTTCGAGTTTCCCGGACTATCGCTTTTTGATCACCGGCACAGAAGACGGATGGCGCCTGAGCTCAGCAGGCGCCAAGGCCGTCCATCGCCAAAGCTTCGGACGGCGGCGCCGGATCAGTTTGCCAACGAGATATTCTCGGCGCTTTCGCGACCGTCACGGCCGGACGCGAGGTCGTAGGTGACCTTCTGGTTGTCGGCAAGGCCGGTCAGGCCCGAACGCTCGACGGCGCTGATATGGACGAAAACATCCTTGCCGCCGGTGTCAGGCGCGATGAAGCCGTAACCCTTGGTTGTGTTGAACCACTTCACGGTGCCACTTGCCATCCGTGTTTCTCCTTTATTTTCAATCCCGTCCACGACATGCGACGGTGCGGCCAGAGCGTCTAGATCGAGACTGAGGCCGTGAAGGAGACAGTGGGTCGAGTAGAAGATAGCGCAAAAATTATTGCTGATTCCACCGATTCACGCAAGTCAGCCGCACGTTTCGGGCTTGCCCGCGTCGCTTCGGTTGCCAAGGATGCGGAAAAACGGGAGGGGACCATGCAAGCAGTAGTGATCGGTGCGTTGATGGGTGTTGGCGGCACTGCCGCGATGGATATCTGGGCATGGCTGCTGAGCCGCCTTGCGGGGCAGGCTTTCCCGAACTGGGCGATGCCCGGGCGGTGGTTGGCGCATGTGTTTCGGGGTCGAATGTGGCACGCCGATATCGGCGCGGCCGAGGCGGTGCCAGGCGAACTAAGGCTGGGCTGGGTATTCCATTATGCCGTGGGCGTACTTTATGGCGTGGTCTTCGTTGTGATTGCCGGCACCGGTTGGCTGGCCGCCCCGAGCTTCCTGCCGCTCTGGATTTTTTCGATCGCGACGATCGCCGCGGGATGGTTCCTTTTGCAGCCCGGAATGGGTTTGGGCTGGGCTGCGGCGCGGACGGCGAACCCGTGGAAGGTACGACTCATGGGGTTGATCGCGCATACGGTTTTTGCGCTTGGCATGTGGGCTGTCGCAGTTTCCGCCTGACACTCGGGCGCGTCGGATAGTGCGACGAGATTGGCAGCGGGCGGCCGAAAGTTGTCCCGTGACGATAGCGTCTCGCCCTTTCTTGCCGCGCCGCTGCCCTTCCTCCCGTAGACTGCCGTCTGTGTAAGTCCGTGAGCGGCGGCAGTTGACGGGATGGTGGGGTGGCAGGCGCTGCAGGACAACGGGGGTATTGGTATGGGATCGATATACGTACGTATAGCAAAGCGTGGCGCATCATCGAACCATATCAACAAGAATGAATCTCTTTCTGGATCTTGCCACTTTTCCAGCCATTTACCGCTTTCTCCCTGCCCATCTGAAGTTGTGGCCATCAAGAATGACGGTGGCGATGTAACCAGCGACAAGATCCGGCCTGGGTACCTCGTCGGTAAGGCACTGGTACTGCAGTGGTGCGGTCGACCGCGGACTTTCAATTCTGTTCGGCGGTCGATCTTGCGCAGTGCAAGACAAGTGAATACATAACGGAATATGAATGTATGGGGGCTGCAATGGCCGTGAAACTCGCCTGCCTGGAATGCGGGCAGGGAAACCGGGTGGCGGAGGATAAGCTGGGTGCCGCTCCGAAGTGCGGAACCTGCGGTGCTGCGCTGATGCCGTCGAAGCCGGTCGAAGTGACCTTCGACGTGCTGGAGAAGGCCCGGAAGCTGGATGAAGTTCCTCTGGTGGTGGACTTTTGGGCCGGCTGGTGCGGGCCGTGCCGGATGATGGCGCCGGAGTTTGCCAAGGCGGCAGGCGAGATGTCGGGGAAGGCGCGATTCGTCAAGCTGGATACCGAGGCCTTCCCGCAGGCGGGCGGCAAATTCGGCATTCGGGGTATCCCGTTGCTGATCAGGTTCAAGGATGGCCGCGAAGTGGCCAGGCAAGCCGGCGCGCTGCCGGCGGCGGGAATCCTGCAATGGATCTCGCAAAGGTGAAATCGGATGAAGAAGGAGAAATGGAAATGACGATCGATCGGGCCGTACTGGCCTTTGCCGGAGTGATGGTTCTTCTCAGCGTCGCGCTGACCGTGTGGGTATCGCCGCTGTGGATGTGGTTCACCGTGTTCATCGGTCTTAACCTTCTGCAATCGGCGTTCACGGGCTTTTGCCCGGCGGCGACGATTTTTCGCAAGCTGGGCGTGAAAGCGGGCAATGCGTTTTCCTGAGGCTGAGCGGATTGCTTCACGTCAGGTCCGGCGCATGAAGACTTATGCGCCGGACGCGATTGTATTGACCGGCGGTTATCCCCATATCCAAAGGACTGCCGGATTCCTCGGCGGTGCGAAAAGGAAGCCAATATGTCGTTCAACGACCTGGCGAAGAGAGAGGCGGCCCTGAAGAAGGACGTCGGAACCAACTCCCCAAAAACTCAAGCCGATACCAAAGAAACCCCGGTGGTTTCCGAACAGGCCGGTCCTTCGAAAACCTAGGACGGTCGACACGGTTCATGGCGAGCGCGACGCGCCGCGACGGATCGGCGGAAGACTAGCCCGGTTATCGGTTCAACGAATGGGTTGAGAGCGGGATGAGTGAAACACGGGCGCCTTCGGGTGCCCTTGTTTTTGTCCGAGCCAAAGAAAAAAGGCGCACGGGATACGTGCGCCTTCGACTTTGCCTGGTGGCGTGGCTTACGCCAGCTGCAGGTTGACTGCGGACTCGCGGCCATCACGGCCGGCTTCCACGTCGTAGGTCACTTTCTGGTCATCGGCCAGGCCGGTCAGGCCCGAGCGCTCGACGGCGCTGATGTGGACGAAAACGTCCTTGCCACCGGTTTCCGGTGCGATGAAGCCGAAGCCTTTGGTCGAGTTGAACCACTTTACGGTGCCATTAGCCATCCGTTGGGTCTCCTTAAGTTAGATGCTGCCCGCAGGGTGCGGCAGCCTGGCTTGGTCGGTCTTGATCGAGAGACTGACAGCCGTGAAGGGAGACAGTGGTCGATAGAGATTAACGTTCGCGAAAGGGTATATGGAGGTTCGACGGCCGTTTGGCAAGGGAAATCGGTTTGGAAAGGGTGCGCAGGTTGCGCACCCGGCGTCTATTCGGACAGGAGTTTCTTCCGCGCGGCATACTCCTCGGCGTCGATCTCGCCCTTGGCGAAGCGCATGTCGAGTTCCGCGCGGGCACGGGACTTGCCGGGGCCGTGATCGCCCTCGCCCCTGCGGGCGAACCAGATGACGCCGGCGACGATCAGGCCAAGGACGATCAGCCAGAGGACCGGGCCGAACATCATGCCGACCCCGTAGCCATAGCCGTAATCCATCATGTGGCCGTACTCGTTCGGCTGGGCGAAGGCCAAGGCCGGGGTGGCGGTAAGTAGGGCGGGTAGGGTGAAGCGCATTGGTTTTCTCCGATTGCTGGGGCGCGGAGGTCGCGCCCGAGGTGGGGAGGTTAGCGCAGGATGGGGGAGGGGGCGCTGATGTGGGTTAAGGGGGGATTCAAGCGCGCCGGGGCCGGAAGGGGTCCGGACGAGGCGTTCGGGCGGCGGTGTGGGTTGATGGGGAGGATGGTGCGCAGTGACTGCGCACCATACGCTGGCTTGCCGGTTAAGTTTCTGGGATTCTCGTATTATCCACAAGCAGTAGACGTTTAACGCGCCCATTTGCGGAACTAACCCGCCGGGCTCTAAATTGCAGTTTCTTCGGTAATCCAGCATTGCTGCCGTGTAGCGACCAAGTGAGCAATGGTAAGTCTCCAGAATTATAGTCGGGGCCGGGACGCATCGGCAAAACTCTATCCAGTTGATCGATGTATGCACGTCCGTTTCGAGACAACGAATTATATCTCGTTACGTTACCAGTGAATACCTCAACTCCTATTGCCTCCTCACGTGTGTTCACCCAGTCTTTGGTGTTGGCATTGAGCTCAATAAGTTGCTGTCTTGGTGTATTGATTTCTATGGTCGCGACACCTTCGCCGCCTCCAATTGGCCGGTGCGCACGCTGAAGGCTTCCCTCCAGGGTTTCTGCAAGTTCGTCCAGGTCGGCAGGAGGTTTCTGAAGAGGTGGAGGTTCCCTCCTCGAATAAATCTTCTTAAGATGGGCCGTTTCTGGTTCAGCATCGAGATCGCCCGTGGCGCGGCGAAAAGCTGTTTTTATGAAGTCATAGAATACGGGAGCTCCTATCGCGGTTACTATTCCCGACATCGCTGGATAGGCTTCAATCACTGCTATGACTTCAACAATGAAACTGCCGGGACGGGCAGGGCGAATGACAAAATGTGCTCCACGAAGTGCTGTTGCTCTAGTCACAATTTCGCCAGTCATGAATGCATGAGTAGCGATTTGAAGCGACTGCCCGATGCCTTGAATCGAAGTTGTTCCGTCATAGAGAGGTAGAAGATTTTTATTTGCGATTCCACCATCAAATCGAATTTTGAATTTGTGTGTTGCTAGTTCCGGCAAAGTCTATCCTCCATTAAAATATACTAAAGATGTGAAAAAAAGATGCTTGAAGTTAGATACCCTAAGCAAGATGGCTGCATGCACAACCCATACGAGTGTAGCACGCAGTTTTGCTGCAAAGAACCGCTTCCGCGCACGCGTCAAACCCAAACGGACATCCAAGTGGCCCGCGCTAGCCTCCGCCCGTTCGCACCTCGGAAGGTCCACCGGACCTTCCACTCTTCGGGTTCAGGTGCTCACCGGGTGAATTTCTTGTACTTCAACCGCTTCGGCCCCAACGCAGCATAAGACCTCAACCGGGTGCCGCACGCAACTTTGCTCCGCAAAGTCGCTTTCGCGCACGCGTCGAACCCAACCGGAAATCCAAGAAACCCAGCCGTTACCGGCTGAATTTCTTGTATTTCAACCGCTTCGGCTCGACGGAATCCGCCCCCAGCCGCCGCTTCTTGTCTTCCTCGTAATCCTCGAAGTTGCCCTGGAACCACTCGACGTGGGCCTCGCCTTCGAAGGCCAGGATATGCGTGCAGATGCGGTCGAGGAAGAAGCGGTCGTGGGAGATGACCACGGCGCAGCCGGCGAAGTCGACGAGGGCGTCTTCGAGGGCGCGAAGGGTTTCCACGTCGAGGTCGTTGGTCGGTTCGTCAAGGAGCAGGACGTTGCCGCCGGATTTCAGGAGCTTGGCGAGGTGGACGCGGTTGCGCTCGCCGCCGGAGAGGAGGCCCACCTTCTTCTGCTGGTCGCCGCCCTTGAAGTTGAAGGCCGAGCAATAGGCGCGGGAGTTCATCTGGGCATCGCCCAGTTGGATGATCTCGCCGCCGTCCGAGATCTCTTCCCACACCGTCGCGTTGGCGTCGAGCGCGTCGCGGGACTGATCGACGTAGGAGAGCTTGACGGTGTCGCCGTACTCGATCGTGCCGCCGTCAGGCGTCTCCTGCCCGGTCAGCATGCGGAAGAGCGTGGTCTTGCCGGCGCCGTTCGGGCCGATGACGCCGACGATGCCGCCCGGCGGCAGGTCGAAGGAGAGATCCTCGACCAACAGCTTGTCGCCCATCGCCTTCTTCAGGTCGTGGACGTCGATCACCTTGCCGCCCAGGCGCGGGCCGTTCGGGATGATGATCTGGGCGCGCGCCATCTTTTCGCGCTCGGACTGGTTGGCGAGGTCGTTATAGGCGTTGATCCGTGCCTTCTGCTTGGCCTGGCGGGCCTTGGCGCCCTGCCGGATCCATTCGAGCTCGCGTTCGAGCGTCTTCTGACGCGACTTGTCCTCGCGCGATTCCTGCTCCAGCCGCTTGGCCTTCTGTTCGAGCCAGGCCGAATAGTTGCCCTCGTAGGGGATGCCGCGGCCGCGGTCGAGTTCCAGGATCCAGCCGGTGATGTCGTCGAGGAAGTAGCGGTCGTGGGTGACGATCAGGATCGTGCCCTTGTACTCGATCAGGTGCTGTTGCAGCCAGGCGATGGTCTCGGCGTCAAGGTGGTTGGTCGGTTCATCGAGAAGAAGCATCTCGGGGGCTTCGAGCAGAAGCTTGCAGAGCGCGACGCGGCGGCGCTCCCCACCCGAGAGCGTGTCGGGCATGGCGTCGTCGGGCGGGCAGCGCAGCGCCTCCATCGCGACGTCGATCTGGCTGTCGAGATCCCAAAGGTTCTCGCTGTCGATCTCGTCCTGAAGACGGGCCATCTCGTCGGCTGTCTCGTCCGAATAGTTCATCGCCAGTTCGTTGTACTTGTCGAGCTTGGCCTTCTTGGCGGCGACGCCTTCCATGACGTTGGCGCGGACGTTGATCGTCTCGTCAAGCTGAGGTTCCTGCGGCAGGTAGCCGACGCGGGCGCCTTCGGCCGCCCAGGCCTCGCCCTGAAAGTCCTTGTCGATTCCCGCCATGATCCGGAGCAGCGTGGACTTGCCCGACCCGTTGACGCCGACGACGCCGATCTTGACGCCGGGCAGGAACGACAGGCGGATGTTCTCGAACAGTTTCTTGCCGCCGGGGTAGGTCTTGGACACCCCGTCCATGTGGTAGACATACTGGTAGCTGGCCATTCGTGAATCTCCGCTTCGGTGTCCGGGCGTTCTAGTCGGGTGGGCGGGGGTTTTCAACGGCAGACGGCAGAGCGGCGGCGGGGGCGGGCTTGCGTATTTCCTGCAAGATGAAGGCGCGCGGTCGCGATTGACAATCCGGGTGCCGGGCCGGAAGTTGCCGCCCATGACCAGACCTGCTCACACCCCCCGCTATACACCCGCCGACGACCGCTACCAACGCATGCAGTATCGCCGCTGCGGGCGGTCGGGACTGAACCTTCCCGCGATCAGTCTGGGGCTTTGGCACAATTTCGGAGGCGACACGCCGCACAATCTGAAGCGCGATCTGTGTCGCGCGGCTTTCGACAACGGCATTACACATTTCGACCTGGCGAACAACTATGGACCTCCGCCGGGGTCGGCCGAGGAAGCGTTCGGTGAGATTCTGAAGACTGATTTTGCCGGATACCGGGACGAACTGATCATATCCTCCAAGGCCGGGTACAAGCAGTGGGAAGGACCTTATGGCGAGTGGGGCAGCCGCAAGTACCTGATTGCGTCCTGCGACCAGTCGCTTGAGCGGATGGGTCTGGATTACGTCGACATCTTCTATTCGCACCGCTTCGATCCGGACACGCCGCTGGAAGAGACCATGGGGGCGCTGGATCAGATCGTCCGATCCGGCCGGGCGCTCTATGCCGGTATCAGTTCCTACAACAGCCAGCGGACGCTGGAGGCCGTCGCGATCCTGAAGGAGCTGGGAACGCCGTGCGTGATCCACCAGCCCTCGTACAACATCATCAATCGCTGGGTCGAACGCGACGGGCTGCTGGATGTGCTGGATGATGCGGGTGTCGGGTCCATCGCATTCACGCCGCTTGCGCAGGGAATGCTGACGGCGAAGTATCTGAAAGGCGTGCCCGAAGGCAGCCGCGCAACCCAGGGCAAGTCTTTGAAAGCGGACTGGCTGACAGACGAGATGATCCGGCGGTTGAACGGGCTGAACGACGTGGCCGCGGCACGGGGGCAAACGCTGGCACAGATGGCGCTGGCCTGGGTGCTGAGGGCCGGAAGGGTGACCACCGCGTTGATCGGGGCTTCGAAGGTTTCTCAGATCGAGGATTGCGTCGGCGCGTTGGGAAACCTGACGTTCTCGGCGGACGAGCTTCGGCAGATCGACGAACTGGCGGATGCGGGCGCTGAAGTTAACCTGTGGTCAAGATCTTCGGAGGAAGTCTGACCGGAATACTTCGTTTCCAAGTTGGTATTTCTTGTATCCGGCCATTGGTGAAACGCCTGAGATCGGACGTCACGCGTTCGGCAAAGTCCGACCTCGCCAGGACGCAAGCTTTTCCTGATGGTTCGCATTTTGAAGGCTGTCTGATCACTATTCCTGGTCAAGTTCCGACGGATTGATTTCGATCAATGCCGATATTCTCAGGGCTCGATTTAATTTAATCGCTAAACTATTTCCCTGATTTTTTGGAGGAAGAATCGTGAAATTTGCTTTCAAAACAATGGGTGCGGTCGCGCTTGCAGCCGCATTTGGTTTACAAGCGGGCGATGTCTGGGCGGAGAGTATCGACCAGGGGTCAGTAGCACGCGGCGGCAAACTTTATGACAAGTGGTACAAAGTGATCAAGACGGAAGCGCCAGAGGCTTCGCACCCTCTTTATCCTGCGGGCGCCGCCTATGCAGACGATGCTGCGTCCAACTGGCGTTGCAAGGAGTGCCACGGCTGGGATGGGCGTGGCTCTGCCGGAGCCTATTCGAGTGGAAAGCACGCAACCGGCATCAAGGGTATCGATGGTTTCATCGGAGGCGATCCGGAGGTGGTGGTCGGGATTCTGACCAGCGCACAACATGGTTTTGGCGACAAGATGTCGGAAGCTGATCTGATGGATCTCGCAAATTTCGTCGTCCACGGTCAGTTGGACATGGCGATGTACATCGATGCGGCATCCAACGCGCCGAAAGGCGACGCCGAAGCCGGCATGCAAGTGTACAATACGGTGTGCGCGAATTGCCATGGTTCGGAGGGCAAGCTTCCGAAGGATATGCCGCCTTTGGGGTCACTCATGGGTAATCCGTGGGAAGTCATGCACAAGATACTGAACGGACAACCCGCGGAATCGATGCCCGCGCTGCGCGCGATCGATCTTCAGGTAACGGCAGACGTAATGTCCTACCTGACTACCTTGCCCCAGGAATAGCCACTTCCGGGATGGGATGAAAATGCGCTGCCGGGGCGTTGTGCCCCGGCGGTCGATTGGTCGCCCAAAAAGGAGACAGGCGCATGGTGCAGTTCGTGAAGCGGGCTTGGAAGTGGTTCCTTCGCCCCAGTGTTCTGGTGGGTCAGGGGATACTCTTGACCGTTGGCGTGGCAGTGGGTGTTATCTTCTGGGGTGGCTTCAATACCGCAATGGAGGCTACCAACACGATGTCGTTCTGCATCTCGTGTCACGAAATGCGCGACACCGTTTATGAGGAATACAAAACCTCGGTTCATTACAGGAATGCTTCAGGTGTGCGGGCAATCTGTTCCGATTGTCACGTGCCACATGCGTGGGGTCCCAAGATGGTGCGCAAGATCAGAGCATCGAATGAACTATGGCACAAGTTCAGGGGCTCGATCGACACTCCCGAGAAATTTGAAGCCAAGCGCCTGGAACTTGCGACCCATGTCTGGGACACGATGAAAGCGACCGACTCTCGCGAATGCCGGAATTGTCACAGTTTCGAGGCAATGGATTTCGAGCACCAGGACCGACGGGCTCGCGAAAAGATGGAGCCGGTGGCTCTGGGTACCGACCTGTCGCAAGGCTCGACCTGCATCGATTGCCACAAAGGGGTCGCGCATAAATTGCCAAAGGTCGAGCGCGACGACTGACATCTCTGCGATGTCCGTGCCGACCGGTCGAGGCTCCCTGACGCGCGACGCGTTGACTTGATGCGGTTTCGGCCCGAGTAATGCGCTCCATGATACAAGGGTTTCCCCCGGCTCGTCCGGGCATGTGCATCGGACTTCTGGGAGGATCCTTCGATCCGGCGCACGAAGGTCATGCGTTGATCAGCCGCGAAGCGTTGAAGCGCTTCGGGCTGGATGAGGTCTGGTGGCTGGTCTCTCCGGGTAATCCGCTGAAGGCAGAAGGACCTGCGCCACTGGACAAGCGCATGGAAAAGGCCCGGGATGTCATGCAGCATCCCCGTGTCCGGGTGACCGATCTCGAGGCCCGCTTCGGAACACGATACACCTATGCGACGCTTGCCGCGCTTCTGAGAACCTATCCCGGGGTGCGGTTCGTCTGGCTCATGGGGGCGGACAATTTGGCGTCGTTTCATCATTGGGACCGTTGGCGCGAGATCATGGCGCTGGTTCCGATCGGTGTGATGGCCAGGCCAGGTCAGAGGATTTCGGCGCGGATTTCTCCCGCTGCACGGCTGTTCCGCCGCTACCGGCTGCGTCCGCGCGAAGCCGGTTTGCTGTGCATTTCAGAGCCTCCCCGCTGGTGTTTCCTGAACGTTCCGATGAGCGATCAGTCCTCGACCGAACTGCGCACGAAGGGTGACTGGCGGCGTTCCTGACGCCCTTGAGTCACATTTCGCGGAGCCGATATCTGAGTGCCTTGCTTGTATCCGAAACACGGCGGATAAACCCCTCATGAGCGACAAATCGTTCAATCGTGTTTCAAGACGCCACGTGCTGGCAGGAATGGCGTCGGCCATCGGCACAGGCGCATTCGCACGTGCGCCCGAAACCAGCGAACGGCCTCTTCCCAGGGGACAGGTTCCAAGTCTTGTTTCACCTTCGGTAAGTGAAAGGCTGGTCCGTGACGCGGGTCTTGGTGGTGCCGTCGGATTCGTTGTGGCTGACGTGGCGACGGGCGACATCCTGGAGGCGCGACTTGCCGAAACCCTGCTGCCACCGGCCTCGACTCTGAAAGCCGTGACGACGATCTATGCGATCGACCGGCTTGGGCCGAGTTTCAGGTTCCGGACAGAAGTGCTGGCTGCCGGCAAGCTGAAGGACGGGCGTCTGGACGGCGACCTGATCCTCAAGGGCGGCGGCGATCCGACGTTGGACACCGACCGGATGGCCGACCTTGCGGTCGCGCTTCGTGAAAACGGTTTGCGCGAGGTGACCGGGCGTTTCCTGGTGTGTCCGGGCGATTTTCCATCGGGCGACCGCATAGACGACGATCAGCCCGACCACGTGGGATACAACCCGGCTTTCGGCGGGCTGAACCTGAATTACAACCGGGTGCATTTCGAGTGGGAACGTTCCGGCGACGATTACGCAGTGACGATGCAGGCGCGCGGGTTGCGTTTTCGCCCGGCGACCAGCGTGGCGCAGATGTCGATCGTGGATCGGTCGGCGCCGGTCTATGATTATTGGTCAACGCGAGAGAAGGACGTCTGGTCGGTGGCGCGTGGCGCCCTTGGGAACAACGGAGCGAGGTGGTTGCCTGTCCGGTTCCCGGCCGTCTACGCAGGTGATGTATTCCGGACCCTGGCGCGCTCGAATGGAATTGTTCTGGGCCCTGTCGAGAAAATCGCATCCGTCCACGAGGGTCAACTGTTGGTGGCAACGGAAAGCGATCACCTGGTGCCGGTCTTGGTCGATATGCTGAAATACTCCACCAACCTGACGGCAGAGATGACGGGGCTGACCGCTTCGCTGGCCAATGGCGTGCCGGTGAATGGTCTCCTGGGATCGGGCTCTCGCATGGCGGGATGGGCCATGGAGAAGTTCGGCGCTATCGGTCTGAAGTTCCGCGATCATTCGGGACTTGGTTATGGGTCCGCAATATCTCCGATCGGAATGGTGCAGATCTTGCAGGCGAATGCCGGGATCAACGTGCTGATGAAGTCATTCGATCTGTCGCTGGACAAATCGCGTCCAAATCCAAACGGTGTGGAAGTGCGGGCCAAGACCGGCACGCTGAACTTCGTGAGCTCGCTGGCCGGTTTCGCGAGGACTGCAGGCGGCCGGGAGTTGTGCTTCGCTATCTTCACGGCCGACACCATGCGCCGTGACGCCATTCCGCCCGAGCAGCGTGAACGCCCGCAGGGCGCGAAGGGCTGGTCGCGCCGATCGAGGCAGTTGCAAAAGGAACTGATCCGGGGTTGGGCGGCGCGTTTCGACGCCTGAACCGTCAGAGAACCCTGTGGCGTGCCCGCGCGCCGGCCTCGATGGCGGCGGCCAGCAGGCGGTCGATGTTCAGCTCGTATCGCATGTCTTCCAGAAGCCGAAGCTCGCCTTCCTTCGCCGTGCCGTCTGCTGCGACCACATCGCAGGCCATAGCGTATGCTGTGTCGAACAGGCGCTCGGGCAGTGTCGTGCGGACCGTTGCCCAAAGAATGTCGAGCCCCTCTTCCTCGGCGAGCATGTCGAAAACCGTATTCGAAACCTCCTTTATCCGCTCGATGTCGTAGTCGGCGAAGACCGGAAGATGGTTCACCATGCGTTCGATGGTTACCAGTTCGGACGTGCGGATGGCGTCGTCCGAGGCGGAAACGGCGATCATGATCGCGATCAGGGTATCTTCCGGGGTGAGATCGGAGGTTTCGAGGGGCAAGTGACTGAGTCCTTCCTAGGTATATGCTTGTATTTATTGACGCCAACCTCCGCCCGCAATAGTTAGCCGGCCTCTGGTCCGAGGAATGGGCCGGGTGCGAATATGGGAACGACGAAATGACCACGATGCGCGAAGCTGCAATGAATTCGAAGGCCTGGCCGTTCGAAGAGGCGCGTCGGCTGCTCAAACGCTATGAAAACAATGCTCCCGAGAAGGGATACGTTCTGTTCGAGACGGGCTATGGACCGTCGGGTCTGCCGCACATCGGAACCTTCGGTGAGGTGCTACGCACAACGATGATCCGGCGCGCTTTTGAGGTCATCAGCGATATCCCGACCAAGCTGATCTGCTTTTCCGACGACATGGACGGGATGCGGAAGGTTCCGGGCAACGTGCCTAACCGTGAGATGCTGGCCGAGCATCTGCAGCGCCCGCTGACTTCGGTGCCCGATCCTTTCGGCACGCACGAAAGCTTTGGCGGGCATAACAACGCCATGCTGCGCCGATTTCTCGATACGTTCGGGTTCGAGTACGAATTCTACTCGGCGACCGATTTCTACAAGTCGGGTCAGTTCGACGAGACTCTGCTGCTGGCAGCGGAACGCTACGATGCGCTGATGGAGGTCATGCTTGCGAGCCTGCGCGAGGAACGCCGGCAATCCTATTCGATCTTTCTGCCCATCCACCCTGAAACGGGCCGCGTTCTTTATGTGCCGATCAAGCATGTGGATGCGAAGGAAGGCACCGTGACCTTCGACGACGAGGAAGGACGCGAATGGACGCTGCCGGTCACCGGTGGCCAGGTGAAGCTGCAATGGAAACCGGATTTCGGCGCGCGCTGGGCCGCGCTGGGTGTGGACTTCGAGATGTATGGCAAGGACCACTCGACCAATACGCCGATCTATGACCGGATTTGCGAGATACTGGGGCAACGCGCGCCAGAACACTTCGTGTATGAACTGTTCCTGGACGAGAACGGTCAGAAGATTTCGAAGTCATCGGGTAACGGAATCTCGATCGACGAATGGTTGAGATACGCTTCGACCGAAAGCCTGTCGTATTTCATGTACCAGAAACCGAAGACGGCGAAGCGGCTGTTCTTCGATGTGATCCCGAAAGCGGTGGACGAGTACCACCAGCAATTGCGCGCATTTCACGAACAGGACGATGCGCAGAAGCTGGCCAACCCAGTCTACCACATTCACAATGGTGATGTGCCAGAATCCAACATGGTCGTATCTTTCGCGATGCTGCTGAACCTGGCCGCCGTCAGTGGCGCCGAGGACAAGGAGACGCTTTGGGGCTTCATGCGACGCTATGCGCCCGAGGCGTCGCCCGTGAGCCACCCGGACCTTGATGCGGCTGCCGGGTTCGCGGTGCGGTACTTCAATGATTTTGTCAAGCCCGAGCGAGTTTTCCGGGCACCGGACGCCAAGGAAACGGCTGCCTTAAAGGATCTTCGGGAACGGCTTGCCTCGTGGGATCAACCGGCGGATCCGGAAGAATTGCAGACGGTTGTCTTCGCGGTTGGGCGCGAACACGGGTTCGAGCCTTTGCGCGACTGGTTCAAGGCGCTGTACGAGATCATGCTGGGTGCGTCGCAGGGGCCGCGTTTCGGTGGGTTCATCGCGCTTTACGGGGTGACCGAGTCGATTGCGCTGATAGACAAGGCATTAGCGGGCGAACTGGGCTAGAGACGTTTTCACGCTCAATTGAAACCATTCGTCCCTTCGCGTCGTATCTTCTGAAGGAAGAGCGAACCGAGGAGGATTCAATGCGTTGTGCTGTTCATCTGACCTGTGTATGGGCGTTTGTCCTGTTGATCGGCATAGCCGGGGCGAGCCGCACGAATGCCGCTGATGTCATGCCAGCGGAACCAGGGATCGAGAATACGATCCAAAGCCAGATCGACGCCTTCCTTGTGGACGATTTCGCCACCGCCTTCACATTTGCCTCGCCCGGCATCAAGACGCTGTTCGGATCGCCCGATCGCTTCGGTCAGATGGTCCGGAACGGCTTTCCCATGGTCTGGCGGCCGGGAGAGGTGCGGTTCCTGGAGTTGCGCGACATCGACGGGGCGCTTTGGCAGAAGGTGATGATCCGCGATCAGTCGGGAGAGATACACATGCTGGACTATCAGATGATACGTGGTGCCGAGGGCTGGCGCATCAACGGGGTGCAGATACTGCGTGCGCCGGATGTAGGGGCGTAGAGGCTCAGACGATCCTCGGGATTGCGGGACCGCCCGATAAAGGGCGGTGATGTCGGGTGCTGTGGTGGCTGGAGGTTCATGGCCGCCGACGCACCGCACTCATGGTTAGCGGCGGATTAATTGCACTGGCCTAGCGTCCGGACCCAACGCGAAATCGTGGAAAGGGTCAGCGATGAACAAGGCAATCACCGATGGATTGGTACTGATGCCTCCACCGTTTTCCGGCGGCCTGGCGGTCTGGTCCAGCGAAGACGGCACGCCGGGTTCGATCACCTATGACGCCATCGGAACGGCGGCTGTCGTGCCGGGAGATGCCGATTTCAAATCCTGCCTCGAGCTTCTGAAGACGGATAGCGTGCAAAAAATCCGGTACACAGGTGAAACGCCGATCCTGCCGGGCTGCTATTTGCGGGTTACGGCGCGTGTGAAGGCGGTTTCGGGGGCATTGCCAAGCGTGAGGATAGCCGGTTGGCCGGGTCAGTCCGGCGGCGCCGCGGCGACGGGGCTGACCGTGTTCGGTCCGGCGGTCAACCTTGTCAGCTATGGCGAGGTGGTCGAGGTATCGGCCATCATCGGCTCCGGACCAAGAACCGGCGTCGATATGGTCTGGAGTACCCCTGTTCTTTTCGGTCATATTGGCTTGGATCTGACCGGGCCCTCGGGCGGGATCGTGCGCGTGGACGATCTGACCGTGGAAGATGTCACCGGAGTCTTCCATCGCACCATGATGGACTGGGTAGACGTGCGCGACTATGGCGCCATCGGCGATGGAGTGACCGACTGCACGGCGGCCTTCCTGGCTGCAAACACTGCAGCAGCAGGGCGGGGCATCCTGGTTCCGGAAGGCCTCTTTGCGCTGAGTGACAACGTCACCTTCGAGTATCCTGCGCGGTTCTGGGGAACGGTTACGATTCCGGATGACAAACACCTTGTTCTTCGCAGGAATTTCGATCTTCCGACCTATGCGGCCGCGTTCGGCGACGAGGAACTTGCGTTTCGGAAGGCTTTTCAGGCGTTGCTGGTATTCTCGGATCACGAAAGTCTGGACCTTGGCGGTCGGCGTATAGAGGTGACCGGTCCGATCGATATGGCAGCGGCCGCTGGACAGACGACTTACGAAATCCGTCGCGTGATCAGGAACGGGCAATTGAATGTGGTGCCTGGCCCGGCATGGGATACCGAGATCAATACCAGCCTGGCGAGCTATGACGCTGGCCAGCCTGTAACGCTCAGCAACGTCGCAAATTTGGCCAACATACCCGTGGGCTCGCTTGTCGAGGGCACGGGCGTGGGGCGCGAGGTCTATGTCACCGACAAGAACGTGGGTGCCGGTACGATTACGCTGAGCCAACCGTTGCACGCGGCGCCAGCCAGCCAGATCTACACTTTCCGGCGCTACGGGTACGTTCTGGATTTCTCGGGGTTCGCGAAACTGTCGAAATTCACGCTGACGGATGTGGAAATCCACTGCCAGGGCGCGGCCAGCGGCATTCTGCTGGCACCTGCAGGCGAAACCTTCCATTTGAAGGACTGCTTCATCACGAAGCCGAAGGACCGGGGTGTGACAAGCCACGGACTTGGGTGCCAGGATCTGCAGATCGACCGCTGCCATTTCGTCTCGGATGAGCAGGCAGTGGACGCATCGGCGCGGGTGAGCCTTGGATTCAACCTGAACGCCAATGACGCCAAGATCCGTGACAACAGGTTCCAGCGCTTCGGCACAACGATGGTTCTGCACGGAAACGGCCACCTGATCGTGGGAAACCATTGGTTCCAGGGAGACAGCGTCACGGACGGTCCGCGGACAGCGGGGCTGGTCTTTACCGAACCGAACGTCAAGTCGGTGGTGACGGGCAACTACATTGATAACAGCTTCATCGAGTGGACCAACGAGCATGACGCGGCGCCCGATTTCTCGAGCGAGTTTTCGTTCGGTGGCCTGACAATCACCGGCAATATCTTTACGGTCAACGATGCGGCGAGTTGGTTTTCCTGGATTGTGATCAAGCCCTATGGGGTCGGTCACTTCATCCAGGGGCTAAGCGTGTCCGGAAACGCGTTCAAATCGTTGAACGGGACGACCGATCGTGTGGAGAGGGTCGACAACACTTTTGCCGATCTTGTCAGCGGTTCTTTCCGGAACATCCTGTTCGACGGCAATACCTTCAACGGGATCGGGCAGGTGACGCAGAACCCTGCCACACTTCAGTTCGACCAGGCCTCGGATGCGGCGACCTGGACGATTGATGCAGGCGCCTCTCTGCCGTTCGGCGGCAAGGCGCGCGAGGTCGTGGCGCTGGTGACGGAGGGTGCAATACAGGACGCGGCCAGCGCCACGGTTTTTGCGATGCCGTTTGTCATTACCGAAGTAGGCGCAGGGCAGGATCAGGTATCGCTGACGTGGCCCGTGCCTGTCCGAGGCCGGGTTCACGTGACAGTGCGGGTGGACAAGCCGATCTGAGCCAGATCAAGGCGGCATCGGCGCTCCTTCTGTTTCCTGCAGGAATAAGGAGGACGCCGATGTACAAGAACATTCTGGTCGCCATCGATCCATCGCACGGTCCCGATCAGGAGACTGCGCTACGCATGGCGACGCATCTTGCAGAGGATGCAACCGCGCGGATTACGGCCATGACGGTTGTCGAACCGATCCCGGCCTCGGTTCTGGCCGAAGCCCCAGAGGACATTGCGGAGCGGGCCGGCGCATTGGCACTTGCCGATTTGCGGAATCTGGTCGGGACACAGTCTGAGGTGAACACCGTGATCAGACATGGCAGTGCGGGGCCGACCATCGTCGATTACGCTGGAGAGCATGGAATCGACTGCATCGTTCTGGCTTCCCACAAGCCTGGACTGACGGACTATTTCCTTGGTTCCACGGCCGCGCGGGTAGTGCGTCACTCGCCTTGCAGCGTACATGTCTTACGATAGACGATCCAAGTCGTCTAATGGCTGCCAATCACTCCGTGCCTGTCATAAGGCACATGGCGACGAGCGCGAACGCAACCCCGGTCGCTTGGCGCAGGCCGATGGGTTCGTCGAACAGGATGGCGCCGATCAAGCAGAGCGCAACAAGCGTAAGCATTGAGTATGCAACCGCAGCCTGTGCCAGACCCATGTTGCGCATGGCGTAAAACCAGCAGACGGCGGACGCGGCATAGAGTAGTATTCCGCCAGCCATCGGACGCGAGGAGATCATTTCCCGATCAGCGGCGATCTTGATTAGCGTGTCGCCAAAAATTACAAGCAACGCCGTAAGCAGCGAGAAGAAGAACCCGTAGGAAAGTGTCATCTGAATACCATAAATGAATTTCTGAAGGCCGACCGTAAACTTGCCGGATTTCAGAAGTGTTGTTTTCAGTGACCGGCAAGTCAACTCCATTTCCGGTTACGTGAATGTAGCGTGACCGTCAGGTTTTGAATTCTGCGGGGCCCAATTTGAATGCCTTTCCGAAACCCCCGTTCAGCAATCCTTCGATCGGGGTGAGGCGGACAAGATGGAAGTCGGCGAATTCGATATAGAGTTTCGCTTTGGGTTGGTGTGCAAGGTAGGCCGCCGACGCTTCGGACTTATCGATGAATTCGGCCTCAACCGCCAGTGTCAGACGAGGGTGCGCCAGGGGATCTCCCTTGCCCGGTTCCCCGATCATGAGCGACGCCCGAGGGTGCGCGCGTAATGCCTCCGTGTGGGGCGCCAGATCCGAAACGAGTGCCAGGAAGCTCTCGTCTTCGGGTGCAAGCGCCACGCGCGAGGCGAAGGGTTCGCCTTCTCTCAAGACCGCGAGAGCGCCGTGGCGGGCGGTTCTGATCAGGTCTCGCGCCAACCGGCGGGCATCTTCGTCGGTAAGGCGGAAGGGATCGGTCCGCATCGTATGTCACACCGACGGGGCGTCTGCGCAGGCACGGAAAGCCTGAACTTCGGGCGCGGCTCCATCCAGAGGGAAGGCCACCGCAATATCCTGCAGGAGCGCCGTGGCTGTGCGGTTGAATTCCAGGCCATCCAGGACATTTCCGAAACCGTGATCAGTGACGGTCAGGGTGCGACCATTTTCGGAAAGGCTGTGGCGGTTCGTGGTTATCGTCAGCGACCGCGAACCTTCGAAAACGAAGGCGAAGATGGCGCCGTCAGGCCACGGCATTTGCCGGGAAACCGAAATGGCGTAGGGCTCAGACTGGCGCGGATCGTATGTGACTGAGATGCTGGCCTCGGCGGTCCGATCGGACAGGGTGCAAACCGGGGTCGGCGAAAACTCCCAGCCAAACGCCGGGGTCGCGGTTGCGAGAGCGATGAGTGCGAAGACGCGCATATCGGAAGTCTAGCGCATTTGACGCAAAGGGGTAGGGAGATGCAGGACGGTGCCTTTCCCGGGCCGTTTCATCAAAAGGATAAGCCCTGCGTCAGGTCGAAGGTCGGCGGGCGATGCAGTCGATCTCCACCAGCGCCCCAACGGCCAGAGCGGTGACGCCGACGGTCGTCCTGGCAGGGCGACGGTCTGCAGGGAAGTAGGCTTGGTAGGTTTCGTTGAAAGCTGCATAGTCACGTTCGAATTCAGTCAGAAAACAACGGCATTGAACGACATGCGAAAGGTCGAGGCCGAGTTGCCCCAAGATAAGTGCCAGGTTGTCCATCACGCGTCTTGTTTGAGCTTCCACTCCGCCGGGCAGGGGCGCGTCGGGGTCGTTGGGGTCGGTTGGCATCTGACCTGTCAGTATCACCCAGCCATCTGCTTCGACGGCATGGGAGAATGGCGCGACGGGACGGGGACCGTCGGCGAAGAGGTGGAAATCGGGCATGGCCAGCCTTTGTGTTCTGCGGTGCAAGCGTTACGGTTCGCCGATTGAATGGCAAGAGGCGTCGGATGACGCGCAAGGACTTCGACGAATTCTTCGGTGCCAGGAACGCGACATCTCACATCGTGTAGCCGGCACCGCGGCGCGCCGGGGGCGGTCGAGGCGGAGCCGTAGGACTGCTACACGCCCAGCCAGGTATTGATGGCTCGGATCACGGGGGTCCGCGGCTGGCTGGTGAACCCTGATTCGAGAGGATAGCGGCCACTGTTGGTCAGGAGTGTGACCCGTTCTAGTCGGCTGCTGTCGCTTGGATCCCTTTCCTCGGTCGCGCGGCGGATTTCGGTCAGCGGCATATCCAAGGTGCGTCGCCCGGTCAGACGGAGAACGTGGTGGATGAAGGTATTGGTGGTACGGTCGAAGATGATGCGCTGGAACGGGGCAAAGCGCCAGAGAATCCAGAGCATCCCGATGCCGAGAGCCGCGACCAGCATCGTCGTGCCCCGGCCATCGACCTGGCCCGTCAGCGCCGAGACGAGCGCGGGGCCGCCCAGGATTGGAAGTGTTATCCAAAGAAACCAGGGTCGGTCTTCGATGACCAGTCGGTCCGACGTATTCTCGATCACTTTCATCAGTTGATGATATCAGGGTTTCGGCCGATTGGACGATTGATGCTAGACTGACACTCGAGGAGGAACGCTAATGCTGCAGATTGACAATACCCGGAAGTGCCAGACCGTCATGACCACTTTCGAGTGTTCGCCCGGAACCTGCGCCGATCTGCTGGATGCTCTTACCAGTGCCTACGAGGCATTCATATCGAAGCAGCCGGGATTCATCGCTGCGGGGCTGCACGTGAACGATGCGCAGACCCGGATCGCCAACTATTCCCAGTGGGAGCGGCGGGAAGATTTCCAGGCGATGCTGCGTACGGACGAGATGCGCAAGCGCAACCGGGAAATCGCCGCCATGTGCACGCGGTTCGAACCGGTGATGTACGAGGTGGCGGGGGTCTTCTGAGGCCTGCTTTACCTTGGAATGGGTTGTTCCGGTTCTTCGCAGGGATAACTGGTCTGGTCCGGCAGGTGGCAGACATGGGACAGGAAATCGGCTGAGAGCGGTGCGGTTCCCGCGATGGCGTTCTCCGATTCCTTTCGATCGAGATAGGACATGCAGGTCGAGACGTAGTAGCGCTCGCGCCGGGCGTCGGAGGCATACCAGGCGTCGAACGCGGCGGCGGTTGCCATCGCGGGGTCCCGAGTGGCTGACATGGCGGCTTCGAAAGCCAGCGCGATGTCTCCGGTTTCGGCGCTGGTGCGCAGCGTGTCGAAGATGGCCGGTCGGTCGCTTTCCAGGCTTGCCCAGGCGATCAAGTGGGTGACAGCCATGGCGTCGGCCTCGAGCGCGAAGACGGCGCGCGCGTTTTCGCGCATGGAGAGCGTGGTGGCGGGACAGATGCCGCGCAGCCATTGATCGAGGTGGCGGATCTCGTGAAGCAGGACCGCGACACGCTTTGGCTGTGTCAGGGCGGCATCGACGGTGATCTCGTTGTCTTCGACCCCGAAGGTGCCGAGCGTCTCGGAGGGATCGTCCGAGGCGCAGATGCGGGGACGCGCGGTGTCGAGCGTGGCGAGGAGGTTGTCGAAGGGGGCCAGGGCCGCGCGGACCGCCGCGATGTCGGCGGCGAGCGGCTGTCCGGGGGCGTCGTAGGGGTGGTCGAGGCAGACAGCGGCTTGGGCGCCGGGGGCGAGGAGAAGCGCGGTCAGGAGTGTGAGGGTCAATTTCTGCACGTGGCAAGTTCCCAGTTGGCGGTCCGTGGGAGATTAGAAGGGGGCGGAGCATGATGGTAGGTGGGTTTCACGCCGAGCGATGGTGGGGGTGGTCGGGATGACTGGTTCAATGGGAGTGCACCCTGAAGTTTCCGCAACAATCGAGAGCGTGATGGTATTGCTACGAAGAGGATTTCTGGGTCAGACATTCCAATCAAGCAAGTTGAGCGCCAGCGATCTTGCGATAGGGTGGCACTATGATTGTGCCGGTTTTTCTACTTGCCGCTTCGCTGGCAGCGGCCCTTGCCTCGGTAATTTTCTGGGGTCCTGTGGCCAGCGGTCCATTACTGTTATCGCTTCTCTGCGCATTCGCGGCACTTTTGATCCTGTTGCAGGCAAGGAAAACGTCGCGCAACTGGATCGTTGTCGACGGATCGAATGTCATGCACTGGGAGCGGGACACGCCGGATATCAGAAGCGTCTTCCATGTTATCGTCGCCTTGAAGTCCGAGGGATACGAGCCGATCGTCTGGTTCGATGCCAATGCGGGGTATCTGATCGGTGACCGGTACTTGGGCCCGACCCCGCTGGCGCGAATGATCGGCCTGCCCGAGCGCCAGGTTTACATCGCCCCGAAGGGGACACCCGCCGATCCGCTGCTGTTGAAGAATGCCGTGGCCCTGAAGGCGAGGGTAGTGACGAACGATCGCTACCGGGACTGGGAGGAGCGGTTCCCGCAGATCCGGGAGAGGGGGTTTCTTGTACGGGGGCGGATGCAGAGGGATGAGTTCGAGTTGGAGTTGAAGCATTGAAGCCTATGCGCCGCGGTGGTGGAGACGGGGCGCAGATAATGCGCACATCAGCTCTAAGGACTCCGCGTCCCCTGCGGTGATCTCGTCCGGTGGCCAGTGCGAAATGCTAGCCGCAGGACTTCATCGCTTCGCGATGCACCGCGGCAAGCGGGTTCACGGCTTTCTGAAGTCCTCCGGCGGTCAAGCCTTCGTAAACCGCGACCTCCGCAACCGCGGAATTCCAGGCGCCGACCCAGGCCTGGCCGGTGCCGCGGTTCGACACGAAGCGCACGGCGATTTGGTCATAGCGGGCGGCGTCCTGAGGGCTGACAGTGTCGGCAAGCGCCCTTGTCGTGCATTCACATTGCGCATCGGTGGCTCTGCGAGTGTCGAGACACAAGACGGTGGTGTCCGCATGGCTCGGCAGGGCTGCGAACTACCGGAGCGCCGTAACGTTGAGTAGTGGTTACGTCATCGCTTCCTCCGCCTCACATTCCCGCCCCTCTGACCAGCCCGACCTGCCGTGCTTCGACCGGACGACTTGGAACTCGCCTCGACCGCTTCCTCCACGGCTGACTGGCGCGCCAGCGGGTCGTCGGCGATGGTCAGTTCCACCGTTTCCAGCCGCTTGACCTCGTCCCTCAGCCGCGCGGCTTCCTCGAATTCCAGGTTCTCGGCCGCCTTGCGCATCTGGGTGCGCAGCGCGTCGAGGTGGGCGGCGAGGTTTGCGCCGACCATGCCCTTGTCGACCTTCGCCGTCACGCGGCTCATGTCGGTGTCGCCTTTGTAGAGGCCCGACAGCACGTCATCGATGTTCTTGCGGATCGTTTCGGGTGTGATGCCGTGTTCCTCGTTGTAGGCGATCTGCTTGGCGCGGCGGCGGTCGGTCTCACCCAGCGCGCGTTCCATCGACCCGGTGATGCGGTCGGCGTACATGATGACGCGGCCCTCGGCGTTGCGCGCGGCGCGGCCGATGGTCTGGATCAGCGAGGTCTCGGAGCGCAGGAACCCTTCCTTGTCCGCGTCCAGGATCGCGACGAGGCCGCATTCGGGTATGTCGAGGCCTTCGCGCAGAAGGTTGATGCCGATCAGCACGTCGAAGGCGCCGAGGCGGAGGTCTCGCAGGATCTCGATCCGCTCCAGCGTGTCGATGTCCGAGTGCATGTAGCGCACCCGGATGCCCTGTTCGTGCATGTATTCGGTCAGGTCCTCGGCCATGCGTTTGGTGAGCGTTGTCACAAGTGTGCGGAAGCCCCTTTGCGCGACCTTGCGCACCTCGTCCAGAAGGTCGTCGACCTGCATCTCGACAGGTCGGATCTCGACCATCGGGTCAAGAAGACCGGTGGGGCGGATGACCTGTTCGGTGAATACGCCGCCCGATTGCTCCAACTCCCACGCCTGCGGCGTGGCCGAGACGAAGACGGATTGCGGACGCATCGCGTCCCATTCCTCGAACTTCAGCGGTCGGTTGTCCATGCAGGATGGCAGGCGGAAACCATGTTCGGCCAGCGTCATCTTGCGCCGGAAGTCGCCCTTGTACATGCCGCCGATCTGGGGGACCGAAACGTGGGACTCATCCGCGAAGACAATGGCGTTGTCGGGGATGAATTCGAAGAGCGTGGGGGGCGGTTCGCCAGGGGCGCGACCGGTCAGATATCGCGAATAGTTCTCGATCCCGTTGCACGAACCTGTGGCCTCCATCATCTCGAGGTCAAAGTTGGTTCGCTGCTCGAGGCGCTGGGCCTCAAGCAGTTTGCCTTCGTCGACAAGCTGGGTCAGGCGCTGTTTCAATTCGGCCTTGATGCCCTTGACCGCCTGCTTGAGCGTCGGGCGCGGCGTGACATAGTGCGAGTTGGCGTAGATACGGACGCGATCGAATGTGTCGGTCTTCTCGCCGGTCAGCGGGTCGAACTCCGTGATCGTCTCCAGTTCCTCGCCAAAGAAGTTCATCCGCCATGCGCGGGTATCGAGGTGGGCCGGCCATACCTCGATCACGTCTCCTCGCACGCGGAAGGTGCCGCGCTGGAATGCCTGGTCGTTCCGGCGATACTGCTGGGCGATGAGGTCGGCGATGACCTTGCGCGGATCATATTCCTGTCCGGCGTGCAGATCGAGCGTCATGGCGCCATAGGTCTCGACCGATCCGATGCCGTAGATGCAGGAAACCGAGGCCACGATGATCACGTCGTCACGCTCCAGTAGCGCCCGGGTGGCCGAGTGGCGCATCCGGTCGATCTGCTCGTTGATCTGCGCTTCCTTCTCGATATAGGTGTCCGACCGCGCGACGTAGGCTTCGGGCTGGTAGTAGTCGTAGTAGCTGACGAAATACTCGACCGCGTTTTCCGGGAAATAGCCTTTGAACTCGCCGTAAAGCTGGGCGGCAAGCGTCTTGTTGGGTGCAAGAATGATGGCCGGGCGTTGGGTTTCCTCGATCACCTTGGCCATTGTGTAGGTCTTGCCGGTGCCGGTGGCCCCAAGCAGAACCTGGTTCTGTTCGCCGTCCTTCACGCCCTGCGATAGTTCGGCGATGGCAGTGGGCTGGTCGCCCGCGGGCTTGAATTCCGTGTGCATGACAAAGCGCCGGCCACCTTCCAGCTTTTCCCGCGTGCGGACATCGGGGGCCGGGGAATGCAGAAGCGCGGGCATCTGCTCGGGCGAGTTGTTGTGCATGATACGGATCCGACTCGGGTGTGGATGGAGAGCCTTACAATTGTTCTCTTTTTGTGCCGGTTCAACCCGTGCTGCTGTCAGGTGGTGTCAGTAGCTTTCGCCAGTCCTCGGATTTCCCTTCGTCGGCGACACAATCGAGAGATGGCGGTAACGGGCGGGGTATCATGACAGGAAGCGCATGATTGTTTTCAGGTTCGGAGCCTCAGGATCGCCGCACCAATCGAGCCAATGGATACCCGCTGCTGCACTGAACAAGCAGGATTCCGGGCCTCCGCGGGCGATTCCGCAGCGATCGCTTTTTGCATGAATCACAAGGCAGGGAAGACCAGCCAAGGTTCATGCAATGAAGCGAGCAACCTCAAATACAACCTATGAGGTATTAAGTGTTTACAAGATGCTCTCTATGGTGTACAAAAATTTCACAGCAGCAGAACGGAGCGCCGACCGGCAACCGCGACGCACCCACCCCTCGCTCCTCGCATTCCGGTCGGCGTTTTGCTGCAAACCCCTTGATCCTTCCGTTGTTTTTTCCGATAGCAGTGGAAGGCACACGGGAACCGATCATGTCAGCACGCATTTACCGCCCTGCGAAGTCCGCAATGTCCTCGGGACAGGCAAAAACTCATGAGTGGGTTCTCGAGTTTGTCAACGAGACGGCGCGTGAGGTGGACCCACTGATGGGCTGGACGTCGTCGTCCGACACGCAAGCACAGGTGCGGATGAGTTTCCCGACCAAGGAAGCGGCGATCGAGTATGCCCAGGAGCATGGGATCGATGCCGTCGTGACCGAGCCAAAGACACGCAAGCCGAATATCCGGCCTCGGGGCTATGGCGAGAATTTCGCCACCGACCGCCGCGGCGCATGGACCCATTAAGACCCATTCCGGTCCGACCTACCGATAGGCGGGTACAGCCGCTTATCTCCGCGCACCTCGAGTTGATGCGAGCGTCCAGCCCGGCGTGCAGTGTTCACGCAATGGAAGCAGCCGATCTCGACGAAGCGAATGTGCGATTCTTTGCAATATTCAAAGACGACGAAGCCGTTGCAATCGGCGCGTTGAAGGCGATTGACACCGTACATGGCGAACTGAAGTCGATGCATGTCCGTGGCGATCAGCGGGGCCAGGGGCTGGCCGACGCCATTCTCTTCAAACTGATGCAGGAAGCGCGGGCCGCAGGTTTTCAGCGCGTCTCTCTTGAAACCGGCAGCCAGGAGGCCTTTGGCGCGGCGCGGGCGTTCTATGGCCGGAACGGTTTCTCGTCTTGCGGTCCCTTTGCCGGATACTCTGCTGATCTGAACTCTTTCTTCATGACGAAAGCGCTTTGACTTCGGCCAAGGCTCGGTTGATCAGGCTACGCCAAAGTTTTGAGAGCGTGAAGGAACTTTCCAAGACGATGAAATCGGCTTTGGTTGGGTACCGGTCCCGCACTCGCCTGCATCAGGGGTGAGTGGGTCGGTTCATCACATCGGGGCCTGTTTGGATTTCTGTCACGCTCGCTCGGATGGAACCGAATGCCTCACCCGAAGGCTGCGCGCGAACGGCGCGCGAAAAAAGGAAGTGGCCCCGCCTTGCGCGGGGCCGCCTTGTCGGAATGGCACGAGTCATACCGCACGAGCGGTTACATATTCCTTCAGCCGATTCAGACAGTTACACTCTTGAGCAGGTATTCGATCATGTCTTCCATGCGTTCGCGGGGTACACCGGAAATTCGCTTCTCGAGGCCCAGTAGAACGATGCCATGGACCGACGAGAAAAGAGTGCGCGTCATCAGATCGACCTCAGTGGCGGACGCTTCCGGGTGCAACTCCGAAATCGGGCTCGAAATGATGGAGAAAAGGCGTCCCAGTTCATCCAGATACCAGGCAGGGACGCTTCCTTCGGTCGACATCTCGACCTCGAAAAGGGCACGCCAGAGGTTCGGATTGTCACTCGCGAACGCCAGATACGCCTTGGCGATTAAGATGAGATTCTCGGTTGGCGAAGCATCAGGATGGGCCTTGATCGTATCGGACACGAATGCACCCATCTTGCGAAAGGTGCGGCCATTCACGGCAAGCACGAGACCAGTCATGTCTTCGAAGACGTTATAGATCGCGCCCACGGCGCAACCGGCCTGATCGGCCAGGGCGCGGGCGCGAAGTGAAGCCAGTCCATTTTCCCGGATTTCGCCCTCGGCAATGTCCAAAAGCCGTTCGCGGAGGTCTTCACGTCGTTTCGCGGTGTCTCTTGCCATGTCGACCTCCAAATTCTGAACGTTGTTCAGGATCTAGCCCGCCGCAACACGCTTGCCAAGCCCGCTTACCTCGGACCATAACGGCGCCAACGGTCCCGTAGCTCAACTGGATAGAGCAGCTGACTTCTAATCAGCAGGTTGGGGGTTCGAGTCCTCCCGGGATCGCCATTTATCCAAATTCATCAATAAGACAGCAGGAGGTCGACCGCTTACTCCCAAGAACTCGTCGCGTCTGGAAGCATTTCGGAAGCATGCATTCGGACGTAGCAGCGGGTTCGGCCGACACAACGCTGCATCCCGATCCACAAGGGCCCGAATGCAAGCAGCACGCTGGTGAAGAGCAGTGCGAGGGGTGGAAAGAGCTGGAACCAAGACCGCCAGTCCACGTAGTCGGGCTTCACCGTACCCCAAGCCGCGGCTCTTGCGTGGCCTGAGCCCCACCAACGTCCAAGGCTTTGGCGACATCTGCCTTCGACGCGTGCCGGGGCGGACCGGCCCGCCGGATTATCCATGCAGCCCCCAGGAGGTCGGGAATGCCGACAAGTGCGCGGGAAAGATTGTTGTACTTGGATCGGCCACCGTTCCGTTCGCGGTGGCTCACAGGCACGGTCTGAACATCCCACCCCTCACGCAGCATCATTGCGGGCATGAAGCGGTGGATGTGGTCGAACCAGGGAAGGTCGAAATAAGCATCACGACGGAATGCCTTCAGGCCGCACCCGGAATCGCGCACGCCGTCCTGAAGTAGGGCGCCACGGATCGCGTTCGCAATGCGCGACCCGATACGCTTGGCAGCAGTGTCCCGCCGCTTTTCGCGCTGCCCCTGGACAAGACCGAGGGTCTCGCTCGACGTCAGTCGGAAGGGGGCCAGAAGGGCGGGAATCTGGTCTGGCGGGTTCTGTCCGTCGCCGTCAATCGTCACGATCAGCGGTGCCCGGGCGAGACGAACGCCACGCCGGATCGATGCCGACTGGCCGATCGAATTCTCGTTGCGCAGCCAGCGCAGCCGCGGGTTGCGCGCGGACAGACGGGTTAGCAGGTAGTGGCTGCCGTCAGTCGATCCGTCGTCGATCACGACGATTTCGAACGATTCGCCCGCAAGGGCGTCGTCCATTTCGGCCAGAAGACTCTCCAGGGCCATCACCTCGTCTCGTGCGGGAATGATGACGGAAATGTCGGGTTGGGTCACGGTCATGAGGTGCTTTCCTTTTGTGGGGCACGAGCGACGCGCCACAGTGCATAGGGGGACCCCCGGAACAGAATCGTCTCGTTCGGACGCCAGGGCAGGCTTGCGCGGTCCGGGCGACCAACAATCAGGCCGTCGGGATGGGCGTCGATCCATGCGTCGATGGCATCTTGCCCTGCGGGTGTCGCCACCGGCCGCGTCAACCGTCCCGCGAAGTTGAACTCGGCATGGTAGGTTTGTCCGATGATCGCGATCCCGGAGTCTTCATAAGGCGCGATCACCCTGGCAATGCGGTGAGTGTCGTAGATCTCCCGCATTTCCGTGAGGCCGATCAGCAGGTTAATCGAGAGGAGAGTGCCCAGCGTCAGCACCGCTCCGCCGCGCAGCCCGCCAAGAAGTTGTGCGACCCAGCCGACCGCGGCGATCACCAGCGCCCAGGCAAAAAGCATCGAGCGCGGCTGAAGCAGGAGGCCGACCTTGCCCATCGGGACCAGTCCGGTCGCGGCTGCGGCCGCAAGCACCGCAGCAAGAGCCAACGGCAGAACCGCCCACGTCAACCGGAAGGAACCGGCCCCGCACGTCAAACGGCCGACGATGAGAGCCAAGGCGGGCAATTCAGGCACAAGATAGTGGACCTGCTTGCCGCTTATCAGGCTGAAAAGGACAAACGACGCGAATACCCAGATCAGCGCGAGCCGCATTCCTTGTTCGGACCAGACCGTCGCCGTTCGTCCGGCTTGCCAGATCGCGGGCACGAAGATCCAGGGAAAGGTCAGCAACGGCGTGAGAGAGAAAAAGAACCACCAGGGCCGGGCATGGGCGAAACTGTCGGTCATGCGCCCCGCGCTCTGGGTCCAGAGGACGGCCTCTCGGTAGTCTGTTCCGCCCATGACCAGAGCCGGTCCCAGCCACAGCCCGACGATTGCCAGGCCGCTCAGCAACGCAACGCCGGTGCCCGCAAGCGCCCGGCGCCATGTCACTGGCCACGTCGTGTCGGCCCAAAGCGGCATCAGCAGCGCAACCGGCAGGACGTGCACGAGAATCACCGGTCCCTTGGACAGAACGCCCAACGCCAGCGCCCCGCCCAACGCGATCCACCACCGCCAAGCCCCCGTGCGGCCCGCTTCTACGAGGGCGAGCATCCCGGCGACCGTCGCGGTAGCAAGCATCGCGTCGAACATCGTCAGTTCCGCCGCGACAGCAAAGACCAGGAGCCCCGCAAGCGCGATCTTCGTCCGCGCACCGATCTCAGGGTCGTCAGGCCAAAGCTTGCGGGCAAGCCGTCCGGCCAGAAGCAGACCGGCAATAGCGTAGAGCGGCGCCACAAGGCGCGCGGCGATTTCCGAAACACCCAGGATCGCCCAGGCAAGGTTGATCGACCAGAACAGAAGCGGTGGCTTGTGCGTGTAAATTTCGAAGTTGCGTGTCGGCACGAAGTAGTCGCCGCTCAACCACATTTCCCAAGCGACGGCCAAGTATCTGGTCTCATCGACCGGAGCGAGTGGGCGCAGGAGCACCCCGGCGACAGCAAGCAGAACCAGCGCTGCGACCGTCAGGTTCGCCGATGCACGCAACTTCATGACACCGCCACTCGGCGCTTACGGGCGATCAGGATCAAGTTGCGGGCATAGACTATGATTCCCGTCGCCTGGCCGAGGATGAACACCGGGTCCTGACGCCAGAGCGCATAGCTCAAAAGCGTCAGGCCTCCCAAGATGCTGAACCACCAGAACGCCAAGGGTATCACGCTTTCCCTGCGCCGTTCGCTGGCGATCCACTGAACCAGGAACCGGGAGGTGAACAGCGCCTGGCCCAAAAAGCCGATCGCGATCCAGAGTGTTTCTGACGTCATGCCACCCGAAGCCTTTATTATCCCGGCGTCGTGCCGGGTTTGGCTGGTTCATGCGCAGGCCAACCTTACGGATCGCTGACGGAGCCCCTATAAGTAGCAGGACGTGAAAAGGACTAATGGAAATGCGGCTTCTTGTGGTCGAGGATGAACCCGACCTTGCCCATGCTGTGCTGGACCATCTGCGCGCGCTGGCGCATGCTGTGGACCTTGTTTCGACACTGGAAGAGGCAGAAGCAGCGGTGCGTGGAACGCGCTACGACCTTGTTCTGCTGGACCTTCGACTTCCCGACGGCGACGGGCTTTCGCTGGTCCGGGGGCTGCGCGACCGCGGCTCGGCGACACCGGTTTTGATCGTGACTGCGCGCGACCGGATCATGGAGCGGATCGAAGGATTGAAGGCCGGGGCGGACGACTACCTCGTCAAGCCCTACGACCTCGACGAGATGACTGCACGGATCGATGCGATTCTTCGGCGAGCGGATGGCGCTCGGACGACACAACGCCGTTTCGGTGCGCTGCACATCTACCTCGAGGCGCGAACCGTCGAGATCGGGGGGTGCCCGGTAGCCTTGACCCCGCGAGAATGGGCAATCCTTGAACGGCTTAGTCGCCGGCCTGACATGGTGGTCACGAAGATCGACCTCGAAGATACGCTCTACGGCTTCGGAGATGAGGTCGAAAGTAATGCAATCGAAGCCCATGTCAGCCGCCTGCGTGCCAAGCTTGGCCGCGATAGCATCAAAACCGTGCGCGGCTTCGGCTACAGGATGGGCCGGGCATGATACAGCGCGGGACTCTGGCGCGCCGGCTGGCGGCGATGATCAGCGGCGGGTTTGCCCTGATCTGGGTGCTTGCGGTCGTGGCCACCGCCATAGTGCTGGGGGCAGAGCAGGAAGAGACGCTCGACTCCGAGCTGCAAGAAACTGCCGGCATCTTGCATACGGTGCTGGGCAACGCCTATCGCCAGGGCCTGGCCGATCCGGACACCGACTTCCTCGAGGTACTTGTCGGAGAGGCCGGCGGGTTGGACGAGGCCCTTGTCTTCGCGTTGGTCGATTCGGCGGGTACGATTCTCCTGATTTCGCCGGGTGCGCAGGAAGACGACCTGCCAGCGGGTCCGCTGCTTGAAGGCTATTCCCGCACAGACGCCCATGCCTTCTACACCACCCCGCCCGATGACGGTGGGCTGTCCCTGCAGTTCGGCGATCCACTCGCGGAACGGCGCGAGGCCTATCTCGATAGTTTCTACGCCTTCATCGTGCCGATGTTGGCGCTTCTGCCGCTAGCCTTTCTACTGGTTAGCCGGATCGCGCGGTCCGCGCTTCGGCCACTGGAGCAGCTGGCGGCGGAGATCGAACAGCGCGGCGACGCCCGGCTTGATCCGATCGACGGCAGTGGTCAGCTGAAGGAGCTGCGCAAGATCACGGCAAGGCTCAACGGGTTCATGAACCGCCTGTCGCAAGCACTTGAGGGCGAACGGACCTTCGCCACCAATGCCGCGCACGAGTTGCGCAGTCCTGTGGCAGTGGCGTTGGCACAGGTCCAACGTCTTCGCATCGAGACGAAGGACCCCGATGCACTTGACCGGATCGACCGGCTCGAGGCGGCGCTGCAACGCATGCGCAGGTTGGTTGCGCGGCTGCTGCAACTTGCGCGGGCCGAGGCCGGTATCGGCCCCGCCCAGGCACCGCAGGACGTGGGTCAGCTTCTCGCGCAGATCGTGGACGAGATGGCGACCGTCCCGGCCAGGGGCGAACGGCTGCAGGTCACGCTCCCCGATGCCCCGGTGATGTCGGCCATCGATCCCGATGCCTTTGCCATCATCGCGACCAATCTTCTTGAAAACGCCCTTCAACATGCGCCCGACGATACCCCGATCTCGGTCCGGCTTACCACCGACGGGGCGCTTTCCATTACCAACAAGGGCGCCGTGATCGCGCCGGACGAACTCAATCGATTGACCCAAAGGTTTCATAGCCGTGACGGCAGAGGGTCGGGATTTGGCCTTGGTCTTTATATCAGTGAGCGGATTGCCCGGCAGTCGGGTGGCGACCTTGCGCTGAACTCACCGTCGTCTGGACAGGAGACGGGGTTCGAGGCCGTCTTCCGACTGCCGTTGGACTGCTCGGATTTTGCTGTGTCGACGGCTGTCGCCCGGTGATGACGCCGTTAGGTTCGACCTGAAGCGATGCCTTCGCGGCCAATCACCTGTACCGGGTGCAGGGCAAACATTTTGGCAAAGCCCCGGATTTCCGTCTCGTCGGGCAGAGCAGACGTTCGTGCGTCGCGCAACGACGGTCCCGCGCAGCCCCGATATTCGGAAGTATATTGGAAGCACGCGCACGTAAATTCTGGCGAAAGTGATGCAACGCCAGCGCAAGAGAGGCCAAGCAAAACCGTTTTTTGCCAATTCTTTATGGTGGGTTAGCGAATAAAGGCGAAGTCCGTGATAAGGCCCCGGACGCATCTTCATCATAGGGATGTATGATCAGACAAACGTCGCGTGGATGAAGGCGCCGGTGACGCGGGTTCTGACGCGTTTGTTGGCCATGTGTTTCGGTCGAAAGGCTTCGGTGATCCTTTCGAGAACCGGGATCAGTTCCTCTTCAGAGCCGTTGATAATCTTGATGACGTGCCCTCCCTTTTTGCTGCGCATACAAAGCCGAGCTGGTTTGGGTGGCGCCGCGCGCATAAGAAAAAGGCTCTGCGTTTCCGACGCGGCTATGGTTTTCCGAAGCGAGAAATCCCCCTTGGCATTCACTGTACCGATCTTGATCTCGCGATTGAATGAATCGATCCGAAGTTCGGTTCCGAAGCCACGGCTGGCGTATACGTACAACGCAAACCCGACGATAGCCATCGCCGCCGCGAGGCCGATACCGGGTATGGGGATGCCCTGGGATTGCTGACCGGACGGCGCAAGAAGAAGCACAATGCCTAACGGCAAGAGCAGGATGCCCATCGTTTTCAATGCTTTCTCCAAAGCGTTCCTGTGCAGACGATCGGACGTGTCGGTAACCGCGAACCCCGAGTTCGTCTTGCGAAGCCGAAGCTGCGAACTGGGTCGTGAAGATCCCGGCACTCCCCACAGTTCGGCGCCAAAAGCATTCATTGATTGTCATCCCCTTGCCGATTGAACACGCAGCAACTCGATAACGACAATTGAATATGAAGTTTAGAATGCGCCGTTAAGTTGACTTAAACAGGATTATTGTTGGACGGTATCGTCAATGATGCACGGTCACATGCTGTGAAAATCCTCTTCGTTCACCAGAATTGCCCCGGCCAATTCAAGCATCTGGCCCCGGCGCTTGCTGCCGAGGGGCATCAGGTTGTCTTCATAAGTCAGATGAACAAGCCGACGCCCCAAGGGGTTGAGAAACTGGAATACGCTCCACACCGAAAGGTGACGGCAAAGATCCATCCATATCTGTCGGCGACCGAAGCGGCGGTTCTGAATGGCCAGGCCGTGGCACGTTCAGGCTACGCCTTGCGAAAGCGTGGCTTCGTGCCTGACGCGATGATCGGTAATCCGGGCTGGGGCGAGACGCTTTTTCTGAAGGATGTCTGGCCAGGGTCTCCTCTGATCTCGCTCTCCGAATTCTATTACAACGGTCGTGGTTCCGATGTCGGGTTCGACCGCGAATTCTCTACCGGTCCGGACGCCGTGCTGCGCGCCAGGGTCCGGTCTGCGCAACATCTGCTGGCGATAGAGGCCGCCGATCTGGCCTATAGCCCGACCGAGTGGCAGAAGGCGCAGTTTCCGCGCGCATATCAGGAAAAGATAAGGGTCATACATGACGGGATCGATGTGGCGCTTGTCAGACCCGATGAACACGCACGGTTCAGGATGCCGGGCGGTCCGGAACTGACCAGAGATGACGAGATCCTTACCTACGTCTCGCGAAACCTCGAGCCGTATCGCGGATTTCACAGTTTCATGCGTGCACTGCCTGCCATCCTTGCCGAAAGACCGAATGTGCAGGTGGTTGTCGTGGGAGGCGACGACGTCAGCTATGGCGGGCGACCCAGGCAGGGTGGCTGCTGGCGGGACGCCATGCTCGCCGAAATAGGCCCCTTGCCCGATCGCGTTCATTTCACGGGGCGAATTCCATACGACGACTACCTGAAGCTGCTTCAGGTATCGTCGGTGCATCTTTACCTCAGCTATCCTTTCGTCCTTAGTTGGTCGATGCTGGAGGCGATGGCTGCGGGGGCCTTTGTGATAGGATCGGCGACGCCACCGGTGGAAGAGGTCATCGAGGACGGGGTGAACGGCTGGCTGGTGCCATTCTTCGACACCGGTGCCATCGCCCGGCGCGTGAGCGATGGTCTTGCGGTGCGGTGGAACGTCGAAGCAATCCGATCTGCCGCGCGGCAGACCGTGACAACCCGCTATGCACTTGTTGACTGTCTGGCAAGACAAAGGGCCCTGATCCACGAGGCAGCCAGTCTGGCGTAACCCGGCGTTAACCACGCTTGAGTCAGAAATGGTCTGCGAGCAGCAGGACCGGTGCGGGCATGGGCAACGATACGATAAGCGGCGGTGACGGAAACGACACGATCTTTGCTGGCAGCGGGAACGACCTCGTCTTCGGGGGAAACGGTAACGACGTCATTTTCGATGGCTCTGGCAACGACACGGTTTCGGGCGATGCAGGCGACGACGCATTCTACCTTGGGACGGGCGCCGATGACGGAAGCGATTCCATAGACGGCGGCGACGGCATCGATACGGTGATCGAGGATCTTTCCGCCGCTGCACCCGGAACAGTGTCGATCTTTGCGAACCTGACGACCGGGCTGCACTATCGGCAGGAAACACCGGGCGTCGGGGTCGACACGTTGCAGGGCATCGAGAATTTCACCTTGGTGGGTGCCGCCGCTGCCGTTCTGGTAGGATCGTCTGCGGCGAATGTGCTGTCCTCGGGATCGGCCGCCGCATCGCTTAACGGCATGGCCGGCGACGATACTCTGGCCGGCGGAGACGGGAGCGATACGCTGATCGGAGGTTTGGGCGCGGACCTTGTGCGGGGCGGGGCGGGCGACGACGTGATCTTCGTGGACAACGTCGCCGATGTCGTCGAAGGCGGCGACGGCTACGATCGCGTGGTCATCGAATCGACCTCAGGTCTGTTCGTTACGATCTCCAATTGGAGCGGCGTGGAGCGCGTCTCCGGCGGTGCCGGAAACGACACGCTTGATGCTGCGAGGGTTGCTGACCCCCTTATGTTGCAGGGAAATGGCGGTGACGATCTCCTGATCGGCGGGTCGGAAGAAGACACGCTGGAAGGCGGCGAAGGCGCCGACACGCTGATCGGCGGTGCGATGCGCGATTTCCTGTTCGGCAATGCCGGAGCGGATTGGATCGAAGGCCGTGAAGGCAATGACTATGGGTATGTCGACGATGCGGGCGACATCTTTCACGGTGGCGATGGGTTTGATCGGGCCGTCGTGGTGGCAACCGGCGGTATTGATATCGATCTTGTCGGCTGGAGTGGGGTCGAACGGATCGACGGCGGCCCCGGAAGTGACAGGCTGGATGCTTCATCGTTTCCGGACAGTGTCAGGCTCCAGGGCGGAGACGGCGCCGACACATTGATCGGCGGTGCGGAGAGTGATCAGCTGTTCGGAAACGCAGGCGACGATGTGCTTGCCGGAAATGACGGAACAGATGTGCTTGCCGGTGATGCCGGTGCCGATACGATGACCGGCGGCGCAGGTGACGACGTATTCTTCATTTCCGAGAACGGCGACATCGCGATCGGTGGCGCCGGGCTGGACCGGGCCCGTCTGGAACCAGGGGTCACAGGGATCAATCTGTCGCTTGCAGGATGGAGCGGGATCGAGCGGCTGAACCTCTCGACCGGGGCGGATACCGTGGACGCTTCGGGCTATGCCGACGACCTTAGCATCAACGGTAACGCCGGGGATGACCTGATGTTGGGCGGGTCAGGCACGACTCTCCTGTTCGGCAACACCGGAAATGACACGCTGATTGCCGGCGACGGCCAAACCTTCATGTGGGGAGACGGAGGTGCGGACGTGTATTTCGGGGGGGCGGGCGACGATTTCTTCTATATCGATGACGAGGGCGACCGGGTCGCCGACGGCGGCGGCGGATACGACCGGGTGGTGATGGTTCGCGCGGGAGCGAATCTCGCCGTAGACGCCACCTGGACCGGGATCGAGCGAGTCGATGGGCTTCAGGGCTCCGAGACCGTGGACGCAACAGGCTACACAAGCGATTTGTTCATCGTGGGCAATGGCGGCAACGACACCCTGATCGGCGGATCGGGAAATGATTCTATTTTCGGCAATGATGGAAACGACGTGCTGACCGGTGGCGTCGGTGGCGATGACGTCATGCTGGGCGGGGCCGGTGCGGACAGGTTTGTCTTTGCCGACGGCGCTGGAACGGACCGAATAAACGATTGGGAGGATGGGATCGACATCATTGACGTCAGCGCGATAACCGGCATTGCCGGCTTCGGGGATCTGACGGTTCTGCAAAGCGGTCCCTCGACAAGTGTCGATGCCGGTGGCGAAACTATCATCCTGACCGGTTTCCTTGGCATCCTGGATGCCTCGGACTTCGACTTCACGGCTTAGACCATGCGACGGCTTGCGAAACTGATCGACAGCGGCCTTCGGGTGATCGATCAGGAGAAACTGGTTCGAACGTCGGAATATTTTGATCCGGAATGGTACGTCCGCACCTATCCGGAGGTCGGCGCGGTCGCTGGCGCGCTCTGCCATTATCTAAGTCAGGGAGCCGCCAAGGGATACGATCCCGGGCCCAAGTTCAGCACCTCGGCCTACCTGGCCGCAAATCCGGACGTGCGCGACGCCGGATGCAATCCGCTGGTGCACTACATTCGGTTCGGGCGCGACGAAGGCCGGGGCATCCAACACCCGGGGAATGGTGATCCCGAACCGCTCGGATCAGAGGCAATGGAACGGGTCGTCGAAGCCTTCGATGCGGAGTTTTATGCCGCCTCGAACCCGGATCTGCCCGCTGAAACAGACCTTCTGGCGCACTTTCTTGGGACGGGTTGGAGGGAATTGCGAGATCCCTGCGATTGGTTTTCGACCGCATATTACCTTGTGGCCCATCCCGATCTTGCTGAAACCGGACAAAACCCCTTCGTTCACTACCTGCTTTGGGGTTGTCGAGAAGGCCGCGACATCAAGCGCTCCACCAGGCCGGTTCATGACCGTAGAGAAGCGCCTGACGGAAGGCCTCTCTTTTCGGTGCTTTCGATGGTTCGCAACGAGGGCGACATCATCCGGGCCTTTGCCGGTCATCTGCTGGCTCTGTTCGACGAAGTCGTCTTTATCGACCACATGTCGGATGACGGGACCGCCGAATTCCTGCATGCGCTCGCGTCGGGAAACCAGCGCGTCAAGGTCATTCGGCTGGAAGAACCCGCATACATCCAGTCGGTGGCGATGACGCATGTGCTGCGCAATACCGATGCGCTGAGAGAAGCGGACTGGGTGTTTCTTCTGGATGCCGACGAGTTTCTGCCTTTCGCGGACCGTGCGGAAATGGAAGCCGCGCTGGACAAGTATGCCGACTGTCCGGTCATCGGCATGCGGTGGCAGAACCTGGTTCCCCAGACCTATTGGCAATCTGAAGTTCAATTCTCGCCCCAGACGAGGTTCATCGTTCCGCCGGAATTGTCGCCCTTCCGCAAGGTCGCGTTCCAACCGAGACGTCTCCCGCTTGCGCGCACCATCGTTGCCCAGGGAAATCACGCCTTGGTCGAAACGCTGAATGGCATCGAAGTGCCGTCATTCTGTGCGAGCTTTCCGCTCTTGCACTTTCCAGTCAGGTCCGTCGATCAGTTGGCGCTCAAACTGAACCAGGGTGTCGAGGCTTACCGGCAACTGGGCCGAAGCCGCGACGCTGCGCACGGCACCCACTGGGACCAGATGATGCGGGCGACGGTGAAAGGGGATGTCACTCCGGACCTTCTGAACGCTGTCGTCGTGCGATACAGCGAGGACAAACCGGAACTTGAGCCGTTGCCTGCCGCTCGATTGCTGACGGTAGGGCACAGGGTGTCCACATTCGATCTTGCGCACCATGATACCGGCGTCGGACCCGTTTTCCGCAGAGGTCTGGCCGAAATGCTGATGCGCATTCATGGTGCGCCGGCACCGGAAAAGGAAATTGCGGATTGTCCCGCGGCAACACGTCTGGAGGACGCGGAGGGCGTTCTTCGAAGAGCCAGCGGCGATACGGGGGCGGAGTATGGCCAGTTAGAGCAACCGTCACGCGCCGAGCCGACGCAAACTGCGGTGACAGGCCTTCTCGGCCGGCTGATGACGCCAGGTTATCGGGATATCGAGGACCTGGTTCCATCGCCCAAGGCGGAGCACATTCTGTTTCTCTTTTCCCTGGCGGACATCGCCCGGCCCCGCAGGATCGTCGAGATAGGCACTCTTCGCGGAGCGAGTTTCCTGGCGCTCTGCCAAGCCGCGCGACAATGTGGACTTTCGACCGAGGCCGTGGCGATCAGCAGTTGGGCTGTTGCGCCCGAAGATGCTGCCACCTACCGTAACGCATTTGAAACATTTTCATTTCTTGCAAGCAAGTATTCTGATTTCGCCGGAATTCTTCGAACGCACCACGAAGACGCGGCAACTCGTTTTGCCGAAGGTTCCATCGATCTGCTGCACCTTGACGGCTTTTGCGAAGAAGCGCCGCTAAGGCGGGCGCTGGGAATCTGGATTCCGAAGCTTTCCTCGCAAGGTCTGTTGCTGGTTCATGACACGAACGCTCACGGCGGCGATTACGGTGTCTGGCGGGTGTGGGAGGAACTGGCGACCCGATATCCGGCGCTCGAATTCCCCCATTCCGGGGGATTGGGTCTGGCCTGTATCGGGAAGGACACCAGTGCCGATCTGGCGACACTATGTGCCCTGGTCGAGAAAGACCGGTCATTGCGCACCATGGTCCGCCATCATTTCGAGCGAATGGGCAGAATGTCCGCTGAGCTCTTTTCTCGCAGATACGACATGGGACAGGCCGAAGCGCGCGCGCGCGCCGAGGGTGCACAGACCGAAGAGATCAGCTGGCTCAGGCAGGAAAACGACAGTCTCAAGGTCGATAATCAGCAGCTTAGGGAGCTTCTGAAACGGAGCGTTTCACATGCAGTCAACGAATAGGGTGCGGGTCGTTTTGCACATCGGCGGCGCAAAATGCGGCAGTTCGGCCATTCAGGCCTATCTGGCGCAGAATGCACAGCTGTTGACAGCGCGTGGCCTCGGTGTGCCGGGCATCTCACTTGATTTCTCATCCAGTGTCACCGGAGAGCAAATCTGGTTCTTCGAGGACGCGGTCGCAACCAACGCGCTTTCCGAGGTCAGCGACAGGATTTCCGATCTTCTGGAAACGGCAATCCATCGCAAACTTGAAAGCATCGTGATCAGTGCCGAGAACATCTGCAACCATCCGCAACTTGCCGACGTTTTCGCCAGTCGGCTTTCCGACGTGGATGTATCCGTCCTGTTCTATGTTCGGCGACAGGACGATTTTCTTATTTCAAGCTGGCAGCAATGGAATCTCAAGCGGTTCCCAAGCGTCGAAGCGTTTCTTGCCGAAAGGGCGGGAAAGGACGCGCGCTGGATGACGATGATCAGGCCTTGGGCCGAGGCGTTCGGTGACGAGCGGATCACCGTCAGGCCCTTCGTGCGTGATCAACTACTCAACGAAGACGTGATTGACGATTTTTTCCACGTACTCGGCATTTCGCAGGACGGATTGCGCCCCCTTGAACGGAACGCCAACCCATCCTTCGACGAAGCGCTGGCGCGACTTGCGCATCGCGCCAGAGATGTCTTCGACGGACCGCACGACAACAGGTTCTACGATGTCATGTCGCGGCTTCTGGGGCGGTCTGCACTGAAGCGCGGATCGGCTTCGTCGCTTCTCAGTCTGGATACGCGGCGGCAAATCCTGAAGCTGTATGATCAGGAAAACCGCGAACTGAAAGCGCGGTTCATTCCCGGCACGGTCGAAGGCCCGCTGTTTCGAATGCCGTCCGCAAAGGATGTCATCGAGCGTGGTGAGGCCGAACGGCTTTCGGAGGATATCGCCATGCTGACGCGAGCCATCTATGCCTTGGCGGCGAGAAGTGAGGGCGGCACCGCGTGACCTATCGGTTCGAAACCGAATACGATGCGAATGGCTCTGGCCGGATTCCGATCGACACCGACTATCTCGAGGCTCAGGTGCCAGAACTGGCAGCGAGCGGGCGTCATCGGGAGCATTACCTGCGCCGGGGGCTGCAGGATGATCTCAACCCCACGAAGTTCTTTTCGACCGATTGGTATGCTTGGCAGAACCCCGACTGGCAGCAGGAATTCCGTTCACCCTATCTGCATTACCTCGAAGTCGGCCGACGGGAAGGTCGCGATCCTTCACCTTTCGTCGACATGACCCGGTTCCATGAAGCAACCGGTCGCGTGCTTCCGCGAGAAAAGTCCTATCACGCAATTCTGGCAGGTCTGCGGGCACCTGTGTTGGGTATCTACGAAAGCGAAGCTGACCTTCTGGCCTGTCAGGACAGGTTTATTAAGGGCATCGCCATCTTTGCTCACCGGATGACACCCAAACGCCACCCGAGTCGGGCGCTTGTCATCTGTCAGGCCGGACAGAGCGGACTTCCCTTTGCCTGGGCGACTGACCCGTCACGGGATTGGGATCTCTTGATGAATTACTACGATGCCAAGGGCATGCGACCTTGGCTTGGGGATTATGTGGTGTTTCAGAAAGGCACGAAGTTTACAGCGATGAAACTGCTGACCGACCGTTTCCAAAGTATTCTCGGGCTTTATGAGCATGTCCTTTTCATCGATGACGATGTTTCCACGACGGTGGGCGATCTGAACGCGCTCTTTGCCGCCTGCCGCTGCCATTCGCTGGACCTTGCGCAAATGGCCCTTTCGCCGGGTTCGTCCTGCAACTGGCCACATCTCTTCGCGCGTCCGGACCGCAAGGGACCACGCGAGGTTTCTGCCGTCGAAATCATGATGCCGGTGCTTTCCCGGCGCGCCCTTGCCTGGATTGCGCCCACGCTCGGGAAATCCGTCAGCGGGTTCGGACTGGACCTGATTTGGGGGCGCCTGGTATCGGGCAATGGCGGAAAGATCGCGGTTCTGGACGACATCAGCGCCACGCACGCCCGCCCCGTCGATCAGGCGGACGGCGCATTCTACCGATATTTGCGACAGCACGGGATAAATGCCAAGGCCGAGTTGTGGATGCTGTTGAAGCGCTATGGCGCCCATCGGGACCTTGTCACGACATAGGCTCTCGGAAATGCCGCTCGATCGTTGCAGAGATTGCTTTCACATCTGTCGGTGCGCCATCAAGGATATGTCCGTTAGGCGCACTTCGGGCGGCTTCGGCCTGAGCGCCCAGGTTGAATGTCAGGACGGGCAAACCGGTTGCAAGAGCTTCGCGCGTTGCGAACGAAAAGGTTTCGGGCCAGATCGAGGGAATGAGCCAGAGGCCGATTCCATGTCGTTTGGCAAGCCGCGAGATGTCGCGACGATCGTATTTTCCGACAACCCGATGAGGGGCGGGCAACCGATAATTCGGATCCAGTCCACCTATCAGAACGATCCTCCGCGCCGCGGAGTGCCTTGCCAGAGCCACCAGAACGTCTGCGCCCTTCGCCCTGTTGATGCCTCCAAGAACCCCGATGCAAGGACCCGCATGATCGATCCTGTCGGGGATATCGGGCGGCGCGTCGTGTGGCGCGACCATTACCCGATCCGATGCCTGCCCGTAGACAGACGTGAAAACCGCGGCGCTGGAATCCGAATAGGTCGAAATCCGGGATGCACGATCCACGACCTTCGACCAAAGGCTGCGCCACTCTCGAAGGCTTGTGGCAGGCCGGCCGGAGATCGACGCAAGGTTATGTGCCGGATCGCGATCCGATTCATCGGGTACACCGCGATATCGTCCTTTGCTGTCGAGAAGACAGTAAGAGGGGCTGATCGTAAAGTAGTCATGCAGGCGCATTTCCAGCGCATGTTCGCCGCCCCGGCTCAGGGCCAGAAGCAATTCGGGAACCTCTCGCGGATCCCGCGCACCTGCACCGCAGGAATAGATCACCTGCCGTCTGCGAAGGGGAGACAGAAGTTTCAATACGGTTGCCGAATCCAGAACCCGGCAATCATGCCGGAAATCCCGGCCTTCGAAGTCGATTCTCCAGGCGGTGCTGCCACCGGCTCGGACCACGATCGCTCCTGGCGCGCCGGCGGAAAGCACCCTGTCGATTTCCCGGCGAAGGGCGATTTCCGCTCCGCCACCCAGCACATGCCCCAGAAATACCGGTGTCGGACGTTCGGAAACCGCGTCCAGCCATGCCGGTGTCAGGGCGGCCCGCTGCACTTCGTGCGGCGATGCCCGCGCCCATTCCTGAACCTCCCTGTCGTAGCCGGGATAGCGCGATATGATGATCTTCGCAGACGACAGAACCCGCTTTCGCTTTTCTTCGTGCCCGAAACTCGCGCCCCCCGCATGGCCCACGAAAACCGATGTGGAAAGGACATTCTTGCCGCCGGCCGCACGCGCCTTCTGGCACCAGTCTACCTCTTCGCCATAGCCGCGCCCGAAGACCGTATCGAAGCCACCGACAATACCAAGGAAACGACGGTTCATCGCCATCGCGAACCCGATGCCGGTCGGGATCGCCACCTGGCGCCAGGCCGGTCCGAACTGCCGAGCAATTTCATCGATCCGAGTGACCTGATCTTCGGTGAGTGGGGTTTCGACCGATTGCGCCGGAAGACTGGCAATTTCGGCAGAGTTCGACAGGGGGGTGACGCTCGCGACGTCGGGATCGGATAGAATAGGGGCGAGCAGACGACTGGCCCACCCCGGCGGAGGCAACGTGTCGGTGTTGAGGATGATGACGTGTTCGCCGAGTTGTTGCGACAGCTCAAGCCCACGGTTGACCGCCGCAACGAAGCCGCAGTTTTCCTCTTGCGTTAGCACCGTGGTCTGGTCTGGAGAACTTCTGGCGAATTCCGAAAGCATTGGGTGGATGCGGGGATCGTCAGAGCCGTCATCGACGAAGATCAAGTGGTGGGCGATGTCGATCGTGCCCTTCAGACGCCCCAGCAATCTCTCGACGTCGGCAAATGCGTTGAAGACGGGCACAATGATGACAGTCGGACGGGCGAGGCTTGGCAGAGCAACTGGTTGGTCTGCGAAAATGTCACTCGGGATGATCGGTGCCGCAGATCCATTGTCGCCAAGGCCGAATGCATCGCGAAGCGCGACCGACAATCCGGGATCGCCTGTTCGGATAAACCCGAGAATGCTTCGCCGATGACCGATGGCAAAGCGCAGAGCGCCCGGCATCGCCCCCAATCGGGCAAGCCGTTCTTGCAAGGGGTCGGGTGCGGGCAGTTTCACCGGCCCAATATTGCCGCCGTCATCAACACGACCCACTACGACGACCTTGTCAGAGCTGTCGCGTTCCATGTCGACTTCGAAACCGGTGCGCAGGTGCGCGTGGACAAGTCTTGCTGCAATATCGGCTCTCTCGATCCAGGGCTGGATGGTATGGCCGACCTGATGTTCCATGCCTGCGCGCAGTTCGCTGGCCGTGCTCCACCCCCGAAGGATGACGCGGTTCTTGCTCCAATGCGCCTCTTCCACGCATCCCACGACGGTTCCATTGCAATGCAGCGGTACGGCGCAACGGATTGCCACACTGGCGCGCATGTCGATCAACCGGCTCAGAGCATTGCGGCTCAGACGGGGAACCGCGACAAGGCGCGAATGCAGCATGGGCACATGCGTATTCCTGGCGGTTTCCTTTAATTCGACCGTGGCGATCTCTTGCATGTCCCTATGCGGGCGCAAGAGCCGAACCGTTCCCAACGTGCGCTCTTTGATCCGGCCTTTTGGTTAACGACAGGTTTCCGCGGCGAGGAAAACTACCGCCCCAGGAGGTAGAACCAGCATATGACTTGCTAATTTACCAACGCGGTAACGGTTTTCTTACCGCTCTTGTTCCAGTCTTCGTAAAGCGTCAGTTCCGGATAGCGGCGTTCGGCCGGTCTTCGGGTGGTCACAATCCTTCGTCGGGTTCACTTCCAGGGACACATTTTGGATGCCAGAAAAGAAGCAAGTTCTCGTGACAGACAGAGAAAGAGACAATCGGCGAAGGCTGCGACTGTCGCAGGTCATCGCCCTGTTGCTCTTACCCGCAGCCCTGCTGGCGCTGTCGGCACTTTATGTGGTCGCCGTCGTGATACAAGGACGGCCTTTCCTGTTTGCTTCCGAACGGATGCGAACGCCGGATCAGGCGTTCCGCCTTTACAAGATCAGGACGATGCATCCGCCGGAAGCCGAAGTTGGTGAAATGGTCCTTTGCGCTCGCCAGGCCCGGCGTGTAACGCCTTTGGGTGCTGTGCTGCGGCGTGCGCGGCTGGATGAATTGCCCCAGATATTCAACGTTCTGAAGGGCGACATCGGTTTTATCGGGCCAAGGCCGCCATTGCGCCGCTATGTCGAGGCCTATCCCGACCTCTACGCCGAAGTGCTTCGGGGAACCCTGCCCGGCATAACGGGTCTTGCCACGGTGATGTTGCATCGCCGCGAGGAAGCGTTGCTGGCCGCATGCCGTGACCCTGCCGAGGCGGATAGCGTCTATCGCGCGCGCTGCATCCCGATCAAGGCACGGCTTGATCTGATCTACAGCCGGAACCGCGGGTTTCGGTTGAATGCGATGATACTGTTCCGGACCGTTTCGCGATTGTCTCTCCGGTCGCGGGACACTCACTCGCCGACGATCTCTTCGGCGGAACCAGATGTTCAACCCAACGGCTTCAGGACGCCGGTCCGAATGTTGCGCGAGGCAGCGTGACGGCCAGGATACGGTAAATTGCCGCTGAGAGGCTCTTCGCGACGAGGAGGTAGGCGGACCGAGTGATTCAGATCCGGTTCAGCAACGCCGCGGCCTTCAGTGCGGCATTGCCGCAGCGGGTTTGGCGATAGACGCCTGATGCTCTGAAGGCCCGCACGCGGGATGCCAGCGAACCGTTCCGCGCAGCGATGAATGCCTGAAGCGTCGCGCGCGACCCGGGCGTCAGCCACTGCGATGCAGCATCGAGCGCGGCGATGTTCGCCGCATTCCAACTCCGGTATCGGCCGCGAACGACTTGGGAAAGGCGGAGGAACCGTGCCATTTGAGTGTCGTTCGCGCCGATCACATTGCCCGCGTGCTGTCTGTAGAGCAATGAGGGTTCGGGGTCATAGATGACCTGTCCGCCGGCACCGCTCACGATCTGATAAATCCACCAGTCATGGGACGCGATATGCACAGCGTGATCCGCCGTTTCTTGTACAAGGTCGAGTGCTGCGCGGTTCAGCACCATCGTGTTGCCGCCGCTGATGTTTTGCACCAATGCATTCCGGAAGCCGGGTGGCAGTCGGAAACAGGGTGATCGCCTCAGGGGGCGCAAATCTTCGTCGCAGATGATGGTTCGGCCGGCGTAAAGTGCTGGAACCCCCTCGGGCAGGTCGGCCAGTAGCTTCAGCGCGCGCTTCAACTTGCAGGGCAGCCAGACGTCGTCCTGGTCGGAAAGCGCGGCGAAGGGCACGCTTGGCCCGGCAGCGCGCAGCAGGTTCAGGAAATTCTGGGCAAATCCCTGCCTGGGACCGGCAACAAGTGTAACGGACTGGCTGCTGCGTCCGCCGAAACGACGCACCATCGACGGTCCATCATCCGTGCTGCCATCGTCCGAGACGACGAGCGACCAGTTTCGGTGCGTCTGATCGAGAAAACTGACCAACTGGTCCTCAAGGTTCGCTGCGCCGTTGAAGAGGGCCATCAGGATCGCGACATGAGGCGACCGCGCATTATTTCCCGACGCACATATGGTCGGGTGGGTGACCGGGCCTTGGTTAACGATTTCCTCAGCATTCCTCGTCATTTGTGAATCAGATCGTCGGCGTGGCGGGACAACAGCATCAGTCCAAGCGCGGCCAGCGCCATGCCGACACCATAGACAAAAGGTGAACTGACATAACTCGCGTCATAAGTCGGGAAAATGCCGTGTCTCATCTCGCCGGTGGCATGGAAGATCGGATTGAACCAGAGAAACTGCTGAACCCAGTCCGGCAGATCCTCGAACAGAAAGAAGACGCCGGAGATGATGAAAAGTGGCCGGGTAAGCACCATCCAGATGCGTTCCCAGGCCGGGAAAGCCATGAAGAGATACGCGTTCAGAATGCCGGTGCCAAAAGCCAGCGCCGATGCCATCGCCAGTGCGTTTGCGATCCTCGGCAGATCGGGAATGGCATGAGAGTCCAGCGCGGTCAGCATCGTTCCAAGGACCGCGATAATCACCATGAAGTGTGTCAGCAGGTTCAGAAGGTACCGTGCGAGAAGGGCATCGAGCCAGGTAACAGGAGCGAACGTCAGCAACGACTGAGAGAACCGCAAGGCCGTCGCCGTTCGGTTGGCGATGTCGTGGAACAACATGTAGATCAGGTAGCCGGTCGCATAGAACAGCGCGAAGCTGTTTCCGAGCGACGGCGCCCGGAACGCGATGGAAAACGCGAAGGCAAGCAGGGATATGGCCGCCACGGGCTCCAGCACTGCCCAGACATAACCTCCGGGCGAGCGGCCATAGCTGGTCACCATCTCGCGGATCATCAGTGCGGTGATCGTGCGAGGCGTTGCAAGTCGACGGGGAGCAGGCCGGGTCGGTACAGGCATCGAGGTCGTGTTCGCCAACTGTGTCTCCCGTCGGGTGCCCGGACACCTTGGCGGATAGCCCGAAGATCTTTCCAGGAAATGAATGAACCGGAGTCCGAGCTTGGCTGAACCGCACGTCATTCGGCCGGGTGCGTCCCGGATCACACCTCTTCGCCTGACGGCCCGGGCAGCGGGTCCTCGCCGACGGCACAAGTGGCTGATGACCACATTCGTCTGCCTTGTCCTGCTGCCGGTCGCGATGGCGGCGGGTTATCTCTGGACACGCGCGGCGGATCAATATGCCTCTACGGTCGGCTTCTCGGTCATCAAACAGGAAATGTCGTCGCCAATAGAGATTTTTGGTGGAATTGCCGATTTCGCCGGGGCGGGCGTATCGGACAGCGACATCCTCTACGAGTTCATCGGAAGTCAGGAAATCGCGGAAACTCTCGATGCGCGTCTGGATCTCTCGAACATCTTTTCCGGCCCGCCCGGTGATCCGGTCTTCTCTTACGATCCCACGGGGTCGGTGGAAGACCTTCACAAATACTGGAAGCGTATGGTTCGCGTCACCTACGATGACGGCACCGGACTGATCGAAGTGCGTGTGCTGGCGTTTTCGCCCCACGATGCCCGGACGATCGCGTCCGAGATTTTCAAGGAATGCGCGCGTCTGGTTCAGGAGCTTTCGGCGATTGCTCAGGACGATACGACCGAATTCGCACGCCAGGAGGTCGAGCGGGCCGTCGAACGCCTGAAGGTCGCGCGGGAGAGGATCACGACCTTTCGCTCGGAGACGCAGATCGTCGATCCCAGTGCCGACCTGCAAGGACAGATGGGGCTGCTCTCGACGCTCGAGACGCAACTGGCCGAGGCCCTGATCGGCGCCGATCTTCTGCGTGAGAGCACGCGGCCAAGCGATCCCCGCATCACGCAGGCCGACCGGCGGATCGCCGTGATCGAATCCCGCATAGAGGGCGAAAGGCGCAAGCTGGGAGTTGGACGAGGCAAGGTTCAGGGCGGCGACTATGCGACCTTGCTTTCCGAGTTCGAGCGCCTTGCCGTCGATCGCGAGTTTGCCGAACAGGCCTATACCGCGGCTCTGGCGACATATGACCAGGCACTTGCCGAAGCGCGGCGCAAGAGCCGGTATCTGGCGGCCTACATCAAGCCTACTCTGGCGCAGTCGTCGCAGTATCCGAAGCGCTTTGTGCTTGTCGGAATCTCGGCCTTCTTCCTTCTGACGGCGTGGTCCATTGCGGTTCTGGCCTTCTATTCCTTCCGCGACCGTCGATAGGCCGATGATACGACTTGAGAATGTCAGCAAGTCCTATCACGCGGACGGAGTTGCAAAGATCGTTGCGAACCGGATCAGCCTTGTCTTTCCGGCACGCATGTCCGTGGCCCTGATCGGCCGGAACGGCGCGGGCAAGTCCAGCCTTCTGAAAATCATATCAGGCGCGATGCGGCCCGGTTCTGGTCGCGTGGTCTGCTCGGGATCGGTATCCTGGCCGGTCGGTTTCGCCGGCGGTTTTCATGGCGACCTGTCGGGACTGCAAAACACCAGGTTCGTGGCGCGAATTTATGGCGTGGATACGGACCAGTTGGTGGAGTTTGTTCTCAACGTCTCGGAACTGGGAGAGCATTTCTATCTTCCCGTCCGAACCTACAGTCAGGGGATGCGGGCGCGACTGGGGTTCGCCATGTCGATGGGCATCGACTTCGACACCTACCTGATCGACGAGGTCGCCAGCGTCGGCGACGAGTCGTTCCGGCAGAAAAGCGAGGCGATGCTGCGCCAAAGACTGGCGTCGAGCGGCGCGGTCGTCGTGTCGCACAGCGCACCCCTGCTCAAGCGGATGTGCAGCGCCGCCGTCGTGATCGAGAACGGCGATGCGACCTGGTTCGATGAAGTTGAGGCGGCACTTGAACAGCACCGCCGGAATATGGAACGGCAGCCTGCTCAGGGGTGAACCTTCATGTCGACTTCCCGACCGGGGCGCCGCCTTCGAACAGGTTCGGACCAGCGTAGTCAATCGGGTCTTCCTGCATCTGCAAGTGCAGACCATTGCCTTTCCAAGGATGCGCGCGCGCCAGTTCCTCGTCTACCTCGATCCCCAATCCGGGGGCCTCGGGCGCCGGTACATGGCCGTCGACAACGCGGATAGAGCCCTTGATCAAGGCGTCGTGATAGGGCGTCTCAATGGTCTCGGCCATCAGGATGTTCGGGATGGATACTGCAAGCTGTATGTTGGCGGCCCATTCGATCGGGCCGGCGTAGAGGTGGGGGGCGATCAGAGCATTATGCGCCTCGGCGATCGCGGCAATCTTCTTGGTCTCCCAGATGCCACCCGACCGCCCCAGCGCGGGCTGAAGGATGTTCGCGGCACCAGCGCGCAGGACGGCGGCGAATTCGGCCTTGGTCGTCAACCGCTCGCCCGTCGCGACGGGAATCGTCGTCGAACGCGCGACCTCGGCCATGCTTTCGATGTTGTCCGGCGGGACCGGTTCTTCAAACCAAAGCGGATCATACGGAGCTATGGCCGCTGCGATGCGTTTTGCACCGCCGGTAGAGAACTGGCCATGGGTGCCGAACAGCAAATCCGCCCGGGCACCAAGCGCCGAACGAAGAGCGCGGCAGAAATTCACCGAAATCTCGATATCGTGAAGCGAAGGCTGATGCCCGCCGCGCATTGTGTAGGGACCTGCCGGGTCGAATTTGACCGCCGTGTATCCCCGATCGACCAGATCCAGCGCGGACTCGACCGCCATTTCCGCGTCGCCCCAGAATTCGGGCAACGGATGCTGTGCCAGCGGGTAGAGGTAGGAATAGGCCCTGACGCGTGGGGTCATTCGCCCGCCGATCAACGCCCAAACCGGCCTTTCCCGGTGCTTGCCGACAATGTCCCAGCAAGCGATCTCGAGACCGGCGAATGCGCCAATGACCGTCGGATCCGGGCGCTGCGTGAAGCCGGAGGAAAACACTCGTCGAAACATCAATTCGACGTTCTCGGGATTCTCTCCCTCCATGTGGCGGCCGAAGACATCGTGGATTACGGCCGTCATGGCATCTGGTCCGACGGCGCTGGCATAACATTCGCCCCATCCGGTGATACCGGTATCGGTTGTCAGCTTGACAAGAATCCAGTATCGCCCGCCCCATCCCGGCGCGGGTGGGGCGGTGACGATTACTTCCAGATCTGTGAGTTTCACGCGAGCCGCTCCGTTATTTGCGCCAAAGTCATGTCAACAAACCCAATCACCATTCGAAATCTCGGTCCAGAGGACGCTCATGTTCTTGATAGCGTGCGCCCTGGCACCTTCGACAATGAAATCGACCCGGCGCGCGCCTGGGCTTTCCTCGCCACTAGGGTAAACGAGATGGTCGTGGCATTGGAAAGGGGCGTGGTCGTGGGCTTCGCAAGCGGCACCGTGATCATGCACCCCGATAAACCCACCCAATTCTACGTCAATGAGGTTTCGGTACACGAAAACCTGCGTCGGCAGGGAGTTGCAACGCGTTTGCTGCGGCGTATCACCGAGTTGGCGCGTGACCGCGGCTGCGAGGAGGTCTGGGTGGCCACCGAGGGCGACAACGTGGCAGCCAGCGAACTCTACCGAAAGATGAACCCTGCCGAGATGAATGGCGTGGCCGTATTTTCGTGGAGAGCTTCGCACGACTGAAACGCGGCTCAGAATACGATGACGTTTCGCCTTGCCGCTCCGCTTTTCGTGTCCGAAATCGCCTCGTTGATCTGCTCCAGCGGCCAGCGTTTGGATACCAGCTCATCCAGTTTCAGTCTTCCCTGAAGGTACAGATCGACCAGCCAGGGAATATCCCGGGACAAAACGACATTGCCCATCTTCGAGCCGACCATGCCTTGGGAAAGGCTGGCGAAAACGTCGGGTTCATAGGCGGACATCGCGCCCGACGCCGGCATTCCGACCATGACCAACCGACCGCCGGGGGCAAGATAGCGGGGGGCGGAGTCGTAAGCCGGGATAGCACCGACCGTGACGAACACCGCGTCGGCCTTGCGTCCGATCAGGTCGGATACCTTCTGCCAGGGGGCCGCGTCGGTTGCCAGAACGCCGTCGGTTGCGCCGAACTCCCTGGCATCTGAAAGCTTCTCTTCGGTCATGTCGACGGCGACGATCCTGCGGGCCCCTGCGATCCTTGCCCCCTGAATGGCATTCAGGCCAACACCACCCGCGCCGATCACCACCGCATCCTGTCCGGGTCTCAGTCGGGCAGCATTCACGACCGCGCCGATCCCCGTGATGACGCCGCAGGACAAAAGCGACGCCACGTCCGCTGGCATGTCCTCGGGGACGATCGCGATCTGGCTTTGATCGACGACGACCTTTTCGGCGAATGCGCCGCAATTCATGGCGGCAAGCAACGCGCTGCCATCCGGCATCGAAAGTGACTGCGGTCCGCCCGGTGTTTCGCACGCGGTCGGTTTTCCGGATGCGCAGGGCGAACAGGTGCCACAGGAACGGATCAGCGTGACGATCACCTTGTCCCCGACCTTCAGGCCGCCGACCTGATCGCCGACCGCCGTGATCCGACCTGCCGCCTCGTGACCGTAAACGGCAGGCAGCGTGCCGCCCCAGATACCGTCAGCATAGGAAATATCGGAATGGCAAATTGCGCATGCCTCGAGCGTCACCTCGACAGACCGCCCTTCGGGTTGGGCAAGTTCGACTTCTTCGACGACAAGGGGTTCGCCAAACGCATGGCATACGGCGGCACGGATCAGGGTCATGAAACCTCCCATTTTTCCGTAACTTGGCCTGTGCCGCGGCCACTGACTATGCCGAATGCGACATCGCTGTTCCGAATTCGCTCAGGTAAAAGCAGTTCTTCGGGGCGCGAGGAAGACGAAAAAGCAGACGATCATGAGGCAGGCGGAGACAAGGAAGGGTGCCCCGGGCAAATAGACCGTGGCTGTCGGGCTGGTGAATGCTGCAAATACATAGGTCATCAGCATCGGTGACACGATCGTCGCCAGCGCCGCCGACGACGACAGGACGCCCTGCAACTCGCCCTGGCTGTCATCGGCCGTCATGCTGGACATCATGGACTGAACCGCGGGCATCACGACCGCGCCAAGGGCCGTCAGCGGGATGAACATCAGTGCCACCGAACCGCTTGTCACCGAACTTAGGACGATGAAGGCGAAAAAGTTGAACGCCAGTCCGTAGATGACGGTGCCACGTTCTCCGAGCCGGCGCAGGATAAGGCGGATCAGGCCGCCCTGGACCACTGCAATCGCCATTCCGAATGCACCCAGAGATATCCCGATCATACCCGGGGACCATCCGAAACGCGCTTCGGTGAAAAAGGCCCAGATTGCGGGATAAACAGTGAAGGAAACCTGGTAGAAGAAAACAAGGATCAGAAGGCGGCGAAGATCGGGGTTCAGACCCACGTTCAGGAAAGCCCCAAGCGGATTCGCCCTTTTCCAGGTCAGTGGACGGCGGTTTCTTTCGGCAACCGTCTCGGGCATCACGAAGTAGCCAAAGGTCATGTTCGCGGCGGCAAGCCCAGCCGCCGCATAAAACGGCGCACGCGTTCCGAATTCGGCCAGAAGGCCGCCCAGGAGAGGGCCAAGGACGAAACCGAGCCCGAAAGCGGCGCCGATCATTCCGAAGCGCGCTGCCTTTTCGTGGGGTTGCGAGATGTCGGCCATGAATGCCGACGCGGTGGACTGTGTTGCCGCCGTGATTCCACCGACGATCCGCCCGGCAAGCAGAAGCCAGAATGTCTGCGCCAACGCCATCACCAGATAATCCAGTGCCATGACGAACAGCGCGATCAACAGCACGGGGCGACGCCCGTAGCGGTCTGAAATTGCACCGATGACCGGGCCGAAGATGAACTGCATCGCGGCGAAGACGGTCATCAGGATACCGCCCCAGACCGCGGCTTCGGACAGCGGTATGTCTCCGATTTCCCGCAAAAGGGCAGGCATGACGGGAATGATCAGTCCGATCCCCATGGAATCGATCATCGTTGTCATCAGAATGAAGATCAGCGGCAGGCGCATCAGGTCTCCGGACGGCACTTCCGCTGGCATATCGGAGCAATGCCCGCCGGGGAAGAAAAACCCGTAAATGTCAGGTCGTCGCGCCTACGGCCCTGACCAACTGCGCAAAGCGCCGCGCTTCGGCAGGTGCGGTGCCAAGCTGGGCGGCGGGGCCGAAGACGGCGGAGAGATCCAGGCCGCCGTGGTGTTCGCGCGCAACCTCCTCAAGCTGGCGGCCGGTTTCCCTTGCCCTTGCGACAAGTGCCTTTACCGCCTCTTGCGCTTCCGGTCTTGGCATGTCGGCCGAAAGCGCAAAGCTCAGGGCCTCGGCAAACACCGTTCCACCGGTATGTGCGATGTGTTGGCGCATCCTGTCCTTGTCGGGGTTCAAGCCAAGGGCAAGCTCGCTGCCCACGGCAGTTGCGCGCGCCGCAAGAATGACGAGTTGCGGCAGGCTCATCCATTCGGTGATCCAATGGGCGGCGTCACGCTCTTGCCGGTGGGGCAGCGCAGACTGGATCGCAGCGTTCAGTCCGACGCTCTGCTTCGCGATGGCCGAGAGAAGGGATGGCAGAACCGGATTGGATTTCTGCGGCATCGTGGACGAGGCGCCGCCCGAGCCGAGAGAGACCTCTTCGATGCCGGACTGCGTCAGGATCAGAAGATCCTCGCCCATCTTGGCAAGGCTGCCGGTCAAGCCGGTCAGCCACCCGCCCAGCGCCGCGATGCCGTCGCGCTGGCTGTGCCATGTTGCGCCCGGATCGGACAGGTTCAGGGCGCGGGCAAGGGCCGCGCGGATCCTTGGTCCGTCACCGCCAAGGACCGACAGCGTGCCGGCGGCGCCGGAGAAGCTGACTTGCGTGACATCTTCCCGCACAACGGCAAGCCGCGAATGATGCCTCAGCAACGGATTGCCCCAGTTTGCCACATGAGCGCCGAAACTGGTGATCACCGCCGCCTGTCCGTAAGTGCGAGCGACCATCGGTGTTTCCGCATGGGTCTCGGCCAGACGACCAAGTGCGGAAAGGGTCTCTGTCAGGCGCCGTTCGATGATCGCCAGGGCCTGCCGGAGACGCAGCGCAAGCGCGGTGTCCATGATGTCCTGACTGGTGGCGCCCCAGTGCAGATACTGGGCATGTTCAGGTGCCTGCATCGCCTCGCGGAACAGCGTCACCAGCGCGGGGACCGGTACCGCGTTCAAGCCGACGCTTGCCGCCAAGCCGCCCGGGTCCAGCTGCAGTTCCATCGAAGCGCGGTGAATGGCCGCCGCGGCGGTCTCGGGGATCACGCCGGCATCGCCCTGGGCCTTGGCCAGCGCGCCCTCGACCAGCATCATTGCGCGTACTTCGGCGGTATCCGAAAACAATTGCCCGACCTCGGCGTCGCCCAGAAGCTGGCGATAGATCACGCTGTCGGAAGGGCAAGCCGTCATCAGGCAGCCCTGAGCCCCAGGATTTGCCGTGCCTGGGAAACCGTGGCGACGGGACGCTCGTGTTTCTCGCAAAGGTCCACAACGCGGCGGACCAGCGCGGCATTCGACGGAGCAAGCGTGTCGCGATCCAGCCGAACGTTGTCTTCCAGGCCCGTGCGGCAATGGCCGCCGCTGGTCACGCACCATTCATTCACGACGACCTGGTTGGCGCCGATCCCGGCCGCGCACCACTCGGCGTCGGGGGCGATGCGCGCAAGCGTTTCGCGGAAGAAATCGAACGAGGGTCTGTCGACGGGCATGGCGTTCTTGACGCCCATCACGAACTGAACATAAAGCGGCCCCCGAAGCCGCCCCTCTTTGGCCATTCGCGCCGCCTGGAAGATGTGCGACAGGTCGAATGCCTCGATCTCGGGCTTGATATCGTACTTCAGCATCTCGGCAGCCAGCCAGTCGACCAGATCCGGTGGGTTTTCGTAGACGCGGGTCGGAAAGTTGTTTGACCCCACGGTCAGAGAGGCCATGTCGGGTTTGAGAGAAAGCATCCCGCCGCGTTCTTGTCCTGCACCCGAGCGGCCGCCGGTCGAGAACTGGATGATCATGCCCGGACAGTGTTTTTCGAGACCTTCTTTCAGCTTTGCGAAACGTTCGGGATCCGAGGTCGGGGTCTCGTCTTCCAGTCGCACGTGCGCATGGCAGACCGACGCGCCCGCCTCGAAGGCTTCCTGTGTGGATTCCACCTGCTCCGCAACGGTGATCGGCACCGCCGGGTTATCGTGCTTGCGCGGCACCGACCCGGTGATGGCGACGCAGATGATGGCAGGCTTGGTCATGTTCCGGCGATCCCTCCCAGTATCTTGGCAAGTGTATCGGGGTGAGAGAAAAAGGGCGAGTGCCCGGATTGAATTTCATGCACGCTCCCTTCGGGCCAATCGGCGGAAATGGCGCGCTGATAGGATGGATGGATTGTTCGGTCCTCCATGCACCGGATGTAATGGCGCGGCGTTGCAGGTGCCGTGAATTCAAGCACTTCGCCCAACAGGCCGGTGGGTTGCGGTGACAGCCGCTTGCAGGCGAAGGCCACATCCGCGGGCGAACAGTCATGGTAGAACACCGGCCCGGCCCGGTTGCCATCCACGATCGAGAGGCCACGCTCTCGGTCGACCGTCACGATATCCTGAAGCTCCGGCGTGACCGCGCCCTTGCGGATGTCGGCAAAGGCCAGTCCTGGCGGCGGTACGAAGGCGCAGAGATAGACGAGGCACTTCACCTTGTCCGGGGCCCGCGCGGCGGCAAGGGTGATCGTCAGCCCGCCCAGCGAGTGCCCCACCAGGTAGGTGTCGTCAACGAGGGCGCCGATGCAGGCATCGACATAGTCCGTCATGCTGACAGTCTCGGGCGGTGTAGGGTCTTCGCCGTGCGACGGAAGGTCCAGCGCCCGGACCGTGTGGCCGGATGCCTCCAGAAGGGGGACAAGCTTCGACCAGCACCAGGCCCCGTGCGACGCGCCGTGTATCAACAGGAAGTGCGCCATCACATATCCAGGAACACGGTCTCTTTCTGACCCTGAAGGTGAATGTCGAAGCGATAGGCTGCGTCGCCGGTCTTCTTCGCGATCAGCGTCTCGACCCTGTGGCGCTGTTCTATACGCGACAGCACCGGATCACTGTCGTTGTCCTCGTCCGCGAAGTAGATTCGCGTCTGAAGACCGGTGTTGATACCGCGGGCAACGATCCAAAGCGCGATATGGGGGGCCTGGCCGCCAACGCGCCCCGGTTTCACCGTGCGCAGGGTGAACTCGCCGGTCTCGCCATCGGCTGCAAACCGGCAGAACCCGTTTACGTTGGGATCCGCTCCGTCCTGCCCGGGAAAAAGCCCGGCCGCATCGCACTGCCAGCTTTCGAACATGGCGTCGCGGAAGGCCCACCCCGCGCCGTCGTGGATCGAGCCCGAGATCGTGATGATCTGGCCTTTCGCGCCGTCCTCGATGGCGAATTTCCCAAGATCCTGGGGATAGACCGCGCCCAGGCCCGCAAAGGTCGGGATGCAGCCGATGTGAACGTATGGGCCGGCGGTCTGGCTTGGGGTTTCGCGCAGGTTGTCAAGAGGTTGCACCATTTCACAGGCCCTCCGGTCGGTTCTCGAACATCGTCTGGCGTCGGCCGCGCAGCACGATGTCGAATTTGTAGGCGAGGTAGTCCATCGGTTTCGATTGCGCCATGTCGAGAGGCGCCACGAGGCGGTCGAGTTGGCTGCGATCCTTGATGGTGTTGGCGATTGGGCAAAGGTCGATCAGCGGATCGCCCTGGAAGTACATCTGGCTGATAAGGCGCTGGCCAAAGCCTTGGCCGAAAATCGAATAGTGGATGTGCATCGGCCGCCAGTCGTTGCCGCGGTTCGGCCAGGGGTAGGCGCCCGGACGGATCGTCATGAATTCGTAGCAGCCGTCGTCGTCCGTCAGGGTCCGCCCGCAGCCGCCGAAATTCGGATCCAGAGGTGCGAAGTAGGTGTCCTTCACGTGGCGATAGCGTCCGCCGGCGTTCGCCTGCCAGACTTCCACCAGGGTATTGCGCACCGGGCGGCCGTTCTCGTCCATCACACGGCCGTGGACGCGAATGCGCTCGCCGATCGCGGGTGCTTCGCCCTTGGTGAAGTTCAGGATCAGGTTGTTGTCCAGGGCGCCGATCGTGTTGTGGCCGAAGACCGGTCCCGTCTCTTCCGTCATGGTCGACGGCATCGACAGAAGCGGCAGGTTCGGCGAACGCGTGACCGCGGTCTTGTAGTCCGGGTCGTATTGGGCCGGATGCACCGTCCGGTCGCGCGGGATCAGTCGTCCTGCGTCAGCCATTGTCTTTCTCCATCTCGTCGAATGTGTCTTTCGCCAGCTTGATCGCGTGGTTCGCCTTCGGCACGCCGGCATAAACGGCCACGTGCAGAAGTGCCTCGATCACATCTTCCTTCGACGCGCCCGTGTTGGCCGTCGCGCGAATGTGCATGGGGATCTCGGCGAAGTTTCCGGTCGCTGCCAGAAGCGCGATCGTCAGCATCGAGCGTTCGCGAAGCGGGATCGTGTCGCGTGCCCAGACCGTGCCCCAGGCCGCTTCAGTTATCAGTTCCTGAAAGGCCGCGTCGAAGTCGGTTTTCTGCGCTTCGGCCCGATTTACGTGGTCGTCGCCAAGGACCTTGCGACGTATCTTCATGCCTTTGGCGTGACGCTCAGACATGGCCGATATCCTTCAGGAAGCGTGTCAGGATTTCCGCAAATTCCGCTGGTTTCTCGACGCAGGGCAGGTGCCCGGCCCCGCGGATCAGTTCGAAGCGGCTGCCCAGCACGAGGTCAGCCGTTTCGCGCACGAGGTCGGGTGGCGTCGAGCCGTCCTCGCTGCCCGCGATGGCCAGCGTCGGCAGCGTCAGCGAGGCCGTGGTCGTGTAGAAATCGGTGCCCGCGATCGCCGCCGAGCAGGCGGTGTAGCCCTCGGCGGGCTGACGGACCAGCATGTTGCGCCAGAGGGCAAGCTCAGGCGTGTCGCGGAATTTTTTCGAGAACCAGCGCTCCATGATCGTGTCGGCAAGGGCCTCGATGCCACCGGCGTTCACGGCCGCGACCCGGTCGTTCCACATCTCGGCGGTGCCGATCTTGGCGGCGGTATTCGAGATCACCATGGCGCGAACCTGATCCATGCGTTTGACTGCCAGGCCCTGGGCGATCATTCCGCCGATCGACAGGCCGACGAAGACGCAATCGCGCACTTCGAGGTGGTCAAGCAACGCCTCTGCATCGGATATCAGCGCGCCCATCGCGTATGGCCCGGGCGGGCAGGAGGACAGGCCATGCCCGCGCTTGTCGTACCGGATAATGCGCAGCCCGGAAGGCAGCAGGGGCAGTACCTCGTCCCAAAGCCGAAGATCGGTTCCAAGCGAATTGGCGAAGACGAGCGGCGGTCCTTTTGGATCACCGTCCTCCCGGAAGTGAAGTGCTGCGCCTGACAGTTCGACGATCTTCAATATGGTATCCCCACGTATTGCTCTGCCAGAGTGGTCTGGGCGGCCGTGGATGTCGACAGGTAGTCCAATTCGCTGTTCTGGATCTTCTGATCGAAGGCGGACTGGTCGGGGAAGCGGTGGGTTGCAGAGGTGAACCACCACGAAAACCGCGTGGCTTTCCAGACCCGCGCAAGTGCCCGGTCCGAGTAGGTGGCGGTGGCGCCCCTGTCGCCGGCGTATTCGGCGATCAGGGCCTCGGACAGGTAATGCACGTCGGCAAATGCCAGGTTCAGCCCCTTCGCGCCGGTGGGCGGCACGATGTGGGCGGCGTCGCCGACAAGGAACAGGCGGCCCAATGACATGGGTTCAGCGACGAAGGATCGCAGGGGGGCCAGGGATTTCTCGATCGAGGGGCCGGTGACCAGGGTCTCGGCCCTTTCGGGCGGGATTCTGCGCCGGAGTTCATCCCAGAACCTGTCATCCGGCCAGTCGTCGGGCGTGTCGGTCAGGGGGGCCTGAACGTAGTACCGGCTCAGGTTCCGATTCCGCATCGAGCAGAGCGCGAAACCGCGATCGTGGCCGGCATAGATCAGTTCCTCGCTGATCGGCGGCGTTTCGGAGAGGACGCCAAGCCAGCCGAAGGGATAGACGCGCTCGTATTCCCGAAGCACCGTGTCGGGGATGCATTTGCGGCTGACGCCGTGAAAGCCGTCGCAGCCCGCGACGACATCGCAGTCGATCCGATGCTCGGTGCCGTCCCGGACGTAGGTGACGTGGGGGGCTTCGGTGTCGAGGCCGTGGGGCATGACGTTCATCGCCTCGTGGATGATCTGTCCATCCATCGCATCCCGCGCCTCGTAGAGATCGGCGGTAACCTCCGTCTGGCCGTAGACCATGACGGATTTCCCGGTCAGTTCTTTGAAATCAATACGAAATCCGCGGTTTTGCGTCGACAGGAATGTGCCGTCGTGGACAAAGCCCTCGCGGTCCATCCGCTGGCCGACGCCTGCCCTGCGCAGCATGTCGGCGCTGCCTTCTTCCAGGACGCCGGCGCGGATTCGGGAAAGAACGTAGGCGCGTGTCCTGCGTTCCAGAACGATGGTGTCGATGCCGGCGCGATGCAGAAGCTGCGCAAGCAGCAAGCCGGACGGTCCCCCACCGATGATGCAGACCTGGGTGCGCACGTCTCCTCCTGGTGCGCATCTTCGGCCAACTAGTTGTCAGCGTCAATCAAAATTCCGACAGCACAAGAGGGTCGACTTCGACGGTCGGTCAGGCTAGGGCAAAAAATAAGCGGGAGTAGTGAATATGACGGCAATCGTGCGTGCGCTTCAGATCCTTGGACTGTGCCTGGCGCTGGCGGCCTGCGGGGTTGCGCCGGAGAAGCGGGCTTCGGCTACGACTTTGGAAATATCGCAACTTGCTCAGGAAATCAGGGCCTTGGGCGAGGGCGTCGATCCGGCCGAGGCCGAGCGTGCGGCGCGCATCGCCTACCAGCACACGCGGGAACTGGCGATCCAGTACCAGATCGTGGACCCACCGCTTGTACACAACACCAAGGTCAACATGGGCCTGAAGCCGAGGGGCCTGTGCTGGCACTGGGCCGAGGACATGGAGAAGCGGCTGAAAGCCGAGAACTTCGAGACGCTGGTTCTATACCGCGCCATCGCAAACGCCGATAATCCCTACAGAATAGACCACTCGACCGCGATCATCGCGGCGAAGGGAGAGGGCATGTACGAGGGCATCGTTCTCGATCCCTGGCGCAAGGGCGGCTATCTGTTCTGGGACGAGGTCCGGGACGACACGCGATACGAGTGGATTCCGCGCGAGCTGGTGCTGGACGCGAAACGCCGGCAATTGATCGCAGAGGGCAAGTTGACGGCTTCCTGACGCAACGTCCGAACGCGGTGCGTTGCGCGCAACTGCTCTAAATGGTTAACGCCCATATTTTGTGGGGGAATGGGGCGGATTCCACATGTCGGTATCACGTCGGTATCACGTCGGTATTTTGTCGGTGCCTCTTGGTGAGGTCTCCACGGCGGCCACCATATGTGGTGCGCGCGTTAGGATTCATTGAATTAGTGTTGCCTTTCCGGCCGCCGGCCGGCGCGCTGGGCGCTCGCTAGCCGCCCGTCTCGAGCCGGTACTTGCGGAACGTGGCACCGTCGTAGACGACGTCGCCGGTGTAATGCGCGCCAAGCCGTGCCAGGGCGCCGAGGTTCCGGCGCGATGGTGGCAACAGGAAGGTCACGAAGGGAATGCGGTCGTCTTCCGCGGCGAAAGCCAGCGCCTTTCGCGCGATGCGGCGGCCGAGGCCGAAGGCGTCGGGTTTCAGGACAAGGCCGAAGTCCCACGCGTCGCCTTCCTTCTGGAAACCGCCCCAGCCGACGTAGCGGCCGCCGTGCAGGAACGCCCAGTGGCCCAGCCCGTCACGGGTCCAGGTCGCCTCTTTGGCGGTGACGAAGAGGGCGGCGTCCTCGGTGGTCCAGGGGCCGGTCAGAAGCGGCATGTGCTCGGCCACGCGCGGATCGGACATGTGCGCGGCGAGATCGCCTAGCGGAACCTCGGTCAGGCGGACGAAGGTGATGGCATCGGACATGGGCGTGGCCTATGCGCCCGGACGGGCCGGACGGCAAGGCCCTGGGCGATCACGTTCACGCGAAGCGGTCGAGAGCCATGCGGAAGACATCGGCATCGACATTGCCGCCCGAGCAGACGGCGATCACGTCGCCGTCGCCGTCGCCGTCGTGGTGCCAGAGCGCGGCGGCCAGGGCCACCGCGCCGCCCGGTTCGACGACGATCTTCAGATGCGTGAAGGCCACGGCCATTGCGCGCAGCGCGTCGTCGTCGGGCACCGCAAGTCCGGGGCCGCAAAGACGGTGGAGGATCGGAAAGGTGATGTTGCCCGGCCGGGGCGTGACGATGGCATCGCAGATCGAGCCCGACATCCGGTCGTTGCTCTGGATCGAGCCTGCCGCCAGCGAACGGGCCACGTCGTCGAAGCCCTCGGGCTCGACGGGGCGCGCGGTAAGGCCGGGGGCGGTCTCGGCCAGCGCCAGCGCGATGCCCGACGTCAGGCCGCCGCCGCCGCAGCAGACGAGGACGTCGGCTTGCGCGACGCCCGCTTCGGCGGCCTGTTCGGCGATCTCGAGCCCGGTGGTGCCCTGACCCGAGATGACGTCCTCGTTGTCGAAGGGCTTGATCAGGGTCAGGCCGCGTTCCTCGGAAAGGCGCGCGCCGATGGCGTCGCGGTCTTCGTTCGCGCGGTCGTAGAGGATGACCTCGGCACCGTAGGCGCGCGTGTTGGCGATCTTCATCGCGGGCGCGTCGGCGGGCATGATGATGACGGCGGGGGCGTTCATTTCGCGGGCCGCCAGCGCCACGCCCTGGGCGTGGTTGCCGGACGAGAACGCGATGACGCCGCGCGCCCGCGTCTCGGGATCGAGCGCCGAGACGGCGGAGCGCGCGCCGCGATACTTGAACGAGCCGGTCTTCTGCAGGCACTCGGCCTTGACGAAGATGCGGCGGCCGGCGGCGGCGTCGAGGAGCGGTGCGTTCAGAAGCGGGGTGCGGACGGCGTGGCCCTTGAGCCGCCCGGCGGCGGCGGTGATGTCGATTGTCATGGCAGGAGGTCGATCCATTGGCGGAGGGCGGCGAGGCTTTCGGGCTCGTCGAGGAAGGGGACGTGGCCGCGGTCGGGAACCTCGGCGAAGATCATGTCGGGGCGGCGGCGGCGCATTTCGGCGGCGGTCTCGGGCGCGAGCAGGTCCGAGTTGGCGCCGCGGATCAGGGCCAGCGGCAAGCCCGCCAATGCGTCGAAGAAGGGCCACAGGTCGACCGGCGGCGCGTCGGCCATCTTCAGCGTCGCGTCGCGGAGTGCCGGATCGTAGTTGATCGTCAGGCCCTCGGGGGTCTCGATGTAGTGCTTGCGCACCTCGTCGGCCCAGCGGCTTTCGGGGACGCCTGCGAAGCCGTCCAGCAGCTTGGCGCGGATCGCTGTGGCCTGGGCGTGGGTTTTCGCGCCGGGGTTGCGGCCGACGAAACCCTTGATGACGTCCAGGCCCGCCGGCGCGACGTCGGGGCCGATGTCGACCAGCGCGACGCCGGTCAGGCGGTCCTTCGCCCCGGCGGCGAGGCCCATCGCGATGAGGCCGCCGCGCGAGGTCCCGAGGACGGCCGTCCTGTCCAACCGAAGGTGGTCGAGAAGGGCGAGAACGTCGAGGGATTCGGTCGGCACCGTGTAGGTGTCGGGGCCGGTCCATTGCGACTGGCCGCGGCCGCGGTAATCGAGCCGGATCAGGCGGATGCCGCCGAGATGCGGGGCGACATAGTCGAAATCGGTGCCGTTCCGGGTCAGGCCCGACAGGGCGAGGACGGGATTTCCCGCGCCGTCATCGGTGTAGTGCAGGCGGGCGCCGTCGGGGGCGGTGAAAAAGGGCATCAGAGGGTCTTTGCAAGGTCCGGGATCGAGGTGAGGTCGGAAAGCACGTGGCCGGGTTCGGCCGGCAGGCGGTCCATCGGTTCGCCCGCGCGGTTCACCCACGCGGTATGAAAGCCGTAGCCGGCGGCGGCGGCGGCGTCCCATCCGTTCGACGAGACGAACAGAACCTGGTCGGGCTGGGTGCCGAAACGGTTCCGGACCATGTCGTAGACGCGGCGCGCGGGCTTGAAGACCTGCACATCCTCGACCGAGAGCACGGTGTCGAGCCAGGCCTCGATCCCCGCGAAGTCGACCGCGCCCGCCAGCATCTCGGGCGAGCCGTTGGACAGGATCGCGGTCAGGAAGCCTTCGGCCTTGAGCGTGGCGAGCATCTTGGGGACTTCGGCGTAGGCCGGCAGTTCCCAGTAGAGCGCCAGCAGCATCTCGCGCAGTTCCGGGTCGTCGAGGTTCGAGGCTTCCATCGCCCAGTCCAGCCCGTCCTTGGTGACCTGCCAGAAAGGCACATGATCGCCCGTGATCGCGCGGAGCCAGGTGTATTGCAGCTGTTTCAGGCGCCAGTCGGCGGCCAGTTTCGGCCAGACCTCGGCCAGTTTCTGCTGGCCCGGCTGCTCGGCGGCGATCCGTGCGGCGGCGGCGACGTCGAAAAGCGTCCCGTAGGCGTCGAAGACGCAGGTGGTCACAGGCATCGGCAGGCTCCTTTCGGGGCGGACACTGGCACGGGATGCGGGCGGGGGAAAGTGCGTTCGGGAAACCGCCGGTTCGTGGTAAACGGGATGATCGGATTTGGAGAAGACGAAATGTCAGAACATCATGGAAAAGTCTGGTGGTCCGAATTGAACACCCGCGACATGGAAGGGTCCAGGGCCTATTACGGCAAGACCTGCGGCTGGACGTTCGAAACGATGCCGATGGACGGCGGCGCGGATTACGTGCTGGCCATGCAGGACGGCCGCCCGGTCGCCGGGTTCTTCCCGCTGGACAGCCTGCCGGAACTGGCGGGCGTGCCGCCGCACTGGTTCACCTATCTTGCCGTCGACGACATCGACCGCGCGGTCGAGGAGACGGTGGCCGCCGGCGGCCGTATCCAGCGTCCGCCCTTCGAGGTTCCCGGCACCGGCATGATCGCCATCGTCATGGACCCGACGGGGGCGGCTGTGGGCCTGATGACGCCGGAAGAGATGCCTGCCTGACCGGGGGGTTTACACTTCAGGCGTGACATGTTGGGCTATTGCCCGTCGCCAACGGGCCTTCGGGCCTGCAAATTTCTCAAACGCGAAAGTAGCAACATGTCAGAAGCCAAGACCGGCGATACGGTCCGTATTCATTACACAGGCACGCTGCCGGACGGGTCGACCTTCGACTCTTCGACCGGGCGCGATCCCCTGGAATTCACCCTTGGCACCGGCCAGGTGATACCGGGATTCGACAAGGCCGTGGACGGGATGGAACAGGGCGAGAAGAAGACGGTCGAGATCGAAGCCGAAGACGCCTATGGTCAGCGCGACCCGAACGGTCTGCAGTCCTTTCCGCGCGAAAAGGTGCCCGAGGAGATTCCCCTGGATATCGGCACGCGGTTGCAGTTGTCGACGCCGTCAGGTCAGCCGGTGATGGTCACGGTCAGCGAAGTGACCGAAGAGGAAGTGATCCTGGACGCGAACCATCCGCTGGCCGGCCAGGACCTGACCTTTGAGATCGAACTGGTCGAGATCGTCTGAAACCGGCCCCGTGGGGGTGAACATCCGGCGGCGAAGGTTGCGCCCGGCGTCGTGCGCAGCCAAGTGAAGGCGTGTCCCCTGGCCGCGCCTTCTTGTCATTTCCGGGCGGACAATCGACAAGGCCGGCGGTTTTCTCTATCTGGGCCGAATTGGGCGGAAAACGGCATTGGCAGTCAAAGTCAGAAAACCTCGCGTCAGGAATACCACGACGGACGGCATCAAGGCAGTATTCGCCAGCGGTCTGATCCGGCTTGCCCTGCTGTTGCCCTATCGCACGCGCATCCGTTTGTTCGGCTGGCTGGTGGCGACTGTCGGGGGACCGCTTCTGGGCTGGAAGCGGCGGGTGCGGGACAACCTGGCGCTGGTGATGCCCGAGCTTCCGAAAGACGAGGTCGAGCGCATCGCGACGCGCGTCTGCAACAATGCCGGCCGGACGCTGATCGAGATCTATTCGGGCGAGGAGTTCCTGCGCCATGTGACAGGCACCCCGATCGCCGGCCCCGGAGCCGCCGCGCTGGAGCAGGGGATGGCCGAGGGCCGGCGCATGGTTCTGGTGACCGCGCATCTGGGCAACTACGACGTCATCAGGGGCGAGTTGTCGCGGCGCGGTCTTCAGATCGCCGCCATCTACAAGCCGATGGCGATCCAGGCCTTCAACCAGCATTACGTCGATGCGATCTCGGCGATCTCGGAGCCGGTCTATCCCGTCGACCGCGCGGGGGTTTCCAACCTTGTGCGCCACCTGAAGTCGGGCGGCAGCATCGGCATCGTCGCGGACGTCAACAGCCTTCGAGGCTCGGTTCTGAGCTTTTTCGGCCAGCCTGCCCATACCGCGCTGTCGGCGGCGGAATGGACGCTGAAATACGACGCGCTGATGATCCCGGTGTTCGGCGTACGGCAGAAGGACGGCCTGAGCTTCCGCATTCACGTCGAGGAGCCGGTCGCGGCGGGAACACCCGAAGAGATGATGCAGCGCTACAATGACGTGGTTGAGAAGGTCGTTCGTGACAATTGCGACCAGTGGTTCTGGATTCACCGTCGCTGGAAGCACAAGCGGGGCAAGAAGGTTGCGGTTTGACCGAAGCCGGGGCCGCCATGTGCGGCGGCGAACGTCGCTGCCCATGGTTTGCACTTGGCACCGGACGGGTGCGCGGCTAACACGAACCAAGCGCCGGGACGAGAAGGAGGCACGTTGACATGGAATACACCTATGTTCCGCCTCCCGTCCCGACGCTGAAACGCTGGAACCTTCTGAAAGCCGCCTATCCCGGTCAGTCCCTGTTGCGGATGTTGGAGTACGAGAAACTGTCGACCGTTGCTTTGCGGGGGCGGGTTCTGGACATGGGAGGTGGCGACAACGCGCGATACATCGAGCATCTGCCGAAAGACATAACGCTGGAGTCCGCGAATATCGACCCCGGTATCAAACCGACGCACCTGCTGGAGGTCGGCCAGCCGCTGCCGATGGCGGATGACACGTTCGATGCGTCGATCTGCTTCAACACGCTGGAGCACATATACGATTCCGCAGCGGTCGTGAAAGAGTTGTGCCGGGTTCTTAAGCCTTTGGGCCAGTTGCACGTGACTGTGCCGTTCATGTTCCGCATCCACGGCCACCCCGACGACTATACGCGCGCGACGCCCAGCTGGTGGCGTGAGACCTTTGCGCGCGCGGGCTTCGGTTCGCTGGAACTGATGCCACTGGTCTGGGGGCGTCGGTCGACGATTTCCGTCGTACCGGGATTTCACGGGCCGGTGCCGCGATTGCGGATGCACAACGCCATGCTGCTGGACGTTCTGACCGCAAAGCTGCTGTTGAAGGGCGACACCATTTCCGGACGCCGGGGCGACAGCATTTGCGGCACCTCGCCCGGCTGGTACATGATCGGAACAAAGTGATGAGCACAGCAACCGAAGTCCCGAAATCCCCGTTTCGCACCCTGAGGCTGGTCTGGCATCGTGTGAGCGGGCAGAAGACGACCATGCTGGACGGTCTGCGCCTGGTTTGCGACCCCGCCAAGGTGCATCGTTCGGTCTCGACCGCCATCATCAAGGGCAGCTACGAGGCGCCCGAGCGGGTGCTGGTACGCGAGGCGCTGAAGCCCGGAGACAAGGTTGTCGAGATCGGCACCGGCATCGGCGCGGTGAGTGTCCTCTGCAACCAGATCGCGGGCGCCGGAAACGTGACCTCGTTCGAAGCGAATGCCGCGCTGGAACCGGTGATAAGAGAAAATTTTGCGCTGAACGGACTGGAACCCCGGCTGCACCTGCAGGCGGTGACGGTCGATGGCGCACCGATCAGCTTTTACCGCAACGAGAACGTGGTCTCGTCCTCGATCTACGACCGTGGGCTGGAAGCCGAGAAGGTGACGATAGACAGCGTGCCCATCGATCGAGTACTGGCCGACGAAGGCGCGAACGTTCTGGTCATGGATGTCGAGGGGGCGGAGATCGACCTGCTGAGCAAGGCCGATCTGTCGAACCTGCGCGAGATCATCGTCGAGTTGCATCCTCACATTGTTGGCGAGAAGGCGACAGAAGAGATGATCGAAAGCGTGTGCGCGCGTGGCTTCGCCGACGCCAGGCGCATCCACAAGAACATCCGACTGAGCCGGGTGGGCTGAGTTATGTGGCCTTCCTACGTGATCAACCTTGCCGCCAACACCGAACGACTGGAGGCGGTCAGGCGCGTGATGGGTGCGCAGTACATCGACTTCGAGCGCATCGAGGCGGTGAACGGCTGGAGTCTGGCCGAGGACGAGATCGCGGCGGCCTATGACGCCGCGCGCAACGCCCGCGAGGCCCGCCAACCGCTGGTTCCCGCCGAGATAGGCTGCTACCTGTCGCATGTCGCGGCATGGGAGCGGATCGCCGGGGGCGCGCAGGACGGCGGCTTCATCTTCGAGGACGATTTCGACGCCACCGACAACCTTGCCGCGGTGATGGAGGCGCTGAGCCGGGATCGGACCGGCGACTGGGACATGGTCAAGCTGTTCACGCTCGAGCCCCAGGTCGAGCTGGGCGGCGCGCGCGACCTGGTGCCGGGAGTCCGGATCGGCATTCCGTACCGGGTGCCGACCTGCCTGATTGGCTACGGACTGACACGGGAAGCGGCGGCGCGGCTGTCGGCCAGCGCAAGGCCGTTCTTCCGCCCGGTCGACGAGGATCAGAAATTCGTCTGGGAGACCGGGCTGCGCGTGGCGCTGGTCTTGCCCGCCCCGGTCCTGCTTGGCGATCAGCAGACGGTGACGGGCACGGTCGGGTCGGCCCGCCGGAAAGGCCGACGGGGCGGGCCAGGCCAATTGCTTCGCAAGCTGGCATACGGCGCCCGCTACCGCATCGCGCTTGCCCGGCACCGGCGCAAGGAAGGGTGGCGCAAATGACCGCCCAGCGGGTCCTTCATTTCCATTTTGGCAAGGAAGGCGGCGCGGAACGATTCTTCGTGAACCTGGCGCGTGCCTTTTCCCGCCGCGGCCTGGACCAGCGTTTCGTGATCCGTCCGAACCGGACATGGGGCGGACAGATCGAGGCGCTTGGTCCTGTGATCCATAACAACTTCAGCCGCATCTCGCCCATGTCGCTCGTCGCGCACGCGCAGGTCGAGATGCTGGTGAGAAAGTGGAAACCGGATGCGGTTATGGCATGGATGCCCCGGGCGGGGCGGTTGATCCACGAATGGCCTGGCGTGGTCAAGCTGGCGCGGATGGGCGATTTCCCAAAAAACCTCAAGCATTTCGGGAACTGCGACGTGCTGGTCGGCAACGTTCCCGGCATCGCCATGCGCTGCCGTGATCTTGGCTGGACCAAGCCCGCGCTGACGATCTCGAACTTCCCACGCGCGGTGAACCCGGTGCCGGTCGCGCGCGCGGTCCTGGATACACCCGAGGATGTCTTCCTGGTTGCCGCCAGCGGCCGTTTCGTCCCGCGCAAGGGTTTCGACCTTTTGCTGCGTGCCGTTGCGCGGCTGCCGGGGGCGTGGCTTTGGCTGCTGGGAGACGGCAAGGAGCGCGAGGCGCTGACCGCACTGGCGGAAGATCTGGGAATTTCGGACCGGGTCCGGTTTTCGGGCTGGATCGACGAACCGATCCACCACATCGCCGCCGCGGACGCTTTCGTGATGCCGTCGCGCCACGAGCCACTGGGCAATACGCTGCTGGAAGCATGGCAGGCGGGCGTGCCATCGGTGGCGACACGGTCCGAGGGTCCCGACTGGTACATGCGCGATGGCATCGACGGCATCATGGCCGAGATCGACGACGAGGCGGCTGTTGCCGATGGACTGGCGCGTATCCGTGACGACCGCGAAATGGCCGCCGCCTTCGTGGCGAACGCGCGCGAACGGCTGAACGAGTATTTCACCGAGGATGCCGTGGTGGACGCATATATTCGCGTCTTCGCGGGCGATTTCAGCGGCTAGGGTCATGCGGGCGCTGGTGATCAACCTGGCCCGCGAGACCGGACGACTGGCATTTCAAAAAGCACAGGCGGGGAAGCTGGGGCTGGAGATCGAGACGGTCGAGGCCGTCACGGTCGATGGGCTGGCCGACCTTGCGGCCCGGACTGACTGGACGCGGTGGCAGCGGCCGCTGCGCGATGTCGAGAAGGCCACGCTTTTCTCGCATCGTGCCGCGTGGGGGCGGGTGATCGCGCTGGGGGTGCCCGCGCTTGTGCTGGAGGATGACGCCTGGCTGATGCCGGGCGCGGTGCGGTTGGCGACGGGGGCGGCGGCGTTGCCCGGGATCGAGCACCTCAGCCTCGAGACGCGGGGGCGGAAAAAACTTCTGGGCCGGACCCATGCGGACATGGCCGGGCTTCGGCGGCTTTGGCTGGACCGGTCGGGGGCGGCGGCATATCTGCTTTGGCCCGAAGGCGCGGCCAGACTTCTTGCGCGGTCCGAAGCCGTGCCCGCGCTGGCAGATGCGGTACTGGTCGAGACGCCGGGCCTTTTGCGCTGGCAGGCGGCACCCGCGCAGGCGATCCAGATCGACATGGCAGCGCATTATGGACTTGCACCACCGATCCCGGTGGAAAGCGCCATCTCGTCGGTGACGCGGCCGGCACGCAGCGGCGCGGCATACCGGGCGCGGCGGGTCGCACGGCAGGTCTGGATGGGACTTGCGGGGCTGAGACCGGGAACCGAGCGGGTCGAGGTGCTGCCCGATGCGGACGGGTTGGAGCTCGGCTGAGCCGGACGGGTCAACCCGTCAGCGCCCTTTCTATGGCGGCATGGGCCGCGGCGGTGGCCGACGACCCCGAGGCCAGCACGCCGCGGGCGGCTTCGGTGACGCGGGCGTGTGCGTCGCTGTCCTGAAGGCGCAGAAGCGCGTCGGCGATCTGCTTTTCGTCCCCGGCCGGCACCGCGCCGCCCGCATTGTCGAGACGCTGGTAGATACCCGCGAAGTTGAAGACCTCGGGCCCGTGGATCACGGCGCAGCCGAGTTGCGCAGGCTCGTAGGGGTTGTGTCCGCCGAGCGGCACGAGAGAGCCGCCGACGAAGGCAGTCGGGCAGAGGCGGTACCAGAGGCCCATCTCGCCCATCGTGTCGGCGATGTAGATCCCGGTTTGCGGCCCTGGTCTTTCGCCGCGCGAGCGCAGCGCGACCGTCCAGCCCTGATCCGTCAGCGCCGACGCGAGGCCCGGGCCGCGATCCGGATGACGGGGCGCCACGATCAGGAGCGGCGCGTCGGACTTTCGCGCGAACGCGCGTTCATGCGCCGCGACCAGCACGGTTTCCTCGCCTTCATGGGTCGAAGCGGCGAGCCAGCGTCTGCGGCCCTCCAGGGCTTCGGTCAGGGAGGCAAGCTCTTCTGGTTTGGCAAGCGGCGGTGGCAGTTCTTCTTTCAGCGATCCGGTAACGGCGACGCGGTCCTTTGCCACGCCGAGGTCGCGCATCAGCGCTGCAAGTGCCGGTTCCTGCACCTGAATCTCGCGAAACGGCGAAAGAAGCGCGCGGGCCAGGCGCGGAAAGCGTCGCCACCTTGCCGCTGTCCTGCCTGAGATGCGCGTGTTTAGCAGCAGCATCGGGATCTCGCGGCGCGATGTTTCGTGCAGCAGGCGGGGCCAAAGCTCGCTTTCGGTCCAGACCGCGACGTCGGGGCGCCAATGCGCGAGAAAGCGGCGCACGGATGGCGCGGCGTCGTAGGGGGCGAACTGGTGGATCGCCCGCGGCGGCAGAAGATCGGCCAGCAGCGCGGCGGATGTGACGGTGCCGGTGGTGACGAGTATGCCGAGGTCCGGGTCCCGGTCGAGAAGCCTGTCCAGAAGGCCCAGAAGTGACAGGCTTTCGCCCACGCTGGCGGCATGGAACCAGATCAGGCGGCCTTCGGGCCGGGCGGCGGGCGTTCTGCCGAAACGCTCGTCGCGGCGCTGGGGCAGTTCCTTGCCGGCCCGCAGCCGCCGGGCCTGCACCTGGCGGTAGAGCGGTTCGGCGACCGCGCTGAAGGCAAGGTATGCCCGCAGGAGCGGCGTTGCGTCTTTCATGCCAGATGGCTCCGTGACAACACGCGCGAAGCGCTCGAGGACCGCGCCACCCGTGTCTAGACAAAGGCTCGCGCGCCTTCAAGCAAGGGTGCCGTCAGTCCTGCGACCAGAGACGCTGGTAGACGGCGCGGATGGCGTCGGCTTCCGCCGCGATCCCGAACCTTTCGGTCACGCGGCGGCGGGCGTGGGCCGACATGGCGGCATAACGGTCGGGGTCCGACAGGATGGCGACAAGGCCCTCGGCGGCGGCGGCGTGATCCTGAAGCGGCACGACCAGACCGGCGGCGTCTTCGTGACCGACGAACTCCCGGAAATAGCCGGTATCGCTGGCCACGATGGGCAGTCCCGTCGCCATCGCTTCAAGCGGGGTCACGCCGTAGCCTTCGTAGCGGGGCAGGGCGACCAGCGCGCGGCAGCCCTGAAGCAGGGCGGGCAGCTTTTCCGGCGCGACCTCTCCGACGAAGAGGATGCGCTGTTGCAGGCCGGCACGGGCCACCCGCGCCCTGAGGTCGTCCAGAAAGGCCTTGTCGGCGGCCCGGGCCTGGCCGACGACAAGGGCAGTCGCGCCATCGAGCCGGGGCAGGGCGGCAATCATCGCCTCGACGAAAAGATCGGTGCCCTTCTCGGGCCGCACCCGTCCGACGGTGGCGATGCCGTAGGCGCCGGGATACCCCGTCAGGGCCCAGGCCGCCGCCGGGTCGGGTGCGGGCGAGAAACGGTCGGTGTCCACGCCGTGCGGCACCACGGCGGCGACGTTGTCGAGGTAGCTTGCGGCCTCGTCGGTCGTGGCGATCACCGCGTCCATGCGCGAGATCAGCCAGCGCGGCCATGCCGAGTGCCGCCTTTGCGCGGACGAGGTGAAGACGATCCGGACCGGCAGGCGCAGGATGTCGCGGGCGATGAGGGCAAGTTGCATCTCGGCGTTGCGGCGCACGTGCCAGATCGAGAAGGGCCGGTCGGGCGGCGCGTGGCGCGCCATGCGCAACGCCTGAAAAGGGCGGATCGGGGGCGGACAGCCGGGCAGGGGATGCCCGACAAGCACGGCGTCGAACTGGTTTGCCTGCCGGGACAGCACGGCCGCCGCCGTGGCCGAGACGCCGGTGACGCGGGGGTTCAGGTTGGTCACGTAAAGCGACGGCGGCCTGTCCGTGTTCGCGGTGTCATCCATGTCGTGTCCGTCGCCTGGGGCCTTTGCCGTGTCCTGTCGCATCGGTGCGGCCGGGTCCGGCGTTCGGCTGCACATTAGGTGGCAACGCCGCGCGGCTGCAAGCGTGCGCGGCCAACGCCTGGGTGCTTGTCTCGCAAGTGGCGTTCGTCTAGGCCTTTGGCAAAGCGGGGAGGCCGGAGTTTGCGAGGAGATTACGGGCGAAGCCTCGGGCGCTGTTCGACGTCAACCGGCACGGCGCCGGGATGAACGGGGCGCATCCGCAGCTGTCCCTTTTCCTGGGGCCGCAAAGCAGGCACGGGCTGGCCTTGAACCTGGCCGTGCGCGACAACCGGCCCGCCCTGATCCGTGCGGGTCTTGCCGCGTTTCCGACGCGGATGGCGTCGCCTGCCCTGCGGGCGCTTGCCGATCCGAACAAGACGATCGACGAGCGCCGCTGCGCTTTCGAGGACCTGACCGCCGACGGTCCCGCGTTCTATTCGGCGCTGAATTTCCTTGGCGCGCCACACCGGGGATTTCAGCGCGCCGAGTTGTTCCCCGAAGCCGAGATCCAGCTTGGCGCGCTGGCGGAGGTCGCCGCAGACCGGCCCTTCCGGGTCATTCTGGCACCCGACACGCTGCCTGACCTTTTTCTTGCCGTCGGGTCGGACGAACTGGAGAACAGGGTGCGGGCGGCGTCCTGGGAACAGCTTTACGAGGCAAGCTGGGCCGAACTGGTGGAAAACCTTCTTGATGCCCTGCCTTGCGCCGGACTGCTGGTGCTGACCAATTCGGGGGCCGCAACGGGGGGCGTGGCGCTGGCCGAGTGCCTGTTCGGACCGGCGGCGGAGGCGGTTGGGCCGACGGTTTTCCTGCGCGAGACGCTGAATGTCACCGGACAGGCGGTTCTGGACCGGATGGGCGCGGGCACGCCGACCGAGGAGGTCGCACGCGACCTCTACCGGTCGTTCGCGGACCGCGCCGATGTCGAGACCTGCCGCGAACGGCTGGGGATCGACCGGCTGACGCGAAAGCTTCTGCTGCAACGCTATGATGAGGACATCGAACGGATCGCGGCACTGGATCGCGTCGAGGTTCTGTGATGGCGCTGCACCGCCGCCGGTTCTCGGGGTTCGACCTGGGCGGCCTGGCCGCACTGGGCGCCGTCCGCCGGACCGGCGACGTGCTGGTCGGATTTCGGGGCGACGTGACGCGCGCGGCGGTCAGGGCGGCGTTCGGGGAAAGCGCCCGCCTGATGGAGGCGCCGGGGATCACGCTTGCAGCATTGCCGGGCGAGATCGCCCGCGGTCATGCCCAACCGGACGAGGGCGCGCTGCTGGGGGGGCGGAACGTGCTTCTTGCGGTTCGCGGTCGCGAGACGCCGGAGGCGGTGCGCGACTGGCTGGACTGGCACCGGCGCTTTCTGGGCGCGGATGCGGCTGTCATCCACTCGGGACCGGATGCAGGAGAGGTCGAGGCATTGGCCGAGGAGATCGCCTCGTCTGCCGATGATATGGAAATAATCCTTACAGAAAGCGATGTTGAGCTGACCAGTTCTTCGCTGGTGCTGGTCGACCTGCTGCGACGCCGATTTCTGGGGAACGCGCGCGCCGTGGCCTGCCTGACGATTGCCGACCTGGTGATGCAGGACAGGATCGGCACGCCGTTCGATCGGGTGCAGGAATTGAAGGGCGCGGTGCTGGCCATGCGGGGGACGGCGATCTTTCCCCAGAGGCTGAGGCGCGGCAAGCCTGCCCACCACGGGGATCACGCCGCCGTTCTGCCGGGCGGCAAGGCCCGGTTTTCGGGGTGGTGCGTCGCGCCGGGCCAATGCCCCGAAGAGGCGGTCTGGGGTCTGTCACATGTCGAGGGAATGCAGCTCGCCCGGGTTCCGCCCGTCGCATTCTGCCGAGCGATGGGCGTGGCGAACCCCGGTGTGCCCATCGGCAGGCTGGTGCGCAAGTCGGACCTGGCCGAGACGCCGGGGCTTGTCGAGATGATGACAGGGGCCTTCAGGCAGCGCCCGCCGGTTGCGCAGCCGGGCAGGGGCGCGCTGCAGCGGGCGCGGGGTGCTGCGACGGCGATCACGGTAGTGACGGCGATGAAGAACGAGGGCCCGTTCATCCTTGACTGGATCGCGCATCACCGCGCCATCGGGATCGGGCGGTTCCTGGTCTATACCAACGACTGCGCCGACGGGACCGAGCGCCTGCTGGACCTTCTGGCGGATGCCGGCGTCACGCGGCGGGACAATCCCTTTCGCGACGCGGCAGGCGGCCCGCAGCACGCGGCGCTGCGCGCGGCGGACAAGGAGCCGCTGGTGCGGGACGCCGACTGGCTGATGACGCTGGACGTGGACGAGTTCATCAATGTCCGCGTGGCCGGCGGGCTGGTGTCGGACCTCTTCGCCACGCTGCCGCAGGCCGGCGCGTTCTCGATGCCAAGCCGCCTGTTCGGAAATGCCGATCTGCACGGGTTCGACGATATGCCCGTGACCCGCCGGTTCCACCTGGCCGCGCCCGAGTTCGCGCCGCGGCCCTGGCAGGCCTGGGCGTTCAAGACGCTTTACCGCAACGACGGCACCTTCGGCGGGCTGGGCGTGCACCGGCCCAAGGGGCTGAACCCTGCGCGGGCGGACGCGCTTTGCTGGGTCGACGGGACCGGGCGTCCCTTGCCCCGGCGTCTGTGGGGCAACGGGTGGCGCATGACGTCGGATTGCTGGGGCTACGACCTAGCGGGCGTCAATCACTATGCGGTGCGGTCTGCCGAGAGTTTCCTCGTGAAACGCGAGCGGGGGCGCGTGAACCACGTCGGCCAGGATCAGGGCGTCGGTTACTGGTTCCGGATGAACCACAACGTCACCGAGGACCTCTCGATCCGGCGGCTGGACGACCGCGTGGCGGCGGAGCGCGGGCGGCTGGCGGCCCTGCCGGGCGTGGCGGCGGCGCACGAGGCGGCGGTGGACTGGCATCGCGCGCGGATCGCGCGGCTGCGGGCCGATCCGGATCAGGCCGCGCTTTTCGCCGAGATCACCGGCCCCCGGATGGAGAAACTGTCGCGCATGACGCCGAACTTCGGCTCAGGCGTTTTTTATGGCGGACCCGGTGTCATCCCCGACGAGATCGTGGCGCGGGATGCGTCGGAACGGTTCTACTTCAACGTCTGACGATGCGGCGCGACGATCATCCCCGCTTCCACCACTTCACGCCGGCGGGCGGGATCGTGTGGCCGTTCCAGCTGACGGGAACCGGCGCGTAGTTGAAGGCGAAACGGTGCGTGGCCGTGTCGCGCAGGCGCAGGCCCTTGAGCATCCTTGCGGTTTCGAGCCCGGCGTCCTTGGCCGACATCGCCACGATGCGGTCCCAGCCGTCGCGGTCGGGCCAGCCGGCGAGGTAGCGCAGCGAGCCTGCGCCGACGAGCGCCGGGCGGCCGGCTTCGGTGGCCAGAAGCGTCTCGGCCCCGCCCTCGAGATGCTCGGCCCAGCGGATGAAGGCGCCGCCGCCCTCGAGCAGCTCGCTGGCGCCGGGCGGCAGGCTTTCGACAAGGCTGGCGGTCGTGTCGAGGCCCGGCAGCGCCGGAGGCATCGGCACGGGGATCGACCCCTGGGGCGTCTTGGCGCCCGATCGGGGGCCGACGAGAGCGAGGGCGGGACCTTCGGCCAGGCGCGCCTTCAGGTCGTCCGACATGATCGCCAGCCCCGGCGCCAGCACCATGAGGTAGCCGTCCAGAGGCGCATTGGGCGGCAGGATATCGATGGAAAATCCGGCGCGCCGGAGGGCGCGGTAGGCATCCAGCACCAGCCCGAAATAGGTGAAGTCCCGGCCCTGCGGCTGGGTCTCGAAGACCCAGGACGCCTCGTAATCGAAGATCAGCGCGACCGGGGCCTGCACCGGCGCGACATCGCCAAGAGACGAGATTTCATCGGCGACCTGACGGGCCTCGGCCAGCGCCGGGGCGGGGGCGCTGTCGGGACGCAGAAGGCCGGCGTGATGCTGTTCCTGCGCGAAGGGGGCCTGGCGCCAGCGGAAGTAGCAGACCGCCTCGGCGCCGTGGGCGAAGGCCTCCCACGCCCAGAGGCGGGCCATGCCGGGCAGGGGGGCCGGATTCCAGGGCGCCCAGTTCACCGGGCCGGGCTGCTGTTCCATGACCCACCAGCGGCCGCGTCCCACGGCGCGGTAGAGGTCGTGGTGGAAGGCCTGGTTGTCGGGGTCGCCCTGCCGGAGATAGCGGTGCTTGTCCTCGTCCGAGGCGTCGAGGCGGTCGGAGAGAAAGCCGATCGGATAGCTGTCCCATGACGCGATATCGAGATCCGCGCCGACCTTGAAATGATCGAACGAAAGCTCGCGGCCCATGTAGTTGTGGATCAGGGGCCGGTCGGTCAGCGGGCGGAGCGCGTCTGTCTGGACTTTGTTGAAGGCCGCGACCTGGTCCGAGGAGTAGCGGCGGAAATCGAGGACATGGGCCGGGTTCGGTTCGGTCACGGTGAGGTTCGGCAGGTCGATCTCGTCCCAGTCGGCATAGTCCATCGACCAGAAGACATTGCCCCAGGCGCGATTGAGCGCGTCGGGCGACTGGTATTTCCGGGCCAGCCAGTCGCGGAAACCGCCAAGGGCGGCGTCGGAGTAGGAGAGTGTGGTGTCGTGGCAGGCGTACTCGTTGTCGATCTGCCAGGCGTGGACATGGGGGTGGCGACCGTAGCGTTCGCCGAGAAGCATGGCGATGCGGCGGCATTCCTTTCGATAGCCTTCGTGGCTGAAACAGTAGTGGCGGCGCGAGCCGAACTTTCGCGGGCTGCCGTCGGCATCGAGGGCCAGCATGTCGGGGTGGCGGTCCAGCATCCAGCGGGGCGGCGTGGCGGTGGGCGTGCCGAGGACGACCTTGAGGCCAGCCGCGCCCAGCATGTCGATGGCGCGGTCGAGCCAGTCGAAGGTCAGCTTGCCCGGTTCGGGCTCCATCCGCGACCAGGCGAATTCGCCGATCCGGACCCAGGTCAGGCCGGCATCGGCCATGCGGGCGGCATCCCCGGCCCATTGCTCTTCGGGCCAGTGTTCGGGGTAGTAGCAGACGCCGAGTGTCGGGGTCATGGGAGCCTCCGGGATTTTGCGCCGGCTGCGCCGCCGCCGTGAGCCGCCGCTGGCGCGGCGGCGATGCGTATTTGGGGCAAGATGAAGCGGATGCTCAGAGAACGACCCTGTGTTCCGCCTGTCCCTTCGCGACGTTCTCTTCGAAGAACACCTTGCCCTGATCGGCCGAGCGCGCGCGGTCTTCGTCGGTGACGCGGCCGCCGGCCGTGGTCACGAAGAGCGTCGTCAGGTCGTCGCCGCCGAAGGCCGGACAGGAGGAATGGGCGCCGCCGACGTCGACCGTGCGCGTCAGTGTGCCGTCAGGCGCGTAGCAGGCGACGCGCCAGCCGTTCCACTGGGCGTTCCAGAAGTTGCCGTCGGCGTCGATCACCGCGCCGTCGACGCCCCAGGGTTCGCCCGAGAGATCGAGCCAGACCCGAGGTTCGGCCACGGGCCAGCCGGTTTCGGGGTCGAGTGCCACGCGTTTCACCTTGTTGTCGATCGTGTCGCAGAACACGGCCTCTGTCCGGTCGGGTGTGAAGCAGCAGGCGTTCGGGATGGTGATGCCGTCGTAGAGTTTGCGCAGTTCGCCCCGGTAGTAGCGGTAGAAGGCGCCGGCGGGGCCGTTTTCCTTCTTGGCCATCGTGCCGATCCAGAACCCGCCCCAGGGGTCGGCGCGGCCGTCGTTCGAGCGGGTGTCGGGAGTGTCGGCCTCGAGACCGCAGACATCCTCGGAGGCGCCGGTCTCGACGTCGAAGTGGAAGAGCCGGGTCTCGGAGGCGATCAGAAGGTGGGTGTCGTCGGTCCAGCCGGCGGCCGAGACGTTCTCGTCGAAGGTCCAGCCGCGGCGGGCGCCGGATTCTTTCGTGTGCAGGGCCGAGCCGTGGATGTCGAACCAGTAGAGCTGGCCGCGTGTCGGATGCCAGAGCGGGCCTTCGCCCAGCGAGCAGATGGTGTGATCGTATACCTGGCTCATTTCTCCGTTCCGTCCCATGCGGTTACGATGGCTTTGGCCTTGTCGGCGACCTTTTCGGCAGTGTCGCCCGGTCGGTAGAGATTGCTGCCGAGGCCGAACCCGTTGGCGCCCGCGCGGCGCCATGCGGCGAAGCCCTCGGGGCCGACGCCGCCGACCATGTAGATTTCCGTTTCCGCCGGCAGGACCGCGCGCAGGGCCTTCAGCCCCTCGACGCCCATCTGGAAGGCGGGGAAAACCTTGAGCCCCGTGGCGCCCGCCTTGAGCGCGGCGAAGCATTCGGAAGGCGTCAGCACGCCAGGGAAACTTTGCAGACCTGCCCGGACGGTGGCCTGAATGACCTCGGCGTCGCAGTTCGGCGAGACGATCAGGCGTCCGCCGGCGTCGGCGACTTCGCGCACCTGCGAGGGGTTCAGGACCGTGCCCGCGCCGATCAGGGCATGCGCGCCGAACGCGTCGGCCATCTTCTCGATCGAGTGCAGCGGATGCGGCGAATTGAGCGGCACTTCGATCCGGTCGATGCCGGCGGCGATCAGCGTCTCGGCGACGGGTAGCGCCTCGTCGGGCGTGATCCCGCGCAGGATGGCGATCAGGGGGCGGCTCATGTCGTGGTTTCCTTCAGGCTTTGCCAGGCCGCGGTCAGGCCCGCCTGCGTGGCCACGGTGGCGTCGATGATGCGGGGGGAAAGTCCCTGTTGTTCCAGCGCTTCGGCATAGCGGCGCCCGAGAGACGCGTCGCCGATGATGACCAGGTCCTGACCGAGCCAGTAGGGGCGCGCGGCGGCGAGTTCGGCACCGATCAGCGTTCCCGAGAGCCGCGACCGTGCGGATGCCGGGTCCAGGCCGTGTAGCAGGCCCTCGGCGCGCAGCGAGAACAGGCGCGCCGCCATCGCCTCGGGCCGCGCCATCGCGTCGCCGACGGCCTCGGCGAAGGCCGCGTCATCCCAGCCGTCGCCGACCGTGTGGCGCAGGACCGATTGTCTGGCCAGAAGCGCGAACATCTCGCCGGTCATGAAGGTGCGGAAGCTGACGACCTCGCGGGCCGAGATCTGCGTCCATTTGGTGTGGGTGCCGGGCAGGCAGATCACGCCGTCGAATCCCGGTTCGCGCGCCAGGTGTCCCGCGATCTGGGTTTCCTCGCCGCGCATGACGTCGGCGGGGCTGTCCTGTTTCAGGCCCGGCAGGATGTGAACCGACAGGCGGGCGTCCCTGGTCTGGGCGCGCGTCATGCGGCCCGACGCCGGGGCGCAGGGAACCGCGGTGTAGACCGCTTCGGCCCAGCCCTGGCGCGAACCGACCATGCCGCAGGCGACCACGGCCATGCGGCCCTGGCCCAGCCACGGGTCGATCAGTTCCAGCAGCGCCGGTTCGAAACCGTCGCGCTCCAGCGTGGACATGCCCCGGTCCGAGGTGGCCTCGGCCACGGGACGGTCGCCGCGCATCGCCCAGGCGCGCAGGTGCGAGGTGCCCCAGTCGACCGCGATCCAGTCGGCGTATCGTGTGTCCGAGCGCATCAGCCGGTCACCACGACGCCGCCGTCGACGACCAGGGCTTGTCCGGTCATCGCGGTCGAGGCTTCGGAGGCGAGGAACAGCACGGGGCCGACCATGTCTTCGGGGGTCAGGTGTTCGGGCAGGCACATTCGGGCTTGAAACGTGTCGAGTGCCTGGGGCGAGGCCCAGAGTTCCATCTGGCGGGGCGTCAGCACCCAGCCGGGCATGACCGCGTTGACGCGGATGTTGTCGCGGCCGAATTCACGCGCGAACGACCGCGTCAGGGCGGTGATTCCGGCCTTGGCCGACGTGTAGGCGGGATAGTCTCCCATACCCATCATGTAGCTGATCGAACTGAAATTGACGATACGCCCGCCGCCGGCTGCCTGCATTCCGGGCACCACGGCCTGAGCGGCGAAGAACTGGTGCTTGAGGTTCACCGCCTGCATCCTGTCCCAATAGGCCTCGTCCACGTCCAGCGCGCCCTTGCGGTCGTCCCATGCGGCGTTGTTCACCAGAACGGTGATCGTTCCGTTGGCCTGCGCGGCCTGGTCGATGGCGGCGCGCAGTGCGGCGATGTCGGTGACGTCGGCCCGAAGGGGCAGGGGGCGGTTGCCGGTTCTCTCGGCGATGGTGTCGGCGGTGCCCGCGCCGTCAAGGATATCGGCGAAGGCAACCTTCGCGCCCTGGGCGGCGAATCCCTGGACCAGGGCGGCGCCGATACCCGACGCGCCGCCGGTCACGAAGACCGAGGCTTGTCTGAGATCGGGGAATACGGCGGTTGTCATGGCGGAGTGGTTCCGGTCGGTTGCGCAGGCAAGGTCATCGCAGAATGGGTGGGGAAATCAAGCCGCCAGCACCGGTTCGCCGCAGGAGTTTCACATAATGGACTGCACTGGCGGGGGCGCGGCTTCCCTTGTATGGAACCGACCATGTCGGTCGATGTCGTCATAGAGGATCCGCGCTGGGAAGAAGCGGGGCTTGAGCCGCTGGCCGAGCGCGCCGTCGCCGGCACGCTGGCGCACCTTGGGCTTGATCCCGGGGCGTGGGAGGTCGTGGTCATGGGCTGCGGCGACGCCCGGATCGCCGAGTTGAACGCCGATTTTCGCGGCAAGCCGCAGCCGACCAACGTGCTGTCCTGGCCATCGGAGGACCGGGCCGCCGAAGCGGAAGGCGCCCTGCCCGCCGCGCCCGAGGGTGGCCCGGAACTGGGCGACATCGCGATCGCCTACGAGACCTGCCGCCGCGAGGCGCAGGACGGCGGCAAACCGCTTGTCGATCATGCGCTGCACCTGATCGTTCACGGAACTTTGCATCTTTTGGGTTACGATCATGTACGCGACGGTGACGGTGACTTGATGGAAGCCGCAGAAATCGCGATACTTGGCAAGCTTGGGGTGCCGGACCCATATAACGGGTCGGGCATATCGGGCCCGATTGACGATGGAAAGGATTGATGGGCGAAACGGGCGACGGGTCTTCTAGCGCAGCGCAGGGCGCGCGGGATGGAGACGATGAGAGTACGCGGGGCTTCTTCGGACGTTTGTTCGAGGTGCTCGGCGGCGGTGAAACGGACGCGGATGGAGAGGCCGAGTATTCTTCGATGGTCTCGGCAGAAGCGGGAAGTAAGGCAAATCTTGCAAATCTGACACGGTTGCGGGTCGAGGATGTCATGATCCCGAAGGTCGAGATCGTGGCGGTTCCGGTCGATATCAAGAAGGATGACCTGGTCGAGGTTTTCCGCGACAGCGGCATGACGCGGTTGCCCGTCTACAAGGGAACGCTCGATTCTCCGATCGGCATGGTTCACCTCAAGGATTTCGCGCTGAAGCACGGGTTCAACGGCAACGGCGAGCGATTCGCTCTGTCGAAGATGCTGCGGCCGCTGCTTTACGCGCCGCCTTCCATGCCCATCGGCGTGCTTCTGCAGTAGATGCAGACCGACCGCATGCACATGGCGCTTGTCATCGACGAATACGGCGGCGTTGACGGGCTGGTGACGATCGAGGACCTGATCGAACAGGTCATCGGCGAGATCGAGGACGAGCACGACATCGCCGAGGGCCGCTATTGGACCGAAGAGGCGCCGGGTTGCTACGTGGCGCAGGCGCGCACGCCGATCGACGAGTTCGAGGCCGAGGTCGGCCTGAAACTGGTCACCCACGAAGACGAGGAAGAGATCGACACGCTGGGCGGGCTGGTCTTCATGCTGGCGGGCCGGGTGCCCTCGCGCGGAGAGGTGGTCAAGCATCCCGACGGCCCCGATTTCGAAGTGGTCGATGCCGACCCGCGCCGGATCAAGCGGCTGCGCGTCCGGATGAACGCGGCGCGCCAGGCGGCCGAATAGGGCGTGGGCCGGGGGCGGCTAATTCTCCTTGCAGGACTGGCAGGGGCGGCGGCGGCGCTTGGCCACGCGCCCTTCGGGCTGTGGCCGGTGTCGCTTGCGGGGTTCGCCGCGCTGGCCTGGCTGGTCGCGCATCGCGAACGTCCCGTCCTTGCCGCCTGGGCCGGCGGGACTGCGTATTTCGCGGTGACGCTGCACTGGATCGTCGAGCCGTTCCTTGTCGACGCCGCCACGCACGGCTGGATGGCGCCTTTCGCGCTGATCCTGATGGCGGGCGGGCTGGCGCTGTTCTGGGGGCTGGCGGGCTGGCTGGCGGCGCGGACCGGTGGAAACCGGGCGATCGCATGGGCGATCTGCCTGACCGGCGCGGAACTGGTGCGGGGTCACATCCTGACGGGGTTCCCCTGGGCATTGCCCGCCTACATCTGGACGGACACGGACATAAGGCTTCTGGCGGCGGTCTTCGGCCCCTATGGGCTGAGCCTGCTGACACTGGTCCTGATCAGCGTGGCGGTGGCGGATGCGGGGCGTCCGCGTCCGCGCACGGCGGTACTGGTGGCTGCCGGCGGCCTTGCGATGCTGCTGGGGGCGGGGCTGATGCGCGGCGACGCGGGGACGACCGACAGGACCGTGCGGCTGGTCCAGCCGAACGCGCCCCAGAACGAGAAATGGGATCCCGACCGCGCCCACGTCTTCGTGGACCGGGCACTGGAGTTCACCGCCCGGCCCAAGGACGGCGTCGATCTGGTGGTCTGGCCCGAGACGGCCATTCCCTATCCGCTGGATCTGGCGGGGCCGGTGTTTTCGCGCATTGCCGCCGTGTCGGACGGCGTGCCGGTGTTCACCGGTCTGAACCGCAGGTCGGAAGACGGCCTCTGGTTCAACAGTTCGGTTATGGTCGACGGCACCGGGCTAGTCGTCGAGAGCTATGACAAGGTGCATCTGGTGCCCTTCGGCGAGTATATCCCGCTGAAGATAGATTTCATCCGCGCCCTTGCGGCCTCGGTCGGATATGGCTTCAGCCCCGGCGCGGGCGTCCGGATGATCGACACGCCGCTGGGCCGGACGGTGCCGCTGATCTGCTACGAGGCGATCTTCCCGCAGCATTCGACCGGGCTGGAGGGACGACAGGATTATATCCTGCAGATCACCAACGACGCCTGGTTCGGCACGTTCTCGGGGCCTTACCAGCACCTGCAGCAGGCGCGGTTCCGGGCGGTCGAGCAGGGCCTGCCGCTGATCCGGGCGGCGAATACCGGGGTTTCGGCGGTGATCGACGCGCGGGGCAATCTGCGCGCGACGCTGGCGCTGGGCGAGGCGGGGTTCATCGACGCCGCGCTGCCGGCGGCCCTGGCGCCCACGCCCTACTCCAAAACCGGGGACTGGCCGGTCATCGGTCTTGTCGCGGCACTTCTGGCCGCGCTCTTTGTCACGGGCCGACGCAATGTCATTGCAAATCGCCCGGGTTCGTCGTAATCGCGTGCATCCGCCACAACGGCTTCCTGGCGTGGCGGGGTACACATGTAATGGAGCACTTCCCATGAACCGCAAGAACTACACCTTCACCTCGGAAAGCGTCTCCGAGGGGCACCCGGACAAGGTCTGCGACCGGATTTCGGATGCCGTGCTGGACGCTTTTCTTACCGAGGAAACCGAGGCGCGCGTCGCCTGCGAAACCTTCGCGACGACGGATCGTGTCGTGATCGGCGGGGAAGTGCGCGGACCCGGATCGGTGATCGGCAGGGTCGAGGATATCGCCCGCGACTGCGTGCGCGACATCGGCTACGAGCAGGAGGGCTTTCACTGGGCCAACCTGAAGGTCGACAGCTATCTGCACGCGCAGTCGGCGCACATCGCCAAAGGCGTCGACGGCGGCGGCAACAAGGACGAGGGTGCGGGCGACCAGGGCATCATGTTCGGATACGCCGTGCGTGAGACGCCCGAATTGATGCCGGCGCCCATCCACTATGCCCATGCGATCCTGAAGCGGCTGACCGAAGCGCGCAAGTCGGGCGAGGCGCCTTCGCTGCGCCCCGACGCCAAGTCGCAGCTTTCCGTGCGCTACGAGGATGGCAAGCCGGTCGAGGTGACGTCGATCGTGCTGTCGACACAGCATGAAAGCGAAGACCAGACCAGCGAAGATATCCGCGCCATCGTGGAGCCCTACATCCGCGAAGTACTGCCCGAGGCCTGGATCACCGACGCCACCGAATGGTGGGTGAACCCGACCGGCACTTTCGTGATTGGCGGGCCGGACGGCGATGCCGGGCTTACCGGCCGCAAGATCATCGTGGACACCTATGGCGGCGCTGCGCCGCATGGCGGGGGCGCCTTCTCGGGCAAGGATCCGACCAAGGTGGACCGCTCGGCAGCCTATGCCGCGCGCTACCTGGCGAAGAACGTGGTGGCGGCCGGCCTGGCCGAGCGCTGCCTGATCCAGCTGTCCTACGCTATCGGCGTGTCGAAACCGCTGTCGGTCTACGCCGAAACCTACGGTTCGGGCGAGGTTTCGCCGGCGGAAATCGAGACAGCGGTGCAGAAGGTCATGGACCTCAGCCCGCGGGGCATTCGTCAGCACCTGGCGCTGAACAAGCCGATCTACCAGCGGACCTCGGCCTATGGGCACTTCGGCCGCGCGCCGGATGCCGATGGCGGGTTCTCGTGGGAAAGGACCGATCTTGCCGAGGCCCTGATGAAGGCAATCTGAGCCGGCGGGTCGTTGCGGCCAAAATGCCGCGCCCGGCGACAATCGGGCGCGGAACGCCATAATTCCGTTGTTTCCTGAAACAAAGCCGCGATTTTGCCGTGGGGGCGTTCTTTTCAAGGAACGTTATTATGGCAGACGATACAGGCTTGCCGAACCCAGTTTTAGTGCTTTCAACCATTGCCGGGCTTGCCGTGATCGGCTCGCTTGCCTGGGTCAACCGTCCGAATGCGCCCGAGATCTCGCCGGAAGACATGATCGAGCCGGCGGTGCTTCAGACCCAAAGCACCGAAAACCTTTGGGCCGCGCGCCGCCCCATCGTTCGCGACAGGAACGCCGACAGCACACCGCCCGTCGGCTTCGACATCGAGCCGCCGGATATCATCCGCCTGGGCTGGGGCTGGAGCCAGTCGCGATCCGAAGCGATCCCGACGGTCTGCGTCGTCTTCAGGGAACAGCCGCGCGACGACGCGCAGGACGCCTCGATCGATATCTCGGAAGTGCGGGACAGCTATTCGCTGGCCAAGCAGATGAAGATCTCGGGCTCGGTCTCGGTCAAGACCGTTGTGGCCAGCGGATCCGCCAAGGCCGAATTCGCGAAGAAGTCGAATGTGTCGTCCACGGCGGTCACCTACCTGGTCAGCGCCGAGGTCATGAATGCCGCCCGTTTCGCGGCCCCGATCGACGAACCGACGACCGGACGCCGTGCCGCGGTCCGGCTGACCGAGGATGCCGCACGGCTGGCGCGTGAAAATCCCGAGGCCTTCCAGGACATCTGCGGCGAGGGGTATATCTCGGCGGTGAAGACCGGCGCCCGCGCTTACATGCTGGCCTCGACCAAGACCACGACGAAGTCCGCCCGCGAGACGGTGCGCGCCTCGGTCAAGGGCGAAGGCTGGGGCGTCAAGGTTGCCGCCGCGGCGACCGGCAGTTCCGCCACGAGTTCCGAGAAATACGAGCGCACGCTCAGCTTCTACCAGCAGGGCGGGGCGGCCGGAGACGGCGTGACCATCGACACGGAAGTTCTTGTCCGGAACACCGAGACGGGTGCCACCGATCCGGAATTCACGACCAAGACGGTCAGCATTCCGGCGTCGGACCTGCCCTCGGACGCCGCCGAAGGCATCGCGCGGATCAAGAAGCTGGCCGAAGCGGCCGCGGCCGCCGGCGAGATTTTCGAGGCGCATGTGACGCCCTACCAGGTTCTGGAGAACTTCCCGCGCGGCGAGAATCTGTTGGCCGAGGAAGAGGAACTGGACGAGATCGCCGCCGTCTGGGGCGCCTACAATACGCTGGTGGCCGATCTGAAGATGGCGCTGGAGAAGCCGGCCGATTATGCGGTGCCGCTTGTCGGCTGCAAAAAGCCGGCTGAAGCGGACGAAGTCATGACCTGTTCCAGGAAGATGGTTGCCATGACCGATCCCGCGGCCATGCGGCAGGCCGAGGATATCCAGGACATGGCGCTGAACGCGCTCTGGATGATCGAGGAAGCAGCGACGCATTGTCTTGAGGCCGAGGAGGCGTGCGACTTCGACATGGGCAGGGTCCGGTCGCCGTACTCGGTTCGGGCCTCGATGCCCATGCTGATCGACACGGTCACGACCGCCGCCACTCCGCCGACGACAACCGTGGTGCTGCCGACCGTCGACGACCACGTTGCCGTCAATCTGCGCGAAGCCAGCCAGGGGCGCTGCGTCTTTGGGGCTCTCACGCCCGGTTGCATCCTGAACGAGGAATTGCGCGGGTGGGCCGAGCGGGCCGGTCTGGCGAGCGTCGTTACGGCGGATCCGGCCGCGCTGCTTGCGGCGGCGAAGGCCTGCGGCGTTCCGGAGACCCATGTCCTGACCGGCGAAGCCAGCGATCCGGACGCGCCGACGTTCTGGTATCCCGTGGACGCTTTCGATGCCGGGACCGGCACATGCGCCGGCCAGGGCGGCGACAGCCGCCAGGCCGCCCTGCGCTAGAGAAGCCCCCGGTCGCGGGCGATCATCGCTGCCTGCGTCCGGTTTTTCGCGTCGAGTTTCCGGCACAGCGTCTTGACGTGCAGCTTGATCGTGACCTCCTGCAGGTCCAGATCGCGGGCGATCTCCTTGTTGGACTTGCCTTCGCCCAGACCGCGCAGCACTTCGGTTTCGCGCTCGGTCAGGTTTCCGACGGTCTTCTGTTCGGCCTGCTGCATGAAATTGAACGGCACGAAGACCTCGCCCGCGGCCATGAACCGGATCGCGCTGAGCATCGACTTGGATCCAAGGGTCTTCGGGATGAAGCCTGCGGCGCCTGCGGCCAGTGCCTCGCTGGCGACCTGGGGGCTGGCGGTGCCCGAGATGACCGCCACGGGATGGCTGTCGTTGACGTCCAGAGTTCGCTTCAGGCCAAGCAAGCCGTCCATTCCTGGCATGTTGTAGTCCAGCAGGACCAGGTCGAAGCTGCCGGTTTTCGAGATCGAGTCCAGAGCGGCATCCAGAGAATCGACCGAAACGACTTCGGTCATTCCCTCGGCTTCAAGAAACAGAGCTATCGTTTCGCGCACAAGATCGTGGTCATCCGCAACAAGCAATCGCATTCGTGATTCAAATCCCCGGTTGTCGCGGCGCATCGTAACCGAACGCAGAAGCAGGGTGAACAGGGCGTTTTGGTCGGGACCCATCCTGGGTGGCACAAGGCAGGCGGCAACTGGCCCGATATCGGCCCTTTCTATACCTTTGGGTACCTGGATATACCTGCGTATTGGTGACCGGGTAAACAAATAGTGGCAGTAACGCCTTGAGTTGCGTCAATCGTGTTTCGGCCCATTTGTGCCGATAAGGAGTTCCGTATGGTTTTCAAAAGTCGGGTTGTTTGCGGTGCTTTTCTGGCCGGGGTCTTGTCTCTGCCGTTTGCCGCTGAGGCCTCGGATCGGGTCTTGCTGACCGTTACGGTCCAGGGAGAGACTGTCGAATACTCGCTGTCCGATCTCGAGGCGCTGGGCAGCGAAACCTTCCGGACGACCACCATATGGTCCGACGGCGAGCAGGTATTCACCGGTTTGCCGCTTGTGACGCTGCTGAGCGAACTGGGCGTGGAAGACGGAACCCTGATGGCAAGGGCAATCAACGACTATGCCGTAGAGGTGCCGGTGTCCGACGGTGTCGAGAACGGGCCGATCCTTGCGCATCACCGGAATGGCGAACCGATGTCCGTGCGCGACAAGGGGCCGCTTTGGCTGGTATACCCCTATGATACGAATCCGGAATACAGGTCTGAAGTGATATATTCGCGCAGCATCTGGCAACTTGACCGGATCGAGATTCTGCCCTGAGGCCAAGCAAGTAAAGTATCATGCGTGAACTCCTGGCCAGTTTGATCAGCCGTGCCGGGGGGCGCGGATTTGTCCTGTTTCTGGGGTTCCTAGCGCTGTCGGTCTATTGCGTCTGGCTGCTGAGTTCCGATGCGCGCCAGCAATTGAACAAGCTGGCCACCGCGCCTGGTGACAATCTTCAGTGGACGCTGGCGCAGCTGGAAGTCGAGTACGGCGCGCTGCGCACTGCGTCCATCGTCGCCTCGCCGGATGACCCCGCGTCGCTGGACGATCTGCGGCGCCGGTTCAACATCCTGTACTCGCGCGTCACGATAATCGACACGGCGCGGGCCTTCCTGCCGGTGCGCACCGATCCCGGAGTCGCGGAAGCGATGTCGCGCGTGACGGGCTTTCTGGATGCGAACGTCGACTTGATCGACGGTCCCGACGACCGGTTGGCGGCCAACCTGGACGAGTTCCGCAGAGAGATCGACAGTATCGGGTCGGATGTCCGGATGACCACTCTCGTGGGCGTAAAGGTCTATTCGGAGATGACCGAGACGAACCGCGAACGCGCGGCGGCCGCGATGTTCGATCTGGCGATGCTGATCCTGTTCCTTGTGCTGCTGCTCTTGGGGCTTGTGGTCGTTCTTGCCCATGTACTGGCCATCACGCGTCGCCAGACCGACGAGATCGAACAGACACGCAGCCGGCTTGGTTCGATCGTCGGAACATCGCTCGACGCGGTGGTGGTGGTCGACCGCGATGGCCGGATCGTCGAGTTCAACGATGCCGCCACGCGGATATTCGGATACGCGCGGGATGCGGCGATGGGACAGAACATGTCCGACCTCATCGTCCCGCCGCATCTGCGCAAGGCCCATACCGAGGGCATGACGCGCCACAAGGCGACCGGCAGGAAGCGGATGATCGACAGCGGGTTGTTCCAGCTGGAGGCGATGCGGAACGGCGGCGAGGTATTTCCCGTCGAAATGTCGATTTCGACAGCACGAAGCGCCGAGGGCGAAATCTATATCTCGTTCATCCGCGACATATCGGACCGGGTGGCGGCCGAGAAGGAACTGGTCGAAGCGCGCGACCGGGCTGTTCTGGGCGAGAAGGCCAAGGCCGATCTGCTGGCGGTGATGAGCCACGAGATGCGCACGCCGCTGAACGGTATCCTTGGAACGCTCGACCTGCTCGAATCCACCGATCTCGACCGGCGGCAGCGCCACTTCGTCGAGGTGATGGAAACCTCGGGGCAGATGCTGTTGCGCCACGTCAACGATGTTCTGGACGTGTCCCGGATGGATGCCGACACGTCCGCACCGATGCGCGCACCGTTCGATCTTGCCGAGGTGGTGCGCTCGGTCGCAATCAGTCTGGGCAGCCAGGCTGTGGCGCGGGGCAACAAGCTGGACGTGAAAATCCTTGGGCCGCTGCCCGACCTCGTGACCGGCGACCAGGGGCGGATCGAACAGGTTCTGGTCAATCTTGCGGGCAACGCCGTCAAGTTCACCGAGAACGGCAGCATCACGATCGAGGTCGAGGCGACGCCGGAAAGCGACCAGGTCGAGATCCGGGTGATCGACACCGGCGCCGGGATCAGCGAGCGGGACATCGGCCGCATCTTCGACGATTTCGTGACACTTGACGCCAGCTACACCAGAAGCACCGAAGGCACCGGGCTGGGGCTTGGGATCGCCCGCCGGCTGGTCGAGATCCTTGGCGGTGAAATCGGCGTCGAAAGCGAGGAAGGCCAGGGCTCGGTCTTCTGGGTCCGGCTGCCGTTGCCGCCGGCCGGCGTGTCGGCGACGCGGCGAACCCCGGATCGCCCGGTCGCCACGCCGGACGCGCGCGGGCGCAGGGTACTGCTTGTCGAGGACAACGAGATCAACCGGCTGGTGGCCCGCGAGATGCTGCTGGGTCTCGGATGTATCGTCGAAGAGGCCGTCGACGGGGTCGAGGGTGTGGAGCTTGCCGGCTTGAAGCGCTTCGATCTTATCCTGATGGACATCAGCATGCCGCGCCTGGACGGCGTCCTAGCCGCCCGGCAGATCCGCGGAGGCAGCGGTCCGAACCGAAGCACGCCGATCGTGGCGCTGACCGCCCATACGATGCCCGAGGACATCCAGCGGTTCCGCGATACCGGTTTCCGCAGCGTCCTGATCAAACCCCTGTCGCGGCGGCGTCTGGCCGAAGCGGTGTCGGGCAGTTTCGGACAGTCGATCCTGGCCGGTGCGGATGCCGGGGACAGCGACGAACTGGACGACATTCTTGGCGGCGAGGCGGCGACGCGCGTGCGCGGCAAGGCCATCGCAGAGATCATGAACAGCCTGGAAGAGGTGGATGCCCGTCTGTCCGGCGGCGCGCGGCCCGGGGATGTCTACGATGCCGTTCACCGCATGACCGGATTGTGCGCGCTGGTCGGTCTTACCGACACGCACAAGCGGCTGACGGAACTTGAAGACCATCTGAGACGCGACGGCGCGGTGGACATCTGCGGTCTGGTCGCCGATGTGCGCGCGTCACTTCGGACCGTGACGGCGGATGCCTGAGATCGCGGCCTTCGGGAAAACGGGGTCCGCCGCCAGTCTTTCCGTTCCCGCCGATCCGGCCTAGAACATCCCTTGGTTGCGCGGGTGGCGCGCCGAGGGCGTGGGAAAGGGCGGCATGGCATTCACGGTGGCGATCGACGGACCTGCGGCGGCGGGCAAGGGCACGATCAGCCGCGCGGTCGCGCAGGCTTTCGGCTTCGCCCATCTCGATACCGGGCTTCTCTATCGTGCGACGGGGCGCAAGCTTTTGGAAACGGGGTTTTCCCCGGAAGAGGCCGCAAAGGCGGTGACTCCCGAGGATCTGGAGCGCGACGGGCTGAGGACGCAGGCCGTCGCGGAACTGGCCAGCCGGGTCGCAACCATTCCCGAAGTCCGGGCCGCACTGGTCGCCTTCCAGCGCGATTTCGCCCGGCGCGACGGTGGCGCGGTTCTGGACGGACGCGACATCGGCACGGTGATCTGTCCGGATGCCGAGGTGAAGCTGTTCGTTACCGCCAGTGCGGAATGCCGCGCCGGACGGCGCTGGAAGGAACTGACCGGTTCGGGGCAGGCGGCCAGCTATGAAGACGTCCTTGACGAGGTTCGCAAACGCGACGCCCGCGACATGGGCCGCGAAGACGCGCCTTTGCGCCCCGCCAGCGACGCGGTGACGATAGACACCACGGAAATGAGTATCGACGAGGCCGTGGCGGCCGCAGAAGCGGCGGTCCGGGCGAAATTGCAGGAGAAGGCATGAAATACACGCGGCTGGGCAAGGACGGGCCTAAGATTTCCCAATTCGGTATCGGGGCCATGTCATTCGCCGGCATCTACGGCAACGCGACACCGGACGAGGCGCACGCCGTGCTGGACGCCTGCCTGGAGGCCGGTGTCAGCCACATCGACACGGCCGCGGCCTATGGAAACGGACGCTCGGAAGAGATCATCGGCGACTGGCTGAAGTCCCGTCCGGGCGCGCGCGAAAAGACCACGATCGCCACCAAGGCCGCCTTTGCGGCGGATCCCGACACCGGGGTGCGCCGCATCTCGAACGCGCCGGATTTCATGGAGGCGACGCTGGACCGCGGCCTGAAGCTGCTGGGCGTCGAGGCGGTGGACCTGTTCTATGCCCACCGGCTGGAGCCGGGCCGCCCGGTCGAGGAGGTAGCGGGCGAGATGGGCGAACTGGTGAAGAAGGGCAAGGCGAAGGCCATCGGCTTTTCGGAAATCGCCCCCTCGACCCTGCGCCGCGCGGTCACGGCTTTTCCGGTGGCCGCCGTCCAGTCGGAATATTCGCTGGCCACGCGCTATCCCGACCTGGGCCTGCGTCAGGCCTGCGCCGAACTTGGCGTCGCGCTGGTGGCGTTCTCGCCGGTCGGGCGGACCTATCTGACCGATACGCCGTTCGGCGGGGACAAGCTGGACACGATTCCGTTCCTGAAAACCAACCCGCGGTTCCGCGAGCCGAATTACTCGGCGAATATCGGGATCACCGACGGGTTCCGGGCGCTGGCCGCCGAGATGGGCGAACCCGCTGCCGCGCTGGCCATTGCCTGGACGGCGGCGCAGGGCGATCACGTGATCCCGATCCCGGGCACCAAGTCGGTGGCGCACCTGGCCGAACTGGTACGGGGAATGGAGATGGACCTGTCACCCGACGACCTGGCCGCGATCGAGCGCGTGCTGCCGGTTGGATGGGCGCACGGTGACCGGTATTCGGAAGATCAGTGGAAAGGCCCCGAGAAATACTGCTGATCGGGGCTCTGCCGTCAGCCCGAGACGTAGGTGCCTTCGGGGCGGTAGAAAATCTTCTGGTTGTGCAAACGCCCCAGAAGCTCGTGCACCTTGCGCGGATCGGTCTGACCCGACGTCTGCGTCGTCTGCAGCGCCGTTTCGATCAGTTCCATGTCCTCGAGGCTGAGGTCGAACTTGGTGTTGTACTTCGGCACAAGAGGCTCCTTTCCGTCGCTTTGCGGTGCGTTTGCGACAATCTAGAGGGTGCGGGGCGGCATTTCAAGAAAAATATACAATGATTTCAGTGTGTTCCGTGGTATACCGTATGCCTTGGTATGCCGTGCGACGCCCGTTTGGCGGTCCGCCCGCTGGACGCCCCCCGGATGGTACGGGCCGAAATCGCGGAAAGCCGCCCACGGCTGCTGCGGTCTTGCCTTGAGCGCAAATCCCGCCTATAGACCGCGCGTCGAAGCGGCGGTTACAGCCGTGAGCGCGAGACTTGAGCAGGGTCGGTAAACACCGACCCTTCTTGTTTGCGTTACACGAACGGAACCGTCAGAGACCAACCCCAAGACCGGCGGAGACAACCGCGCGGCCAGTGAAATCGAAAAGATAGGATACGAAACACGCATGTGCGCTAAAGCAACCATGGAGGAGTTCGAGGCCCTCCTGAACGAAAGCCTCGAAATCGACACGCCCGACGAAGGGTCGGTTGTCAAAGGCAGGGTCATCGCCATCGAGGCGGGACAGGCCATCATCGACGTAGGCTACAAGATGGAAGGCCGCGTCGATCTCAAGGAATTCGCAAATCCCGGTGAAGCCCCCGAAATCGCCGTCGGCGACGAGGTCGAGGTTTACCTGGACCGCGTCGAGAACGCACGCGGCGAAGCGTCGATCAGCCGCGACAAGGCCCGCCGCGAGGCCGCCTGGGACAAGCTGGAGAAGGCATACGCAGACGACGCCCGCGTCGAGGGCGCGATCTTCGGCCGCGTCAAGGGCGGGTTCACCGTCGATCTGGGCGGCGCCGTCGCGTTCCTGCCCGGCAGCCAGGTCGATGTGCGCCCCGTGCGCGACGCCGGCCCGCTGATGGGCATGAAGCAGCCCTTCCAGATCCTGAAAATGGATCGCCGCCGCGGCAACATCGTCGTGTCCCGCCGCGCCATCCTGGAAGAAAGCCGCGCCGAACAGCGCGCCGAGGTCATCTCGAAGATCCAGGAAGGCGATGCGGTCGACGGCGTGGTCAAGAACATCACCGAATACGGTGCGTTCGTTGATCTGGGCGGTGTCGACGGTCTGCTGCACGTCACCGACATGGCATGGCGCCGTGTCAACCACCCGTCCGAGATCGTGTCGATCGGCGAGACGGTGAAGGTGCAGGTCATCAAGATCAACAAGGAAACCCACCGCATCAGCCTGGGCATGAAGCAGCTTCAGGAAGATCCGTGGGATGCCGTCGAAAAGAACTATCCCCTGGGGTCGGTCCATCAGGGCCGCGTGACGAACATCACCGACTATGGTGCGTTCGTCGAACTGGAAGCCGGTGTCGAAGGCCTGGTCCACGTCTCGGAGATGAGCTGGACCAAGAAGAACGTGCACCCCGGCAAGATCGTCTCCACTTCGCAGGAAGTGGACGTCATGGTTCTGGAAATCGATCCGGCCAAACGCCGCGTGTCGCTTGGCCTGAAGCAGACCCAGCGCAACCCGTGGGAAGTCTTCGCGGAAACGCACCCGGTCGGAACGCATGTCGAGGGCGAGGTCAAGAACATCACCGAGTTCGGTCTGTTCGTCGGTCTAGAGAACGACATCGACGGCATGGTTCACCTTTCGGACCTGTCGTGGGACCAGCGTGGCGAGGACGCCATCCAGGAATTCCGCAAGGGCGACACGGTCAAGGCCGTGGTCACCGAGGTGGACGTCGAGAAAGAACGTATCTCGCTTTCGATCAAGGCGCTTGACGACAGCTTCTCGGGCGTTGTCGAGGGCGTGAAGCGCGGCTCGATCGTCACGGTCGTCGTGACCGCGATCGAGGATGGCGGGATCGAGGTGGAGTACGAAGGCATGAAGTCCTTCATCCGCCGTTCGGACCTGTCGCGCGACCGCGCCGAACAGCGCCCCGACCGTTTCTCGGTCGGTGACAAGGTCGATGTCCGCGTCACCAACGTCGATCCGAAGACCCGCAAGCTGGGCCTGTCGATCAAGGCGCGCGAGATCGCCGAGGAAAAGGAAGCCGTCGAGCAGTTCGGGTCGTCCGACTCGGGCGCGTCGCTGGGCGACATCCTTGGTGCGGCGCTCAGCAAGGGCGACGACAACAAGTAAGAGGGCCGGTCAACCCGGACCGGAAAGGCTCCGCTTCGGCGGAGCCTTTTCTTTTGGTTCGCCCGGTCGCGGCGCTTCCATTGGTGCCATTCCGGAAACCATCAGTTTCTGCACACTTATCTCCTTCCCGCCAGACAATCGGACATGCGACATCTTCACCGTTGGTAAGTACCGGGGGTTTACGAGATGGCGTCGAAGCGAGGGGATACCGCGGACCGGATATTGTCGGCCGCGCGCGAAGTGGTCCGCGAAGTCGGTCCCGACAGGCTGACATTCGATTCCATCGCGGAAAAGGTCGGCATATCGAAACAGGCCGTGCTTTACTGGTTTCCGAACAAGGCCCGCCTGATCGAGGCGCTGGTGCGTCCCGCGCTTGAAGCCGAAAGCGCGGCGGGCCGCAGCGCAATCCGCACCTCGGCCGACGCCGGCGACGCGATCCGGTCCTACGTGACCGCGCTGGCTGTCTTCCACACCTCGGATTTGGACCGCTTCCGCCTGATGTACGTGACCCCGCAGATCGGCCAGCGCCCGGGCCGCAGCGGTCAGATGCTGACCACGCTTGGCCGGATTCACCCCGCCACCACAGCGATGTACGACACGCTGGCCGAGCAACTGGTCAAGGCCGGCCGCTACAAGCGCCTGGTCGATGCCCGCCGCGCCGCCGCCGCCATTCACACCGCCCTTCTGGGCCTGGTGCTGCGCATGGCGATGGCCGATGCGCTGAATGCGCCGCTTCGGCTGAAGGACGACGCGCTGGTCGATGCGCTGGTCGACGTGATGGCACCGCCGCGGGCCGCCTGACAACCGATCCGGCGGCTCTCGACGCTGCCGCCCGGTCTTACTAGACTGCCTTCGAACCGGAGAGCAGTTTGATGAAAGACGCCCAGTCCGAGCCGCTGTCGCTAAGCGAGCTGGCCGACAAGTACGGGTCCGACAAGGGACCCAGAAAACACCGGTATACCGAGCTTTACGAGCTCCTGTTCCGACCGTTCCGCGACCGGCCTGTCACCTTCCTGGAGATGGGTTTGCTGATCGGCGGCCCCGAGCACGGCATCGACGCGGGGCGCGAGACGAAGGATCTGCCGTCGATCCGCATGTGGCTGGAATATTTCAGCCGCGCAGAGATCATCGGCCTCGATATCTCGGATTTCTCGTGGTTCCGGCATCCGCGTTTCCGCTTCGTCCAGTGCGACATGGATCGGCGCGCCAATATCGCGCGGGCGGCGGCCGAGATCGGGGCGGTGGATATCGTGATCGACGACGCCAGCCATGCCAGCCACCACCAGCAGAATGCCTTTCTGGAGCTGTTCCCGGCGCTGCCTGCGGGCGGCCTCTACGTGATCGAGGATCTGCGCTGGCAGCCCGAGACTTTCGAGAAACCCGGCATCACCAAGACCGCCAGTCTGTTCCGCGGCTTCTCGGAGACGCGCGAATTCCACCATGACGATCCCGAGACCGAGGCCGCTTTCCGAGCCCTTGCATCCGACATCTCGGGCTGTTTCGTATTCCAGGTGAAATACACGAAGACGCGGCGGGACCAGGTGGCCGTGATCCACAAGAGGTAAGCCATGGAACGGATCGGACTGACGGGACTGGGCACGATGGGCGCGGCCCTTGCGCTCAACATGGCGGACAGGGGTTTCGACGTGGCCGTGCACAACCGGTCGAACGAGAAGGTCGACGACTTCATGGCGGGGGCCGGAGAACTGGCCGGCCGACTGACGCCGACCTATGAACTGGCCGAGCTTGTCGCCGCGCTCGACAGTCCGCGCGCTGTCATCATCATGGTCAAGGCAGGCGAGGCGGTGGACGCCGTGATCGACGCGCTGGCGCCGCTTCTGGACAAGGGCGACCTGATCGTCGATGCGGGCAACGCCGACTTCAACGATACGCGCCGCCGGACGACGGCGTTGACCGAAATGGGTCTGGGGTTCCTTGGCATGGGTGTCTCGGGCGGCGAAGAGGGCGCGCGGCACGGACCCTCGATCATGGTGGGCGGCAGCCGCGAAAGCTATGAGACCATCGAGGACATCGTTACCGCCATCGCCGCCCGCTACCAGGGCGCGCCCTGTGCCGACTGGCTGGGGCCGGATGGCGCGGGGCATTTCGTCAAGACCGTTCACAACGGCATCGAATACGCCGACATGCAGCTGATCGCCGAGGTCTACGGGCTGTTGCGCGCGGGCGGGCGCGATCTGGAAAAGATGGCCGCGCTGTTCCGCACCTGGAACGAAGGCCCGCTGCACTCTTATCTGATCGAGATCACCGGCGAGGTGCTTGCCGCCCACGATCCGGAAACCGGAAAGCCCGTGGTCGACGTCATCCTGGACAGCGCCGGGCAGAAGGGCACCGGCAGCTGGACGGTGATCGAGGCGCTGAAACTGGGCCAGTCGGCCACCACGATCGAAGCCGCGGTGGCCGCGCGGTCCTGGTCGGCGGCCAAGGACATGCGGGCCGAGGCCGAGGCAGCATATCCCAGGGGGCGCGACATGACAGGTGAAATCCTGGACGCGGACCTCGAGCGCGCGCTGCTGGCGGCGCGGATCATCGGCTATGGGCAGGGCATGACCCTGCTGGCCGCGGCGTCCCGGCACTTCGACTGGTCGCTGGATCTGTCACGCGTCGCCGAGATCTGGCGCGCGGGATGCATCATCCGTTCCTCCCTGCTGGACGAGATCGCCACCGCCTTCGACAACGGCGTGCCGCACGATCAGCTGATCCTCGCGCCGGCCTTCATCGCCAGGCTGCGCGAAACGGTTCCGGCACTTCGCCGCGTGGTCGCCGCATCGGTTCACCACGGCCTGCCGGTGCCGGCGATGGCCTCGGCGCTTTCGTATTTCGACACGGTGCGGCGCGCGCGCGGCACCGCCGACCTGATCCAGGCACAGCGGGACTTCTTCGGCCGGCACGGATTCGAGCGCGTCGACCGGGATGGCTCGGGCTTTCACGGCCCGTGGGCCGGCTGAGGGGGCTTCCCGCCCCCTCAAACTCCCCCGGGAGTATTTCGAAAAAGAAGAAGCGGAAAAATACCTGTTTTCAGGTATTTGAAATATTTCTGAGAAAGCCGTGGATGACCCGTTCCAGCTTGGCGGCACCCACCGGCGCGCTGGCCTTGGTGTGCTCGTGGCTGATCTGCTCGTTGCCCAGACCGGCCGCCATGTTGGTGACGACAGAGACGGCGCAGCACCTGAGACCAAGGAAACGGCCCAGGATGATCTCGGGCACGGTTGACATGCCGACGGCGTCGGCGCCCAGGATCTTCAGCGCCCGGATCTCGGCGGGCGTCTCGAAGTTGGGCCCCGAGTACCAGGCATAGACGCCTTCGATCAGCGGGATGTCCTCGGCCTGGGCCACCGCGCGAAGATCGGCGCGCAGGGCAGGGTCGTAGGCCTCGGTCAGGTTGACGAAACGCCGGTCGGTCGGTTCTCCGATCAGGGGGCTCTTGCCCGAGTAATTGATGTGATCGCGGATCAGCATCAGGTTGCCGGGCGGAATTTCGGGCAGGAACGATCCGCAGGCATTGGTGACGAACAGCGTGTCGATCCCCAGCGAGGTCAGAACTTCCAGCGGCAGGCGCATCGCGTCGGCGCGGCCCTTCTCGTAGTAGTGCTCGCGCCCGCCCAGAACCGCCACCTCGACGCCTTCCAGCCGCCCGATCGTCAGCTTGGGACTATGGCCCGAGACGCCGGCATGGGGAAAGCCCGGCAGTTCGGTATAGTCGAGTGCCACGCCCTCGACCGCGTCCGCCAGCCCCCCGAGGCCGGAACCCAGGATGAAGCCGATGCGCGGCCGGAATTCGGGCGCGCGCGCCCGCACGGTGGCAAGTGCGGCCTCGAAGGTCATGCCAGGCCCCCGATCTCGCGGACAGCGGCCAGGACCGCCTCGGATCCGTCGTCGTGGCGCAGCGCGGTGAACAGGAACGGCCGCTCGCCCCGCATGCGTCTGGCGTCCCTGTCCATCACTTCCAGCGACGCGCCCACATGCGGCGCAAGGTCGGTCTTGTTGATGACCAGAATGTCGGATTTCGTAATGGCCGGGCCGCCCTTGCGGGGGATTTCCTCGCCTGCGGCGACGTCGATGACGTAAATCGTCAAGTCCGCAAGCTCGGGACTGAAGGTGGCCGACAGGTTGTCGCCGCCGGATTCGATCAGCAGGACTTCGAGGTCGGGGTGGCGTCTGGTCATCTCGGCGACCGCGGCCAGGTTGATCGAGGCATCCTCGCGGATCGCGGTGTGCGGACAGCCCCCGGTCTCGACGCCCATGACCCGGTCGCCCGGCAGGATCTGCATCCGCATCAGCGCCTCGGCGTCTTCCTGGGTGTAGATGTCGTTGGTGATCACCGCGACCGACGTTGCAGGGTGCATCAGCCTGGCCAGTTTCGCGGTCAGCGTGGTCTTGCCCGCGCCCACCGGGCCGCCGATGCCGACGCGCAGAGGTCCGTTCATTCTGGTCATGACTGAAATAGCCTCGGTTCCATCGTTTCGTGCCGCATGGATGCGATATCCGATCCCCAGGCGTTCGACCAGAGGTCGTCGGGATCGGCGGCAAGCGCTTCCCGGGCGGTTTCGCGACAAAGCGGGGTCAGCGCGGCCAGAACGACCTGACCATTCGTCTGGCCCAGCGGCATCAGCCGGATCGCCGCCGAGACGAGGTTCGAGGCGAGGGCCTGCAGATACATCGCCGCCGTGGTCCCGGCCGGCAGGGCCTTCAGGCCCGCCGCGCGCCCGACGGCCACGGGGTACATCAGGTCCGGCACGTCCAGGCCCCAGACCGCCCGCGTGGTGGCCGCGAAGGCGGCCCCCTGGCGCTCGCTTTCGCGGATGCGCTCGGCCGAGGCGGCGAAAGCGCGCGCGATGCCGTCGATCCGGTGCACCTCGGGGTTCGTTTCGGCGCGGTGGGCGGCGGCAAGGAACACGGCGTCCGAGCGCCCCGACCCGTCGGCCAGAACGCCGGCAAGCCAGGCCCTGAGCGTCTCGGCATCGCTGATCCAGCCCTCGCGGATCGCCAGTTCCAGCCCGTGGGAATAGGCGAAAGCCCCCACCGGATAGGCGGGCGACAGCCACTGGGCCAGTGTCAGGATGTCCGGCTCAGTGCTCATGCCCGTGCTCATGCCCGTGCTCATGACCGTGCCCGTGCTCATGCCCGTGATCGTGGTGCGCGGTGTTGCCGTGTTCATGCGAATGGGTGCGCCCGTGGCCATAGGCGCCACCCTCGGGCGTGAACGGCTCGGTCACCGGCGTGACGGTCGCGCCCAGATGTTCCAGCATATGCCCGATCACCGCATCCTCGCGGATCAGAAGCCGGCCGGGTTCGATCTGGCAGGGGGTGTGCCGGTTGCCGACATGCCAGGCCAGCCGCGTCAGGTCCGGCCCGGTCACGGCCAACAGCGGTTCGGGCGCGGCGACGACCTCGATCAGGCGGCCGTCTTCCAGTTCGAACGCGTCGCCGTCGTCGAAATTTGTGGTCTGCGCCATGTCCACGACGAAAGACAGGCCGGCCTCGGTGGACAGCTTTTTCCGCCGGAAGAACCGGTCCTCGTAGGTCAGGCGGCAACGCTCCGCAGAGCCGGTCCAGTGGCCCTTGCGCCGGATGGCCTGCGAGACGGGCAGGGCGCTCATGCAGCGCCCCTTCCGGTCAGACGAAAAAGATGTCGCGGTAGACGTGACGCGGAATATCGGCGCGGGTCAGGCCCATCGCCAGCAATTCGTCGTCCGTTTTCGCGTTCAGCGCACGGATCTGGTCCATGCGCGCATGGCGGTCGGCATAGGCGGTAAGGCCGCGGGTCAAGCCGTTGAAAAAGTTGCCTGTCATCGGAAACCTCCAGTCTCAGGTAGGGTTTCCCTCCCTGAGCACGCAGGTAAGCGATCCTGACCGTTTCCACCACTTCCATATCTGCAATCCCGCTATGCATCAGAACAGGAAATAACGCTGCGCCATCGGCAGCACTTCGGCGGGCTGGCAGGTCAGCAACTCGCCGTCGGCGCGCACCTCGTAGGTCTCGGGATGCACTTCGACGTGCGGGCAGGCGTCGTTCAGGATCAGGTCCTTCTTGCCGATGTTGCGCGTGTTCTCGACCGGAACGACGTTCTTCATCAGCCCCAGCGTCTGACGGATGTTCTCGCGGTTCGCGGCGTGGCTGACGAAGGTTACCGCCGAATGCTCGACCGAACGGCCATAGGCGCCGAACATGGGCCGGGTATAGACCGGCTGCGGTGTCGGGATCGATGCATTCGGGTCGCCCATCTGCGCGCAGACGATGGAGCCGCCGAGCAGCACCATTTCGGGCTTCACGCCGAAGAAGGCGGGGTTCCACAGAACGAGATCGGCGCGCTTGCCTTCCTGGACCGAACCGATGTGCTGCGAAAGACCGTGCGCGATGGCCGGGTTGATCGTGTATTTGGCGATATAGCGGCGGACGCGGTAATTGTCGTTGTCGCCGGTTTCCTCGGGCAGCGAACCGCGCTGCTTCTTCATCTTGTCGGCGGTCTGCCAGGTGCGGATGATCACCTCGCCCACGCGGCCCATCGCCTGGCTGTCGGACGCGATGATCGAAAAGGCGCCCATGTCATGCAGGATGTCTTCGGCCGCGATGGTCTCGCGCCGGATGCGGGATTCCGCGAAGGCCACGTCCTCGGGGATGGATTTGTCCAGGTGATGGCAGACCATCAGCATGTCCAGATGCTCTTCCAGCGTATTGACCGTGAAGGGCCGCGTCGGGTTGGTCGACGAGGGCAGCACGTTTTCTTCGCCGCAGATCTTGATGATGTCGGGGGCATGCCCGCCGCCCGCGCCCTCCGTGTGGAAGGCGTGGATGGTGCGGCCCTTGATGGCGGCGATGGTGTTCTCGACGAAGCCGCTCTCGTTCAGCGTGTCGGTGTGGATCATCACCTGAACGTCCATGTCGTCGGCGACCGACAGGCAGCAGTCGATGGCGCCGGGCGTGGTGCCCCAGTCCTCGTGCAGCTTCAGCGCGCAGGCGCCGGCCTTCACCTGTTCTTCCAGCGCGCCGGGAAGCGAAGCGTTGCCCTTGCCCGCGAAGGCCAGGTTCATCGGGAAGGCATCCGCCGCCTGAAGCATCCGACCGATATGCCAGGGCCCGGGCGTGCAGGTGGTGGCAAGCGTGCCGTGCGCGGGGCCGGTGCCGCCGCCCAGCATCGTCGTCAGGCCCGAGTGCAGCGCGTCCTCGATCTGCTGGGGGCAGATGAAGTGGATATGGCTGTCGAAGCCGCCGGCGGTCAGGATCCTGCCTTCGCCCGCGATGGCCTCCGTCCCCGGGCCGACGATGATGTTGACGCCCGGCTGCGTGTCGGGGTTGCCCGCCTTGCCGATCCGATAGATGCGCCCGTCGCGCAGGCCCACGTCGGCCTTGTAGATGCCGGAATGGTCGACGATCAGGGCGTTGGTGATGACGGTATCCACCGCGCCCTCGGCCCGCGTCGCCTGGGACTGGCCCATGCCGTCGCGGATCACCTTGCCGCCCCCGAACTTGACCTCTTCGCCGTAGACCAGCGCATTCTGCCCCGACCCGCCGGTCGACGCCGCGCCCACGGCTTCGGCGGTCAGGTCGCGCTCGACCTCGATGATCAGATCCGTATCGGCCAGCCGCACGCGGTCGCCCACGGTGGGGCCGAACATGGCAGCGTATGAGGCGCGGGAAATCTTGGCGGGCATCTCAGTTTCTCCGTTGCATGGGGGCTTTGGCATTCTTCGGAAATGCCGGTCGTTCGCTGTCTGACATGCCAAGCCACCGGTGGATTGCGGCGGTGCGTCTGGCTGCCAGCCTCTCGACAATGGGACGTTCGAAAGAGAGCGGAAGCCCGCGCTCGATCAGAAGACGCTCGGTGACGGCTGTTCCGTCCGGTGTTTTTTCGAGTTCGAACCGCCGTCGCCAGCGCCGCAGCAGGCCTCGGGTCTCGACCAGTTCGACCGAGTGGGCGGAGGGGTCGACCTTCGCGACGACGTAGTCGTATTTTCCTCCGGCGGGACCGGAGTGGACGGTGCATTTCTGACCTGCCGCCATCGCCCCGTTGGCGTGACCCGAGCCCGGACCCTCGAAATCGCAGCCGGCGTTTTCCAGAACGAACGGCGCCATGTGATTGGCATGCAGCAGCCAGACAAGTTCCAGTGGCGCATCGTAGACCTCGGTGGTCTCGCGCTGCCAGGTCCGGCCGATCTTGCGCCACCGAGCCTTGCTCATGCAAGGAACGCCTCGTCCACCTCGACGCCGAGACCGGTCACCAGCCCGTTCGTCTGCATCGCCATTCCGATCACCGCCATCAAGTCGCCGTGCTGTTCGGGCGTCATGCCCTTGGCTTTTGCCGCCGCCGTATGGGAATGGACGCAGTATGCGCAGCCGTTCGCCACCGAGACCGCGACATAGATCATCTCTTTCACCAGCGGATCCAGCTCACCCGGCCCCATGACCACTTTCAGCCGGTCCCAGGTGGCACGCAGAAGTGCGGGGTCATGGGCCAGCGCGCGCCAGAAGTTGTTGACGTAGTCGGTGTTCCGCGCGGTCCGGATCTCGTCGAAGACGGCCCGCGCTTCGGGGGCCGCCTCCTCGTCCGACAGAAGGGAAAGGGTGCCCATCAGAGTGCTCCCATGACCTTCTGGTTGAAGCCGAAGATCCGCCGCGCGCCCGAGAACGGGATCAGGTCGACCTCGCGCGACTGGCCCGGCTCGAACCGCACGGCCGTGCCCGCGGCGATGTCCAGCCGCATGCCGCGCGCCGCGTCCCGGTCGAAATCGAGAGCGCTGTTGGCCTCGGCGAAGTGATAGTGGCTTCCGACCTGAACCGGCCGGTCGCCGGTATTGGCCACCATCAGCACCACCGCCGCGCGGTCCGCGTTCAGCGCGATGTCGCCCGGCGCCGGGAATATCTCGCCGGGGATCATTTCCGCACCGCGACGCGGGCACGAAGACTTGCCACGGCGCCGGCCAGCGCGATCAGGCCCAGGCCCACCGGCAGCGCCCATTCATTGTGGGCATGCGGCAGCGACGCATCATGCGCGGCGACGGGCGTTGCGGCGAGGACGGCGAAGACGGAAATGGAACGCATGGCGATACCTCCTATCGGATCGGGTTGTGAACGGTGACAAGCTTGGTGCCGTCGGGAAAAGTCGCCTCGACCTGCACCTCGTGGATCATCTCGGGGACGCCTTCCATGCATTGCGCGCGCGTGATGACCTCGGCGCCCGCCTCCATCATGTCGGCTACCGAGCGTCCGTCGCGCGCGCCCTCGACCACCGCGTCGGTGATCAGGGCGATCGCTTCGGGGTGATTCAGCTTCACGCCGCGGGCCAGGCGCTTGCGCGCCACCTCGGCGGCCATCGCGACCAGAAGCTTGTCTCTCTCGCGGGGGGTCAGTTGCATATCGTCAAAGTCTCCAGGACGTGGGCAGGGTATTTCCGGTCAGAAGGTCGAGAACGGGCAAGAGCGCACGGCGCAGCGCAAAGCCGTCCGGCGCCAGGCACCGAAGCGCCAGCACGTCGCCGGCCAGCAGGCTGGCGCCGCCCGACAGGGGCAGGGCGTCGCGGACGGCCCCCAGATGCGCGCCGGCATCGGGGGCGACGTAGAGAAGGCTGGCCATCGCGCCCGCGCCGCCGCCGGTGACGGGCGCGGCCAGCGCGCGGGCCAGATCGCCCGTCAGCGTCATGCCGTCGCGGTAGAGCGGCCGGCCCTCGCGGCTGACCTCGATCCGGTCGCGAAACGTCACATCCGTCAGCGCCTCGCCCATCGCGCGGCGTCCGAAGATCACCGGCTCGACCATCAGCAACCGGGCGTCCGCCGCCAGGCCGACCTCCAGCCGGCGCTCCAGCGCCGCGCCCTGGAACAGGATCAGCTCCTGCGGCAGCCAGTCCAGACGGGCGCCCGCTTCTACCGTCAGCCGGGTGAAGACGCGCCCGGTCTCGCCCGGCTGGGCGCGGTAGGCGCGCTCGGCGGCCTGCGTCGTTATCGTCAGGCGGCTGCCCGCGCCGGCCCGTGCCTCCAGCCGGAACCGGTCGCCACCCGTGACGCCGCCCGCGGTGTTGATCCAGATCGCCTCCAGCTGCGGACGGCCCCGCGGAAACAGAAGCTTCGACGCCCCTGCCTGGCGCAGCCCGTCCAGCACGCTTTTCCCCGCCGCCAGCTTGGACGACAGGCGGGCCTCGCCACGGGCGCGAGGCTGCGCGGCAGGCGCGATCTCTGGCAGCGTCAGGTTGATGGCGGGCCCCCCGGATACGTCAGCGCGATCAGAGACGGATTTGGCAGCCGGAACAAGAAGCCGCCGCAGGGGCCGCAGGGGCCAGATCAATACTTGCCTGTTTTTTGGGCGATACGCGCATCAAATCAGCAAACTGCGATCGGGCCGGCGTCAAGAAGGCAATGGACAGACCCGCCGCTCTGGGCCACCCTTGGGCCAGGAGGTGCGCCATGTTTACCCGCCGCGACACGACGAAACTGCTTCTGGGCTCGGTGGCCGCCCTTGCGCTGCCGACGGGCCTTGCCGCCGCCTCGCGCGACGAGTGGCTCGGCGCGATGCAGGGCGCGCTCCGAAGCGCCACGGTGCCGGACGCGGGAACCGAGCTGGGCCTCGTGTCGTTCGATTTCGACAGGAAGGGCCCCGGCGCGAACATGGTCGCGGTGGTTCACATGGACTGGACCCGGGGCGTCCGCCGCCGGGTCTTCGCGGCCAGCGAAGGCAGCGAGCGCGAGACTTTCATGCGGCTTGTCGGAACCGTCGTGTCCGAGTACCGGCGGGTCAATCCGGCCGGCGTGCGGGAAGTGCGCTTCTCGAACTGATGCGCCGCGGGCCTCAGTGCAGCCGGGCGTGGACGATATAGGCCTCGACCGTCTCTTCCCCCAGCGCCCTCAGCGCCTCCAGCCGGTGATAGCCCTCGATCAGCACATAGCGGTCGCCGTCCTCGCGCAGGCGGATCGGCGTGGTCTGCCCGTTCTCCAGCATGTCCATCGCCAGCGTCTCGACCCTGGCGGCATCCAGCGTCTTGGCACGCTTCACCGGCACGTGGATGCGGTCGATGGGAAGGGTTTTCTTCTGCAGCATCGGGCAAGGCTAGCACGGGGACGGGGCGCTGTATCGGGGAAAGTGAGGAAGGGTCTCGCTGCGGTTGGTAAGCGGACTGCGCGGCCGGGAGTAGCGAGGTCAGAAAACCTGATCCCGGTGTCCTTAACTTGACTCGGTCCGTCATACTTCAGGCGAATTTCCTTGCTACAAGAGAGCGCTTCATTTCCTCTCCGAGAACGCCGCCAATGACCGATCTGAAAGACAAGAGCTACCCCGGTGCTGACGCATCAACAGATGACGTTCTCTATCTCGCCAGTTGGTACTACCAAGCAGCGTTCGTTCTTTGGAAGGAAACCAGCAGGATAACGGTATACAAGTATGACCCGCTTGCATTCATGCCGGCTCGGCTTTTGACCATTCACGCAATCGAGATGTGCCTGAATGCCTTTCTGAGACATGAGGGGCTTTCCGCCAAAGACGTTCGTGCAAGGCAGCACGATATTAACGAACCTTCGTTCATCAAGGCGCTGAAACTCAAGCCGAAGACCGCAAATCACCTTCGCGACCTCACTGCAAGGCGAGAATATCTTGCTGCACGCTACGCGCCCGAGCGGTCTCGCGATCTTTCAGAGATCAACAGGCTTGAGGCGACACTTGCCGAAGTGATGGTAAAGGTTACGGCCTACATCCGGTCCGGTGAGACTTTGCAAGATCAATGAGATCGCGCCTGAACGGGTGAGCTACACCCCCTCGACAACCCCTGAAATCCGCTCCATATCCTCGCACCATGACCGACCTCGCGCATATCCGCAATTTCTCGATCGTGGCGCATATCGACCACGGGAAATCCACGCTTGCCGACCGGCTGATCCAGCTGACCGGCACCGTGGCCGAGCGGGACATGAAGGCGCAGATGCTGGACAGCATGGATATCGAGCGCGAGCGGGGCATCACCATCAAGGCCCAGACCGTGCGCATCGAGTATCCCGCGAAGGACGGCCAGACCTATGTCCTGAACCTGATCGACACCCCCGGGCACGTGGATTTCGCCTACGAGGTTTCGCGCTCGATGCAGGCCGTGGAAGGCTCGCTGCTGGTCGTCGATGCGTCGCAGGGCGTCGAGGCGCAGACGCTGGCCAACGTCTATCAGGCCATCGACGCCGACCACGAGATCGTGCCGGTCCTGAACAAGATCGACCTGCCGGCGGCCGACGTCGCCCGGGTGGCCGAGCAGATCGAGGACGTCATCGGCATCGACGCCTCGAACGCGGTGCAGATCAGCGCCAAGACCGGCATCGGCATCCCCGAGGTGCTGGAGGCCATCGTCACCCGTCTGCCCGCGCCGAAGGGCGACCGCGACGCGCCGCTGAAGGCGATGCTGGTCGACAGCTGGTACGACAGCTACCTGGGCGTCGTCGTGATGATCCGCGTCATCGACGGGGTGATCCGCAAGGGCGACCAGATCAAGATGATGCAGACCGGTGCGCGTTACGGCATCGACAAGCTGGCCGTGCTGAAGCCGCAGATGGTCGACATCAGGGAACTGGGCCCGGGCGAGATCGGCATCTTCACCGCCTCGATCAAGCAGGTCCGCGACACCAGGGTCGGCGACACGATCACGCACGAGAAAAAGCCCTGCGCCAAGCCGCTGCCGGGCTTCAAGCCGTCGATCCCGGTGGTGTTCTGCGGTCTTTTCCCGGTCGACACCAACGATTTCGAGGATCTGCGCGACGCGATCGAGAAGCTGGCGCTGAACGACGCCTCGTTCACCTACGAGATGGAAACCTCGGCCGCGCTGGGCTTCGGCTTTCGCTGCGGGTTCCTGGGCCTTCTGCACCTCGAAGTCATCCGCGACCGGCTGGAGCGCGAGTACGATATCGACCTGATCACCACCGCGCCCTCGGTGGTCTATCACATCTACCTGAAAGACGGCGCGCTGCAGGAGTTGCACAACCCCGCCGACATGCCCGACCTGACCTACGTCGACCATATCGAGGAGCCGCGGATCAAGGCCACCATCCTTGTGCCCGACGAATACCTGGGCGACGTGCTGAAGCTCTGCCAGGACCGCCGCGGCATCCAGCTGGACCTGACCTATGCGGGCAACCGCGCGATGGTGGTCTACGACCTGCCGCTGAACGAGGTGGTGTTCGACTTCTACGACCGGCTGAAATCGGTGACCAAGGGCTATGCCAGCTTCGACTACCAGATGATCGGCTACCGCGAGGACAAGCTGGTCAAGATGCAGGTGCTGGTGAATGACGAGCCGGTGGACGCGCTGTCGATGATGGTTCACCGCGACCGGGCGGAAAGCCGGGGCCGGGCGATGTGCGAGAAGCTGAAAGAGCTGATCCCGCGCCACATGTTCAAGATCCCGATCCAGGCGGCCATCGGCGGGAAAGTGATCGCCCGCGAGACGCTGTCGGCGTTGCGCAAGGACGTGACGGCCAAGTGCTATGGCGGCGACGCGACGCGGAAGCGCAAGCTTCTGGACAAGCAGAAGGCGGGCAAGAAGAAGATGCGGCAGTTCGGGAAGGTCGAGATCCCGCAGGAAGCGTTTATTAACGCTTTGAAAATGGATAGTTAATCCATCCAGTTGGCAAACCTGAGGTGCAATGCGCTGTCACAGGTCGCTGAAGAACAAGTGTGCGCGATGGTTGTTTGGATGTCCATACGTAGCCCAACAAAGAAAGTCTTTGAGTCGACTATTCGTCATTGTGCTGCCCCAGTCGAAATGAGAATTCACCCTTTTCATTTTTCCATACAGCGGTGATTGGTGTCTTCCGCCAGATTGCAAAAACAACCACAATCGTGGCAAAGACTGCTGCGATGACAAGAGCGTCCATCGTTGGGTTACTTTCTGCCTTTTTGCCACGCCTGATATAGGCGCGCTTCTTTCCGGCAAACCGCCGACACCTTGTATGAAGCATCGAATACCTTCGAAATTGTATATTCACTGATATCAGGGTCAATTGTATCAGTCGGTACAATCAGCGAGCCGGCAAATATATTGGCTTCAATTTCCTTTGTGGCTTCAACTCTATAATTTTCAACACTTCCTAGTTTATTCCTAGCAAAGGACTTTCTGGTACGGTGATGTAGTAGAACATGCCCAATTTCATGAGCGACAACAAAAAGTGCTCTCTTGTACTTCTCCGTACCAGGAGTTTTAAGCGCTTCGTACACTTCTTCCTTGAGGAATATCTGCCTTCCATTGTTAAATTTGGCATACGCAATTACATCGTTCATGCCCTCGAAGAACTCATTTCCAACGAACCAATCAAAACTGGGAATTAGGTCGACAAGCGTGTCAAGAATTTCTTCTCCATGTAAGGGTTTGTTTTTTGGAGTCAGCCTTTCTCGCCACTCAGCAGCTAGCTGCATTATTGCCATCTTCCTCTGGAAGTTAGGAGTCTTCTTTGTCTTTGAGCTGCTCATTTTTTCCTGCCCCGCAGTCCTGCTGTATCAGTTCATTGAGTGCCAGTTCTAGCTGACAGTCCTCAAAGTTTTTTCTATTTTCAACGAAAGCTGCGAGCAGTTCCGCTTCTTTTTGTGTGACATCTTCGATTACGAAGCGCTTTTGACTTTTGAGTCCAGCGCGTTTGAGCATTTGCTTTTTCAGTGGATCAAGCCTGTACAACTCTGCTAGTTTTTCAAACCATTCGTTTGGAACTGGCTTTCTGCCCACCTCTACACTGGACAAGAACGCAGGCGAAACTCCGAGATACTCAGCAACTTGTCTGAGTTTCAAGTTTGCGTCTCGCCTGTAAATGCTGTTCGCCCTGCCGAACTCTGTTCGCTTCACTTGCATAGCATAGTTTCCCTCCGTTGGTAAACTTACCATACAAGGTAAAGTGTACATGTCAAGTGGTTGGGGATTTCCGTGAAGTTGCCCCTAAATGTAGTTTAGCCTTTTTTGAGAGGCTTTCGCTGAGCCAACGATCACTGGTCATCGCCCAGCACTCCATGCGTTCTGGCCTTGAGACGTCCACTGGACGTCTCACCGCCTGCGGCGTACCGGCCATCACCCCGCCACATTCCCCCGCTACCCTCCCGGCCCATGACACGCCTTCTCGCCATCGGCGCGGCGCTGGCCGCCGTGCTTTACGTCCTGAACGACACCGGCACCGTCCGTCTCTCGGGCGGGGGTGGCAGCGGCTCGGGCGGGTTTTCGGGCTATGCGGGCGCCTCGAAGCCCGCCATCGGCGCCATCGCGGGTGCGGCGGGCTGAGCCGCCCGGTCTCTCGGGCAGCGGTCCCGCCGCCCAATTCCTGACAAGATCTGCCGCCATACCGGGGCCGAACCGACCGGAAAGGCTTTATCATGACTGGCTCGACCCTTATCGCGATCGCCGCCGTGCTGTGCGGCGCGGCGCTTCTCTATCTTGTGGTCTCGCGCACGCTGAAGAAGCGCTCGGACGACAGCTGACCCGACCCGCCGGGCCGGATCGACAGCGTCCTTCCTTTCGCTTTTTGCGCCCGTTTCTGCTATGCGGTTCCCATCCGGGGCCAACCCGGATCACCAACGGGAGGGGAACCCATGACTGAAGACCAGAGGCTTCGGATACTGACGTCACGCAGTGGCGACTATTTCGGTATCATGCGTACAACGCTGTTCGTTCTCTTGGGTATCGGTGCGGCGCTGCATTTCGGCGAGGGCTATTCCTCGGCGCTGTTGATGCTGGCCATCGCCGCCACCGCCTATGGCATCCTGGCCGGCGGCACGGCGCTGGACGATATCATCGCGCTGCGCGACGACATGTCCGACGAGGTTGCGAACTCGGCCTACGGGCAGGGTGTGAAGGCGCGGAACGTCCCCGCGCTGAAGATGGTGTCGGGTGTTCTGATCGGCCTTTCGGGTCTGGCCGCCGTTCTGGCCGTCCTGATCTGAGACAGGGCAGGGCGCGGGTTCGTCGCGCCCTGCCGGACGCTTCTGCACAAAGGTTAACGCCAGGGGTCCGAAAGCCGGGTGAAATGCCGTTTACCGACCCTTCCACCGACGAAATACCGACGAAATACCGACGTGATACCGACGTGTGGAAATGCCCTCATTCCCCCACAAAATATGGTATTAACCATCGAACGCGTTGCATTTCCGCCAGACCCGCGAACGCCGCATTAACGCTCTGACCTACGTCAAGGTCCGGTTTTCCGGTTGGGGCCATGCTTGCGCCATTCATTTCCGGAGGGCGCCATGATCCCGCTTTTTCTTATCGTCCATATCTTCGTCGGCACAACGCTGGCCGGTTCCGCCATGGTGGCGGCGCTGACGCTTGGATACGACACGCTGCAACCGCTGCTGGTCGCCGCGCTGATCGGGTTCATCGTGGCTTTCCCGGTGTCGTGGTTCGTCGCCAAAGAGATCAGCGAACGCACCCGCTAGCGTTCGGGAATTCCCTTTCAAAGCAAGGGGCCGGAGCGGCAGGCAAGGGTATGCCCGCCGCCCTGGGACGCGGCCTTCAGCTTCCCTCGAGCGACAGGATATAGGCGACGATGTCATCCACCTCGTCGCGGCTGATCCAGTTCGACCAGGCCGGCATCGGTGAATGCAGCGCCGGGTAAAGCACCCGCGCCAATATCTCCTCCTCGGGCCGATATCCCGCGATCGACGCAAAGCTGGGCGGATGCATCTTGGCCGCCCCGTCCGGCCCCACGTCGTGACAGCGGGCGCAGTTTTCTTCCGAAAGAACGCGGCCATTCTGGGCATCCGCAGCCAGCACGGAACCACCCGCAACGGTCGCGGCGCAACATGTCAAAGCTGTAAGTAGTTTTCGCATTCCCGTCCTCCTCTTTTATTCAGCATGCCGAACAAAAGAGGACGTGCGCCTTGATGCGGGTCAAGAATGACCAAAAGGTTCAGAACAGATCCTGGCCACGGTCTTCGGCGATCGTGTCGGCGGCAATGGCCCCGGCCGCGCCCGCTGCCACGGGCACGCACCCCGAGACGCTTATCGCGCTGAGGACAAGCCCAAGGATCAAAACGAGTCGATTCTGCATCTTCGATTCTCCTTTGGAGGCAAGGGGCGGACACTTGCCCCGTGTTCGTTCGCACTGACGTTATACCGACTTTGACCCGACGCAAGACCGAAGCACGGTGAGTCGCGGCCGAATCTTCCGTGAAGCGTGTTTGCAGTTGCAGAAAAATCCGGATTCTCGCGTTTGTGGCGGTCAGCCGGCTTTTCCCCGCGCAACCCATGACGATCGCGAAATTTCCCAAACTTATCCACCGAAGTTTCCCAAGACATATCAACATTTTATCCCCAGGAAAATTTCATGCTGCAGTGCTTTTTTCTTGTCGGACAGCAAGGTTTTGACGACATTCAGATCACCGCCTAGGGAAACCGAAGCGGGGACGCAAAGGCCCCTCGGAGCTGGAGCGGTCGGGAAAGGGACATGAGCCTGGAACCGGACGTGAAAGTTCAGGAGCTTCGTCGCCGGAAGGGATGCGCAAGCATACCGGAAGGTGGGGAAAATCCGGGCCGGAGCGGCTGAGCAGGCGACCTTCGGGTGGCCGGTTCGGGAAGGCGTCAGGGAGTGGCTTCGGCCACGATGCGAGGACCGCGTCTGAGCACCTGGCGCCTTTGCCCGTGCAACAACTGTCCCCCGAAAATGAACGAGGCCCGCCTGCTTTCGCAGCGGGCCCCGCGCGTCAGTGATGCGACCGCGTCTGTAGCACCTGTGGGCTGACCCTTATCCCGGTGCGTGACGAAAATCAACAACATATCGTCAGGTTTCGGAACTCCATCGCTAGATGTTTGCAGGCTTACATCATTCCGTGTTCTGAAAGTCAGAGTAACATACGTGGGGGCCCTGACATCGGCGAATGCCATACCAAAAGGGTAAATCCTTCTCGAAGTCGGCAAGAACCGACGCGGGTGGGAGTTGCTGGCAGAGGTCCGTGGCGGTATCAGCTGAAATGGTTGTGCGATAGAAACGCACTGACCGCAGCTTCGAACTCGCGTGGCTTGTCGGCATGAAGCCAGTGGCCCGCATCCGGGAGCTTGGCAAAGACGGCTTCGGGGAAGAGCGTGCGAATTCTGTCGCGGTAGTCGGGGCGCACATAGTCGCTTTTCGCGCCCGAAAGAAAGAGCGTCGGGCCGCTGAACTGCCCTTCGATGTCCGGAAATCCGATGATCTTGTCCATCTCGGCGGCCAGAACGTCCAGGTTGAGGCGCCACTTCCTGTTCCTGACGTCCAGCGACTGCAGAAGAAACGCCCGAACCCCGGGATCCTCGATTTCGGATCGAAGTTGCCGGTCGGCGTCGCTGCGGGTCTCGATGCGGGACAGATCAAGCTCGCGCATGGCGTCGACAAGCGGCATCTGGGTGTGGCCGTATTCCACCGGCGCGATGTCGGCGACCACCAGTTTCCGCACCGCCTGGGGCCGGGTGAGCGCGAGCACCATCGCCGCTTTCCCACCCATCGAATGACCCAGAACGTCCGAAACGCCGTCGATCGTCTCGGCGAGATCCCCGGCCATGTCGGTATAGCTGTTCGTCGCATGGTGCGGGCTTTCGCCGTGATTGCGCATGTCCACCGCTTTCACCTGCCGGTCGTCGGACAGCCGTTTGGCGACGACGCCCCAGTTCCGCGCCGATCCGAACAGTCCGTGAGCGATCAGCAGGGGAACCTGTTCCGTGTGATTTCCGTGGGTAACGATGTTGAGCATGGCTTTTCTTAGACGGCGCATCGCGGTATCGCCAGAGATATGGAGACACAGGACCGTTTTCAAACGCTTGCGGCAAGGATGTCGACGCAGCTTCGGGTGCGTGGCGAGGGAATTGCGGAGGTGACCGAGCGGGCGGGGCGCAAGTTGCCTCGGCATCTGCGTTCCGACGCGGCCGCCCTGATCGAAGCGGAAGCGATGGCGTCGAACCCGAAGCTGTCGCGCCTGGTGGACGAGCGTCGCATTGCCCGTGCCGAAAAGCGGCTGAACCGGTTTCTCGACAACCAGAACCCCGCCGCGGAACGGCGGGGTGAAATACTGGACATGATCGCCAAGGTCGCCTTCGTCTTCGTAACGGTCGTGCTGGCGGTCTTTTTCTTCCTGCTTTGGCGCGGATATTTCGACTAGAGGTCAGGATAGAGCGGGAAACGCTTGCACAGCGCCATGACCTCGCCCTTCACCTTCTCTTCGACGGCTTCGTTGGCTTCCTCGCCATTCGCGGCCAGGCCGTCGACGACTTCGACGATCCAGCGTGCGATCTGCCGGAACTCGGGTTCGCCGAAGCCGCGTGTCGTGCCTGCGGGGGTTCCAAGGCGAATACCCGAAGTGACGAAGGGTTTCTCGGGGTCGAAGGGCACACCGTTCTTGTTGCATGTGATATTTGCCCGTCCGAGCGCCGCCTCGGCGGCCTTGCCGGTGACTTTCTTGGGGCGCAGATCGGCAAGCATCAGGTGGTTGTCCGTGCCACCCGAGACGATATCGATACCGCCCTTCATCAACTCGTCGGCCATGGCCCGGGCGTTCTTGACGACCTGCTGGGCATAGGTCTTGAATTCCGGGCGCAGCGCCTCGCCGAAGGCCACGGCCTTGGCGGCGATCACGTGCATCAGCGGACCGCCCTGAAGGCCCGGGAAAACCGCCGAGTTGATCTTTTTCGCGATGTCGGCATCGTTGGTCAGGATCAGGCCGCCGCGCGGGCCGCGAAGCGACTTGTGCGTGGTGGATGTCACGACATGGGCGTGGGCCAGGGGCGAAGCGTGCGCACCACCGGCGACGAGACCTGCGATATGCGCCATGTCCACGTGAAGGTAGGCGCCGACCTCGTCCGCGATCTCGCGGAATGCGGCCCAGTCCCAGCTTCGCGAATAGGCTGTGCCGCCCGCCAGGATCAGCTTTGGCTTGTGTTCGCGCGCCTTGGCCCGGACATCGTCCATGTCCAGCATCTGGTCCTGCTGGCGCACGCCGTACGAGATGACGTTGAACCACTTGCCCGACATGTTTACCGGCGAACCGTGGGTCAGGTGGCCACCCGAGTTCAGGTCGAGGCCCATGAACGTGTCGCCGGGTTTCAGAAGCGCCAGGAACACCGCCTGGTTCATCTGGCTGCCGGAATTGGGCTGGACGTTCGCGAATTCGCAACCGAACAGTTCCTTGGCCCGCTCGATGGCCAGCGTTTCGGCGATGTCCACGTATTGGCAGCCGCCGTAGTAGCGCTTTCCCGGATAGCCTTCGGCGTATTTGTTGGTCATCACCGAGCCCTGCGCCTCCATCACGGCGCGGCTGACGATGTTTTCGGAGGCGATCAGTTCGATCTCGTCCCGCTGACGGCCAAGTTCCTTCCGGATCGCATCGAAGATCGCGGCATCCCGGCTTTCAAGCGTTTCGGTGAAAAATCCGTCGTCGCGGTGCGGTGCATTCATCGGTCAAGCCTCCGGTCTGGGCCAATGGATCTGGGCGTCCTCATAGCGACAAACGCCGTTGTCCGAAAGCGGCGAATCCGGCACATGGCAGCGTGTTTCCGTCGCACCGTCGGCTGCGCGGCCCTTGTGTTTCCGGCCGATGCAGGCAATCGTTCGGAAAACCCGAAAGTCAGCCGTAACATGCGTCCATCGACAGCCATTTCCTTTCGCGCCAGCGACGCGGACCTTGCCTGCGAGGCAAAAGAGCGGCTTGAGGCGCGATACGGTAGCTGCGAGCCGGAAGATGCCGATGTGATCGTCGCTCTGGGCGGTGACGGATTCATGCTGCAAACGCTGAACGACGTGCGGCCACTGGACAAGCCGGTCTATGGCATGAACCGGGGAACCGTCGGGTTCCTGATGAACGAATACAGCGAAGACGATCTGAGGAACCGTCTTGCCGAGGCCGAAGAGGCGGTCATCAATCCGCTGCACATGCGGGCGGGAAGCGACGACGGAATCGTGACCGAAGCGCTGGCGATCAACGAGGTTTCGCTGTTGCGCGCCGGCCCGCAGGCGGCACGCCTGAAGATCTCGGTAGATGGCAAGACGCGGCTGGAGGAGCTGGTTTGCGACGGGGCGCTTGTCGCGACACCGGCCGGGTCGACGGCCTACAACTATTCGGCGCACGGTCCGATCCTGCCGATCGGCTCGGAAGTTCTGGCGGTGACAGCGGTCGCGGCCTTTCGTCCCCGCAGGTGGCGCGGCGCCCTTGTGCCCAAGGACGCGATTGTCCGGTTCGATGTTCTCAATCCGCAGAAAAGGCCGGTGATGGCCGATGCGGACAGTCGTCCGGTGAGGAACGTGCATTGGGTCGAGGTACGCAGCGAAGCGAACGTGCGGCACAGGATTCTTTTCGATCCAGGCCACGGGCTGGAAGAGCGCCTGATCCGCGAACAGTTTTCGTGACGTCGAGCGATGCCGCGTGCGGCATCCAGAATCCCGACTGGAACCCCTGCTCAGCGCCTTATTTAGCGTAGCCCAAAGTCTGCAGGGCTTCTCGGATTTCCTCCAGAATGGCGGGGTCGTCGATCGTCGCGGGCAGCTTGAAGTCCTCGCTGTCGGCGATTTTCACCATCGTCGCCCGAAGGATCTTGCCCGACCGCGTTTTCGGCAGGCGCTGAACAACGACTGCGTGCTTGAACGCGGCGACCGGACCTATCTTGTCCCGCACCAGTTTGACGCATTCCGCGACGATCTCGGCATCGCTGCGCGTCGTGCCGGAGTTGGTGCAAAGGAAACCGAGAGGCAGCTGGCCTTTCAGATCATCGCCGACCCCGATGACCGCGCATTCGGCCACGTCCGGATGGCTGGCAAGAACTTCTTCCATTGCACCCGTCGACAGCCGGTGTCCGGCCACGTTGATGACGTCGTCGGTGCGGGCCATGATGTAGAGATAGCCATCCTCGTCGATATAACCCGCGTCGCCAGTCTCGTAGTATCCGGGGAAATGCTCGAGGTAGCTTTTCTTGAATCGCGCCTCTGCATTCCAGAGCGTGGGTAACGTGCCCGGGGGAAGAGGCAACTTGACCGCGATCGCGCCCAACGCGCCCGGTTTCATCGGGTGGCCACCCTCGTCCAGGATCTGGACATCGTAGCCGGGCATGGCGACGGAGGGAGAGCCCAGTTTGACGGGCAGATGCTCGATCCCCATTGGATTAGCGGCAATCGCCCAGCCGGTCTCTGTCTGCCACCAGTGATCGATGACAGGCACGTTCAGCATGCGTTCGGCCCACTGGATGGTGTCGGGGTCGGCGCGTTCCCCTGCCAGGAAGAGCGCCTTGAGTGACGACAGGTCGTACTTTTTCACGAAGGCGCCGTGCGGGTCTTCCCTTTTGATGGCGCGGAACGCCGTGGGCGCGGTGAAGAGCGCCTTGATCCGGTATTCCTCGATCATCCGCCAGAAGGTTCCGGCGTCGGGCGTTCCGATCGGTTTTCCCTCGAAGACAACGGTGGTGTTGCCGTGGATCAGCGGCGCGTAACAGATATAGCTGTGGCCCACGACCCAGCCCACGTCGGATGCCGCCCAGTAGACGTCGCCGGGGTCGACGTCGTAGACGTTTTTCATCGTCCAGTTCAGAGCCACGAGATGTCCGGCGGTTGCTCGGACGACGCCCTTGGGCTGGCCGGTCGTGCCGGAGGTATAAAGAATATAGGCGGGGTGATTGCCTTCGACCGGTGTGCAGTCGGCCGGGCTGACGCCGTCCTGGAACGCATGCCAGTCGTGGTCCCGGCCTTCTATCAGAGGGGCGATGGCCTGTTCACGCTGGAGGATGACGCAGAAGTCGGGCTTGTGAGTTGAGGTGTCGATGGCGGAGTCGAGAAGCGGCTTGTACTGCACCACCCGTCCCGGTTCGATTCCACAAGAGGCGGCGAGGATGGCCTTGGGTTTCGCGTCGTCGATCCGGACTGCCAGTTCGTTGGCGGCGAACCCACCGAAGACGACCGAGTGGATTGCGCCCAGGCGCGCGCAGGCAAGCATGGCAACCAGCGCTTCGGGCACCATCGGCATGTAGATGATGACCCTGTCGCCTTTCGCGATGCCCCGCGCCGCCATGCCACCGGCGAGAAGTGAAACCTTGTCCTTCAGTTCGGCATAACTGATGCGCGCCTTCGCCCCGGTGATCGGACTGTCATAGATTATGGCTGTCTGGTCGCCGCGGCCGCCCTCGACATGTCGGTCGACCGCGTTCCAGCAGGTGTTGACCATGCCGTCGGTGAACCACTCGTAGAGCGGCGCGTTGCTGTCATCGAGCGCGCGTGTCGGTTTGCGATCCCAGTCGATGGCTTCCGCGGCCTGCATCCAGAATCCTTCGGGATCGGATTTCCACGCCTCGTAGATTTCCCGGTAGCCCATGACCGCACTCCTCCTTGCAGCTTGATGCGCAGGTGTTACGGGACAGGGTTGTGTTACGGCAAGTGTGTTGCTGCCGGCAGCGGCAGAACGACGCAAAAAATTTGCAGGTTTTGCGTGCGTGCATTGCAAAGTTTTGCAAACCGACCGCTAATAGGTCGGAGTCGCAAAGAAAGCTTGCCGCCTTTGCAAACTTGCAAAACCTGATGGCAGAGAATCACCCGTATTGGGTGACTGGCGTCCCGGCCAGAGCGGAAATGTTCAGAAGGCCGCGCGCGGTGATCGACGGTGTCACGATATGGGCCTGGTTTCCCATACCCATCAGAATGGGGCCGACTTCGAGACCACCGGCCTTCATCTTGAGAATGTTGCGTACACCGGAAGCCGCGTCGGCATTCGCGAAGATCAGGACGTTCGCGGCGCCGGAGAATCTTGAATTCGGCAAGATACGGGCCCGCAACTCTTCGTTCAGCGCCGAGTCGGTATGCATTTCACCCTCGTACTCGAAGTTGCGCGGCGCGGCGTCGAGGATCTCCAGGGCCGCGCGCATACGTCGGCCGGTTTCGCAATCCAGGTTGCCGAACTGGCTGTGACTGCAAAGCGCGATCTTCGGTTCTATGCCGAAGCGCCTGGTATGCCGGGCGGCGGCAACGACGACATCCGCGATCTGCATCGGTGTCGGTTCGGGGTAAACATGTGTATCGGCGATAAAGAGCGGACCGTCCTCGAGGATCATCAGGCTGAGCGCTCCGATGGGGTGCAGACCGTCGGTGGCCAGGATCTGACACACGTAATTCAGATGCCAGAGATACTGGCCGAAGGTCCCGCAAATGAGGCTCTCGGCCTCGCCGCGATGCACCATGACCGCGCCGATCGCTGTCGTGTTCGTTCGCATGACGGCGCGGGCGAGATCGGGCGTGACGCCCTTTCGCTGCATCAGGTGGTGATAGGTCGTCCAATAGTCGCGATAGCGCGGGTCGCTTTCGGGGTTCACGACCTCGAAGTCTTCTCCGGGATGAATCGGCAATCCTGCCCTTTCGGCCCTGGCTGCGATAACGTCTGGCCGTCCGATCAGAATTGGCCGGTCGGTCGTCTCTTCGATCATGGCGTTTGCGGCCCGGAGCACGCGTTCATCCTCGCCCTCGGCGAAGACGATGCGGCGCTGGGCCGTTGCGGCTGCTTCGAACACGGGGCGCATGATCAGGGCAGACTTGAAGACCGAGCCGTCAAGTCGTTGCTTGTACGCGTTCAGGTCTTCGATCGGGCGGTTGGCAACGCCGGTTTTCATCGCCGCGCTGGCGACTGCCGAAGCAACGACACCCATCAGCCGCGGATCGAAAGGTTTGGGAATGAGATAGTCGCGGCCGAATGTCATTTGTTCGCCCTGATAGGCCGCCGCCGCCTCGGCGCTTGTCGTCGCGCGTGCCAGCGCCGCGATACCCTCGATGCAGGCCAGCTTCATTTCATCGTTGATGGTCGTGGCCGCGACATCGAGAGCGCCGCGGAAGATGAAGGGAAAGCAGAGGACGTTGTTGACCTGATTTGGGAAATCCGAACGTCCCGTCGCGATGATGGCGTCCGGGGCTACTTCGCGCGCCGCGTCGGGCATGATTTCCGGCGTCGGGTTCGCCAGGGCGAAGATGATCGGCGCTGCCGCCATCTTCCTGACCATGTCAGGGGTCAGCACATCGGGGCCGGAGAGGCCAAGGAAAAGATCGGCGTCTTCCATCACGTCGGCCAGGTCGCGCGGACCGCCCGGTTGGGCGTACTCGGCCTTCTGGGGGGTCATGTCGAGTTCCCGGCCCTCGTGGACCAGTCCGTGAAGATCGCAGAGCCAGACGTTCTTCCGCTGAACGCCCAGTTTGAGAAGCATGTTGAGGCACGCGATCCCGGCCGCGCCGCCGCCGGTCGACACGACCTTGATGTCCTTGAAGCTTTTCTTCGCCACGCGCAAAGCATTGGTTGCCGCCGCACCCACGACGATGGCCGTGCCGTGCTGGTCGTCGTGAAACACCGGGATATTCATGCGCTCGCGGCAGATTTGTTCGACGATGAAGCAATCCGGCGACTTGATGTCCTCCAGATTGATCGCGCCGAACGTAGGTTCGAGGGCGCAAACGATGTCTGCCAGCTTCTGGGGATCGGATTCGTTCAGTTCGATGTCGAAGCAATCGATGTTCGCGAATTTCTTGAAGAGGACCGCCTTGCCTTCCATGACCGGCTTGGAGGCCAGGCCGCCGATGTTGCCCAGCCCCAGAACCGCAGAGCCGTTGGTGACGACGGCGACAAGGTTGCCGCGCGCCGTATACCGGCTTGCGGTCATCGGGTCCGCCTTGATTTCCAGGCAGGCCTCGGCGACGCCGGGGGAATAGGCGCGGGAAAGATCGCGGCCGTTGGCAAGCGGCTTCGTCGCGCGGATCTCCAGCTTTCCGGGTTTTGGAAACTCGTGGTATTCAAGCGCCGCCTGGCGCAAGGCTTCCTGTCGCGGATCGCTGGTCATGCTGCCCTCCCGAAAATAGTTTAGCATTAAACTATCTTGATTTGCGCCTTCCTACGATTGCCTTTGCGTGAGGTCAACGTCGATGCGGGCACAATCAGGGGATACTGCTTGGAAACCGGCGGAGGAGCAAGGTGGCGACAGATTGCCTTGCACTTCATCCGGTGGCGCGTCACCTTGCCGGAAAAAGTCGGGGACACCTATGACGCTCATCGAAGATGCCCGTGCAGTGCGCGAGAACGCCTATGCACCCTACTCGAGGTTCAAGGTCGGCGCGGCGATCAAATCCGTGTCCGGAGCCGTATACGTCGGGTGCAACGTAGAGAATGTGGCATCGCCCGAAGGCACGTGCGCCGAAGCCGGCGCCATCGCGGCCATGGTCGCCGCGGGTGAGACCCGCCTTGCTGAAGTTGCGGTCATCGCGGAAAGCCCGGAGCCGGTGACGCCTTGCGGTGGATGCCGCCAGAAGCTGATCGAGTTCGCCACACCGGACGCCCGGATCATCATGGCAACGACTTCAGGCAAGACGCGGGAGATGGCCGTCGCGGATCTGCTGCCCGGCGCGTTCGGCCCGGATCACATGCTCTGACATGGATGCGCGCGCGATCATCGAGAAGGTCAGGGACGGCGCCGAGCCGACGCAGGCCGAACTGAACTGGTTCGCAAAGGGACTTGCGAGCGGCGCCGTCACCGACGCTCAGGCAGGCGCGTTTGCCATGGCGGTCTGCGTCAAGGGGCTGTCCGAGGAAGCGCGGGTCGCGCTGACGCTGGCCATGCGCGATTCAGGCGACGTTCTGGAATGGGGCGACGGGCCTCCGGTCATCGACAAGCACTCGACAGGGGGCATCGGGGACTGCGTCTCGCTGTTGCTCGCCCCGATGCTGGCAGCGGTCGGCGCACGCGTGCCCATGATATCGGGGCGCGGGCTTGGCCACACCGGCGGAACGCTGGACAAGCTGGAAGCGATACCGGGCGTTTCGACCGATGTCGACGAAGCGGGCCTTCGGCGGATGCTGGACCGGAATGGCGCCGCGATCGTTTCGGCCACCAGGCGGATCGCACCCGCTGACCGGCGGCTTTACGCGATACGGGACGTGACCGGTTCGGTCGAAAGCATCGACCTGATCACGGCGTCGATCCTGTCGAAGAAACTTGCCGCCGGATTGAGTGCGCTGATCCTTGACGTGAAGGTGGGATCGGGCGCGTTCATGACGACCGAGAAGGACGCCGGCGCCATGGCCGAGGCTTTGGTCCGGACGGCGAACGGTGCGGGTTGCCGGACCGCGGCGCTGATTACCGACATGAACCAGCCGCTTGCGCCCGCGGCGGGCAATGCCCTTGAAGTGGCGGTTGTCATGGAAGCGCTGACGGTTCCGAAGAACTCGCGGTTGGTCGACCTGACCCTCGCACTGGGTGCCGAACTGATGGTGCTGGCCGGCATGGACACAGCGCCGGAAGTGGCGGCTGTCAAATTGCGCGACGCCCTGCAATCGGGGCAGGCTGCGAAGGTGTTCGACGGCATGATCGACGCCCTTGGTGGCCCGAAGGACTTCAGTTCGGACTGGCGGCGGCGTCTTCCGGAGGCGAACGTGATCCGTGAAATCCACGCAGGCAAGGCTGGCAAACTTGCCGCAATGGATGGCCATGCGATCGGACTTGCTGTCGTGCGCATGGGCGGGGGGCGGATGAAAGAGGGCGACCGCATCGATCCGTCCGTCGGGTTCTCGGATATCCTGCCGCTGGGCGCGGACGTTGCCAAGGGTCAGCCCATTGCCCGGCTGCATGCTTCGGGCGAGAAGGTCGCTCAGCAAGCGGAGCGGGCATTCCTGGAAGCCGTCACCATAGGCGAAACAGCCGAGGTTCCGCCGCTGCTGCACGGCCGGGTCGTCTGAGATGGCCCGCGCGTTTCTCGTTGTCATGGACAGCGTGGGCGCGGGAGGCGCGCCGGATGCCGCCGCGTATTTCAATGGCGACACGCCGGACTCGGGGGCGAATACGCTTGGCCATATCGCCCGTGCCTGTGCGGCGGGCGAGGCGGAGCAGGGGCGCACGGGGCCACTGAATATGCCGCATCTCGGAGGCTTTGGGCTTGGGGCGGCCGTGAGACTGGCATCGGGAGCCGAGATGCCGGGATTCCCGATGAACGGAAACGGCCTGTGGGGCGCGGCAACCGAGGTATCGAGGGGCAAGGACACGCCCTCGGGCCATTGGGAGCTGGCCGGGGTGCCTGTTCCCTGGGACTGGCACTATTTCCCCAACGAGAACCCGGCCTTTCCGTTGGAGCTGATGGCCGAGGCGGCACGGCTTGCCGGGACCGAAGGGACTTTGGGGAACTGCCATGCCTCGGGCACGGCGATCATCGATGAGCTTGGCGCGGAGCATCTGCGGACCGGCTGGCCGATCTGCTATACCTCGGTCGACAGCGTTTTCCAGATCGCGGCGCATGAAGAAAGTTACGGGCTGGAGCGTTTGCTGGCGCTCTGCAAGGCACTTGCTCCGACGCTGCACGGCATGCGGGTGGGCCGCGTCATTGCCCGGCCCTTCGTTGGAGAGCCGGGCGGATTTCGCAGGACAAGCAACCGCAAGGACTTTGCCATCGAGCCGCCGGAGCCGACACTTTGCGAGTGGGTGCAGGATGCCGGTGGCCGGGTTCATGCCATCGGGAAGATTGGCGACATCTTTTCGATGAAGGGCATCGATGTCTTGGTGAAGGGCCCCGATACCGATCTGATGGACAATCTCGTGAGGCTTGCCGCCGATGCCGAGGACGGCAGTCTGACCTTCGCGAACTTCGTCGAGTTCGACACCAACTTCGGACACCGCCGAGATGTTTCGGGCTATGCGCGGGCGCTGGAGTGGTTCGATGCTCAGCTGCCCAGGGTCTTCGATCACCTTGGGGCGGGCGACCTGATCCTTTTCACCGCGGATCATGGAAACGACCCGACCTGGATCGGTACGGATCATACACGGGAAAGAGTTCCTGTCCTTGGCTACGGCGCCGGTTCAAAGGCTGTCGGTCATGTCGACTTCGTGGATGTGGCAGCGAGCATCGCGGCTCATCTTGGGTTGCCGTCGCAGGGCAGGGGAAGGAGCTTTCTGTGAGGGACTTGGCGAAGGTCGAACTGCACCTGCACCTGGAAGGTGCGGCTCCGCCTGCGTTCATCCGGGGGCTGGCTGCGGAAAAGCACGAGGACATATCGGGGATTTTCGACGAGAAGGGCGCTTACAAGTTCTCGGATTTTTGGGAGTTTCTGCGGGTCTACGAGGCTGCCACTTCCGTCCTGGCGACGCCGGAGGATTATCGTCGGTTGACGCTTGCCGTCCTGGAAGAGAGTGCGGCGGCGGGTGTGATTTACTCCGAGACGTTCCTTTCCCCCGATTTCTGCGGGGGGCGGGATGTGGTGGCATGGCGCGAGTATCTGGCGGCGATCCGGGAAGCGGCTGACGAGGCCGAACGGAAAGACGGAATCGTCTTGCGCGGCGTCGTCACCTGTATCCGCCACTTCGGACCGGACAAGGCGAGGGAGACGGCACTTTGTGCGGCCGAGACGGCGGGCGACTGGATCGTCGGATTCGGGATTGCCGGGGACGAAAGGGCTGGAAAGCCAAAGGACTTCGCATGGTCCTTCGACTGTGCGCGCAAGGCCGGCCTGAGACTGACTGCCCATGCGGGCGAATGGGCCGGGCCCGAGAGCGTCAGGGATGTTCTGGACGATCTTGGGGTGGAACGGATCGGACACGGCGTCAGGGCAATCGAGGAGCTTGCGCTGGTCGACCGACTGGCAGAGGACGGTGTGGTACTGGAAGTATGTCCGGGATCGAACGTGGCGCTGGGAGTTTATCCCGGCTGGCGTGCGCATCCGATCCACCGGTTGCGCGAAAGAGGGGTGAAAGTCACGGTTTCGACCGACGATCCGCCGTTCTTCCACACGACGATGACGAACGAGTATGATCGCCTGGCGGACGCCTTCGACTGGGACGAAGGCGTTTTCAAGGATATCGCCCGAGATTCTGCCGACGCAGCGTTCTGCGATTTAGCGACAAAAGAAAAGATTCTGAAGAAACTGGAGACAACATGACCGAGCACCTGACCGTCGTCGATCATCCGCTGGTGCAGCACAAGCTGACCCTGATGCGCGACAAGAACACATCGACGGCCGTGTTCCGGCAACTGCTGCGGGAGATCAGCCACCTTCTGGCTTACGAGGTGACCCGGGAGTTGCCCATGACGACCCAGGAGATCGAGACGCCGCTTACCAGGATGAGAGCGCCGGTGCTGGACGGACGCAAGCTGGCGCTGGTGTCGATCCTGAGGGCGGGGAACGGACTGCTGGACGGGATGCTTGACCTGATTCCTTCGGCGCGCGTGGGATTTGTCGGACTTTACCGTGACGAGAAGACGCTTCAGCCAGTGCAGTACTATTGCAAGCTGCCGGGCGAATTGGAGGATCGGCTTGTCATCGCCGTCGATCCGATGCTGGCGACCGGGAACAGTTCTGCCGCGGCCGTCGACCTTATCAAGAAGGCCGGGGCGACGGATATCCGCTTTCTTTGCCTGCTGGCTGCGCCGGAGGGCGTTGCGCGGATGAAGGCGGCCCATCCGGACGTGCCGATCGTTACGGCGTCTCTTGACGAAAGGTTGAACGAAAAGGGCTATATCGTGCCCGGACTGGGCGATGCGGGCGACCGGATGTACGGCACCAAGTAGCGGCTTCGAATCTCTTTACAGACAACCAGGGTCACGGCACTCTGCCACGGTGGAAATCGCACCTCGGGGGGGATGTGAAGCACTTTGCCGGGCTGGTGGCCGTTCTTTTTTCATTTGTCTGCGTGACGTCCGCGGCCATCGCCGATGAGGCGCGCGTGCCGCCACGGGATTACGCGAAGCGTCACTATGTTGACGGGGACGGCTGTCTTTTTACGCGATCCGAGGTTTCCGGCTGGGAGATCTGGGTTCAGCGCCTTGACGAGCAGAAGAAACCGATCTGTGGCATGGTGCCTTCCGGGGTCGCGCCTGCGGACAAGGTGCCGCTTGGAGTGCCCGACGCAAATACCTGATCAGCCTTCGCAAATTCCTTGAAGCGCGATCCAGTCTCCGTCGCCCAGAAGGGGCGCCGGCGGCGGATTGTCCTGGCTGGCTTCGATGAGTGGCAGCGTTCTTTTGCCCGAAAAATCAAGGGCGTAGGCATATGCGGCGCCCGAGACGCCCGCCGTGGAAAGCCGGGAGATGAGGCTGACGTTCGACACGGGCGACGGGGGCGTGGCGACGAGTTGTTCGGCGTATCTGCGCAGTGTCTCGTCATCGACCCGGCCCGTTGTCAGAAGGCGCAGCGCGGTTGCAAGACCGGTTTCCGAGAGAAGACGCTCCAGCGGGTCGCGTTCCTTTCGTCTGAGGTCTTCCGCCAAGAGGTATCCCGCCAGCACGTCGGGGGTCTCGTGATCTTCGACCAGGCGGTGTCCGATCAGGATCGTTCCGCCGGGCAGGTGCGCGGTTTCCGCGAGTGCCGAGGGCAGGACGATCAACGTGGTCCGGGTTTCCGGAAAAAGCCGGTTTCTCAGCTTTTCGAGTGCCCTTAGCCCGGCGGTGTCCGTGCATGGAAGTCCGGAGACGCGCCGCACTTCCAAGCGCAGCCGCTCTCCGATTTCGGTGCGCGCGCCTTCGGGAACCAGAGATGCCGTGTAGCGGGTGATGGCGCCGGGAAGCCAGAATGTGGCCGCGGCCAGCAGGGTTGCGACGATGCCCGTGATGGCCAGGGCGCGAAGCCGTCCGGGCCGGGAAGACCGGCGCTGGATCGATTTTAGAACAGCCTCGATGGCCGAGATCATCTCCGGGTCGGAAAGCTCGAGTATCTCGGGCGTGTCTTCGCCCGGGGCATACAGAACGGGCGTTTGCCCGGGGTTGAGCCTTTGAATCGCCGGGAGAGACCAGTGGCTGAGTGCGGAGCCGTTCGGCGCCGCTATGGTCAAGGTCGCATCCCCGATCGCGACGATGACGTCACGGCGCTGGGCGTCAGGATCCGAGCGCCAGAGCCCCTCCGCTTCCAGCCGCTGGTATTTCGCCAGAACCGTCACGTTCGCTGCCGCCCCGCCTTCTGTATTCTGATTGACGCCAGTCTATCGCAAGCAAGTAGGGCCGACAATTGGCGCGAACGCTCACCAGCGGCTTGCACCCAAGACCCGCAGGGCTTAGCACGGGAGGCGCATAAATCACTGAGGAAACGTCATGCCCGACGATCCCCGAACACTGGTCTCGACCGACTGGCTGGCCGATCATCTGAAGGATCCGGACCTGCGCATTTTCGATGCGTCCTGGTACCTGCCGGACATGGGGCGCGACGGGAAGGCCGAATACGACAAGGCGCATATTCCCGGTGCGCGGTATTTCGACATCGACGCGATCTCGGACCAGCGCTCGGCCTTGCCGCACATGGCGCCGCCGCCCGAGAAGTTCATCAGCAGGATGCGCGCCATGGGGGTGGGCGACGGGCACCAGGTGGTGGTCTACGACGGCGCCGGCATGTTCAGCGCCGCGCGGGTCTGGTGGCTGTTCCGCCTGATGGGCAAGATAGACGTCGCCGTTCTGGACTGCGGTTTCGGCAAATGGCAGGCCGAGGGCCGTCCGGTGGAGGACATGCCGCCGATCATGCGCGACCGGCACATCACGGTGTCACGGCAGAACCAGCTTGTTCGGGACGTCACACAGGTCGCCGCTGCCGCGAAGCTGCGCGATCACGAAATTCTGGACGCCCGTTCGCCGGCACGGTTCCGGGGCGAGGAGCCGGAACCGCGCGAAGGATTGCGGTCGGGTCATATTCCGGGATCGAAGAACGTGCATTACCGGACCCTTCTGAACGATGACGGCACCATGAAATCACGGGAAGGCTTAAGAAAGGTTTTCGAAGCGGCCGGTGCCGACCTGTCGAAGCCGGTCATCACCACGTGCGGCTCGGGCGTGACGGCGGCGATCATATCGCTGGCGCTCGAGCGGCTTGGGCACCACAATCATTCGCTTTACGACGGGTCCTGGTCGGAGTGGGGCGCGTTCGATTACCTGACGGTCGAGACGGGATGACGATCCAGAAGGCAGGCACCGAGGTCGCTTACACGATCACTTTCCTCGAGATGGATGCGCGGCCTTCCTATGACTGGCCGCACTTGCCGGCGGGCTCGACGGCGGCACTTCTGAAGGCGGAAAAACCGCCGCTCTGGTGGTTCCTGTCGCTTTATGACGCGGTGGGGCGGGATTATGCCTGGGAGGACATTCACAAGCGCGAACAGGACGAGCTTGAAGAATGGCTTCAGCGGGAGGAGACCGCGCTTTACACGCTGTTGGATCATGGCTGGCCGCAGGGCTTTTTCCTGATCGACCGGCAGGACGGGGGGGTGACGGATCTGGCCTATTTCGGAATGGTGCCCGAAGCCGTTGGCCGGGGGCTGGGAGGCTGGCTTGTGAAGACCGCGACCCTGACCGCCTGGGACAGCCCCGGGACCGAAAAGGTCACGGTCAACACCTGCACACTGGACCATCCCCGCGCCCTTGCGCTTTATCAGAAAAACGGGTTCACCCCTGTCCGACGCGAAGACAAGACACGAATCCTGACCCGCGACCGCGACCTGACCCGCATTCCAAGTTAGAGGCATGCCATGCTGACCGACCTGAAACCGCAACCCGCCGACAAGATCCTTGCCCTGATGCAGACCTTTCGCGAGGACCCGCGCGAGAACAAGATCGACCTGGGTGTGGGCGTCTACAAGAACGCCGAGGGCGTTACGCCGGTGATGCGCGCCGTGAAGGCCGCCGAGCGGCGGCTGGTCGAGACGCAGGAGACCAAGGCGTATACCGGGCTGGCCGGCGATCCGGCCTATGCCGCGGCGATGCGTGGCCTGATCCTGGCGGAAAGCGTGGACGCGGGACGCGTGGCCGCCATAGCCACGCCGGGCGGGACCGGGGCGATCCGGCAGGGGCTTGAACTGATGCAGTACGCAGACCGTTCGGCGACCATCTGGCTTTCTGCGCCGACCTGGCCGAACCATCCCTCGATCGTGAAATACCTGGGCGTGCCGATGCGGGAATACCGCTATCTGGCAAGCGATCTTCCGGTCGTCGATTTCGACGGCATGATGGAGGATCTGAAGGCTGTGAAGGCGGGCGACCTGGTTCTGCTGCACGGCTGCTGCCACAACCCGACCGGCGCGAACCTGACACCGGAGCAATGGGGCATCGTCGCGGATCATCTGGAAGCCACCGGCGCAATCCCGTTCATCGACATCGCGTACCAGGGCTTCGGCGACGGGCTGGAGGAAGACGCTTACGGTGTCCGGCTGCTGGCGGCGCGGATGCCGGAGATGATCGTGGCGGCGAGTTGTTCAAAGAATTTCGGGGTTTACCGCGAGCGGACCGGGCTTTTGATGGCGATCGCGCCGGAAGAGAAGTCGAAGGGCGAGGCGCAGGCGACGCTGAATTTCCTGAACCGCCAGAACTATTCCTTCCCGCCGGATCACGGGGCGCGGGTGGTGCAGATGATCCTGGACGATCCCGAACTGCGCGCCGACTGGCAGACCGAGCTGGAGGATGTGCGGCTGGGCATGCTGAAGCTGCGCGAGCAACTGGCGCGGGAGCTGAGGAACCGCACGAACTCGGATCGCTTCGATTTCATTGCCGAACATCGCGGCATGTTCTCGCGGCTGGGGGCTTCGCCCGAGCAGGTGGCCGAACTGCGCGAGAAGCACGGGATCTACATGATCGGGGACAGCCGGATGAACATCGCCGGGCTGAACCAGGCGACCGTTCCGATCCTTGCCGAGGCCATTGTGGCCACCGGAATCTGAGGCGGGTTAACGGAACCTGACGGGGACGTGCGGGCTCTGGCGGCCTGGCGCACCGGCTTTTGAGGGTTTTTACGGATTTCCTGAGGAAATCGCGAAATCGCAACGTCGGTATAACGTCGGTATTTTGTCGGTATACCGTCGGTGCCTCTAGGCGCACAGACCTGCCCGCCCACCACATGCAGTGTGCGTCAAATGAGATATGACCAAGGTCTGAACGCGCCGTCCCGCGTGGCGGAGGATCAGCCGTTTTGCCTGAGAACCGCGCCTGCGAGGTAGAGCGAGCCGCAGATAAGGATGCGCGACGCCGGGTCTTGCGACACGATGTCGGCCAGGGCTTCGGCAACAGAGGCCGCAACCGTTGCGGACAGCCCGACGCTTTCGGCGGCTGCGGCCGTGTCCTCGGCGGGCAAGGTCGCGGTTTCGCCGGGGATCGCAACGGCGTGCAGCGTGTCGGCCTGGGCCGCCAGGGGACGAAGGTATCCGGCGACGTCCTTTGTCGAGAGCATGCCGCAGATCATGTGGGTCGGGCGCGGCGGTAATTCGGCCAGCGTGGCCGCCAGCGCCTCGCCCGCCGCCGGGTTGTGGCCTCCGTCGAGCCAGAGCTCGGCCTTCGGTGCGGCCTCGACCAGCGGGCCGTGGCGCAGGCGCTGCATCCGGGCGGGCCAGAAGGCCTTGGTGACGGCACCCTCGCAGGCGGCGTCATCGAAGCCGAGGTGGCGAAGCGCGGCGAGGGCCATGCCCGCGTTGCCGATCTGGTGCGGGCCGCGCAGGTTCGGCAACGGCAGGTCGAGAAGGCCGGTCTCGTCCTGGAAGATCAGCCGTCCGCGTTCTTCCCAGGCGTGCCAGTGCTGGCCGGACGCGATGGTGGGGGCGCCGAATTTCGCCGCCTCGGCCTCGATCACGTCGAGGCTTTCGTCGTGCTGGGGACCGATGATCACAGGCACGCCGCGCTTGATGATGCCGGCCTTCTGGTAGGCGATTTCGGCCAGCGTCTCGCCCAGGAACTGCTGGTGGTCCAGATCGATCGTGGTGATGATGGTGAGCCGGGGGTGGTCGACCACGTTCGTCGCATCGTGACGGCCGCCCAAGCCGACTTCGAGCAGCGTCCAGTCGGCCTTTTCGCGGACGAAGGCGAGAAAGGCGGCGACGGTGGTGATCTCGAAATAGGTGATCTGGTGGCCATCGTTGGCCTCGTAGACCTCGTCGAGGATCCGGGTCAGGCGGTCTTCGGAAATGATCTGCCCTGCCACCCGGATGCGTTCATGAAACCAGGCGAGGTGCGGCGAGGTATAGGCGTGAACGCTTTGTCCCGCGGTCTCGAGCCCGGCGCGGATCATGGCCTGGGTCGAACCCTTGCCGTTGGTGCCGGCGACGTGGATCACCGGCGGCAGATGTTCGTGCGGGTTGCCGACGGCGGCAAGGCAGCGGCCCATGCGGTCGAGCGTCAGGTCGATGACCTTGGGGTGCAGCGCCATCATGCGCTGAAGGATCGCGTCGGAGGAGGACGGCTTGGTCATCGGCGGATTTTCCGGAGGTGACGGGAAAGGGGATCAGCCGGTTTTGGCGTCGGTCTTTTCGCCTTCGGGCTGGACTGCCTCGGTCGTTTTTTCGGGCGCGGGAAGGTCGCCGGCGACGGCGGGCGGCAATCCGAGCAGCATGCGCGTGATCGTCACCAGTTCTTCCTTCATGTGCCTGCGGTGCGTTACGCGGTCGAGCATTCCGTGATCGAGGAGATATTCGGCGCGCTGAAAACCCTCGGGCAGCTTCTCGCGAATGGTCTGTTCGATGACGCGGGGACCGGCGAAGCAGATGAGCGCGTTGGGTTCGGCGATGTGGACGTCGCCCAGCATGGCATAGGAGGCGGTGACGCCGCCGGTGGTCGGGTGTGTCAGGACGACGATGTAGGGCAGGCCGGCCTCTTTCACCATCTCGATGGCCACGGTGGTGCGGGGCATCTGCATCAGGCTGAGGATGCCTTCCTGCATGCGCGCGCCGCCCGCGGCAGAGAACAGGATCAACGGGCGTTTGGTCTTGACGGCGCGTTCGGCTGCCGCGATGACGGCGTTGCCCACATACATGCCCATCGAGCCGCCCATGAAGCTGAAGTCCTGGGCCGCCGAGACGATGGGCGTCCGCCCGATCTCGCCCTCGGCAACCAGCATCGCCTCTTTCTCGCCCGTCGCCTTCTGCGCGGCGCGGAGACGATCGGGGTATCTTTTCTGATCGCGGAAATGCAGCGGATCCTGCGTGGGAGCGGGAACGTCGATTTCGGTGAAGATGCCGTTGTCGAACAGGGCCGAGAAGCGTTCACGCGGGGTGATCGCCATATGGTGGTCGCAGTTGGTGCAGACGTTCAGGTTTGCGGCCAGTTCGCGGTGGAACAGCATGCTGCCGCATTCCGGGCACTTGGTCCAAAGGTTCTCGGGCACTTCCCGGCGCGAGAAGAGCGAGTTTATCTTGGGCCTGACGTAGTTCGAAATCCAGTTCATCTGCGTAAGCGTCCCCTGTCCTCGGCCTCAGTTAAGGCCCGTTTGCGCGAAATGCAATCAGACCCTCAGAACGCGACGGATCAGGAACCATGTCGCCAGCAGCACCAGAATCTCGGCGGTGGCGAGCGGCGAGGTGAGCGCTTCGGGGCCGAATTCCGTGCCGGTGCGCCAGAGTGCGAGGCCCGTAACTGAGCCGGTCGGAGCGATGATCAATACGGCCAAGGCGTTGTTTGCCAAATGAAATCCCCAGGCCGCGCCGAGGCTGCCTGTGCGGATCGTCAGGTCGGCCGCGAGAATGCCGAACATCGTTGCGATGAGTACGTAGGTCAGTGCCGCGATAAGCGGGAACGAGGGCACGTAGTGAGCGAAGCCGAAGAGCAAGGCCGGAGCCACGACCGCCAGGCTGTGACCGCGGAACCGCGCAGCAAGCTGGCTTTGCAGGTAGCCGCGAAAGAAGACTTCTTCGCCCCCGGTCTGAAGGATCAGAGCGAGGATGCCGACAGGAAGCCAGGCAAGCCATGCCGTGAAGGGCTGGTTCCGTTCGACCGGTTCGGAGAAGGGAAGCGTCAAGAGGCTGAGGCAGCCCAGAATCGCGAAGGTCGTTGCCGCGGCGATGACGGCATGGCGAAGCGTGCGGGCGCCGGGGCCGACCAGGGAACGGGGCGTGCGCTTTTGCCAGAATGCCGCGGCGACACAGGCGCCTGCGCCCAGCCCGGCCACGACGATCAGGTAGAGCGTTGCCTGTGCGGGCGTTCCGGCGCCGAGGACAAGGATATCGGCGCCGGCGTCGGCGAACCATGTGCCGAGAGCGACCGCCCGCAGCGCAATGATGGCGGCGACCCAGGCCGCAAGCACGACGAAGACGGTCAGGAAACCCAGCAAAAGCCGCCAGAGCGCCGGGTGGCGCGCCGCGTCCTCGATCATGGGGCTGTAGCGGGAGAGGTTCATCGCGCGAAGGCTATGGAAGGGGCGGAGCGGGTCAATCGGTTTTTTTGACGGAAGGTCTGACTTCGCTTGCGAAATACCGCGCCCTGCGCTTGCCGATCGGAGCCTCTCGGTCTAATCCTCTCCCGCGCGATACTTGCGGGAGGGACCCATGCTGAAGAAGAAGTTCGACAAGTCGAAACTGCCGAGCCGCCACGTGACGGAAGGCCCGGCACGGGCGCCGCACCGGTCGTACTATTATGCAATGGGCATCAGCGAGGAGGAGATCGCGCAGCCTTTCGTCGGCGTCGCGACCTGCTGGAACGAGGCCGCGCCCTGCAATATCGCGCTGAACCGGCAGGCTCAGGCGGTGAAGATGGGCGTCAAGGAAGGCTTTGGCACGCCGCGCGAATTCACGACGATCACCGTGACGGACGGGATCGCGATGGGCCACGAGGGCATGCGCTCGTCGCTGGCCAGCCGTGAGGCGATTGCCGACACCGTGGAACTGACGATGCGGGGCCATTGCTATGACGCGCTTGTCGGACTTGCGGGCTGCGACAAATCGCTGCCGGGGATGATGATGGCGATGGTACGTCTGAACGTGCCGTCGGTCTTCATCTATGGCGGCTCGATCATGCCGGGTCGCTACAAGGGGCAGGACGTGACCGTGCAGGACGTGTTCGAGGCCGTCGGCCGTCACCAGGCGGGGCAGAACTCGGACGAGGAATTGCGCGCGCTCGAGAAAGTGGCCTGTCCGTCGGCGGGTGCCTGCGGCGGCCAGTTCACTGCGAACACGATGGCCTGCGTGTCCGAGGCGATCGGGCTTGCGCTGTTGAACTCTTCCGGCGCCCCGGCGCCCTACGAGAGCCGCGACGCCTATTCGACCGCGTCCGGTCTGGCGGTGATGGAACTTCTGGAGAAGAATATCCGCGCGCGTGACGTGGTCACGCTGAAATCGCTGGAGAACGCCGCACGGGTTGTCGCCTGTACGGGCGGTTCGACGAACGCCGGGCTTCACCTGCCGGCCATCGCGCATGAGGCGGGCATCGACTTCGACCTTGACGATGTCTGCGAGATTTTCCGCGACACACCCTATTTCGTCGATCTGAAGCCGGGTGGGAAATACGTGGCGAAGGACCTTTACGAGGTCGGCGGCGTGCCCGTCGTCCTGAAGGAGTTGCGCCGCGCGGGCCTGATCCACGAGGATTGCATGACCGCATCGGGCGAGACGATCGGCGAGGCGCTGGACAAGATCGAGGGCGAGGCCGACGGCCGCGTGATCTACCCGGTGGACAAGCCGATAACCAAGACCGGCGGCGTTGTCGGCCTGAAAGGGAACCTGGCGCCCGAGGGAGCCATCGTGAAGGTCGCGGGCATGAGCCCGGAGGAGCAGGTCTTTACCGGCCCTGCGCGTGTCTTCGAATGCGAGGAAGATGCGTTCGAGGCGGTGAAGGCGCGGACCTACAAGGAGGGCGAGGTCATCGTCATCCGGAACGAAGGACCGGCGGGTGGCCCGGGAATGCGCGAGATGCTGGCGACGACGGCCGCGCTGTCGGGCCAGGGCATGGGCAAGAAGTTGGCGCTGATTACCGACGGCCGTTTCTCGGGTGCGACGCGCGGCTTCTGCGTGGGCCATGTCGGCCCCGAGGCCGCGCAGGGCGGGCCCATCGGCAAGCTGCGTGACGGCGACATGATCACCATCGACGCGATCAAGGGTGAGATCTCGGTCGATCTGACCGACGAGGAGCTGAACGCGCGGGAGTACATTCCGCGCGAGACGATCTATTCCTCGGGGGCCTTGTGGAAATATGCCCAACTGGTCGGTTCGACCCGTCTGGGCGCGGTCACGCATCCCGGCGCCAAAGAAGAGAAGCATGTCTACGCCGATCTCTAGGTTCGGCGTTGCGGCTTCGGTTCTGCTGCTGGTCGCCTGCGAGGGCGGCCTGCAGGGGTTCGAGGGTTTCAACGTGACGCGTTCGGCCCCTGAACGGATCGAGTTGCCGGATGGTCTTGTGGTCTCGGGCACGCGGGGCTGGTGCGTCGATACGCGCACGACGCGGACGGATGGCGAAACCTCGGTCGTGGTGCTGGGCAGCTGCGCGGCGATTGCTCGGAATGCCTTTGCGCCACGCCCGGACGTACCGGGGGTGGTGACCGTTTCGGTCGAGAGCGAAGCCGGGGATGTGCCGCCCGTGGACATTCTTCAGGGCTTTCTGACATCTGAACCCGGCCGTGCGGCGCTGGCTCACGACGGCAGCGCGGCCTCGGTGCAGATACTTGAAAGCCGCCGGTCCGAAGACCTGCTTTTCCTGCACGTTGCGGACAGGAGCAGTGGCCGCGTGCCCGGCGCGTCGCAGGATTACTGGCGCGCCCTGTTCAATCTTGACGGCCGGTTCGTGACCGTATCGCTTGTCGGGATGACCGAACGACCGATAGACGAGCCCGCCGGCTTCGAGACACTCGTGGCTCAGGTTGACAGCATCAAGTCCGCGAACAGCGCCGAGTAGCGAGTTATCCACAGAAAGTTAACCGACGGAATCCCCGTCGAGGTTGCCTCTATTTGGTAGTTTCGGCTAGATTGACCGCATTATACTGTGGTTGGGGCATGATGGGGCGTCTGGACAGCTTGCTTGAGCAAGCGGCGTTGCGGCGGTGGAGCCGGGTCGCCAACGAGGCTGACCGGATGGATTCTGCGGCCTTGCTGACGGTCGGCAGGCGCGCGCGAACCCTAGCAAGACAATTGGAGCGTATTCTGCATACGTCGGAGTCCCGGGTGTCGGCGAACACCGACGTGCCTCGTCCGCTGCACGCCGATTGGGCATGGCGGCCCGAGTTGTGGTCCGGGCCCGTATCGCCGAGCGGCATTGCGGGCATGGCCAATGGTGCGGGTTTCGGACAGGAGGTGAAGTTCTTTCACGACTGTCCGCGCGGCGAGTATAGCGTCCGCCAGCGCCGCAATGCCGGAGGCCAGGTGACCGCGCCCTTCGGCGTCTGCATCGAGGTCTATCACTTCGGCGGCGGGTTTCTGAGCCTTGCGATCGATCTGCCCCGCGAGGCGGTCGAAGGGTTGTCGCGGCGGCACCTCGTGCGCGTCGGCGCGCCTCGGGAAATGGAGCGCGCGGTTCCGGTCTACGGACGGCTGAACGTGCGCCACGGACCGAATGTGGCGCAAGCGGTCAGGCAGTTCGAAGAGGACGACCACGTGGATCTGGACCTGGCGACGATGGAGTTTGACGAGAACCGCGTATCGGCCGCCTGGGTGGACCTGATCTTCGAGGCGCCAGCCATGAACCGGCTGATACTGACGGACGTGACGCTGTCGCGGCGCCCGAGGGCAGAATTCTGAGGAGCGCGGGATGCCGGGAGCGAGTTTGACACGGATGCGCCTGGCGAACGGGGTCTGGGAGGGATTGCTTTCGGGCAGGCACGCGCATCCGCCAAAGCTGAGACTTCGCCACCGCGACGATCTGGTCGGGGAGCCCGAGACCACCCGGGCAGAGGATCGGCAGGGGTGGCTTGTCCGCTTTCACCTGCCGTTGGACCGGCTTTCGGACGGGGTACAGACCTTTGTCATCGAGGATGCGGCGACGGGCGAGGCGCTGGCCCATGAAACCGTGATCGCGGGCGAGGCGGTGACGGCGGATCTTCGGACAGAGGTCGAGATGATGCGGGCGGAGCTCGACTTGCTGAAGCGTGCGTTCCGCAATCACTGCGCGGAGACGGGGCAGGGAACCTGATCAGTTCGGGAGCCTGGGGACCGCGTTCAACGAGTCGCGTTCCTGCGCCATCAGCTTGACCGTCAGCAAGGCGGCCCGCATCAGCACCTGATCGGACATCAGGAAAGCGTAGCTGGCGATGACGTTTCGCTCGTGGTTGGTCCAGTGGTGTTCGGTCACCGTCATCGCCGTCAGGACCCCGACGACTTCGCCCGCCGGGCCGAAGACAGGTGCGCCGAGGAAGCCCGTTGCGCCGAGTTTTCTACGCTCGGCGGCGTCAAGGGTGTCCGAGCGAAGACCAAGGTCGCTGATGCTGACCAGTCCGGATTCCTCTCTGACCATCCCGCTGGCCGACATTGCCACGGGAAAGTTCAGCAGTTGGGACTGGGCCGTGGAGTTGCCGATGATCGACCGGATCATGAGGGATGCGCTTTTGTCATCGAAGATCATCAATGCGACAAGCGGTGTGCGGAGCGACTGGGCGCAGAGGTCGACGATGGTGTCGACGGACTTCAACGGGCTCCGGTCGAGAAGGCCGAGATCCTCTATGCCGAATGTATTTCTGGCTTGAAGCGACTCAATCCCCAAAGTCGCGTCTCCAATTCTATCGCTGAAAAAAAGCGCTAATAATTTCTGCCGCCCGACTTTAGCGACATTTTGGCGCATACAAAGAAAAAATTTCGCAGACTATCGGGAAAATTGACAACAAACGATTCCGTAGCAGTGGTCTTGCTCGGAAATTCGAAACAATATCAGGGGCGTGCCGCCATCGTGTCATTCGCAGGACAGCCCGCGCGACCTAATCAGGATTCTTCGGAGTACACGAATCGCTTGTCGCAGTAGCCGCATTCGACCCAGCCCTTTTCCGGGTCGATCGACAGCCAGACGCGGGGATGGCCCAGGGCACCTTCGCCGCCGTCACAGGCAACACGGTAGGTGTTCACGATCTCGGTTTCGGGGGGCGGCGGGGCCGAATTCTTGTCGTTCGCGGTAGCGGACATGAAGCGTTTCCATACACGTGGTCTGGGTTCCGACCGTTCTAAGTCGGACGAAGGCGGGCGGCAAGGGCGGGAACTGCAATCTTTGCGACCAATGCCGCTGGCGGTTCAGTCCCGCCGCGTCAGCATCGGGCCAAGCGGGCGGCCGGCAAGGATGTGCATATGGAAGTGCGGAACGTCCTGAACGCCGTCCTTGCCCGAGTTGGCGATCAGCCGGTAGCCGTTGCCGGTGTCTGCGGCCACGCCGAGTTCGCGCGCGATGTCGCCGAAGGTGCGCCAGAAATCCACGATCTCTTCCGCGCTGGCCTCGGTGGCAAACTGGTCGGCGGTGACATAGGCGCCTTTCGGGATGACGAGGACATGCTCGGGCGCCTGGGGCGCGATGTCCCGGAACGCAAGCGTGTGATCGGTTTCCCGGACGGTGGAGTTCGGGATCTCGCCGCGCAGGATTTTCGCGAAGATGTTCTGATCGTCGTAGGTATAGGGCATGAGATTCCTCAATCGTCGAAAAGATAGCCGGTTGCCGCGATGTCCAACGCCTTATCGCGTTCAAGGCGCAGGAAGCCAGAGAGAGAATTCGCGTTTTCCTCGGCCGTGGCTCTTTCCCTGATCCGGTAGAATTCGGGGAAATTCCGATCACGAAGGCGTTCGCCTTCGCGAAAGAAATCGTTGCGGATCGCCGGCAGCAGACGCCGGAAGGTGTCTTCCGCCGTATTCTCTCCGGCAAGGCCGACGCGCATGGCGTGTCCTTCGAGGTAGGCGTCCGAGTAGTTGCAGTCGATTTCCAAAAGCCGCGTTTCGTTGCGGTCTTCGTAGAAGTCCCGGACCAGATCGAAGTTGGACGGATCGAGGCAGATGAGCAGACGGTCGGTTTCGTAGTAGTCGAACAGCATCCGCATGAGCGCACGGCGATGCCTTGTGCGTTTTTCAAGTGTGGACTGGATTCCGCCAAGATCGGGAAGAGCCGCCGGTTCTTCGTCGAAGAGATATTCGACCGTGTGCAGGTTCGAGACGCTGCCGATCCGTTCAAGAAGCCGTTTGGCCACGTGCCATTTCTTGCAGGTCACGATCATGAGCGTGCGTTCGCGCCCGACGGTCGATTCGGTTTCCCAGAAACGGGGCGCAAACCGTTCACCCACGCGCCCGCGCTGGGTGAGGAAGGAATAAAGCCGCTGTCCTTCGTCCGAGATGCGGAAATCGACGCCGGAAGCGTTGTAGAGCGTGCCGAGGCGCTGATTCAACAGGTCCGCCTCGGGGCTGATCTTTCTGGCGAAGAGAAAATCCTGCGACGTCAGCATGTCGTAGTGATCATTGTAGAACGTCACGGGCATTCCGTAGTCTGAAAACATCAGGAAGGTGAGGGTTCTGCCGTCGATCTCGGTTCCGGGGACAAGGTGCCGGACAAGCGTCTGGAAGAACGTCTCGTCCGGTATCCAAGTCGTTCGGAAGAAGCGGGGAACGTCGGGTCGCTTCGCGATGAAGTCGAGGATTGCCTCGATCGTTCGGCGTCTGAGACACCACCACTGGCTGCCGATCATCATCCTCAGATCGGACGGAACGGCGCGTTTCAGGCCCAGCCTTTTCTGCAATCGGTACGAGGCGTAGAACCGCCGCGGCTGGCTGCGTTCGTTGAACCAGTGCCGATAGATCAGGCGCTCTTCGCGCAATCCCGTCTTGATCCAGTCGGAACGGAAGAAATCGAAGCTTTCGATGAAGTCGGCGTCGCGGTCGTCAAGGTAGCCGTGGACATATTCGGCCGTCTTGATCGGCATGCAGTCGCCGGAGAGCAGATAGAAATGCGTGGCGCGCGGAAATGCGTCGACGGCCTTGCGGACCGCAGACAAGGTGGCGTCGACGAGGCTCCATTCGCCCCAACCGCATCGTTTCCGTGGAGCAAAGGCAACGCGATCGTTGGAGGCGAGGGCGGCGGTCATCCGGTCGAACCGGGCTTTCGGTGCGTTGGCATCGAAGTGAATGGACACGAAATCACCGGCGGCCGTAAGGCTTTCGGCCTTGGCCACGACACCGTCCACATCCTTGTGGCACAAGAGAATGTAGGCGATCTCGGCCACCTGCCCCCCGGACTATTCCCGCCGTCTTACCCTGCCGCTACGTTCTAGCGCATCCTTGAGGATTGAAGGAACCTTGGAATTTTGCTTTTTTCGCGCGAAGCATCGCGGGTAGGCGGGCGAGGCAGCTGCGGAGACGGACGCCGGATGGGTTTTCCCGGAACCTGGATGACGACCAGCGAGAGCATGGTTTATCGAGTGGTGCCGAAATGCGCCTGCTCGACCATTGGGCAGATCATGTACTACTCGGATCACGGCGTGTTTTTCGATGGCGATATCCACGATGCGCGCGAGGGGCTGCACAAGTGGGCGCAGGAAGGCAGCCAGCCGCTGATCGAGTCCAACGTGCGGTCGCACAAGAGCTTCGCGTTCACCTGCGTGCGCAATCCCTATACGCGCATTCTTTCGTCGTTCTTCGACAAGATCTGCGGCATCCAGAGAAACGGACAGCGGTATCGCGGCAACCTGATCCCGCAACTGGCGCAGAAGTACGGGATCGAGATCGAGGACGGCGACTTCGATCAGGTCGCGATGTTCCGGCGGTTCCTGCTGTTCGCCCGCGATACGATCCGGTTCCGCAAGCCGATGGATCCGGATATTCACTGGTCGTCGATGTCGGGGCATATCTCGACCTTCATCGCGAACGGCGGCCGGTACGATCGGATCTTCTGGACCGAGTTGTTCGCGGACGGCATGCAGGGCGTCCTGGACCGCGTCGAGGTCGCGCATCCGCTGAACCTGGGCGACATGCCGCGTTTCAATGAAAGCGAGGGACACGCCCCGAGGCGGGCGCACCCGGTCGAGGACTACTTCGACGACCTGGCGATGCATCTTGTCTTCGAGATCTACAAGCGCGATTTCGAGTTGTTCCGATACGACTTCGAGAACCCCGCGAACCCGCTTCCGGTGGGTGAAATCGATCTTCAGGAAGTCCACAAGAAGCTTGGCGCCTGACGGTCGGTCGGGCGACCGAATCGTGTGCCGAAGCCGCAGTGCAGCATGGCCGAACATGCCGCCCCGGATGATGGCTGTCTGACCAAACCGAACATTTAGGACCAAAATTCAGCACATTAGTCGCCCAATTGCGTGAATTTACCGGTTCATATGTGTTCCGTCACAGAAGTTTTCGGCCTATATTCCGGAGTGATAAAGACCGCCCGAACGGCGGCTGCCTGCAATCATTTTTCCCGGGGGGGACACATGATCAGATCCGAGCTGGTTCAGAAGATCGCCGAAGAGAACCCGCACCTGTACCAGCGCGACGTCGAACGCATCGTGTCTACGATTTTCGAAGAGATCATCGAAGCGATGGCTCGCGGCGACCGCGTCGAGCTTCGGGGATTCGGCGCGTTTTCCGTCAAGAGCCGGGACGCGCGCGTCGGCCGCAATCCGCGCACCGGAGAGAGCGTTCAGGTGGAAGAGAAGAGCGTGCCCTTCTTCAAGACGGGCAAGCTGTTGAGGGATCGCCTGAACGGCAAAGGGGGCTGATCGTTCATGCGTTATGTCCGGTATCTTGTCCTGGGTGTGATCGCCGTCGTTCTCATCATCATCGCCGTCGCGAACCGTGGGCCGCTGACGTTGCGGCTTTTGCCGGTCGAGCTGGAGGGGCTGTTCGGCCTGTCCTGGCAGGTTACGCTTCCCGCCTTCCTGATCCTGCTGGCCGCCGTTCTTGTCGGCGTGCTGCTTGGTTTCGTCTGGGAGTGGGTGCGCGAGCACCGTTTTCGGGCCGAGGCTGTCGCGGAGCGCAGGGAGCGCGAGCGGCTGGAGCGCGAGATCAGGAAGACCGCGCCCCGGCAGGAGAAGGGCGACGACGTGCTGGCTTTGCTTGAGAGCCGCTGACAAGGGCGCTAAACCCGCCGCATGAGTTCCGATACACGCGTCAAAATCTGTGGGCTGTCGACGCCCGAAAGCGTCGCCGCCGCCGTCGAGGGCGGGGCGGCGTATGTCGGCCTGGTGTTTTTCGCGAAGTCGCCCAGAAACGTGACGCTGACGCAAGCGCGCGATCTTGCCGTCGATGTGCCGCCCGGTGTGGCGAAGGTCGCGCTGACGGTAGATGCCGACGACGCGTTCATCGACGAGATAACCCGCGTCGTTCCCCTGGACATGCTCCAGTTGCACGGGCACGAAACGCCCGAGCGCGTGGCCGAGGTGCGCCGCCGCACCGGGCTGCCAGTGATGAAGGCCGTGGGTATTGCGGACGAAGAGGATCTGGCGCAGATCGACCTGTATTCCGGCGTGGCCGATCAGTTGCTGATCGATGCAAAGCCGCCGCGGACGGCGACGCTTCCTGGTGGCAACGGCCTGTCATTCGACTGGCGGCTGATCGCGAACCGGCGCTGGTCCCTGCCCTGGATGCTGGCTGGCGGGCTGACGCCCGGAAATGTCGCGCAAGCCATTGCGTTGACCGGCGCGCGTCAGGTGGACGTGTCTTCGGGTGTCGAGAGCGCGCCGGGCGTCAAGGACAATGCGCTTATCCGCGCCTTCATCAAGGCGGCCGGATGATTGTCACCCTCCGCGAGGCGGTTCGCGAAGAACTCCCCGGACCGTGGCCCTGTTGACCGATGACGTTGTTGGACAGGGACGCGAGACGCCGGAGACCGCGATCAAAGACGCGGCGTTCGATAACATCGCGAGCGGGACCGGGATCGATCAGCGCAGTCCGAAGATCTCGTTCAGGACGTTCAGGATAACGCGATCGACGGCGTTTTCTCCCGTGCGGTTGCGCTGGCTGCGTTCTGTCGCAACCTGTGACGACGGCTCGGGCGCGATCATCGGCAGCGGACGGACGGGCACGCCTTCGTGGATGCGAAGCATCGTCTCTTTCCAGACCTCGGCGGGCAATCCGCCCCCCGTCACGCCTGTCAGCGGCGTGTTGTCGTCGTAGCCCATCCAGACGCCGGTCACGTAATCGGCTGTAAAGCCGATGAACCATGCGTCGCGGGCGGCCTGAGTCGTGCCGGACTTGCCGGCTGCGGGGCGCCCCGGAAGTTGCGCGCGGGTGCCGGTGCCGCGCTCGATCACCTGGCTCATCATGTAGATCAGCTGGCGGGCGGCGCTTTCGGTCACGACCCTCTCGACGATACCGCCCTCCTGGGTAAGGAGCGGTTCATCGTCGCCCTTAAGCATCAGTTCCACCAGCCCGTAGGGTTCGACCGACGAGCCGCCGTTCAGGATACCGGCATAGGCGCCGGTCATTTCCAGCAAAGTGGACTCGGACGTGCCGAGCGCCAGCGCAGGGCCGACGGCGAGATCGCTTTCGATGCCGAAGTCGGAGGCGATGTTGGCCACCGCTTCGCGGCCAACGCGTTCGAATACCTTCACGGCCGGGATGTTCAGCGACCGCGCCAGCGCGTCGGTCAGGGTGACGCGGCCGGCATAGCTGTTGTCGTAGTTCGACGGGCACCAGCGGCCCGAGCCGGGGACGTCGATACAGTAGGGTTCATCGATGACGGTGTCGTTCGGGGAGTAGCCCAGGTCGAGAGCGGCGGCATAGACGAACGGCTTGAAGGCGGAACCGGTCTGGCGCTTGGCCTGGATCGCGCGGTTGAACTGGCCCGCGACGCCCTTGAACTTGCGTCCGCCGACCATCGCGCGGACGGCGCCGTCCGCGCTCATCACGACGATGGCGGTCTGTGCCTTCGATCCTTCGCGGACCTTGTTTTCGAAGACCCATTGCAGCGCCTCTTCGGCGGAAGACTGGATTTTCTGGTCGAAGGTGGTGCGGATCACCACGTCTTCGGTCGTCTCGTTGGTCAAAAAGCCGGGGCCCTGGTCCATGACCCAGTCGGCGAAGTAGCCGCCGGCGCGGGCCTCGGCCGCGGCGGAGAGTCGTGCGGGATTCTGTCGGGCGTCCGCGGCCTGCGACGCGGTTAGGTAGCCCTGGTCTTCCATCAGCCCGATGATCACGGCGGCGCGGTCCTGGCTGCGTTGCAGATCGGCGGTGGGCGCATAGCGCGTCGGCGCGACGAGCAGTCCGGCGAGCATGGCGGCTTCGGCGGGCAGCAATTCGTTTGCCGAGCGGCCGAAATAGCGCTGGGCGGCGGCTTCGAAGCCGCGCGCGCCGGCGCCGAGATAGGCGCGGTTCAGGTAGATCGTCAGGATGTCGTCCTTGGAGTACCGCAACTCCATCGCCATCGCGTAGACCGCTTCCTTGATCTTTCGGGTCAGCGTGGTGCGGCGGCAATCGGTCTCGAATTCAGCCTCGGTCATGCCGGACGCGGGATCGTACTCGGTGCCGAGGCACAGCAGTTTGGCCGTCTGCTGGGTGATCGTCGAGCCGCCGTGGCCCGAGAGCGGTCCCCGGCCTTCGCTGAGGTTGATGCGGACGGCACTGGCGATGCCACGGGGCGAGATGCCGAAATGGCCGTAGAAGCGCTTGTCCTCGGTAGCGATGACGGCGTCCTTGAGATACGGCGAGACGGTCTGGGCGGTTATCTGGCCGCCGAATTGTTCGCCGCGCCAGGCGAAGACCTTGCCTTCGCGGTCCAGAAGCGTCACCGACCCGCGGGCCCGGGCGTCGAGCAGGTTGTTCACCGGCGGAAGCGTGGCAGCGTAGTAGAGGACGGCACCGGCGACGGCGAGCACGACAAGGGCTGTCACGCGCCAGCCTATTCCCCAGATCAGACGGAACACCGAGGCGACCAGCCAGACCAGCGGGTTGCGCGAGCGGCGCCGCGACGGCGCCGCCTTCTTCCGGCTGCGTGTAGTCTTCCGGGACATCGTCGCCTTGCTCTTCCTCGAAGGCCGCTTGTCGGCCACAAGCGGCGGCCGTCTGCTTTTCGATCCGCTCATTCTGCCTACTTATCTTCCTGCCTTTTCCGACTCTACGACGTTCGTGCGCCGATGTGGAGTAACTTCGGGTCAGGTATGCACTACTGACCTTTCAGTAATTGCCTAAAAATTAGTCATTGGAGATGATTTGTGCAAAAAATGTGCAAACTTCCCTGAATCTGCCTATTCCAACCCCCCTCGAATTCTTGTCCATCCCTCGTCGACCCGCTCTTTAACCCCTCGTGAAGAGCGGCGTGTTGGGACGTCGCGATAGCGGAAGGGGAGCTATGAAACTCATTATCGCAGCGATCAAGCCGTTCAAGCTGGAAGAGGTGCGCGAGGCGCTGACCTCTATCGGCGTGCGCGGCATGATGGTCACCGAAATCAAGGGCTTCGGCTCGCAGTCGGGGCATACGGAAATCTATCGCGGTGCGGAATACGCCGTGAATTTCGTTCCAAAAGTGAAACTTGAGATCGTCGTGGGCGACGCAATGGCCGAGCAGGTCGTCGAAACCATCGCGTCCACAGCCAAGACCGACAAGATCGGCGACGGCAAGATTTTCGTTCTCGACGTTCAGAGCGCGGTGCGTGTGCGGACGGGCGAGACCAACGACGACGCCGTCTGAGCGGGTCAGGAAAAGGGACAAGAGAAATGAACCTGAAAAAACTAATTCCGGTCGCTGCCGCTGCCTTGGCGCTTCCGACCATCGCGCTGGCGCAGGACGGCCCCGTGCCGGGCGTCAACGCCTCGACCGACTCGGTCTTCATCTTCAACTCGCTGCTGTTCCTGATGGGCGGCTTTCTGGTTTTCTGGATGGCCGCGGGTTTTGCCATGCTGGAAGGCGGCCTGGTACGGTCGAAGAACGTCACGATGCAGATGACCAAGAACGTCGCCCTGTTTTCGCTGGCGGCGATCTTCTACTACCTCATCGGCTACAACCTGATGTACCCGCTGGGCAACTGGTCGATCGGTGCGGACGAGACCGGCGGCTACCTTGGCGCGTTCGGTCCGGCTGTTCTGGAGGCCGTGGGCATCACATCTGACGCAGCGGACGACTATGGCTATGCTTCGACCGGCTCGGACTTCTTCTTCCAGTTGATGTTCTGCGCCACGACGGCCTCGATCGTCTCGGGCGCGCTGGCCGAGCGCATCAAGCTTTGGCCGTTCCTGGTCTTCACGATCATCCTGACCGCCTTCATCTATCCGATCCAGGCGTCCTGGAAGTGGGGCGGCGGTTTCCTTGACAGCCAGTGGGGCTTCCTGGATTTCGCAGGTTCGACCGTCGTTCACTCGGTCGGCGGCTGGGCGGCCCTGGCGGGTGCGCTGATCCTTGGACCACGTATCGGAAAGTACAAGGACGGCGCGGTGCATCCGATGCCGGGTTCGAACCTTGCCCTTGCCACGCTGGGCACGTTCATCCTGTGGCTGGGCTGGTTCGGCTTCAATGGCGGCTCGCAGCTTGCCATGGGCACGGTTGGCGACGTGGCTGACGTCAGCCGGATCTTCGCCAACACGAACACCGCTGCCGCCGGTGGCGCCATCGCGGCGCTGATCTTGACGCAGGTTCTCTACAAGAAGCCCGACCTCACCATGGTGCTGAACGGCGCCTTGGCCGGTCTGGTCTCGATCACCGCAGAGCCGCTGACGCCGTCGTTGGGGGCTGCAACCCTGATCGGTGCCGTTGGTGGCGTGATCGTGGTCTTTGCGGTTCCGTTCCTGGACAAGCTGAAGATCGACGACGTTGTCGGCGCCATCCCGGTCCACCTGTTCGCGGGTATCTGGGGCACGCTGGCGGTGCTGCTGACGAACCCGGACGCGACCTTTGCGGGTCAGCTGGTTCCGATCATCATCGTGGGTGTCTTCGTCTTCGTCTTCAGTCTGGTGGTCTGGATCGTCCTAAAGGGGGTCATGGGTATCCGCGTCGACGAGGAATCGGAGATCAACGGTCTGGACATGTCCGAACTGGGCATGGAGGCCTACCCGGAATTCTCGAAAGGCTGATCACCCTTCCTTTCAGCCTTCGATACGACTGGCCCGGGCGGAAACGCCCGGGCTTTTTCCTTTTGGCCCCGGTGAAGGGTCAGCCGGCGACCAGCCCCATCTGCTCCAGCTTCAGGAGAACCTGGTGCGCGCAATGGTCGACTTCGACATTCTCGGTATCGAGCCTGACCTCCGGATTCTCGGGGACATCATAGGGGTCGGAAATGCCGGTGAATTCCTTGATCTTTCCTTCGCGCGCCAGCCTGTAGAGCCCCTTGCGGTCGCGGCGCTCGCATTCCTCTATCGAGGTGGAGACGTGAACCTCGATAAAGGCGCCGAACTGCTCGATCTCTTCGCGCACGGCACGCCGGGTCGTCGCATAAGGAGCGATGGGCGCGCAGATGGCGATCCCGCCGTTCTTGGTGATCTCGGATGCGACGTACCCGATGCGGCGAATGTTGAGATCGCGGTGCTCTTTCGAGAAGCCGAGTTCCGACGAGAGGTTCTTGCGCACGATGTCACCGTCCAGGAGCGTCACCGGGCGGTCGCCCATCTCCATCAGCTTGGTCAGGAGCGCGTTGGCGATAGTGGATTTGCCCGAGCCGGAAAAGCCGGTGAAGAACACAGTGAAGCCCTGCTGCGAGCGGGGCGGGTAGCGGCGACGCAATTCGCCGACCACTTCGGGGAAGGAAAACCATTCGGGGATTTCCAGGCCCTCGCGCAGGCGGCGCCGAAGTTCCGTTCCCGAGATATCCAGGATGGTCGCGCCATCCGTGACTTCGTCGCGCGGCTCGTACTGTGCGCGTTCCTGGACGTAGACCATCTGTTTGAAGTCGACCATCTCGATGCCGATTTCCTGCTGGTGCTTCCGGAACAGTCCCTGCGCGTCGTAGGGTCCGTAGAAATCCTGGCCTTCCGAGTTCTTGCCGGGACCCGCGTGGTCGCGCCCGACGATCATGTGAGTGCAGCCGTGATTGCGGCGAATGATGCCATGCCAGACGGCTTCGCGGGGCCCTGCCATGCGCATGGCAAGGTTGAGAAGGCTCATCGTGGTGGTGGCGGCGGGGTACTTGTCGAGCACCGCCTCGTAGCAGCGCACCCGGGTGAAGTGATCGACGTCCCCGGGTTTGGTCAGGCCGACCACGGGATGGATCAGCAAGTTGGCCTCGGCTTCCCGCGCGGCGCGGAACGTCAGTTCCTGGTGCGCGCGGTGCAGCGGATTGCGGGTCTGGAAGGCGACGATGCGGCGCCATCCCAGCTTGCGGAAGAATGCGCGCAGTTCGTTCGGCGTGTCGCGCCTGGCCTTGAAATCATAGTGAACGGGCTGCTGGATGCCGGTCACCGGGCCGCCGAGATACACCTTGCCCGCGCTATGGTGCAGATAGTTGACCGCAGGGTGCGCGATGTCGTCGGCGCCAAAGACCTTTTTCGCCTCGCGCGGTTTGTCGGGTGTCCAGCGGTCGGTGACGGTCATGGTGGCGAGAATCACGCCCTCCTGATCGCGAAGCGCGATGTCCTGACCCAGTTCCAGCGTTTCGGCAAAACCTTCGGAGACGTCGAGCGTGATCGGCATCGGCCAGAGCGTGCCGTCGGCGAGACGCATCTTGTCGACGACGGACGAGTAGTCCTCTTCCGACAGGAACCCCTTGAGCGGAAAGAATCCGCCGTTCATCAGCAGTTCCAGATCGCAGATCTGGCGCTGGTTGAGATCCCAGGACGGCAGGTCGCCTGCCTCGGCCTTCAGCTTCTGAGCGCTTTCGTAGGAAACAAAGAGTTCCGGGATCGGGACGTGGTTGGGGATCTGCATCTGGGTTGTCCGGCCTGTGGCACTTGCGGTTTCGCGGCGCATAGACCTCGTGGCCCTTGCATGCAAGGGCAAGCGCCAAAAGGCGGAGGAACGGTGTCGCGTTACAGTATGGCCGCCGCGAAAAATCGCCCATACGTCGCGTTCTGACAGGTTCGCGCCTGAAGACCTTTGACGAATTCCGGAATTTTCGCCCGATTTTTCAGGCGGCTTGCAAGGTAGGCGTCAGCAAGTGGTTACACCTGGTCTTGTGGTGTTCCCGGGTGTCGACGATGCCGTATGCGGGGTGCGCAGCCCGGATTCCGAAGGCCGGATCGTTGTCTATGCCGATCCACGCAAGGAGATGTGCGGCAGTCGTCCAGACGAGCCAGGTACTCGCCGGACCTCGGGCGTCATTCGGCGGCGTCTACCGGTGCTCCGTAGCCCAGTGGTTCGGTGGTGTCCTTCTCGACGTCGCTTTCGGACTGTTCGGCGAGGAAACGCTCGGCTTCGAGGGCCGCCATGCAGCCCATGCCGGCGCTGGTGACGGCCTGGCGGTAGACGTGGTCGGTGATGTCGCCCGCGGCGAAGACGCCGGGGATCGAGGTGGCGGTGGAATCGGGCCTGGTGACGACATAGCCGCCGTGGTGAAGTTCCAGCTGGTCCTTCACCAGTTCCGAGGCGGGTGCGTGGCCGATGGCGACGAAGAAGCCCTTGCAGGGGACTTCGGTGATCTCGCCCGTTTTCACGTTTTTCGCCCGAACGCCCTCGACGCCCAGCGGGTTCTCGTCGCCGATGACCTCTTCGACGGAGTGGTCCCAGAGAATCTCGACCTTCGGGTTCTTGAACAGGCGGTGCTGGAGAATTTTTTCGGCGCGAAGTTCGTCACGGCGATGGATCAGCGTGACCTTCGACGCGAAGTTCGTCAGGAACAAGGCTTCTTCAACGGCGGTGTTGCCGCCGCCGATCACGACGACCTCTTGCCCGCGGTAGAAAAAGCCGTCGCAGGTGGCGCAGGCGGAAACGCCGAATCCCTTGAATTTCTCTTCCGACGGCAGGCCGAGCCACTTGGCCTGGGCGCCGGTGGCGAGGATCAGGGCATCGGCGGTATAGGTCGTGCCCCCATCGCCTTCGGCCGTGAAGGGGCGACGGGACAGGTCGACGGACTGGATGTGGTCGGAGATGATCTCGGTGCCGACCGACCTGGCGTGCGCTTCCATCCGGGCCATGAGATCGGGGCCCTGAACCTCGATATCTCCGGGCCAGTTCTCTACCTCGGTGGTTATGGTCAGCTGTCCGCCGGGCTGGATGCCCTGGACCAGCACCGGCTCCAGCATCGCGCGGCTGGCATATACGGCCGCGGTATACCCGGCAGGGCCGGAGCCGATGATCAGAACTTTCGCGTGCTTCGTCGTGGCCATGTAAATCCCCGTCTGAAATCCGACTCCCGATATAAGTCGGGCGGTCCGCGACCGAAAGCCCAAGATGCAGGCAATCCGGGGTCGTGCGCCCGAAAGAATCTTGTCGGGTGCTGAAATAATATTGCGCAGATGGGCTGTGCAGCATAAGTTTCTGAAAACACATAATCGGGAGGGCCGAATGCCAAGCCATAAGCTGGATGCGATTGACCGGAAGATTCTGGCCGAATTGCAGGCGGACGGTCGCATGACGAACGTGGAACTTGCCAGCCGGGTCGGCATTTCGGCCCCGCCCTGCCTGCGGCGCGTGCGGACGCTGGAGGAGCAGGGATACATCCAGGGCTATCATGCGTCGGTGAATGCGCGGTCCCTTGGATTCGAAGTGCAGGTCTTCGCGATGGTCGGGCTGCAAAGCCAGGCCGAGGCGGATCTGTCGGCCTTCGAGAAGAAGTGCGAGGCATGGCCGCTGGTGCGGGAGTGTCACATGTTGAACGGCGAGGTGGATTTCATCCTGAAATGCGTCGCGCCGGATCTATCCACTTTCCAGCGTTTCCTGACCGAGGAACTGACGGCGGCGCCGAACGTGGTCGGCGTCAAGACGTCGCTGGTGATCCGGGATGCCAAGGATGAACCCGGCGTCCCGTTCGACGTTCTGGAAGCGCGGCTGGCGGAGAACGCCTGATCAGGGTCTCAGAACATGGCCTGCACGTCGTCCCGCGTGAGGCGGGGCGCACAGAGCCTTCCGAAGTCCCGGATGCTCCGCACGTGGGGGAAGAAGCCGAGGAAGAGCGACATCATCTCTTCCGAGAGCGACAGGGGTGTCTCGGGCCCCGGGTGGTAGGTTTCCACTTCGAGACCCGCCGCGAGAATGGTCGCATGGTCTTCGCAGGCCAGGTGATAGACGCGTGTCGCGGATATCGGGGCGACCTCGACGACCGAATGACCGTCGGCCAGGGCAGACAGCGGAACGAGGGCCGAATCGGTGCCCAGGCTGGCACGGATTTTCGAGTCGCGGTCCAGGCGCCGGGCGTGGGGGCCGAAGGTCTGGTCCTGAACCGGGCGGCCGAGACCGAAGGCATCGGGCATGACCCGGTATAGCCTGTCGGGGTCGTCGCCAAGGGTCGGGGCGTTCGGAACCAGAAGGATCGAGCCTTTCCACATCAGCCGCGTCGTGCGTCCGTTGGCGGATTCGAGGTACATGCCGGGCACGAGATCTTCGACCGCCACGGGACCGTCGGCGGTCTGGATCAGGACACCATGCGCGAAGGCGCCGAATGCCCGTTCGAAGATCGGAAGCGCCGGGGCGACACGGGTGGCGTCCATCACGTTTTCGCCCTCGAGCCATTCGATCTCGAATCTGCGGGTCAGCCGCGAGGTGCCGTGCTGGGGTGCGGGCCGCGCATTGCGGCGAACGGTCCAGGGCTGTTCAGTCCGAAGCCGGGCGGATGCCGCATCCGGGAAACGTGTCGTATCCTGTGGGGAATAATTCATGCGTCTGGCCTTTTCTACTGGTGCAGGCGGTCCCGACGCATCAGGAATGCCCGACTGTTACTGGTACCTGCGCGCCCCACAAACAAGCGGGGCGGACGAACTTGGTTCACGCCTTCGCGAATACCGTTTTGCTGTCCGGTTTTTCGCGGGCCTTCATCCCGGTGGCGTTCCGCCCAAGCGGCAGCGGAGGCTGTTCCGCCTTGGCCGCTTCGATCACACTTCGCATCCAGCGAGGTTTCTGTCTCATTGCGAATTTACCCTCTCGCGGGCAGGGCAGCCGTTTGCCCTGACGAGCGGAAATGTGCATGGCCTTTGAGGCAAGGGCGTGACCGATTCAGGGAAATGTCGGACCTCTTTTTCGACGCGGCCGGACTGCCGCCCCGCCGTTGTCAGAGGCGGATTACCGATATGAGGCGGCCGTAGTCCGCTTCTCTCTGGTGAACGCTTCGCCGGTACGAATAAAATCGGTCAGGATCGGAATATGTGCAGTGCCTTATCCATTCGACACTACCGATACCGGATTCGCGGAGACGATTCATGCTGAACCCGACAAGGTCGAACTGGTATCTGTCGCCGTTACCGTTGACGAAGAATCGCGGGCTGTCCGGGTCTTCGGCGATGAAGGTTTCCAGAAACTCGGGCCCGACCTCGTAAGCCTGCTGGCTGATCGAGGGGCCAATGGCTGCGGTAATGCGCGACCGGTCCGCACCGAGCGCCTCCATCGCGTCGAGCGTCGTCTCGAGGATGCCCCCCAAAGCGCCCTTCCAGCCGGCATGGGCGGCCCCGATGACGCCGGCGCCGGTGTCGGCGAAAAGAACAGGCTGGCAGTCGGCTGTCAGAACGGACAACGCCAGTCCCGGGGTTGCGGTTACCATCGCATCAGCGCGGGGGGCGTCGCCGCCCGGCGCGGCTGAGAGCGATACGACGTCGATCGAATGGATCTGGTGGACCGTCGCCATGTCGCCAGGGTCGATTTCCATAGCGGCGGCGACGCGAGAGCGGTTGATCGCGACGATTTCCGACTGGTCGGACGAGCCATAGCCGCAGTTCAGTCCCTTGAACACGCCCGAAGAAGCACCGCCCCGGCGGGTGAAGAAACCGTGCCGGACAGGCGAAAGGATATCCGAAGTGAGGATTTCCAGTGTCATGGATCAAAGCCCGGAGGCAGCGGCGAATCCTTCCCGAAGATGGCCATCGTCTTGAACAGGGTTCCCATTTCCTGAGGATGCGTCAAGCGGCGGTGGGCTGCAATGTGGCTTTCGAGTTTCAGGTCATCGAGCGATCCGGCCAGTGCCCGGGCGCGGGCGGTGATGCCGAGGCGTTCAAGAAAGACGCCCTGTGGTGTCAACCTGGATACCCTTGCGGTATGCGCTGACTTGGCCAAGGCCTCGAAATCGACATGCGCCGTAAGATCGGCCGAGCCGGGCGCATCGAGAATCGGGACCGACGTGTGTCCTTTGACGGCCTGTAACGTGTCGCCCAGCGAACGCCAGTCGCCGTAATCGACGATCAGGGCGGCACCGCCAGATGCGGCGACGCGCCGGCCAATATCGGCTGCGATCGGCTGGGCCGAGGGGCAGTACTCCACGATGTCACCGACAGCGGTGTCATCCAGGCGGTCGGCGAGGAAGGGCAGGGCGGCGGGATCGGCAAGGCCAAGGGTGAGGTCGCCGTTTTCCACCCCTACCACGCGTTCGCGCCAACCCCCTTCGATGCGTTGGAACTGGCGGATCGGCAGGGCGTCGAAAAACTCGTTTGCGACGAGGAAGAGCGGGCCTTCGGGCACCGTGGCAAGGCTGTCGTGATGGGAAACCGGCCGGCCGATGGTTTCTGACTGACGGGCGCGCAGAACGGGCGAGGCCTCGACCAGGTGCAGGTCCAATGCGTCGTGGAAGCCCGGCACACCGGCGGTCGCGCGCAGCAGATCGGCCATCAGCGTTCCACGCCCGGGGCCCAGTTCGACAAGCCGGAACGGGGAGGGCGCGCCACGGTCGATCCAGGATTGCGCCAGGCAGAGGCCGACCAGTTCGCCGAACATCTGGCTTATCTCGGGCGCGGTGGTGAAGTCGCCCGCCTGACCCAGCGGATCGCGGGTGGTGTAATAGCCGTATCGCGGGTGCAGCAGGCATTCGGCCATGTACTCGGCGATGGTGAGCGGTCCTGTCGCACGGATACGCGCTGCAAGCTCGGCCCGCAGTGACATCAGCCTGCCCGCCACCTGGCCGCTCCGATGAAGAGCAGGCCGACAATTATCATGGGCAGGGACAGAAGCTGGCCCTGTTGAAGACCCCATTCGCCGAAGCCGATGACGTATCCGTACGGGTTGTCGATCGTCATGAACTGGGTGTCGGCCTGCCGGAAGAACTCGACGAAGAAGCGCGAGACGCCGTAACCGGCCAGGAACACACCGCAGAGGGCGCCGGGCGTTCTGAGCCACCCGCGGGCAAACGCGAGCCAGATCAGCAGGAGGCCAAGCACCAGCCCCTCGAGCCCTGCTTCGTAGAGTTGCGAGGGGTGCCGGGCGCAGAGACCCTCGACGCCGGGGCAATCCTGCGCACGGGGGCCGGGAAAGACGACGCCCCAGGGCATGTCGGTCGGCCGGCCCCAGAGTTCGGCGTTGATGAAGTTGGCGAGGCGTCCCAGGAGCAGCCCGGGTGGCGTTGCCAGCGCCAGCGCATCGGCCAGTTTGGCGAGTGGTATTGCGTTCCGGCGAGCGAAGATGAACCCGGCGAAGACGACGCCCAGGAAGCCGCCGTGAAACGACATGCCGCCTTCCCAAACCTTCAGGATTTCGGCCGGGTTCTGCCAGAAGCTGCCTTGTCCGTAGAACAGGACATAGCCGATACGGCCGCCCAGGATGATGCCGACGATCATCCATGTCAGCAGGTCGTCCAACGCCTCGCGCGCCATTGGCGGCGTATCGCCCTGCCAGAGCGAGCGGCGGGCCAGGGCGCGACGTATCAGCAGGTAGCCGAGATAGATGCCGACAATGTAGGCAAGGGCGTACCAGCGGATCGGCAAGGTGACCGGTCCGAGGGGAATCTCGACCAGTGTGGGCGAGATATCGGGGAAGGGGATCGCGAACAGCATCGCGCTTCTCGTGGCAGTGTGCCGCGGCGGCGTCAACCTTGCGCATGTGGCTTTCCACGCCATATAGGAGGGGATCGAGACCCGGAGGTGGCCCATGCAGACCCGAAACAAGATTTTCGACGACATCTCGCAGTTGATGACCAACGCGATGGGGGTTGCCCAGGGCGCGAAGGACGAGGCCGAGACGGCGATGAAGGGCATGATCGACCGTTGGCTGGCCGACCGTGATTTCGTGACGCGCGAGGAATTCGATGCCGTGCGCGCGATGGCGCAGAAGGCGCGGGAAGAGAACGAAGCCTTGAAGGCCAGGATCGAAGCGCTGGAAAAATCGGGAAAACAGAGCGCCTGAACCGAGCGTTTTGTCACAATTGATTCATCAATCGGCGGTCTTTCGGGCCGCCTTTTCTTTTTTGAGGGAAATCCGGGTTATCCCCAACTTTCTGCTTTACAGCGAGTACCAAAGCGCACACCATATTTCGTAAGGGACGGGGAAAAATCCACCGGACCTAGAGCAGGCACCAAGCTGTGGTGGCCGCAAGAGCCGCCCAGCGAATAAATATATGAGGCCGCGCATGTCGCTTTCCGAGCAGTACTTCACGACCGAGGAACTTCATCCTATCGATATCGTCGAGCACCTGGCCGAACACCACGAGTGGGACTTTGACCGTGTGGCGGACGACCAGATCGCGATGGCGGTCGAAGGTCAGTGGCGGACCTATTCGATCACGCTTGCATGGTCCCCGCACGATGAAACCCTTCGCCTTATCTGCACCTTCGAGATGGAGCCGCCCCGGGACAGGCTGGATGCCCTGTACGAGACGCTGAACTCGGCGAACGACATGTGCTGGGCCGGTGCCTTCGCCTATTGGCAGGCGCAAAAGCTGATGGTGTGGCGCTATGGGCTTGTGCTTGCGGGCGGACAATCGGCCGGGCCCGAACAGATCGACACGATGATCCGTGCCGCGGTCTTGTCGGCAGAACGGTTCTACCCGGCGTTCCAGTTGGTGTGCTGGGGCAACGAGGCACCGGAAAAGGCGATGGAGATCGCCATGGCCGAGGCCTATGGACGGGCCTGAGGCCCGAACGTTTCCCACCATCCGCGCCTAGACGGCCATCCCCCCGGCCAGCGGATGACAAAGGAACCGGATCGCCTGGGCGGTCCGGTTCTTTTTTGTGTGCCTGTTAAGCATGTCTCCAGATCGCATCGACCGATTAGCGTAGATTTAAGCCGGGGTCGGTTACGCAGTCGCGGGGGCTTTCTGGAGCATGACATGACATTCTTACGTACTTTTTCCATCGCGCTTGCACTTGTGGCCGGGTTTTCCGCGCAGGCCGCCAATGTCGAGAAGGTCGAGCTTGAACCGCTTCGCCATGCGGCGGCGACACTGACGGTCGTTGACGCGTCCGGTGCCCAAACCGTCTATACGCCTGCCGATATCGAGGCGCTGGGCGCCTATCGGATGGTGACCACGACACCCTGGCGCAGCGAGGAAACCGTTTTCGAGGGAGGGCTTCTTCAGGATCTACTGAAGAAGCACGGACTGGACGCGACCGGGGCAATTCGTGTGGTGGCCGAGAATGAATTCGAGTCGATCATCGAGCATTCCGTCTGGGAAGCCGCCCCGATCCTTCTGGCGACACGGGTGGAGGGACGGCCGCATTCCCGCCGGACCCGGGGGCCGATCCAGTTCGTTGTGTCGATGGACGACTATGACGGTTCGCCGGTGATCGCGGAACGGCATCTTGTCTGGATGGCCGCACGCATCGAGCCCGTGCAGTAGCGCCCGGGGCGGGTTTTTCCGGCCGTGCGACGGCTTTTCGAATCCGCGTCGGGCGTTTTCATCGGGCTTGGGCTGATCGTTGCGTGTTTTGCTGCCGCGGCGATGTTTTTCGTTGCGCAGTTCGAAGCGCTGCAAAGCCAGAAGTCGGAGTTTCAGGGGTTGAAACTGCGCGAGGGTTTCGTGGCGTTGAGCGATGTCCAGCGCATCAACCTGATCGTACTGGACGCACTGCGCGAGGGTGAGATGACCCCCGCGGCCGCCGCCGAACTGGAGGCCGCGGTGGATTTTCTCTATGTCCGATCCGACTCCTTCAGGGAAAGGATTCTGCCGGAAACCGGCTCCGAGGTCGCCGGCGAAGCCTTGGCGCAGATGGAGCGTATCATCGACTTGACGGATGCCGCGCGCGCCGGAGATTTCAGCGACCTGATCGGCCTTTCGGGTGAGTTGATCGCCGCGACCGACGAGGCCAGGCGGCTGTTGATCGTTTACCTGGACGAGAAACGGCGCCAGCAGGATCTGTTGATCGCCGAGCAGCATCTTCGGATATCGCGGCAGGCCGTGATGTTGCTGGCTTTCCTGTTGTGTCTGACGATCGTCAGCATGGCGGCGCTGCTGCTGTTCCGGCGCGAGATACAGATGCACAAGGACATGGAAAAGGCCGAGAGGCGCGCGCATTACCTGGCCTACTACGACCCGTTGACCGGCTTGCCGAACCGGGTGCTTTTCAAGGACCGGGTGCAGGAGAGCCTGTTCGCCACCCGTGAGGCAAGCATGTTCTTCGCCGATCTCGACAAGTTCAAGGAGATCAACGACACCCTTGGTCACGCGACCGGCGACGCGGTGTTGAAGGCGGTCGGGGGCTATATGAAGGCCGCTGCCGAACAACGCGGCGGTATCGCGGCCCGGCTTTCGGGCGACGAGTTCGCATTGTTTCTTCCGATCGAAGATGTCGGGGTCGTCACGGAGGTGGGTGAGGAACTGCTTGCGGCCTGCCGGGCTCCAATCGTGTCCGAGAGCGGCCATGTGACGCCGGGTATGAGCATCGGGGCCGCAATCGGCGGTGCGTCCGAGAGCGGTGTCCCCGGTTTCGACAGTCTGCTGAGAATGGCGGATTTTGCGCTTTACGCCGCCAAGACCGGGGGGCGGGGGCGTATGGCATTGTTCGACAGGGAACTGGAGGCGCGGTTCCATCGGCGCAGAGCGCTGGCGATCGAACTGCCCCAGGCGATCCGCCGGCGCGAGATCGGCGTCTATTTCCAGCCCAAGCTGCAGATCGTGCCGGGACGGGTATATGGTTTCGAGGCCGTCGCGCGCTGGTCGCGCCCGGGGGGAATACTTGGACCCGACGAGTTTATCGAGCTAGCCGAGGCAAGCGGTTCTGTCGTGGAACTGGATCTGTACATCCTGACCGAGGCCGCACGCCTGATCGCCGACTGGAACAGCCGGATGCGGACCGAGTTGTCGGTAAGCGTCAATCTTTCGGTCGCGCATTTCCGGGCCGGATCGGTGGCCGATGATATCGGTCGGGCCCTGAAGTCGTCGGGATTGCGGGCGGATCTGCTGACGCTGGAGATAACCGAAACGATCCAGATCCTGAACTGGGATCATGTAAGCGCGTCTCTTTCGCGAATTCGGGCGCTGGGCTGCCGGATCGCCATCGACGACTTCGGGAGCGGTTATTCATCGCTGGCCTATCTGCGGGCCATGCAGGCCGATGAACTGAAGATCGACCGATCGCTCGTGGCCGAGATCGAGACGTCTGAAGAGGCGCGGTTCATTCTGGATTCGGTTGTCGACCTAGCCCATTCACTGGGCATGGAAGTGGTGGTCGAAGGCGTCGAGACCGACAGGCAGCTTCGCAGGATCACCGCCCTTGGCTGCGGTCGCGCCCAGGGGTTTCTGATCGGCCGGCCGGTGCCGGCGGCCGAGGCATTGGCGGCGCTTGGCTCTGCACACGGGTTCGCCGGCGCCGCAGGCCACGCGTGAGGTGCTGGAATGCCATGCATTCCGGGCAAACTCGCATGTCTGTTGCGCGTCGCGGCCCGGAACACGAAGTTCCATAAGAGGCTTTGTCGTCAGCGCTTGTCGCAGATACCATCCATCTCGCAGATGAACACGCTGTCAACACCCGGAAAGATCGAGGAATTTCGCCGATTCCACCTTGACCGAGCGCCTCTGGCCTCGCGCCCGATCCCATGATCGGCTAAGCAATCTCCCAAAAAGGAGGTCTTGTCGTGGATTTCGGAGATATCACCCGCCGTGGCCTTGTGCTTCTGGGCTGCGGGAAGATGGGAAGCGCGATGCTGGAGGGGTGGCTGAAGGGCGGTCTTTCCCCGCAGTCGGTTTGGGTCATAGACCCGGCGCCTTCGGACTGGGTGAAGGCCCGCGGCGTCCATCTGAACGAGCCGCTGCCGGACAGCCCGTCGATGATGGTGGTGGCGGTCAAGCCGCAGATGATGGGCGATGCGCTGTTGCAGGTGGCCGCGAAGGGCGGTGGCGAGACGGTCGTGCTGTCGATCGCCGCGGGCACGACCATCGCGACTTTCGAGAAGGTCTTCGGTGCGGGCACGCCGGTGATCCGGGCCATGCCGAACACGCCGGCGGCGATCGGCCGCGGGATCACCGCCTTGATCGCGAACGCTCATGTCGGCGACGACCGGATGACGCTTGCCGAGACGCTGTTGCGCGCGGTCGGCAAGACCGTCAGGTTGGAGAGCGAGGACCAGATGGACGCCGTCACGGCGGTTTCGGGTTCCGGGCCGGCCTATGTCTTTCACCTGATCGAGACGCTGGCGGCGGCGGGCGCGCGCGAGGGGCTGCCCCCTGATCTTGCGATGGAACTGGCGCTGACGACAGTGTCCGGCGCAGGCGCACTGGCCGAGCAGTCGGAGGACGACCCGACGCAACTGCGGATCAACGTCACCAGCCCCAAAGGCACGACCGAGGCCGCGCTGAAGGTGCTGATGGACGAGGATCGGGGCTTTCCCGCGCTTCTGCGGCGGGCGGTACATGCCGCGGCGGAGCGGGGCAGGGAGCTGGGCAAATGACGCTTTCCTTCGACGATTTCCTGAAGGTCGATATCCGCGTGGGCCGGATCGTGCGCGCCGAGCCTTTCCCCGAGGCAAGAAAGCCCGCGATAAAGCTCTGGGTCGATTTCGGACCCGAGATCGGCGAGAAGAAAAGCTCGGCCCAGATCACCAAGCATTATACTCCGGAATCCCTGCCGGGCCTTGAAGTCCTGGCCGTGGTCAACTTCGCGCCGCGGCAGATCGGCAAATTCATGTCCGAGGTGCTGGTTCTGGGCGTCCCGGACGACGACGGCGAAGTCGTGTTGCTGACGCCGGACAAGGACGTGCCCATCGGTGGGCGGATGTACTGATGCCGACTCTCTTCATCACGCGGCCTCTGCCGGACGAGGTTGTCGATGCCGCGAGGGGACATTTCAGCGTGACGGTGCGGACCAGCACCGATCCGATGACGCCTGCGGAATGCGTTGCCGCGCTGGATGCTTATGACGCGGTGTTGCCCACGCTGCGCGATCCCCTGAATGCCGACACGATCGGCAAGGCCTCGACCTGCAAAGCGAAAATCCTGGCCAACTTCGGAGTCGGATATAATCATATCGACGTTGCCGCGGCGCGAGGAAAGGGCATGGTCGTTACCAACACGCCCGGCGCCGTGACGGACGCAACGGCGGATATCGCCATGACGCTGATCCTGATGACCTGCCGCCGGGCGGGCGAGGGCGAGCGGATGGTGCGGGCCGGCAATTGGACTGGCTGGCACCCGACGCAACTTTTGGGGATGCACGTCACCGGGCGGACGCTGGGCATCGTGGGCATGGGCCGGATAGGCAAGGCCATCGCACGGCGGGCGGCGCTGGGCTTCGGCATGAAAGTTGTGTTCTTCAACCGCTCTTGGGTGGACGACGTCGGCGTCGCCTCGCAGCAGCTGGACACCCTGGACGAGGTCTGCCGCGCCGCGGATGTCCTGGTGGTCGCCGTGCCCGCGACGCCGGAGACCCATCATATCATTGGCGAAGAGGCGCTTGCGGCGATGCAGCCGTATGCCATCCTGGTGAACATCGCGCGGGGCGACGTCGTGGACGAGGCGGCGCTGATCCGCACCCTTCAGGAAAAGAGGATCGGCGGGGCGGGGCTGGATGTCTACGAGTTCGAACCCGATGTTCCTTCGGCGCTGCGGGCGATGGAAAACGTCACGCTGCTGCCGCACCTGGGCACGTCCTGCCACGAGGTGCGGGTCGGCATGGGGCTGATGGCGGTGGAGAACCTGATCGCGTGGGCCGAGGGTCGCGCCCTGCCGAACCCTGTCTGAGCCAAAATGGTTAATGCAGCGTGCGCAGGGTGGGTGGTGCGCACAACGGGCATAAAGGTAAATGCCTTGTTTTGCTGGGTCCGGAGCGAAAAAGGCAACGTCGGTATCACGTCGGTATTCTGTCGGTATCGCGTCGGTGGAAGGGGGCGCAGCCGCGCCCGTTCGGGGGTTTCGGGCACCGCGCGTTAACCAGTGTCAACTGCGCGGCACACGGGCCGAGGCAATGAAGACCAGCGCGGCGATCACGATGCACGCGAGCCAGAGCGCGGTGAAGCCCAGTCCTTCCGCGACGAAACCAAGCGCGGGCGGGCTGAGGAGATAGCCAAGATAAGCCACCGAGGTCACGGCGGCCAGCGCCGGGCCGCTGCCCTGACCGTTGTTGCGGGTTGCAACGGCGCGGAAGACGGCGGGTTCCACCGGGCCCACGCCGGCGCCCGCGACGAAGAAGGCCAGAAGCGTGAGCGGCAGCGGGCCGCCGGCGGCGATACCGGCGAAGCCCAGTGCTGCGGCGATGGCGGCGATCCGGACGGTCGGCATGGCGCGCAGGCTGTGCTCGACCGCGTGGGCCAGGAGACGCCCGGCGGAGAGGCCCAGCGTGAAGGCGGCCGGGGCGAGACCTGCGAGGAATGGCGTGCCCTCGCGGACGCGCTCGACGAAGATGGCGGCCCAGCCCTGCGAGGCGGCTTCGTTGAAGGCACCTGCGGCGGCGATCACGGCAAGAAGCAGAAGGACGCCCCGTAGCGGTGCGGGCTCGGGCTTGCTTTCTTTCGCGGCGGGGGCGACGTGGCCGCCTGCGCGCAGCTCGAGGAGGGCCGCAAGAACCAGTGCGGCCACCACCAGGGCGAAGATCAGCCCGAGAGGCGCCCCCGCGCCCCGCGCCCAGCCCGTGACGGCGGCGGCGGCGAGGCTGGCGGCGGGGAAAAGCGCGTGGGTCCGGTTGAACAGCCGCGCCCCGGTGTCGCGCTCGACGCGGGCGGTGCGGTTGTTGAGCGAAATGTCCAGCGCGCCTGAGGCGCCGCCGGTGATCGCGAAGGCGACAAGCAGGCCGGAGAGGCCGGGCAGAAGCGGCAGAAGCGCGGTACCGACGGCGAAAGCCGCCATGGCCGAGGGTATGGCGACGGGTTCGATCCGGGCGAGGTAGCGCCCGAAGATCCGCATCACCGGCAGGGCTGCCAGCGCCATGATGCCAAGCGCCAGGCCGAAGGCGGCATCGGAAAGCGCGGCGCGGGCCTGAAGCGCGGGGAAGGACGCGGCGGCGGCGCCCCAGAAGATACCGGCCGCGCCATAGCAGGCGAAGAGCGAAACGATCTGAAGCCGGGCGCCGGGTGTCATGCGGATATGTCGCCCACCGCTTCGCGCCAGTGCCGGCGGCAGAGGCTGACATAGGTTTCGTTCCCGCCGATGTGAACCTGCGCGCCCTCGGTCAGGACATGGCCGTCGGCGTCCTGCCGGACGACCATGGTGGCCTTCTTGCCGCAATAGCAGATGGTGCGCGCCTCGCGCATTTCGTCGGCCAGCGCCAGAAGCGTGGCGGAACCGGGGAACAACTCGCCCCGGAAGTCGACGCGCAGGCCATAGCACATGACCGGCACGTCCAGGTCGTCGACCGCGCGGGCCAGCTGCCAGACCTGTTCGCGGGTCAGGAACTGGGCCTCGTCCACGAAGATGCAGGCGCAGGGACCCTGCCTGAGACGCCTGTCGATGAGGTCGAAGAGATCTGAGGTCTCGTCGAAGAGTTCCGCGCTGGCCTTCAGCCCGATCCGGCTGCCGATCACGCCCTGGCCCGCCCGTCCGTCGATGGAGGCGGTCAGAAGGTAGGTCTGCATGCCGCGTTCGCGGTAATTGTACGACGCCTGCAGCAGCAGGGTCGATTTGCCCGCGTTCATGGTCGAGTAGTGGAAGTAGAGTTTTGCCATGTCAGGCGCTTAGCGCATGCCGGGGCCGGAGGAAACTGCCGTTATCGCCAAGGGGGGGGCTGCCCCCCCCCCCCCCCC
>JAVJUV010000090.1:0-10273 GCA_040220415.1 Silicimonas sp.
AGCTGGTCCACGGTGAACTCGCGCGAGAACGGACCCTTGGTCACGTCGTCGGCGATGGCGATGTTGTGGCCCAGACGGAACTGGCCCAGCGGTTCGGGCGGAAGGGACAAATCCTCTTCGGCACCGCATGCCGTCAGTGCCAGAATCGCCAGTAGTCCGAGTATCCGCTGTCTCATTTTGCCCTCACTCACCGCCCCCTTGGTGGTAGCGCGGCGACCGGAGCACTTCAATGCCGCTATTTCGAGGCGCAGCTTTCCTTGAGGATCGCGAACTGGCGACCGGACAGGGCGGGCCTTGGATCGGGAACGTTTTCGCTCTGACGCCGCGCCTCGTCGATCCGGGTTGCGAACGACGGATGCGTCATGATGTGAGAGGCCAGGCCTTCGACGTCGCCAAGCTCGTTCCTGATGCGCTCGAACAGATCGCCCATCGCGGCCGGGTCGATGTTTCGCGCGGCCAGCCTCTCGAACGCATAGCGATCTGCCTCGGCCTCGGCCTCGCGGCTGTAGCTGGAATCGAGCAGCCGGTCGGCGATCAGGACGATGGCGCCGCCACCGGCGAAATCGCCCAGGACAAGCCCCAGCAGACCGACCGACCCGACCGACCGAAGCGCCAGCCGCGTCGGATCGCGCGCCATGACATGTCCGATCTCGTGCGCCATGACGGCGGCAATCTCGTCCGGGGACTCGGCCTTTTCGATCATGCCGCGGAAGAACACGATATACCCGCCCGGCGCGGCGAAGGCGTTGACCATCGGATGATCCATCACGATCACGCTGACCGGCGCGTCATAGCGCGACCGGTCGATGAAGCTTTCGGCAAGTTCGTCCCAGATCGCCTGCGCCTCGGGGTTTTCGCAGCGAAGCGTCTTGTCCCCGTCGCCGAAGGCGAATTCGAAATGGCGGATCGTCGCGCGGCCCAGCGCCGCTTCGCGCTCGGATGGGATCAGCCCGGCCAGGGTGTCCGCCATCCGCGGCAACAGCACGAACAGGATGACCAGGAACGCGGCCAGCGCGCCGATGGTGCGGGTGATCAGCTTGAACCGGGTTCCGTCGCGAAGGTCGCGCCGGAAGAGGTTGGGCCGGGACGCGCGGACCCAGTCGCGTAGCGCCGGGTCGGAGATGACGAGGCGGGCGGGATCCCGAGGCGTTTCATCCTCGCTGTCGGCTACCAGCGTGACGACCAGCGTGTCCCGGTCGGCCTGGTCGGACAATCCGCGCAGGCGTTCCAGAAGCCAGCGCAGCGGTAGCGCGGGGGACGGGCCCTCGATGATCAGCGCCGCCGGCGTTCGCCAGTCGACGCTGACCGTCACCTCGTGCCGGGCGGAAGTCTGGCCGTCGAAGAAGACGGCCGGAACCGGCCCCTGGGGCGGTCGCATCAGATCGCGCCACCGACGTCCAGCGCATCGGCAAAGCCCTCGGCGTCGGCGCCATCGTCATAGGCCCGCTGGCGGATCAGGTTGAGACCATGCGCGTCATCCACGTTCAGCGTCTCGACCACGTGCCGGATCAGCGGCTGGATGATCATCGAAAGCGACAAGGCCCCGACCATGAGCAGGGCCGCGACGTAGGCCAGCGCGGGCAGGATCAGGATGGCCGGAGACGGCGCCCCGGACGCTGTGGCCACGACACCTGCGAAGATCACCCCCGCCATGCCGAACAGAACGGCTGCCGCCACGGCGATGCCGAGGCTGCCGAGGAACACGATCCTGATCACCTCGCCGGTTCGCGGGCTGGCCTGAAAGCCTACATCGCCGCCAAGGCGCTTGTTGTCCGTCAGATAGCCGAAGGCACGAACGCGGTAATACACCATGCCGACCATGCCCCAGACATATCCGACCACGAACAGAAGCCCGCCAAGGACGGTCTGCTCGACCGCCAGAAAGACGACGGCGAGCACCGCGATCGCGATCCCGATAAAGAGATGCTTCATCGCCGGGTAAAGGCCGGTCCATTTGCCGCCCTGGGTGAATTGCGCGGTGCCGTACCAGCTGCGGTCGGTCATGTATTTCTCGAGCGAGAAGGTCTGCCGCGGCAAGAGCAGACCCAGCGTCAGGATGGTCAGTATCCAATGACCGATGGCGCGCAGCGAATAGCCCCACGCACCTTTTTCCATTCCGAAACGGATACTGCGCCAACGGGTCCGGGCCATCTTGTAGCGTCGCGCGCGATAGACCGCGAAGAACCACAGCGGCACGACGGCAAGAACCGTCAGATAGGTCGCCGCCACTTGCGCGACCATCTCTTCCATCGTCGTCGGCTCGCTGAAGATGTTCATGCCGAAGAAGAAAAGGACCATCTGGATCACGGCCAGGTAAAGCGCCAGGATGACGATCGCGACAAGGAAGCCCAGGAACTTTTCAAGGCCGGTCCCGGTATACTCGAAAGCGTCATCGCCAAGCCGGACAGAGGACCAGATGTAGTTCCGGATGCGCGTTTTCGCCCAGAAGCGATAGATGCCCAGGGTCAGAAGAGTCAGAAGCGAGGTCACGAAGGCCAGACGGAATATGCCCGAGGCGTCGCCGGAATAGTTTCCGTCCAGGTGCTGCCTAAACTGCTGTTCCATAATGAAATTCCGTTACAAATCGTCGTTTCGGCCAACCAAAGCCGGACAATGTGTTCAAAATTTGTTGTTCTGCGGGAAGCCTCGGGGCGCCATGCGTCCGGCGCTGGCCCGCGCACCTTGCCATTCGGCCAGGTCGGCCTCGGTTACGGTCCGGGTCCGACCGGCAGGGTCGAGCCACGACAGGCCGTCCGCCAGCACGAAGGTCCGGGCGTCCGAAAGCCCGCCGTCCTTGTACTTCTGCAGCCGGACGCCCTTGCCGCGTCCCATCTCGGGCAGGTCGGCAACCGGGAAGACCAGGAGCTTTCGGTTCTCGCCCACCGCGGCGACGCTATCGCCCTCGACCGGGCGGCAGACGCGGGCACGGACATCGCCCTTGACGTTCAGCACCTGCTTGCCGGCGCGGGTCTGGGCCACGACTTCGTCCTCGGGGACGACGAACCCGTCGCCCGCGCTGGACGCCACCAGGAGTTTCGCACCGGGCTGGTGGATGAACAGGGCCGTGATCTCGGCCTCGTTCGGCAGGTCGACGATCAGGCGCACCGGCTCGCCCATGCCGCGACCGCCGGGCAGGCTGGCCGCAGACAGGGTGTAGAAGCGCCCGTTGGAGCCGAAGATCAGCAGCCGGTCGGTCGTCTCGGCGTGGAAGATGTGACGCGGGCCGTCGCCGTCCTTGAATTTCAGTTCCTGGTCCAGCGCGATGTGGCCCTTCATCGCCCGGATCCAGCCCATCTCGGAACAGACGACGGTGATCGGCTCGCGGTCGATCATCGCCTCGAGCGGCACGTCCTCGACATGCGCCGCCTCGGCGAAGGTGGTTCGGCGCGGGTCGGCAAACTGTTTCTTGATGTCCCGCAACTGGTCGGCGATGGTCGACCACTGCTTGCCGTCGTCGGCTAGCAGGTCTTCAAGATCGGCGCGTTCCTTCAGCAATTCGTCGTATTCGCGGCGCAGCTCCATCTCTTCCAGACGGCGCAGCGAGCGCAGGCGCATGTTCAGGATCGCGTCGACCTGAACCTCGGACAATTCGCCCTCGCCCGGCGGTGGCGGGACGTAATCCTTCTCGGACGTCGCCCGGACGAAGGTGCGCGACCAGTCCTCGCGCATCATAGCGGCCTTGGGGTCGTCGTCGTAGCGGATGATGTCGATTACGCGGTCGAGGTTCAGGAAGGCGGTGATGAAGCCTTCCAGCACTTCCAGCCGGTGATCGATCTTGGCCAGCCGGTGCTCGGACCGCCGCCGCAGCACCTCGCGCCGGTGATCGAGGAAGGCGCGCAGCACTTCCTTCAGCGAGCAGACCTTTGGCGTCAGCCCGTCGATCAGGACGTTCATGTTCAGGCTGAACCGGCTTTCCAGGTCGGAATTGCGGAACAGCATGTTCATCAGCACGTCGGCATCGACATTCCTGGACCGCGGTTCCAGCACGATGCGGATGTCGTCGGCGCTTTCGTCGCGCACGTCGGCCAGAATCGGCACCTTCTTGGTCTGGATCGTCTCGGCGATCTTCTCGATCAGGCGCGACTTCTGCACCTGGTAGGGGATCTCGGTGACGACCACCTGCCACTGGCCGCGACCCAGATCCTCGACCTGCCAGCGGGCGCGCACGCGGAAACCGCCACGGCCGGTCCTGTAGGCCTCGGCGATCGCCTCGGGCGGTTCGATACAGATGCCGCCGGTCGGGAAGTCGGGACCCTTGACCATTTCGATCAGCGTATCGTCGCGCACCAGTTCGCTGTTCTTGGCCTTGGCCAGGTGGATCGCCGCATCGCAAAGGTCGCCGATGTTGTGCGGCGGAATGTTCGTGGCCATGCCGACGGCGATGCCGGACGAGCCGTTCGCCAGGAGGTTCGGGAAGGCGGCGGGCAGCACCACCGGTTCTTCCAGTGTGCCGTCGTAGTTCTGGCGGAAGTCGACCGCGTCTTCGTCGAGACCCTCGAGCAGCGCCTCGGCGGCGGCGGTCATCCGCGCTTCGGTATAGCGCGAGGCGGCCGGGTTATCGCCGTCGATGTTGCCGAAATTGCCCTGTCCGTCGACCAGCGGGTAGCGGACGTTGAAATCCTGCGCCAGCCGCGCCATCGCGTCGTAGATCGCGGCGTCGCCGTGGGGGTGATAATTGCCCATCACGTCGCCCGAGATCTTCGCCGACTTTCGGAAACCGCCCGTCGAACTGAGCCGCAGTTCGCGCATCGCGTAGAGGATTCGCCGGTGGACCGGCTTCAGGCCGTCGCGCGCATCCGGCAAGGCGCGGTGCATGATGGTCGACAGCGCATAGGTCAGATACCGGTCGCCGATCGCCCGGCGAAGCGGTTCGCTGGTGTTCTGAGGCTCGATATTGGGGTCGTCGGCGACGTCGGTCATAGATGCTGTGATAGCGCCGGTGTCGGGCCGGGTAAAGCGGTCGTGATATGAAAGACACGGCGGAACTTTCCCCCTGAACCGGCGTTGCTTTCCTGATGGAACGACTCGCTACCGGGGTGTAGCTCCGGCCCAGTTCCGGGGGGAATGTCATATGTTGAAGTATTCAGTTGCCTGTCTGGCCACTCTCTATTGCATTTTGATCTTTTTCGGCGACGAAAGTCGCAAACCGGCGGTTACACGCCAGGCCCAGGACGACGTCACCGGCTTTACGCTGACGTCCTTCGCGCTGCCCGAGGCCGACGTGACGACGAAGACGCTTGCATCCGGGATCAGCGATGCCGAGGCGGTTCGGATCGCGCTTGAAGCCGGGAAAGCCTATCGCACCGATCGCAAGCTGGCGCCCCTGCGCGGCGGACGGGTGGCTGCCATCGCGACCGAAACGAAGGCGGGTGCGCCTGTCGCTTCCGCTGACGTCGATGGGCCGCTGCGGTATGTCACCGGCTCGCGCGTGAACCTGCGCGCCGGGCCCGGCACGGGAAATGCCGTCGTCGGACAGGTCGTGCTGGGCGACGCGGCGGAAGTGCTGGACGACCGGGACGGCTGGTACCAGATACGCACCACCGACGGCGCGACATCGGGATGGATCTTCGGCAGGTTCCTGGGCGACCGGCGACCGGGCTGACAACCTGGGCGGACGCGGCTGCGGTAAAAGACGGCCAGACCTCCGGAAAGCTGACCCAATCATGCTTTTCCTGCGTCCAGATGGCGCGCGTCGGTTCGGGAACCGGCGTTTCGAAACAGCCATAGGCAGCGATCACGAAGTCGGGTTCGGATTCGGCCGACACCGTCAATTGCCCGCATTGACATTGCGCATGATGCTTCGTCATGTCCCCACTCCCGCTTTTTCGGTCAGGTCAGATGCCAGATGCTCGAAAATCCATTCTGATCACCGGCTGTTCGTCCGGCATCGGATACGACGCGGCGCATGGGCTGAACCGGCGCGGCTGGAGAGTGTTCGCGACATGCCGCAAGGCCGAGGATTGCGCGCGGCTGGCGGATGAGGGGCTGGAAAGTTTTCCGCTGGATTACGAGGACACCGACAGTATCGCCGCCGCGCTGGACGAGGCGTTGTCGCGCACGGGCGGAACGCTGGAGGCGGTCTTCAACAACGGGGCTTACGCCATTCCCGGCCTGTTGGAGGACTTGCCCCGCGACGCGCTGAGGACGATTTTCGAGACCAATTTCTTCGGCCAGCACGACCTGACCCGCCGCATCATTCCTGTCATGCGGCGGCAGGGCCATGGGCGCATCCTGATGAATTCCTCGATCCTGGGCTTCACGGCGCTGCAATGGCGCGGGGCCTACAACTCGACCAAGTTCGCGATGGAGGGGTGGGCCGACACGCTGCGGCTGGAGTTGGCGCCCGCGAATATCCGGGTGATCCTGATCGAACCCGGCCCGATCACGTCGAATATCCGCAAGAACTCCATCCCGCATTTCGAGAAGTGGATCGACTGGCGGAACTCGGCGCGGCGCCAGCACTACGAAGCCAGGCTGAAGCCCCGGCTTTACGAAAAGGACGGCGTCCGCGACAGGTTCGAACTGCCCGCCAGCGCGGTCACGTCCGTCGTCCACGACGCGCTGAGGCTGGCCAACCCGCGCCCGCGCTATCGGATCACGACCCCTACCCGGGCGGCGGCCATCGGCAAGCGCATCCTGCCGACCCGCATCCTGGACCGTATTCTCGCGAAGATGTGACGCCTTTCCTTTCCCCTGCCGCTGCCCTAGGTGAAGCCCCATGCTGAATGACCCGCTTTTCATCGTCGTCGCCATCGCCGTTCTGATCGTGCTGGCCATCCTGCTGACCGGCATCGGCGGCTTTGCCAAGGGCGGCGACTTCAACAAGAAACATGCCAACCGGATCATGCGCTATCGCATTTATGCGCAGGCTGTCGCCGTCGTGCTGATCCTGTTGTTTGTCCTGATCCGTCGCGGAGGCTGACATGGTCGTTCTGAACAAGATCTACACCAAGACCGGCGACGCGGGTGAGACCGCGCTGGGCAACGGCGCGCGGGTGGCCAAGCATTCGATGCGGGTCACGGCCTATGGCACGGTGGACGAGTTGAACGCGACGGTCGGCGTCGCGCGACTGACCGCCGAGGGCGATGTCGACGTGATGCTGTCGCGCATCCAGAACGATCTGTTCGTCCTTGGCGCCGATCTTTGCCGTCCCGACATGCACCGGGACGCCGACGCGGGCTATCCCGTGCTGCGCATGGTGCCCGAGCAGACGAAAAGGCTGGAAGCAGAGATCGACGCGATGATCGCCCGGCTGGAACCGCTGCGGTCGTTCATCCTGCCCGCCGGCACGCCCTTGGCCGCGCATCTGCACGTCTGCCGGACGGTGGCGCGCCGGGCCGAGCGCCTGACGGTCGAACTGGCGACAATGGAAGACATCAACGAAGCGGCGGTCACTTACCTCAACCGTCTCTCGGACTGGTTCTTCGTGGCCGCGCGGATCGCCAACGACGAAGGCCGCGGCGATGTGCTGTGGGTTCCGGGCGCGAACCGCGGCTAGCGGCGAAACGTCCGGGGGACGTGTCGGCGACCGGAAAGCGCGAACCGCGGCTGCGGGCGGATCACGCGGAGGGTTCCCACAACTCGATCGGATTGCCCTCGGGGTCTTCAAGATGTGCGAAACGGCCGATGCCCTCCATCGTCTGTTCCCGCGTGATCGCGATCCCGGCGGCGCGAAGCTGCGCCAGCATGGCATCCATGTCAGCGACCCGGAAATTCAGCATGAACTGCTTTTCGGCGCTGAAGTAATCCGTGTCCTGCCTGAACGGGGCGAAAACCGTCACCCCCTCTTTCGACACCCAAGGCGGCGTTTCCATGTCGCCTGGCGCCTTGGACACTCCCAGATTGACCTCGTACCACCGGGCCAGCGCCTCGGGATCGCGCGCACGAAAGAAGAAGCCTCCGATTCCCTGGACCTTTTGCATGAAAACCTCCAAATACCAGCATACTAGCACATAACGCGGCGTCCTTGAGCCAAAGCGCGTCGATTTTGCACTGTTGTCGAGCGCACGGCTTCGCTATTCCCTGCCGGGAAACCGAAGGGAGTTTGCGCAGATGAAGGTACTTGTGCCTGTCAAGCGCGTGATCGACTACAACGTGAAGGTCCGCGTGAAGGCGGACGGATCGGGTGTCGATCTCGCCAACGTCAAGATGTCGATGAACCCGTTCGACGAGATCGCCGTCGAAGAGGCCATCCGCCTGAAGGAGGCCGGAAAGGCCGAGGAGATCGTCGCCGTTTCAATCGGCGTCAAGCAGGCGCAGGAGACTTTGCGCACCGCGCTGGCGATGGGTGCGGACCGGGCGATCCTGATCGTGGCCGCCGACGACGTGCACACCGACATCGAGCCGCTGGCCGTCGCCAAGCTGCTGAAGGCGGTGATCGACGAAGAAGCGCCAGGTCTTGTGCTGTGCGGCAAGCAGGCCATCGACAACGACATGAACGCCACCGGCCAGATGCTGGGCGCGCTGACGGGCTGGGCACAGGCGACCTTCGCCTCGAAGCTGGATATCGACGGCGATCATGCCACCGTGACCCGCGAAGTGGACGGCGGTCTTCAGACCATCAAGGTGAAGATGCCCGCCATCGTCTCGGTGGATCTGCGCCTGAACGAACCGCGCTATGCCTCGCTGCCGAACATCATGAAGGCGAAGAAGAAGCCGCTGGATGAGAAGACGCCGGCCGATTACGGCGTCGACGTCGCGCCGCGGCTGGAAATCGTCAGGACGACCGAGCCGGAAACGCGCAAGGCGGGTCAGATCGTGGGCTCGGTGGACGAGCTTGTGGCGAAACTCAAAGATGCGGGGGCGATCTGATGGCTGTTCTTCTTCTTGCCGAAGTGATCGAGGGCAAGCTGGCGACCGATGCGGTCTCGAAGGCGCTGACGGCGGTGAAACCGCTGGGCGACGTGCATGTTCTGGTCGCGGGAAAGGGTGGCGACGACGCCGCCGCCGAAGCCGCCACGCTGGACGGCGTCGCCAAGGTGATTTTCGCCGACGATCACGTCTATTGCCACGGCATGGCAGAGCCGACCGCCGAGCTGGTGGCCGGGCTTGCCAGCGACTATGAGCATATCGCCTCGGCCTCGACAGCTTTCGCGAAAAGCGTCCTGCCGCGCGTGGCAGCACTGCTGGACGTGATGGTGATCTCGGAAGTCGTGGGCGTGCATGACGCCGACACCTTCGACCGTCCGATCTATGCGGGCAACGCGATCCAGACCGTCAAATCGGGCGACGCCAGGAAGGTGATGACGATCCGCACCGCCGGCTACGACGCGGCGGGTGCCGGTGGGTCGGCCGCAGTCGAGAAGATCGGCGCCGGGGCCGACGGCGGCCTTTCGGAATGGGTCGAGGACAAGGTCGCCGCCAGCGACCGGCCGGAACTGACCAGCGCAGGGATCGTCGTCTCGGGTGGCCGCGGCGTTGGCTCGGAAGCCGACTTCGCGCTTATCGAGAAGCTGGCGGACAAGCTGGGCGCCGCCGTTGGCGCGTCCCGCGCGGCGGTCGACAGTGGCTTTGCGCCGAACGACTGGCAGGTCGGGCAGACCGGCAAGGTCGTGGCCCCCGATCTCTATGTCGCGGTCGGCATTTCGGGTGCCATCCAGCACCTGGCCGGCATGAAGGACTCGAAGATCATCGTCGCGATCAACAAGGACGAAGAGGCGCCGATTTTCCAGGTCGCCGATTACGGCCTGGTCGCCGACCTGTTCACGGCTGTCCCGGAACTGATCGAAAAGCTGTGACCGGCGGGGTCGCCGTCGTACGCAAGGGCCTCGACCGCAAGGTCGGGGCCCTTTTCCGTGGCAAGCAGCGGTAATACGTCCCGCGCAAGGGCGTCCGCGACGGCGGCGTGGACCGGGGCGTCGGACCGTCCGCAGGCGAACGGCACCTTTTGGCAGGATGGATCCTGCCCTTTCCCAACCACTTCGGTCACGCCCGCGATATGGGGCGATAGTTCGTCCAGCATGGCGCGAGTGACGAACATCGGATCGCTGCTGGAAGTATCGCGGGCGGCATCGTCCGGGCTGCGCCGGGACATCCAGAGAAGCTGCACGTCGCCCGATATGCTTTTGACGATGCGCCGCATCCTTTGAACCCACGCCCAGCGCAGTTCCTCGACCACGATTTCGAAGCGTGCGGCAGAGGAGCGTTCCAGTGTTTCCAGCAGGTGACCGGTGAAGTTGACCTCGGTGAAATCGACGTCGGGATAGATGATCCGCAGGGCCGCCGAGGTGGTCAGGAAACGGTCGTTCCGGCGCGGATGGACGCAGTACAGCC
>JAVJUV010000091.1:0-199383 GCA_040220415.1 Silicimonas sp.
AAGCGACACGGTCTCGGGCCGGCGATCGACGATCAGGACCGCGGTTTCCGGCACCGGCGCACCGGTTCCCTCGCCACTGGCCAGGACGGCGGCAGGGGCGCAAATCATCAGAAAAAATGCGATGGTGCGAAGCATCCCCAAAAGATGATAGGATTTCGGGAAATGTCGAGACCGCGCGGCCTTCCGCGCGCCAAGTAGTTTGACCTGTATCATGTCTTGCGGGCCCCGCCGCGGCCATGCTGCCCCAAACCGGAGGATGCGAATATGACACTCAGCCGCCAGACACCCGATGTCGACCTGCCGGAGGTTCGCGTTCCGGTCGATACCGTTTGCTTCATCATCTCGAAGGCGCATGAATTCGGCGTGGGCACCAGCCCGGCCGCGACGGAAATGATATCGTTCATCTCGGATCTAAGTCACGGTGCGCAGATCGACCTGGTCGCGATCATGTGGCTGGGCCGGGACGAAGGACCGGACGACTGGTCGGAGGCGCAGCAGATCGCAACGCAGGAGCACAACGACCACACGGCCGAGTATCTGGTCGGAACGCCGTTGCTTGCGGATTACCTGGAAGAAGGGCTGGCGCGCATCGGACGTGACTGCACGGGCTATAACGAAACCAGCGTCTGAGCGCCGCCGCGCGCGGCTTTCCTCTGCACATAAACGGCACGCGCGGAAACAACGCTTCTGGTGTTTCCAATTGCCGAAATCTGCTGTATGGCCCGCCCATCTGAGACGTGACGCTCTGACCCCGGCGCATGGAACGATAGGGGGGTCGGCGGCAATGGGGCCGCCACTCAATCGGGCACTCGGACCGCCGAGCCGGCCCAGATAGGAAACGCTAGATGTTCAACGAAGTCAAAAAATCAATCCAGTGGGGCGAAGAGACGCTGACACTGGAAACGGGCAAGGTTGCCCGCCAGGCCGATGGGTCTGTCATTGCCACGTATGGCGAAACAAGTGTCATGGCCAACGTGACATACGCCCGCGAGCAAAAGGAAGGTCAGGATTTCTTTCCGCTGACCGTCCACTACAACGAGAAATACTATGCCGCCGGCAAGATACCGGGCGGCTTCTTCAAGCGCGAAGCGCGGCCGACCGAAAAGGAAACGCTGACCTCGCGCCTGATCGACCGGCCGATCCGGCCGCTGTTCGTTGAGGGCTTCAAGAACGAAGTCCTGGTGATCTGCACCGTGCTGTCGCACGACCTGGTCAACGATCCCGATATCGTCGCCATGATCGCCGCTTCGGCTGCGCTGACGCTGTCGGGCGCCCCGTTCATGGGGCCGATCGCCGGTTGCCGCGTGGGCTATGAGGACGGCGAGTATGTCCTGAACCCGACGGTCGACGACATGCACGACCTGCGCAACAATCCCGACCAGCGTCTGGACCTTGTCGTTGCCGGCACGAAAGACGCCGTGATGATGGTCGAATCCGAAGCCTACGAGTTGTCGGAAGACGAGATGCTGGGCGCGGTCACTTTCGCGCACGAGCAGATCCAGCCGGTGATCGACCTGATCATCGACCTGGCAGAAGACGCCGCGAAAGAGCCTTTCGATTTCCAGCCGCCGGATTACTCGGCGATCTACGATGCCGTGAAGGCCGCCGGTGAAGAGCAGATGCGCGCCGCGTATGCGATCACCGACAAGCAGCAGCGCGTTGCCGCCGTGGCGGCCGCAAAGGACGCCATCAAGGCTTCGCTGACCGAAGAGCAGCTTGCGGACAAGAACCTCGGCACCGCTCTGAAGAAACTGGAGTCGTCGATCCTGCGGGGCGACGTGGTGAAGAACGGACGCCGTATCGACGGCCGCGCCACCGATCAGGTTCGCCCGATCGTGGCGGAAACGGGCCTACTGCCCCGGACCCACGGCTCGGCGCTGTTCACGCGCGGCGAGACCCAGGGCCTCGTGGTCACGACGCTGGGCACCGGCGACGACGAGCAGATGATCGACGCGCTGCACGGCACGTTCCGTTCGAACTTCCTGCTGCACTACAACTTCCCGCCCTATTCGGTCGGCGAGGTTGGCCGCTTCGGTCCTCCGGGCCGGCGCGAAATCGGTCACGGCAAACTGGCCTGGCGCGCACTGCAGGCGGTCCTGCCGGCGGCGACCGACTTCCCCTACACGATCCGCATCGTTTCGGAGATCACCGAATCGAACGGATCGTCGTCGATGGCCTCGGTCTGCGGCGGTTCGCTGTCGATGATGGATGCAGGCGTTCCGCTGAAGTCCGCCGTTGCCGGTGTGGCGATGGGCCTGGTGCTGGAAGATGACGGCTCGTACGCCGTTCTGACCGACATCCTGGGCGACGAGGATCACCTCGGCGACATGGACTTCAAGGTCGCGGGCACCGAGAACGGCATCACCTCGCTGCAGATGGACATCAAGGTCGCGGGCATCACGCCCGAGATCATGAAGACCGCCCTGGCGCAGGCCAAGGACGGCCGGATGCACATCCTGGGCGAGATGAACAAGGCGCTTTCCGGCGCTGGCGAGTTCAGCGTGCATGCGCCGCGCATCGAGACGATGACCATCCCCACCGACAAGATCCGCGAAGTGATCGGCTCGGGCGGCAAGGTGATCCGCGAGATCGTGGAAACCTCGGGCGCCAAGGTCGACATCAACGACGATGGCGTCATCAAGATCGCCTCGCCCAACGGCGAAGCCATTCAGAGGGCTTATGACATGATCTACTCGATCGTGGCCGAGCCCGAAGAAGGCAAGGTCTACAAGGGCAAGGTTGTGAAGATCGTCGATTTCGGCGCCTTCGTGAACTTCTTCGGCAAGCGCGACGGCCTGGTGCATGTCAGCCAGATCGAGAACAAGCGCCTGAACCATCCTTCGGACGTCCTGAAGGAAGGCCAGGAGGTCTGGGTCAAGCTTCTGGGCTTCGATGACCGCGGCAAGGTCCGCCTGTCGATGAAAGTCGTCGATCAGGAGACCGGCCAGGAGGTCACACGAGACGAGAAGGAAGAGGCGGCCGACTGAGCCGTCTGCCTTTCAGGAACAGGCCCGCTTCGGCGGGCCTTTTCTTTTGGCCTGGTCTCAGCCGAAGCCGCGAATGCGGGTGGTAATCCGCTGCGCCTCGGTCGTGGCGCGGCTGACGGTGCGGCGGGCGATGGTTTCGACATTCTTGAAGAACTTCGCGGGATCGATGCTCCACGGAACATCGAGGGCCGCGTTGATGTCGTTCCCCTCGAGCCCGAGGGCAGCTGTCACGCGCTCCATCGTCCGGGTCGCAATTTCGGAATCGACGCCGTGCCGGAACCAGATCCGGCACGCGGCATTCAGAATGAGGCGCTTTTCCTCGTCGTCGGTCACCTTGCCCAGAATACGCTCTATCGGTGCAGCCCGGGACGAGCGCAGATAGCCGACCGCTTTGCCGACTTCCCGGCGGTCCACCTCTTCGCCGGTGGCGGCGAGATAGGCTTCGGCAACATCGCGGGGGGTCGCCCCCCTGCAGGTTCTGGCCACATAGACCAGAGCCGCGATCAGGCGGCGCCGTGCCTGCCCTTCGGGCCGCGCCTTCCGGCGCTGCTGAAGCAGCGGTGCGATTTCACCTGATGAGAGGCCAAGCCCCAGAGAGGCCAGGCCGGCAGCCAGGAACAGCGACGCATGGGTGTTGTGCCCACCTTCGGACATGGGCATCGGGTCCATGTCAGCGGGGACCGCGTCGGGATCGCTGAGGCACAGGTCGACCAGCATGTCGACCGCGCCCGTGCCCAGCCAGGCATCGACCGCGCCGGCGAAACACGCCGCCGCGAAAACTCCGAACCCGATTTCTATCTTCGTTGCCATAAAACCTGAGCTAGGACAGCATTGTGTCCGAAAAATGGCCGCCCATTGCGTCCTTTATTGCCTTTTTACCGGAACATCGGCGGCCGCGCGTCGATCCACGCGCCCTCACTTCTGCCGGATTCGGCGACGGCATATACCGCAGCCATCGAGCGCAACCCGTCTTCGGCGCGGGGATAGAGATCGGCGGCCGGGTCCATGTCGCGGACTTCCTGCCGCGCCCGGATGGCTTCGGCGAGATCCTTGTAGATGTTCGCAAACGCCAGCGGCATGCCCTCGGCATGGCCCATCGTGACGCGGCTGGCGCGGTCGGCCTCGGGAGAGAGATTCGGTCCGCCGCGCTCGATCACCTCCAGACGCCCGCCGAGCGGCATCCAGTAAAGCTGGTTGGGCTGTTCCTGCGACCATCGCAAGCCGCCCTTTTCCCCGAAGACCTGGATCTCGAGACCGTGCTGGCGGCCAAGCGCCACCGACGAGGTCCAGAGCCGTCCGACGGTGCCGCCCGACATCCGGAAGTTGACCATCGCGTCGTCTTCCAGCGTCCGGCTTTCGATGCACGAAACGGTGTCGGCCGACAGCTTCTCGACCTCCTGGCCGGTCACGAAGGAGGCCATGTGCATGGCGTGAATGCCGCAGTCCGCAAACTGGGCGGACACGCCCGCCTGCGCCGGATCGTAGCGCCAGCGCACCCGCGGATTGTCTGCGTCCGCAGCATCGGCGTGGTGGCCGTGGGCGAAGTTCGCCACCACCAACCGCACCCGGCCCAGATCGCCGCGCGCCACCATTGCCCGCATGTGCCGCACAAGGGCATAGCCGGTGTAGCCGTAGTTCACCGCGCAGATCCGCCCCGTCTCGCGGGTCAGGCGAACGATCTCCTCGCCTTCCTCGACCGTGATCGTCATCGGCTTTTCGCAAAGCACGTGGAACCCGGCCAGAAGGAAGGCTTTGGTGATCTCGAAATGAGTGGAGTTCGGCGTTGCGACCGTGACGAGGTCAATCCGGTCCTTGCGGGACGCCTCGCCGTCGAGCATTTCGCGCCAGTCACCGTAAGCGCGGCTTTCGTCCAGTCCCAGCCTGCGGCCATAGTCGCGGCCCGCGTCGGGCCTGTGATCCAGCGCGCCCGCGACGAAGGCGAAATCCCCGTCAACCGCTGCCCCAAGACGGTGCGCGGGTCCGATCTGGCTTCCCTCGCCGCCGCCGATAAGTCCCCAGTTCAACTTCGCCATCCGAAACCCTCCCGTTTCGGCCCGCGTAGCGCTGGAAAGAGGCGTGTGCAAGCACGCCTTGCATCCCATCTGACGACCAAGCGGAAACGTGGCGTGACCGACTGCGGATCAGCGCTTTCGCGCCGACACGACAAAGTGCGTAAGTGTCTGGAAGAACCTGCCCTCTGCGGCCAGTCGCTCTTGCTCTTCCGCCCATGCCCGCGCCTCGTCGGCGGCAACGTGGCCGTTTTCGACCGCGTATTTCTCCATCAGGATCATGAACCCGGACCGGTCAGAGCGTCCGAAAATAAGGCGCGTTCCAGAATGGCCGAAGTTTCGTCGTCGAACTGGAGCATGACGACCTCCGGGATGCACGCTAGCAGAGAAAGCGGCAAAAACAAAAAAGGCCGCCCAGCGGGGCGGCCCGTTTCGCAGTTAACAGAGCCGAATCAGCCCTGACGTGCCTTGAACCGGCGCTGCGTCTTGTTGATCACGTAGACGCGGCCCTTGCGGCGCACGACGCGGCAATCGCGGTGCCGGTTCTTCAGCGAGCGGAGCGAGTTGCGAACCTTCATGGGTCCTCTCCTCTGTCGCGGCGCTGATGTGCGCCATTGTTTCCGTTTTGCCCCCTTTCGGAGGCGGCTCATGGTGGGCGGTACTGGGATCGAACCAGTGACCCCTACGATGTCAACGTAGTGCTCTACCGCTGAGCTAACCGCCCGTTCCGCCGTTACCGGCCTGTCCCTAAAGAACAAGACGCGGGGCAGGCCCCGCGCCGGTCCGGGGTTCTATAATCGCAACCACAAACCACTTCAAGGGCTTTTGGCGGCGACGATTTCCGGCTTATACTCTCGCCGGAAAGGAGACGCTTGCCGTGGCATACCGCTTGACCATGCCTGATATCAGGACGACGAGCGTCGTTTTCGCGTCTCCTCATTCCGGGCGGGATTACCCGTGGAACTTCGTGCGCCGGTCGGTACTGGACGAAAAAACGCTGAGATCCTCCGAAGATGCGTTCGTCGACCGGCTGTTCGATACGGCCCCCCTGCACGGGGCGCCCCTGCTGACCGCGACGGCCCCCCGGGCCTGGATCGACGTCAACCGGTCCGCCGACGAGCTGGACCCGTCGCTGATCGAGGGCGTCAGCAAATCGGCGCACAACCCGCGGGTCAGTTCCGGGCTTGGCGTCGTGCCGCGGGTCGTGGCCAACGGGCGGGCGATCTATCGCGGCAAGATCAGCCTTCGCGAGGCGCACGCGCGAATCGATGGGATCTGGAAACCGTGGCACGATGCGCTGGACCAACTGCTGAAGGACAGCCTTGTCATGTTCGGCGAGGCGATCCTGGTAGATTGCCATTCGATGCCGCACGAGGCGATCGAGTCGATCGGCCACAGCCAGGGACGGCGCCCCGACATCGTTCTGGGCGACCGGTTCGGTGCCGCCGCCTCGTCCGAGATCGTCGACAGGATCGAGGCCGCATTCGAAGCCGCCGGGCTTCGGGTGGCGCGGAACGCACCCTTCGCAGGTGCCTACGTGACGCAGCATTACGGCCGCCCGGCCCGGGGTCAGCACGCGGTCCAGATCGAGATCGACCGTGCGCTTTACATGAACGAGCAGGCGATCAGACCGAACAACAATTTCGAGAATTTCAAGGCGATTATCGACGAAATCGTCGCGGATATCGCCGATGCGGGCCGCGCGGATGTTGCCCTGGCGGCCGAGTAGATCAGGCCGCGACACCGCGCTTTTCGGCAACGAATTCGTAGAAACCTGGCGCAGACGAGCGTGCGAAGGCACTGTTCAGGGCGCGTTTCGCATGGAACACCTCGGCCGCTTCCTTCTGCCATGCAGGTGGAACCCGCGTGCCACCCGTCGCGATCTCGCGCGCGATCTCGCGATAGGCGTTATCGACCTTGCGGGCGAACCCGGCGCTGCGCGACACGCTGCCGTCGCGAATGTGTATCTCGTAAGCCCTGGCCGAAGCGGCCGCGCTGCCGCCATGCATCGTCAGGAGTTCGACCGCGTGCAGGACATCCTGCGAGGGACCGTCCCGAAACCTGCCGACGAGCCCTCTTGCCACGACGGGATGGTGGCTGGCGCCGGTGCTGGCCAGGTCGTGCAGCGTCATGCGGGCGCCACCCAGGGTGCGCAGGATTTCGCTGCCGTTCCGAAGGACACGCGTGGGCGTGAAGACAAGGCCCGCCAAGCGGGCGGTGGCAAGGGCCACCGAGAGATAGCCCGGCTCCCAGGTGTCGTCCGCGTCGAGGAATGCCAGGAATTGACCCGTGGCCACGTCGACGGCCCGATTGCGCGCCGCTCCGACGCCGGTGGCCACTGGACCGGGGGCTGCCTGGGTCAGGCGGAATTCACGGGGGACGAGTGCGGCGTAGTCGCGTCCATCGTCGGACGCGATGACGATTTCGACATCCAAGACCGGCAAACCGGAGTGCAGAACCGATTCGATAGCCCTGCGGATCGTCGTCTCGGCGCGAAAGGCCGGGATGACGACCGACACGTAGGGGGCTGACCCCATCGGCCCACTCCTTGTTTACCCGATCTCAGGGTAAGGCGGGGTGGCGGCATGGCAAGTCTTGCGCATGCCGGCCGGCAAAAAAAAGGGCGCCCCGGCGGGACGCCCCCTTCTTGAGTTCATTCGGCGGTTCAGCTGTCTTCCAGCGACAGGGCCACGAACCGCGGATCGCCTTCGCGACGGACCAGCAGCAGCAGGGACTTGCGCCCCGCTTCCCGCGCCTCGTCGATCCGGCCTTCCAGATCGGCCACGCTGGAGACCTTTTCCTGACCGGCTTCGGTGATGATGTCGCCAGCGCGGAGACCCTTTTCATAGGCTTCGCTGTCTTCGGCGACCTCGGCCACGACAAGTCCGTCGGCGTCTTCGCCCAGGCCAAGCTGCTCGCGCAGCTCGTCCGTCATGTTGCTGACGGTCAGGCCAAGCACCTCGCTCGTGACCGGATCGGTCGAGTTGACCGACGCCGGGATCGGACGTTCGGCATCCTCGCGCCGGCCAAGCGTGATGCGCAGGGTCTCGGTCTTGCCATCGCGGAAGACCATGACGCGCACTTCCTTGCCGACTTCGGTGTTGGCCACCTGGCGCACCAGGCCGCGGGTATCGTCAACCTCGACACCGTCGAAGGACAGGATCACGTCGCCTGCCTCCATCCCGGCCTCAAGCGCCGGGCCTTCGGGCACGTCGGTCACGAGGGCGCCGCGCACTTCGCTGAGGCCAAGGCCTTCCGCCAGGTCGTCGGTGACGTCCTGAATGCGAACGCCCAGCCACCCGCGGCGGGTTTCGCCGAAGTCACGAAGCTGCTTGATGACGTTCTCGGCCACCCTGCTGGACATGGCGAAACCGATACCGATCGAACCGCCGTTCGGCGACAGGATCGCGGTGTTCACGCCGATCACCTCGCCGTTCAGGTTGAACAGCGGGCCGCCCGAGTTGCCCCGGTTGATGGCCGCGTCGGTCTGGATGTAGTCGTCGTACTGGCCCGAAAGCGCCCGGCCGCGTGCCGAGACGATCCCGGCGGATACCGAGAAGCCCTGCCCCAGCGGGTTGCCCATCGCCATCACCCAGTCGCCCACGCGGGCCGTTTCGCTGTCACCCCAGCTGACGAACTTCAAGGGCTCGTCCGATTCGACCTTCAGAAGAGCAAGGTCCGTGTTCGGGTCGGTGCCGACGAGTTCTGCCTCAAGTTCGAAACCCTCGAAGAATTCGATGAGAATTTCGTCCGCACCCTGAATGACGTGGTTATTGGTGACGATGAAACCGTCTTCCGAGATCACGAATCCCGACCCCAGGGCCTGGCTTCGCCGCGGCGACTGGCCGTTCGGACCGTTCGGGCCGTTGCGGTCCATGAAGTCGCGGAAGAAATCCTCGAAAGGCGAGCCTTCAGGAACGATCGGCCCCGGCTCGGTCGAGGCGGCGACGGTCGTCGAGGTGGTAATATTCACAACCGACGGGCTGACCTTTTCGGCCAGGTCGGCGAATGTATCGGGCCGCGATTGCGCGGCTGCCGAGATGGTCTGAGCGATGACCAGGGCCATGCTCAGTATTAATAGCCAGATGTACTGTGCGTGCTGTACTGTCCGGCGACGAGAGAGTGCGATCGAGTTCACTCCATCCTCCTATGTCTGCTCGGGCGCGCCCGACGGGGCGCGTCTGTGATGGTTTGAGTAGATAGATAGGTACCGGGACGCACAAGCCAAAGAGTGATCGCGTGGGATCACCACGGTGTGATCGGCGCTGCACCGCCCGGCTGCCGTCGCGGGCGACACGCTTCAGGTCTTTGGATGATCGTCGTAGTCCGTGCGGAGAATCCGGTGGCTGTCGCCTTCGGGATCTTCGTACTGGCGCGTCTTGAGCGACCAGAAAAATGCCAGAAGCCCCAGCAAACCAAGGCCGAGGGATACCGGGATCAGGATGACGAGCACTTCCATCAGCGAAGCCTCATCGCGTTCAGCGTTACCATGATCGACGAGCCCGACATGGCAAGTGCCGCCGCCAGCGGTGTGGCCAGGCCGGCAAGGGCAAGCGGTATTGCGACCAGGTTGTAAAGCGCCGCTATCGAGAAGTTTTCCAGCACCCTGAGCCTGGCCGATCGCGCCGTCGTGACCGCTTCGCCGATCCCGGAGAGGTCGCTGCCCAGAAGAACGATGTCGCTGACCGTTCTGCTGGCGTCGAGCGCGGATGCGGGCGAGATCGAAGCATGCGCTTCGGCAAGCGCTGCCGTGTCGTTCAGGCCGTCACCGACCATCAGCACACGCTGCCCGGCGTCGCTGACCGCGCGCACATGGGCCACCTTGTCTTCGGGACGCAGTGCCGCGCGCCAGTCCGGGATTCCGACACGCTGCGCCAGATCGGCGACAGCCTCCTCGGTGTCGCCCGACAGCAACTCGACCGTGCAGCCTGCCTGACGCAACGCGGCGATGGCCTCGGCCGACCCTTTCCTGGGCGTGTCCCTGAACCGGAACGCCACGGGCGCCTCGGTGCCGATCCGCAGCCAGGTTGCCGTGCCGCCGCCGGCGGGCGCTCCGACCCAATCGGCGCGCCCGAGCCTGACGCCGCGATCTTGCCAGCGTCCTTCGATGCCGTGGCCCGGGATTTCGCGGATATCCGTCACCGCCGCGCCGGCACCGTGAAGACCTGCCCGCAGCGCTTCGGCCAAAGGATGCGACGAGGCGCGCGCCAGGGCCACGGCGACCGCCGACTGCCGTTCGTCCGCGTCATGGCGGTCCAGGACGGGGCGGCCTTCGGTCAGGGTGCCGGTCTTGTCGAAGATCACGTGCGTCACCTCGGCCAGACGTTCGAGCGCGGTGGCGTTCTTTACCAGAAGACCACGCCGGAAAAGCCGCCCGGAGGCTGCGGTAGAGACCGCTGGCACGGCAAGACCAAGGGCGCAGGGGCATGTGATGATCAGAACCGCGACGGCGATGTTGAGCGAAAGACGCACGTCACCCGTGGCCGTTACCCAGCCGATGAACGCGATTAGGGCCAGCAGATGCACGGCCGGGGCATAGATCCGCGCGGCGCGGTCAGCCAGCGAGACATAGCGGCTGCGGGCGTTCTCGGCCACGGCGACAAGGTCGGCCATGCGCCGCAGCGACGTGTCGGTCCCCGCCGAGGTGGCGCGCACGATCAGAGGGCCGGTCAGGTTGGTCTCGCCCGCGTTGATCGCCTGGCCCTCGGCGATCGACTCCGGCAGGCTTTCACCGGTAATCAGCGACCGGTCGATCTCGCTGGCGCCGCTTGTCACGACACCGTCGATCGGGCAGCGCGCACCGGGCAGAACACGGATCTCGTCACCCGCCACGAGGTCGGCAACCGCCACGGTCTCGCCGCTGGCCCGCAGTGCGCGCGGCACCTCGAGCGCGGTCAGCTCGGCCGCAGCCGAGCGCGCGGCAAGCCGTGTGCGCTGGTCCAGGTACCGGCCCGCCAGAAGGAAGAAGGTCAGCGACAGGGCCGCGTCGAAATAGGCGTGCTCGCCACCCGAAGCCGTCTCGTAAAGCGACATCCCCGAAGCCAGAAGGATCGCCAGCGAGATCGGCACATCCATGTTCAGGCGGCGCCCTTTCAGGGCCCCCCACCCACTTTTGAAGAACGGCTGCGCCGAGAAGGCTACCGTCGGCAGGGCGATGGCCGCCGAAATCCAGTGGAACAGATCGCGCGTCGCCTCGGTCGCACCGGACCAGACGGCCACGGACAGGAGCATGACGTTCATCATGGCGAAGCCGGCGACACCGAGACGCATCAGCAGTTCGCGCGCCATACCATCGGCCGCCGAGGCGGCCATTGCGTCGGCATCAAGCTCGTGCGCCTCGTAGCCTGCGTCGGCAAGCACGCCGACAAGCGACGCGGCGGAGATGTTCCCGTCTGCGACGACCTGCACCCGCTTGCGGGTCAGGTTGACCCGCACCTCGCCGACGCCATCGACACCCGAAAGCGCCCGCTCGACGCCCGAGATGCACCCAGCACAATGGATCGTCGGCAGCGAGAGCTGGATCGTGGGATTGGAGATATCCTCGGCCGGGCGCCGCGCCACCGGGGCGACCGAACAGGCCGGACAAGCCGCAAGCGAGGGATGCTCCGCCACGCTCATGTCAGCGCACCCAGATGTCCATGCGCTTGGCGAATTCGACGCCTGCGTCGCTGGTGGCGGTCAGCTTGACGATCCACGCGCCCCGGTCCAGATCGACCGGGGTCGTGAAGACGCCGTCCTGACGCACCAGATCGAGCACGCGGTCATCGCGGGCAATCGTCGGGCGGCCCAGAACAGCCGTTATCCCCGAAGGCTGGGCCGGCCGGCCAGCCGCGTCGGACAGGGCTATTTTCAGAAGGCCGCCTTCGATAGTCGCGCTCGCCTCCCAGCCCAGGGCCTGTTGCGCCTCGCGGCGGGCGTCGAAACTTTGGCTGGCGACGTAGGAGTTCTTTACCTCGAGCCCGGGAAAGGTTCCGATGGCCTGATACGCCATCGTGAAATTCACGGCGATGATGACGCCGAAAGCTGCAATCGTTCCGATCAGAACATGCTTTCCGGTGATTTCTCGTTCGATCATTGCGCCGCTCCAATAAATACGGTGTCGTTGTAAACCCGTTCGCCCGAAACCAGATCCTCGACCCAGAACCGCGCTTCGGTCCGCTCCGAGGTCGCCGGGCCGGAATTCGGCGGGGCGATGATGTAGACGCGCTGCAAAAGCGTCTCGTTGGCCGGAACCGTAACGGATTCGTAGAACGTTCCTTCCAGTTCGACCCTTAACACAGGATCCCCCGCCACCTGAATGCGGAAGAGACGGTCCTCGCCATGCTTGTTCCGCAGCCGGATATCGTAGGCGTTTCGGATCGAGCCGTCGGACATGGTCACGAACTGGGGATTGCGGATCGGCGCGACCGTGACGTCGATCTCGGCGCGGATGAAGAGCATGAAGACCAGTGCCAGGCCGACGGCGGACCAGAGCGCGGTGTAGATGATCGTGCGCAGTCTCAGCACGTGTTTCCAGATCGGGCGTGGCGGCTTTCCGGCGCGCTCGCGCGTCTCGTCGGTCAGCGCGAGGTAGTCGATCAGCCCGCGCGGCTTTCCGACCTTGTCCATCACGTCGTCGCAGGCATCGATGCACAGCGCGCAGGTGATGCAGGCAAGCTGCTGGCCGTCGCGGATGTCGATGCCCATCGGGCAGACGTTGACGCAGGCGTTGCAGTCGATGCAGTCGCCCAGCCCCTCGCGGTCCTTGCCCTTGCCGCGCGGTTCGCCGCGCCAGTCGCGGTAGGCAACCGTGATCGTGTCCTCGTCCATCATCGCGGCCTGGATGCGGGGCCAGGGGCACATGTAGATGCAGACCTGTTCGCGGGCGAGGCCGCCGAAGAGGAAAGTCGTGGCCGTCAGGATGGCGATGGTGGTGTAGGCGATGGGGTGCGCGTCCAGCGTGACAAGGTCGCGCGCCAGCGTCGGAGCGTCGGTGAAATAGAACACCCAGGCCCCGCCGGTGGCGAGGCCGATGAGAAGCCAGGCGGTCCATTTCGTCAGTCTTAACCGCCACTTGTGGAGATCCCATTTGGATTTCCAGAGCCTGACACGTGCGTTCCGGTCGCCTTCGATCCAGCGCTCGACGAGGATGAAAAGGTCGGTCCAGACGGTCTGCGGGCAGGCGTAGCCGCACCAGACGCGGCCGAGGGCCGAGGTGAAGAGGAAAAGGCCGAGGCCGGCCATGATCAGCAGGCCCGCGACGAAGTAGAACTCGTGCGGCCAGATCTCGATCCAGAAGAAATAGAACCGGCGCCCGGCCATGTCGATCAGGACGGCCTGGTCGGGAAGGTTGGGGCCGCGGTCCCAGCGTATCCAGGGAGTAAGGTAGTAGATTCCGAGGGTTATCCCCATGATCCACCACTTGAACGTGCGGAATTTGCCGCTGACGCGGCGCGGAAACACCGGTTCGCGCGCGGCATAAAGGGTTTCGGGTTCGTTCACTGACATCGGGATGGCCTGACTCTGTTCGCGCAAGTTTTCTGTCAGGTCGGGGGCGGGGCAGCCTTGATATGTATCAAAGTAACCGGGGCTTAACGCAACGTCCGAACGCGCTGCGTTGCGCGCAACTGCTCAAAATGGTTAACGCCCATATCTTGTGGGGGAATGGGGCGGATTCCACATGTCGGTATCACGTCGGTATCACGTCGGTATTCTGTCGGTGCCTCTTGACCGACCGCTTTGTTGACACCCCACATCTTGTGCGAACGGTAAGGAAGGTTAATGGGGCGGTAAGGGTTGGGAGGAGGCCGTGCGGCGAGAGGTGTGGAAGGGGAGCGGTCGTTCGCTGCGATCTCCCCCCGACGTCCGCTTTGCGGACGAAGGGGCCATCGGATTTACGAAGCATTCACATTCACTGCTCGTTGCTGCCACCTATCTGGACATGGTGTGTCACCTTGGATTGTCGGATGGCTGAAGCGGCGTCACGTATGTAGCCCTTCATCTGTTGACCAAGGCTTTCCGAGTTCAAATAGTAAGGAATGAAGGGCCCGTGGTTTAGTGAGTACAGACCACCGCTTTGGGAGGCTGACATGCCGGAGTACTTCGGCACGGATTTTCAGATTGAAATCCAGAAGCAGATGATCGTTCGCCATGAATGGCTGATGCATTCGACGACAATGGCGAATGGCGGCCGGGTAATGAATATTCTCGATCCTGCTGCAGTCGGCTGGGGTCGCGTGAGGGAGTTCGTCGATTCAGACGGGACTGTTGCTCTCACCGCCATGCAACGCGCGGACGCCGAGGCGTTGCTCGCGAATGTATTCGGCAGTGACTTTGATTTCCCGCAATGGAATGTTCACATTTCCGACGCCAACCGCGTGCTTGAGAATAGCGGGAGAATACTCGCGGAGTACCGTGTCCCGGACGGATGGCGCCTGGAATGCCTACAGACACCGAACGACCAGGAACTATCGGCGATTCAAGCACTGAATCTGGCGACAGGAGTTGCGCCTCTGCCAGGCCCCTACCTTCGCGGCGAGGTAGTCCCGTCGTTCACCGCCTGCCTATGGGCACATGATGGTGAACTTGCGGCGGTTTCGAATGTCACCGCCAGATATCATGAGCGTTCGCGTTTCGGCGGGCACGTCTTCAACGGCTCGACCAGTGTCGCGCCGGCCAATCGCGGATCGGGTCTTGGAAAGATAGTCACGGCGCATGTGCTGGTCGAAAGCCAGCGGATGCTCTCCTGGACCCATGCGCTGGCACAGGTCGCGCCGGACAACATGCCCTCTCGACGGATGGTGGAGGCTTGTGGTTTAGCCTGCGACCCCTCGCTGGTCACGTTTGGCGTGATCCCACGCGGTGTAAGTTTCACGCGGTAGGTCAGGCGCAGGCATAGTGGCACTGCCAACATCGAAGATAAGCCTCGGTCTGCTTCGGGCTCCGGGCCGACGTTCGCTGCGCCGACCTCGAATGTCCGCTACGGGCCGACAGCGCCTCCCCCAACGAAAAAAGGCGCCCCTTGCGGGGCGCCCTGTCGCATCTCTGGTGCTGAGGGAAGCTCAGCAGCTGTAGTACATCTTGAACTCGACCGGATGCGGCGTGTGTTCGAAGGCGTAGATCTCTTCCCACTTGAGGTCCATGTAGCCCTCGATCTGGTCGCGGGTGAAGACGTCGCCGGGCAGGAGGAAGTCCATGTCGGCTTCCAGCTCTTCCATCGCCTCGCGCAAGCTGGCGCAGACGGTGGGGATGCCTTCCAGCTCTTCCGGCGGCAGGTCGTAGAGGTCCTTGTCCATCGCCTCGCCCGGGTCGATCTTGTTCTTGATGCCGTCGAGACCGGCCATCAGAAGCGCGGCGAAGCAGAGATAGGGGTTCGCCGACGGATCGGGGAAACGGGCCTCGACGCGCTTGGCCTTCGGCGACTCGGTCCACGGAATACGGACGCAGCCCGAGCGGTTGCGGGCCGAGTAGGCGCGCAGAACCGGGGCCTCGAAGCCGGGGATCAGGCGCTTGTAGCTGTTGGTCGACGGGTTGGTGAAGGCGTTGAGCGCCTTGGCATGCTTGAGGATGCCGCCGATGTACCAGAGCGCCTCTTGCGAGAGGTCGGCGTACTTGTCGCCGGCGAAGAGCGGCTTGCCGTCCTTCCAGATCGACATGTTGCAGTGCATGCCGGTGCCGTTGTCGCCCGCGATGGGCTTGGGCATGAAGGTGGCCGACTTGCCGTAGGCGTGGGCGACCTGGTGGATGACGTACTTGTACTTCTGCAGGTGGTCGGCCTGTTCGGTCAGCGTGCCGAAGATCAGACCCAGCTCGTGCTGGCAGGACGCCACCTCGTGGTGGTGCTTGTCGACCTTCATGCCCATGCGCTTCATGGTCGAGAGCATTTCCGAGCGGATGTCCTGGGCGTCGTCGATCGGGGGCACGGGGAAATAGCCGCCCTTGACGCCGGGGCGGTGGCCCATGTTGCCCATCTCGTAGTCGGTGTCGGTGTTCCATGACGCGTCGATGGCGTCGACCTCGTAGGAGACCTTGTTCATCGAGAGCGAGTACTTGACGTCGTCGAACAGGAAGAATTCCGCCTCGGGGCCCCAGTAGGAGGTGTCGCCGATGCCGGAGGACTTGAGATAGGCCTCGGCCTTCTCGGCGGTGGAACGCGGGTCGCGGTCATAGGCCTCGCCGGTGTCGGGCTCGACCACCGAGCAATGGATCGCCATCGTCTTCTCGGCGAAGAACGGGTCCATGTAGGCCGATTTGGTGTCGGGCATCAGTTTCATGTCGGACTGGTCGATCGACTTCCAGCCGGCGATGGACGATCCGTCGAACATGAACCCTTCGTCGAGGAAATCCTCGTCGACCTGGTCCGACATGACGGTCACGTGCTGCAGCTTTCCGCGCGGATCGGTGAACCGGATGTCGACGTATTCGACGTCCTCGTCCTTGATTGTCTTCAAGACGTCCTTATTGCTCATGGAATGACCCTTTTCCCTTTCGAGTGTTCCGATTGATGACTTAGAGCGCGTCCTCGCCGGCTTCGCCGGTGCGGATGCGAATGGCCTGGCTGACGTCGCTGACGAAGATCTTGCCGTCGCCGATCTTGTCCGTCTTTGCCGCGGCGATGATGGCCTGGATGGCGCCTTCGACCTGGTCGTCGCCAAGCACGACCTCGATCTTCACCTTCGGGAGAAAGTCGACCACGTATTCGGCACCGCGATACAGTTCGGTGTGGCCCTTCTGGCGGCCGAAGCCCTTGACTTCCAGGACGCTCAGGCCCTGGACGCCGATTTCCTGAAGCGCTTCCTTCACCTCGTCCAGCTTGAACGGCTTGATGATGGCCTCGACTTTCTTCATGGCTCCGACTCCCTTGGGGTTTTGAGGCGTGAGACCACGGGTCGCGCGGGGCCACAATCAATGGCGCCGCAGACTCCCGCGTCGGCTCACGTCTTTCGACAATCGCTGCTTAAATTTTGTGCAACTCGCTGTCAAATACATCGCTTTTGAATCGTCAGGCGCGCCCTTGCGGCTTCGTCAGGGATTTCTCAATAGTGAGGGCGGAGGATGAGCCCATGACCGAGTTGCTGACAGCCGCCCAGATGCGCGCCATCGAACAAGCCGCTATCGAGAGCGGCGAGGTCACGGGCCTCGAACTGATGGAACGCGCCGGGCGCGGCGTGGTCGAGGCGATCTTCGAGGAATGGCCGGAGCTGAAGGCGACGTCCCACCGCGCGTTGGTGCTCTGTGGCCCGGGCAACAATGGCGGCGACGGGTTTGTCGTGGCGCGGCTGTTGAAGGAATGGGGCTGGGAGGTGGAGGTGTTTCTCTACGGCGACCCCGACAAGCTGCCGCCGGATGCGCGGGTGAATTACGAGCGGTGGGAGACATTGGGAGAAGTCGACGACTACTCCAAAATGTTTTACCGGCCTACAGGTCTCGGCATTCCGGACCTCTACATCGATGCGCTCTTTGGGACCGGCTTAAAGCGTTCGGTCGATCTTGGAGAAGACTATGCTGGCACCGCGCGAAGTGAAGTTGGCGACGGGTTGCGAGGTGAATTAAGGCATGTTGCCATCGATATCCCGAGCGGAGTTTGTTCCGACAGCGGAATGGTCTTGGGAGACCCGTTCGTCGCCGACCTCACAGTCACTTTCCACTCTCGCAAAGTTGGTCACTTGCTAGAATTTGGTCCGGGGCTGTCTGGCAAAGTAATAGTCAAGGATATCGGAATACCTTTGGGCACGGGAACACCAGAAGCGTTTGGCGACCCACCGTATTACAGCCGAGTAACTTCGGCCTTCGATGAATATGCACGGCATTTTGCAAAAGACTCTCTTGGCAAACCGGAGTTCAAAAGCCTTTTCCGCAACACCCACAAATACGCCCACGGCCACGCCCTGATCCTCTCCGGTGGCCCCGGCCACACCGGCGCCGCCCGCCTTGCCGCCCGCGGCGCGCTGCGGATCGGCGCGGGCCTCGTCACGCTGGCCTGTCCGCGGCAGGCGCTGTGGGAGGTCGCGGCGCAAATCACCGCCGTCATGTCCCGCACGCTGGACGGCGCGCCGGGACTGACCGAGGCGCTGGAGGACACGCGTCTGAACGCGCTGTGCCTTGGCCCCGGCATGGGGCTGGGCGCGGATACGCACCACCTTGTCCTGGCCGCGCTGAAGGCGAACCGCGGCACCGTTCTGGACGCCGACGCGTTGACCCGGTTCGAGCGCGAGCCGCAGGTGCTGTTCGACGCGCTGCACGACAAATGCGTGCTGACGCCCCACGCGGGCGAGTTCAGGCGGCTCTTTCCCGACATCGCCAAGAAACTCGACGCCCCCGCCACCACAGGCCCCGCCTATTCCAAAGTCGACGCCACGCGCGAGGCTGCCGCCCGCGCAGGCTGCACCGTGCTCTTCAAAGGCCCCGACACCGTCATCGCCGACAAGATCGGGCGGTGCAGCATCAACTCCAGCGCCTATGACCGCGCCGCGCCCTGGCTCGCCACCGCAGGCTCCGGCGACGTGCTTGCGGGCTTCATCACCGGCCTCCTCGCCCGCGGCTTCCCCCCGATGCAGGCCGCGGAGACGGCGGCGTGGCTGCACACCGAATGCGCGCTTTCCTTCGGTCCGGGCCTGATCGCCGAGGACCTGCCCGAGGAACTGCCGAAGGTCTTCCGCGCGCTTGGCCTCTGAGCTTCTTCTTTTCGGCAAATACTCCGGGGGGAATTGGCCGTAGGCCAAGGGGGGCGGCGCCCCCGGCTGCGCGGCGTGGCATGTGGCACCCATAACCTTACGAAAAGGTTGAAGGATGAAACCTTTGCGTTACTCTCCCCTGAACCGAATTGACCGGGGGGACGAGGGGACATGCACCCGATCACGACGCTGGAAGGCCAGAAGGACCTGCCGCGCTACTTCGGCGCGGCCTATCAGCTTGCGCAGAAGCTGAAGAACGGAAGGATGGATTTCCGCCTGCCCGACGGCCGCCTGTTCCGTGTGGACGGCCCGAACCCCGGCCCTGTCGCCGAAATCGAGATCCACAATCCCGACACCTTCGCGCGCCTGATCCGCGAGGGCGACCTGGGCTTCGCGGATGCCTACCTGGAGGGGTGGTGGTCGACGCCCGACCTGCAGGCCTTCATGGATGTGATCCATGCCGACAACGACGATGTCTACGACAGTTTCGGCGGCTTGCAGATCGTGCGGCTGTGGGAGCGGCTGCGCCACTGGATGAACCGCAACACCCGCGAACAGGCCAAGAAGAACATCTCGTACCACTACGATCTGGGCAACAGTTTCTATTCGCTCTGGCTGGACGAGACGATGACCTATTCCTCGGCCATCTTCGAGACCGGGCAGGAAAGCCTGGAGAAGGCCCAGACCGCCAAGTACGCCAGCATGGTCGACCAGATGGGCGCAGAGCCCGGCGACCACGTACTGGAGATCGGCTGCGGCTGGGGCGGGTTCGCCGAGTATGCCGCGAAGGAACGCGGGTTGAAGGTCACCGGGCTGACGATCTCGCGCGAGCAGCGCGATTTCGCGGTGGCGCGGATGGCGCGGGCGGGCCTGTCGGACATGGTCGAGATCAAGCTGCAGGATTACCGCGACGAGACCGGCATCTACGACGGCATCGCCTCGATCGAGATGTTCGAGGCGGTGAGCGAGAAATACTGGCCGGTCTACTTCGAGGCGGTGCGCGACAGGCTGAAGCCGGGGCGGAACGCGACGCTGCAGATCATCACCGTCGAGGACAAGCGCTTCGAGGTCTACCGAAAGGGCGTGGACTTCATCCAGAAGTACATTTTTCCGGGCGGAATGCTGCCCTCGCCCACGGTTCTGCGCCGCGAGGTCGAGAAAGCGGGGCTGACCGTCAGGCGGTCGATCGAGTTCGGGGAAAGCTATTCCCAGACCCTGCGCCGTTGGCACGACACGTTCAATGAGCGCTGGAAGGACGTATCGTTGCTTGGATTCGACGATCGGTTCCGAAGAATGTGGAATTTTTACCTAACGTCTTGCGCTGCGGGTTTTCATGCCGGATCAATCGACGTGACACAGATAACGGTCACGAAACCGGGATAGAGAGCGGATGCCCACGGCCGGGAAACTCATTGGCGCGATCGTCTTCGCGGCGCTGGCGTATTTCATAACGGATCTGGTGAAGCCGTTGTTGCCGGAAGGCACGCGGCTGGCGTGGTTCTCGCCCGTCAACGCGCTTGTCGGCCTGGCGATGGGCTGGACGATCATGGGCAAGGGCGCCGGCAAGACCTATCGCCAGTCCTTCGGCTTCGGCCTGACGACGCTGGCGGCGACGGTGTTCTGGTGCCTGGTGATCTGGTCCGGATACGAGATGCTGCGCCGCTCGACCCGGCTTTATTATGACGGCGCGATGGAAGCCCTGCAGGACATGGCGGAGTTGTTCCTGATCTACGGCAAGCTGGCGGCGGTGAGCGAAGTGGTGATCCCCGCACTTGTGGGCGCGATATTCGTATCCTGGCTGACCGAGTTTTTCGCGCGCCGCTGGTCGTGAGTCACCGGATATTCCTGTACGGCACGCTGCGCGATCCCGACCTGTTCGAGATTGTCGCAGGCACGGCCCTGGTGGCGCGTCCGGCGGTTCTGCCGGATCACGCAGCACTTTGGGCCGAAGGCGAAGGCTTTCCGCTGATCGTCGAGCGGCAGGGCGCGCGCGCCGACGGCCTGCTGGCCGACGTCGATGACGCCGCGAAGGCGCGGCTGGATTTCTACGAACTGGGCTTTCACTATTCGCTGCGCGAGGTCCACGCCGAGGTCGACGGCGAGACGACGCCGGCGCAGGTCTACTTTCCCGATCCGGGCATCTGGACCGAGGGCGCGCCCTGGTCGCTGGCCGACTGGCAGGAAACCCAGGGCGCGCATTCGCGGGACGCGGCGGAGGAATACATGCGCCTGCTTGGGGTCCTGGACGCCGAGGCCGCCGCGGCGGCCTTTCCCCAGATCCGGATGCGGGCGGCCAGCCGGCTGCGGGCGCGCCGCCACCCTACCCCGCAGGCGTTCGAACCCGAACGGCGGATCACGGACGTGGACGTGGCGAAGACCAGCCAGCCCTATACGAAATATTTCGCAGTCCGCGAGGACGACCTGTCGTTCCGGACCTTCGCAGGCGGCATGAGCGCGACGGTCAACAGGGCCACCTTCATGGGCGGCGATGCGGTCACCATCCTTCCCTACGACCCGAAACTGGACAAGGTCCTGCTTGTCCGGCAGTTCCGCCACGGCGTCTTCTCGCGCGGCGACGCCAACCCCTGGACGCTGGAACCTGCGGCGGGACGCATCGATCCGGGCGAGACGCCCGAGGAGACCGCGCTGCGCGAGTTGCGGGAAGAGACCGGCGCGACGGCGACGCGAATCTTCCACGTGGCCGATTACTATCCCTCGCCCAGCGCGTTCAGCGAGTTCCTGATCAGTTTCGTCGCCCTTGCCGACCTGTCGGAACAGGACGGCAGGACCGCGGGGCTGGACACCGAGGACGAGGACATCATGTCTCACGTCGTCACGTTCGACAGGCTGATGGAGCTTGTCGCGAGCGGCGCCGCGAATACCGCGCCACTGGTGATAAGCGCGCTTTGGCTGGCGGCCCGGCGCGACACATTGCGCCGCGTGGATTGAATCCGGCCTGATGGGGCACTAGGACAGGGAAAGCACCCAGAGGAAAGCTCCCAATGCACGTCCGCGCCGATCTTGCCGATACCGTCGGGAATACGCCCCTGATCCGCCTGCGCGGACCTTCCGAGGACACCGGCTGCGAGATCCTGGGCAAGGCGGAGTTCCTGAACCCCGGACAATCGGTCAAGGACCGCGCGGCCCTGTTCATCATCCGCGATGCCATCGAGCGGGGCACGCTGCGGCCGGGCGGCACCATCGTCGAGGGCACCGCCGGGAACACCGGCATCGGGCTGGCGCTGGTCGGAGGCTCGATGGGGTTCCGGACGGTCATCGTCATTCCCGAGACCCAGAGCCAGGAAAAGAAGGACATGCTGCGGCTTTGCGGCGCCGAGCTGGTCCAGGTTCCGGCGGTTCCCTACAAGAACCCGAACAACTACGTGAAGTATTCCCAGCGCCTGGCCGAGCGGCTGGCGCAATCGGAACCCAATGGCGCGATCTGGGCCAACCAGTTCGACAACGTGGCGAACCGGCAGGCCCATGTGGAGGGAACCGGGCCGGAGATCTGGGAACAGACCGGGGGCAAGGTGGACGGGTTCACCTGCGCTGTCGGCTCGGGCGGCACCCTGGCGGGGGTGGCCGAGGTCTTGCAGCCGAAGGGCGTGAAGGTGGGATTGTCGGACCCGGACGGATCGGGGCTATTCAAGCTATACACCAATCAGGATCCGCCCTCGGGCGACTCGATCACCGAGGGCATCGGCCAGGGCCGGATCACGGCGAACTTGGCAGGCTTCACACCGGATTTCGCCTACAAGATACCCGACCGCGAGGCCCTGCCCGTGGTGTTCGATCTTCTGGAGAAGGAAGGGCTTTGCCTGGGCGGGTCCAGCGGCATCAACGTGGCCGGCGCGATGCGCCTGGCGCGCGAAATGGGTCCGGGACATACGATCGTGACGATCCTGTGCGACTATGGCAACCGCTATCAGTCCAAGCTGTTCAATCCCGCGTTCCTGCAGGAGAAGGGTCTGCCCGTACCTGGCTGGATGGAAGGACCCGAGCGCATTCTGCCAACGGTCTTCATGGACTGAGTGGTGCCCAGGTCGCTTTTCATATCGCTTCGCATCCTTCTGTTCTTGCTGGTTGCGGCCTTTGCGCAGGTCTCGTGGGCGCAGGACGTGCCCGACTTCAACGCCTTCCGGTCGTTCGCGAACTCGGTCGAGACCGACCTGCAGGAAGACCGGAAGTCCGACGAGGCCTTCGAGGAACTGCGGGCGGAATTGGCGGACTGGCGGCAAAGGCTTTTGCAGGCGCAGGGCGCCAATTCGGTTCAGATCGAGGCGCTGACGGCACAGATCCAGACGCTTGGACCGGCACCGGCGGAGGGAGAGAGCGAACCCGAGAACATCGCAGCGCGCCGTGCGGACCTGCAGGACCAGCTGGCCCGGGCGCGCGAGCCGCGGATCGCGGCCGAGGAAGCCCATGCCAGGGCGGATGCGCTGATCGGGCGGATCGACACCACCCTGCGCGCGCGGCAGACCGACGAGCTGCTTGAACTGCAAGGATCGCCGCTGATTCCCGAGCTGTGGGGAGACGCCCTTGGGCGCATCGCAAGCGTCTGGTCCGATGTCCGCGAAGAGCTTTCGACCAACCTGGCCACGTTTCTGGACGGAGAGAACCTGTCGCGGCGCGTGCCGGTCGTCCTTCTGCTGATCATCGGTGCGCTGGTTCTGATCGCGCGGGGGCCGCGATGGGTCGAACGCCTGATCGCCCGGATCGAGACCCGCTCGGGCGAGCAGGGGCGCATCGTCTATGGTTTCCTCGTCTCGCTGGGGGCGATCGCGACGCCCCTGATCGGCATCACGCTGCTGAACGTGGCCCTGATTTCCAGCGGCCTGCTTGGCCAGGTGTCGCTGGGCGTGTCGCTTGGCATCAACATCGCGATTTTCGCCTATGCCGTCAGCCGATGGCTGGGACACCGGCTGTTCCCCGAGCGCGACTTCATCCCGTCGCCGCTTGTGCTGAACGACAGGCAGAGGGCCGAGGGCCGTTTCCTGTCGCTGAGCATGGGGGGCATCATCGGCTATCTGCTGTTCGTGCAGGTCATGGACAGGATCGTCGAATTCAATGCCGAGATCGTCAGCGTCTTCAGCTTCCCGGGGTTCGTTCTGCTGGGACTGGCGCTGTTCAGGGTCGGAAGGCTTTTGCTGGCATCTGGCCGGAAGGACAACCTGACGGACGGCGGACCGAGTTTCACCAACTACGTCGTCCGGACCCTTGGCCGCGTCGTCTCGGCCATCGCGATCGCCGGCCCGCTGGTGGCGGCGATCGGCTATTTCAAGATGGCCGAAACCCTGCTGCTGCCGACCGCGGTCTCCCTGGCGCTGCTGGCGCTGCTGACGACGCTGCACTTCGTGATCCGGGCTGCTTATGGCCTGCTGCGCGGCCTAGGCGAAGAGCAGTCCGGGCTGGCGCTGACGCCGGTGCTGATCAGCTTTACCCTGGCCGTCGCGTCCATACCGCTGTTCGCGCTGATCTGGGGCGCGCGGCTGACGGACCTGGGCGAGCTGTGGACCAGGTTCCAGGCCGGCATCAGGCTGGGCGACACGACGATTTCGCCCGGCGCGTTCCTGACCTTCGCCATCGTCTTCGCGCTGGGCTTTCTGTTCACGCGGCTGGTACAGGGCACGCTGAGATCCAGCGTGCTGCCGCGCACCAAGCTGGACAAGGGCGGACAGAACGCCATCGTTTCGGGACTGGGCTATCTCGGGATCACCCTGGCGGCGCTGATCGGCATCACGTCGGCGGGCATCGACCTGTCGAACCTGGCCATTATCGTCGGCGCGTTGGGCGTCGGCATCGGTTTTGGCCTGCAGAACATCGTCAACAACTTCGTCTCGGGCATCATCCTGCTGATCGAACGGCCGATCGGCGAAGGCGACTGGGTCGAGGTCAACGGGCAGATGGGCATCGTGCGGTCGATCTCGGTGCGCTCGACGCGGATCGAGACCTTCGACCGCACAGACGTGATCGTGCCAAACGGCGACCTGATCTCGGGCACCGTCACGAACTGGACGCGCGGCAATTCCATCGGACGGGTGATCGTGCCGGTCGGCGTCGCCTATGGGACGGACACCAAGAAGGTCGAGCAGATCCTGAAGGACATCGCTGTCGCCCATCCCATCGTCGCGACGCATCCGCCGCCGCAGGTCTTCTTCATGCGCTTCGGCGCCGACAGCCTGGATTTCGAGATTCGCGCGATCCTGAAGGACGTGAACTTCATCCTGAACGTGCACTCGGACATGAACCACGAGATCGCCCGGCGCTTCGCGGAAGAGGGAATCGAGATTCCCTTTGCCCAGCGCGACGTCTGGCTGCGCAACCCCGAGGCCCTGCAGCAACGCAACAACGAGCCGTCGGCCCCGCGGCCGCCCTCGGGTCCGGCCGACAGGGCGCTTTCGGAACCGGACGACGGAGATGCCGAATGACCGATCCCCTTTTCCTGCAGGACGCCTACCGGCGGACCGCCCCCGGCCGCGTGGCCGCGATCACCGACAGGGGCGGCATCGTCCTGGACCGAAGCCTGTTCTACGCCACCGGCGGCGGCCAGCCGGGCGACGGCGGGCGGCTGGTGTGGGACGGCGCAGAGACGGCCATCGCCACCACGGTGAAGGGCGAGGACGGGGCGATTGTGCTGGTCCCCGCCGAGGGTGCGGCCCTGCCCGAGACCGGCGCGGACGTGACCCAGGAGATCGACTGGGACCGCCGCCTGGGACACATGCGCGTTCATACCGCGCTGCACCTTTTGTCGGTCGTCATCCCCCTGCCCGTCACCGGCGGCTCGATCTCGGAGGCGAAGGGACGGCTGGACTTCGACATGGAAACCCCGCCCGAGGACAGGGACGCGCTGTGCGATGCGCTGAACGCCCTGGTCGCCGAAGACCTGGAGGTGACGGAAAGCTGGATCACCGAGGAGGCGCTGGACGCCAACCCCGGCCTGGTCAAGACGATGTCGGTAGAGCCACCGCGCGGTGCGGGCCGTATCCGGCTGGTTCGCATCGGGAATGCGGCGCGGCAGGTCGACCTGCAGCCCTGCGGAGGCACCCATGTCGCGCGGACCGGAGAGATCGGCCGGCTGCGCATCGGCAAGATCGAGAAGAAGGGCGCGCGGAACCGGCGGGTCTATCTGCATCTGGATATCTGAAGCGATATTCCGCACTTGCATCCGAACGGCCTGAACGGCTACATGACGCCCACCGGAGAGGTGGCCGAGTGGTCGAAGGCGCACGCCTGGAACGCGTGTAGGCGGGTAACCGTCTCCAGGGTTCGAATCCCTGTCTCTCCGCCAAACATGCAACTAAGTTACTGTTTTTTATAAATTATCTGGATACAGTGAACTTTAGGGCCCATCTTGGGCGCCAAAGACTCGTTTGATTTTCTGGCATTATCTTTCCTCGAGTCGCGGCCATCGTTCATGGCTTCGGTATCTACCAGCTTCGACAGGTTTTTAGCGGCACACTTGCTAGAGCTGGTAAAGAGACTAGAAGTCGTCAATCTCTGATCGGGTGAACGATTGTTTGCGGGGGCTGGATTTGGCTTATGCCGAACCAAGGCAAAGTTTGTTAGCTCTGAGATCCCTTTCTGTTGAAAGGAAGTGACGTGCTTGCTCACCGTTACTCTCGGTCAATCGACTCAGAGCTGAAATTGTCCGTCGATGGTGCCACCACCGGAAAAAATGGCCGGCCCCAATCTGCCATCGGAAATTTCATCATGATTTCCGCGACTGCCGGCAGGAGGGCGCCGAGGAGTGTTACACCGCATTCGAGCTGATCGCGGTTGACCGACGAGTTCCACGTCGCGCCACCATGAATGAGCTGATTTCGCAGCATGTAGAGGCGGTCGAAGAGGAATGATAGCACGACAGCGGTGTCGCCATCCTGCAGCGCCTCTTCGAAGGTAGCCCTGCCAGACTCGAACCGCGCTTCCCAATCCTCCGCGCCCCGACCATGCTGAAAATTCCAGAACGGCGAAAAGACGAAGCGATTGTCGATGAAGTCCCGGATGGGGCGCGCCTCGTCGTTCCAGACGGACCGGTAGAGCAGATGGTCGAAGTCATGCTCGAGGACCTTGCCGAAGAATTCCGCGAAGCGCTGCCGCTCGCCGGTGCGTTCTCCGTCGAGATCGCCGCCGTCCGAGTAGGCGGCGTTGAAGGCGATCCACAGGAAGATGAAGGCAGCGGCCGGGTCGTCAGGCTCGAGCTCCGCCCGGCCGATCCACGAGATCATCCGGTGGATGCGGAGCCCGAAATCATGCGGGAAGCCAGCGCGGATATCACGTTGGCGGGCCTTGAGTGCTTCGAAACGGAAGTCTTGGCGGTCAGGCATTGGACGGCTCCATGTCACACCAGACCGGCAGCGCGCAGAGCGCATTTACAAGCCTCATCTGCTCGACCGTGGCGCAGGCAGTCTCGGTCAGGCGCGGCGACGCAAAGACCAGCGAGAGGGCCTTGCCCCGGCTGACCGCCACGTTCATTCGTTGCCGCGACAGAAGGAAGTCCAAACCGCGCGGGGTCTCGTCCGCGGAGGACGCGGTCATTGACACCAGCACGACCTGCGCCTCCTGCCCCTGGAAGCGGTCCACGGTCCCGCACCGGATGCCAGGCAGCGCATCGGCAAGGGCGTTGACCTGCACGTTGTAGGGCGCGACCACTATGATGTCGGAAGGATGAATCGGGCGACGAACGCCGTGTCGGTCTGTCATCTGACCTGCGAGAAGGGAAGCGATGGCGTCACGGATGGCGACGACTTCCTCGGGAGCGTGTTGGACTCGGTGCGCGTGCAGGACCGGAACCAACCATGCCCCGGCCGCGGGCAGCCCGGCAGCCGTCACGGACTGGCAGGCTGTCGAGGGATGGGCGGCGAGGCAGCCCGCGTAGAACTGGCGCGAGACATAGCTCGCCAGCTCGGGATGCATTCGCCGTGTGACTGGCAGGAAGAGGCCGCGCTCCGCCGGCATCACCGTCTCGCCACCGAGCATCCAGTCGAGGCAGGACAGCCCGGCCGGATGCGGGTGTGCTCCCTGCACGACCTGCGGCAGCTGGTTGGGATCGCCGACAAGGACGAGGTTTCGCGCGCTGCGGGTGACGGCGAGCGCGTTGGCAAGCGGCACCTGCCCCGCCTCGTCGATGAAGATCGTATCAAATGCGTCTTCGAGATCGGGGGCCGAAAAGAGCCAGGCGGTGCCGCCCACGACATCGACACCTGCGAGGTTCTTCGCGTTCCGGGCCTTGCGGATCACATCGTAAGGCGTCTCGAGCGTCTCCATGTCGTCCTTCTCTTTGTGAGCGAGCGACACGTCTTCGACGGTGAGATCGGCATCGTCATCCCGCAGCGCATCGACGCAACCGATCAGGACGTTCCGAATCGCCTCGTGCGAGTTGGAGCAGACGCCGACGCGCTTGCCCTTCTGAACGAGCGAGAGGATCGCCCTGGCTGTGACGTAGGTCTTACCGGTGCCGGGTGGACCCTGAACGGGAAGGACCCCTCCATCGAGAGCATTGACGGCGCGTGTCATCGAGATGACCGGGTCGTCGGTCACAAGATCCGAAAGACGCGCATCTCCGGCGAGGCGCGGCGGCGCACGGGAGAGCAGGTCATCTGCTGCGGTATTCACACACGGCCCGAGTTGGTCCTCTAGCACGGCAGCGATAGCGGCCTCGATCGTGCCGGTAGGAAGGCCCCAGGCGGGCAAGAGATCGATCCTCTTTCCGAGTGCCTCTTCGCGGGATGAGCGAACAGTGACCGTACCAGCGGCGCGATCGAGGGCCTGCACGCTAACGCTGACCGGAAAGGGCTCGCCCGCCAATGCTACGGCCGCAGAGGAGCCGCGCCGAAGCTTCGTCTCTTGACGAGGCCAACGGTAGCTTCGCTCGCTCGATTTCGCGGTTACGGGCTCCATCGCACTGGTCGCAACGAGGCCGCCAAGAGAATCGGGATCCTCGCAGAGATCGCCGGTGTCCTTGGCTGCCGCATCGAACACAGTCCAGGCGGCAGGCTTCTTTTCGCGCGGGTGGTATTGCGCGAGATCGAACAGCAACTGACCCCGCCCCTCGGATAGATTCGCGGAGAAAAGCCGGTCGCGAAGTGTCGCGGCTGCCGCGGCACGCTCATCGTCGGGCACTTCCGGCTCCGACACCGGCGCCGGGAGCACATCCTCAGGATCGGGTCGGACCCCGAGGAGCCAGTTCCGCAACTCCTCGGTCGAGACACAGTCGAGCCGGTTGTAATGCTCGATTTCGGCCAGGATCGCATCGTCGCCGGTATCGCGCCAGTCCTCGTAGGCGACGACCGAGCCGCCGGCAGTCTTCACCTCTCCCGTCCGCTCGAACCCGTAGAGGGCTTCCATGTCCTTGATCGAGTAGGAGGGCTCGGACGCAAAAATTCCGTTTCGGACGACAGCGTAAAGATCGACGAAGCGCCCAGTGCGAAGCCAGCGGTCAAGCTGCGCCTCGCCGAGTCCGTGGCGCATGGCCAGGCGCTTGAGGGCCGTGATCTCGTAGGCGGCGTAGTGGTAGACGTGGGCAGCCGGATGCGCATCGAGGACGTTGGCGAAGCGGTCAAACAGGCGCGCGAGTGCCACCCGCTCCTCCGCATGATCGTGCGCCCAAAGCGCGGAGAAGTCGCCCTTCGCCCAGACGCCGTGCAGGTATTCGAGCCCCTCCGTGCCGCGCTCCTCGTAATGCGGGTCGCCCTCGATGTCGTAGAAGAGGTCTTCCGGATGCGGCGCGGGCAGAATGTCGAAACCCTTTCCCGGCTCTCGTGAGCGAAGCAGGTGATGCGGACCGCGTTCGGGTCGTGCCGACTGGAGGCGCGCCTGCGTCCTGAGCCGGTCGAGCGTCGGTTCTGCAAGACGCGGCACTTTGTGATTCCATGCGGCGAGGCCCCTCATTGTGGTGACGCCGGCTTCCTCGATCTTCGCCACCTGGGTCTTCGATATACCGGCGATGCGGAAAAGGCTGTCCTCGGCCTCCCAACACGTGCTGCAATGCTCTCTCCAGCGGCAGAGGTCGCAGCCCTTGACCGGGATGGGCCGCGTCGCGCTCGGGTTCACGACGAAGGCTTCGAGACGGGCGCGCATCGCCCGTGCGTAGTCGGCGACCTCGCCGAGCTCGAAGGTGAAGCGCGACCCGTCGCCGAGGACAACATGGGCCTGCCGAGGCTCCCGCCCCTGCACCTCGGCAAGCAGGTCCGAATAGAGGACAAGCTGAAGGACATGCGACGGGGCCGGCTTTCGCTTGAGCTTGGTGTCGGCGACCTCGTAGGAGAATTCCCCGAGCGCCGACGGCGTCTCGACGCGCTCGAGGAAATCCGACCACCCGCCCCACATGCCACCCTCCAGCGCGCCTTGGAAGACGATCCGCGCGCCGCCGGCGAGCGCCGTTTTAGTTTCGGCCACAGCGGCGGCGACGTCCTGCTCGCGGCAGATCTCGACGACCCCGCCGCCCGCGCGCAGGCGATCGAGATGCGCCGCCTCGTGAAGGTCCCCTCGCCGCTGGAGAAGCCTGGCATCGCCGCTGTCGGCCGCGAGTTCTGGACCTTCCCCCTCGAGGCGGAGGAGATCGAGTGCGGTGGCGTGGGCGCACCCGGCGAAGCGCATCAGGTCCGAGGCCGACAGGCGAATGCCTGTGCCGTCGCGCTGCATCACGCGCCCTCCCCCGGCTGGAAGGAGAGGGTCGGCGCTCCGAGGTCGCGGAAGGCTCGCTGTCGGCAGGACAGAACGAGGATCTGGAGATCGCCCGCCGCTCCGTGGAGCGCATCGAACATCTTCTCGATCCGGTCGTCGTCGGAGTAGACCAGCGCGTCATCGAGGATCAGCGGCGCGTGCCGTCCCGCCTTCGCGAGAAGGCGCGCGAAGGCAAGGCGAACCAGAAAGGCGATCTGTTCCTGCGTGCCGCCCGAAAGCACGTCGATCGGCTCGGAGGTGCCTTTCCGGACGAGCGCGGACGGCAGGAGCGTGTCGTCCGACCAGGTCAGTTCGGCGTCGTCCCACAGCTCGGCCAATAGCGGTCCGAGCTCGCGGGCGACCGGCGCGAAGTAGGTTTTGCGTGCCGCCTTCTGGGCTGTGTCGAGCGCGTCGCGGAGGCGGACCAGCATGTCCTTCTCGAAGACCACCCTCTCGAGCGTGTCGTGCGCAGCCGCGAGGCGCCCCCTGATCTCTTCCAGAGCTTCCTCGACGCCCTCCTCGCCCCTGAGCTCGATCCGCGCATCGAGACCGGCAATTTCGGTCCGCGTGCGGGCCGCTTCGGTGGCGGCGTTGTCGGCCACTCCCTTGAGCCGCGCATGATGCGCCCGAAGCTGGTCGATGTCCGGCGCGGCCTCGGCGAGCCTTACATGCACGGCCTCGGCTTCGGCAGCTTCGGTTTCGAGAACCGACAGGCGGCCAGCCTGCTCGACCGGTTCCACATCCGGCAAATCGCTGATGTCGGCCCGCGCCATGGTGAGCCGCGTCCGGGCGTTCTCCTCCGCGGCGGCTGCCTTGGTGGCTCGGAGGGCAGCGGTCTGCGCCATTTCGGAGGCACGGATTTCCGCCGCCTCCGCCCTGCCGAGCGCCTCGACGCTCTTCTCGAGGGCGGCCTCGGCCGTGTCGCGGTCCGGGAGCGCCTCGTCCGCCGCCGCGTCGCGCACCTCCCCAAGACCGGCGAGACGTTCGCGAAGCGCATCGATCCCTTCCGGTGCAAGCGCGTCGCGGCGTTGCTCGGCGAGCTCGGCGGCGCGCTCGGCTGCGGCCCGCGCCCGGCCGGCCTCGTGAAGCGCAGCGGGATCATCCCAGCCGCCCTCCGCCAACGCTTCGTCCAGCGCTTCCCGCGCCTCAGCGACATCGGCCGCGCGACTCTCTTCAGCCCCGGCAATGTCGAGCGTACCGATACCCGGAACGGTAATCCGCCCGTCGTCGGGCACAGCGCGGGTCTCTCCCTCGGCGAGCGGCTCTCCCCCCATCGTCATGTGCGGCGCACCGCTCTGATACCGTGCGGTCACCCGTGGCGCCGCCGCTTCGCGAAGGGCTTCCTTCGCCGCAAGTGCACTCACAAGCTTTTCGATACGATCGACCGTAGCCTTGTCGGGACCCTTTTTCGCCGCGGCGCGCGCGGCGATGCGCTCGCGTTCGGCTTCCTCCGCCCTGCCGATGATGTCCGACAGCCGCGCGCGCTCGGTCTCGGCCCGCTCTGCCGCCTCGCGGTGGGCAACGCGGCGAAGGATCGCCTCGGCCTCGGCACGGCCGGCCTTGAGGGTGGCGACGCGATCCCTCGCAGCACGGTGCACTGATGCGGCATCGGCAGATGCGGCGGCGAGGCGCTCGTTCTCAGCTTCCGCCTCGGCGTGCGCCTGGGCAGCATCGCCGGCTTCCTTCCTGAGACGGGCGTTCCGAGCGGCTTCTGCCTTGGCATTCTCGGCGGTCTGCCGCGCAAGTTTCGCCCGCGTCTCGGCTGCGGACACCTCCCCGGCGAGGCCTTCGGCCTCTCGAAGTGCCCGCTCCGCCTCGGCAAGGTCGGAGCGGCGTTGTTCGACCGCCTCGGGCTCCTCGAGCGACGCGAGTTCCGAACGGAGGCGCCTCCGCCGGTCGAGCGCGTCCCGTAGGTCCGCGACGGTTCGTTCGAGTTCGGAAGCCTCCCCCTCGAGGCGCGTCACGTCCGCTTCAGCGTCAGCCCAACGTCCGCCCGTTCTGGGGCGCCCGGATGGTGTCTGGAGCCTGAGAAGATCCTCCACAACGCGGTCGCGAGCCCGGTCCATCCGTTCGCCGCCGGTGACCTGCTCCATCGCACCGGAGATGGCAGTCAGCAGGTCACGGCGTTCCTCGAACTCCTGATCGGCCTCCCTCTTCTTTTCGGGCGCCTTCAGCGATACCCGCCCCTGCCGGACCCAGAGAAGGCCTCCTGGTCCGCCCGCCTCTCCGGCGACGAGGGCGGAAATCCAGTCCTCTGCCGCGTCGCCCTGGTGCGCGAGCACCCCGTCGCGCCACACCTTCGCGGAGGCTCCTGAGAGCCATTCCTTGCGGATGCGCCAGCGTGCGCCCTCGTGCTCGATCTCGCACTCGACGGCGACCTTTCCGCCTGAATGAGGTCGGAGCGCCTTGACCTCGGCGGTCTGGCTGCCGTGGCGGAGGAAGAAGAGCGCGTGAAGCGCATCGAAAAGCGTCGACTTGCCGGCTTCGTTCGGCTCGCAGAGCAGCGTGACCCCGTCTCCAATCGGGCCGACGCTGACACGGTCGGTGAAGCGGCGAACGTTGTCGAGGGTGACGGAGCGGATCCTCATTCGTCCAACTCCAGCATGATGGCGTGAAGACGACGAAGCGACGCCTCGGCAATCCTCTGTTCGCGCTCCGCCAGGGAGGCGTCTCCCGCGCTGCGGGCAAGCTCGTCCGCTGCGACCCGGAGGGCCCCGCCGGACGAAATGACATCAAGATCGGCGGTCTCGATCTCCGTCGCCAGGTCGCCCATGTTGACCTCGAAGTGGCAGAAATCGGCGCCGATCTCGTTTTCGAGTGCGGCGAGGACCGAGGCGTCGCGAAGCGGCACGCGTCCCTTCGCCACCACCTTGACCAGCATGTCGCGACGGGCGGCGCTAGGCAATGCCGCCGCGACCATCTCCGCCGGGTCATCGCCAGGCACGAGGTCCAGCGTGACGGTCCGCCAGTCGAAGGTTCCGGTCTCGACGGTCGAAACGCGTGGCGCCGCCCCGGCCCCATCCACAGTGACAAGGAAGCACGAACCGCGCCCGTCATGGCCGAAACCGGTGCGCTCCGGCGAGCCGGCGTAAGCGACCCGGTCCGAGACGTGCATCGCCCCGTGCCAATCGCCGAGCGCCAGCCAGTCGAGTCCGGCCCGCCTGTCCCGGTCGGGCGCGACGATGTCGGGCGGCATCTCACCCTCGCTGAAACCCTGGATGGGCCCGTGGGCGAGGCCGATCCGGATTGCCCCCTCGGGCGTCGGCACATCGTCCATCCAGGCGGTCGGATCGGAGGCCGGACGGCGGCTGACGAGCGGCGCGGGTAGAAGCACTGCCCCCGGCTGCATCTCCACAGGCTCAGGGTCACGGAGGACGCGGAGGTTCGGGTGACCCTGTGCCTCGATCCCGTCCCACGTCGCGGTCCCCTCGCGCAGGTTGTCGTGGTTGCCGGGAAGGAGCCACCAGGTCAGACCGGATGCCTCGGCCATCTCGGCGGCGGCCTGTCGCCAGGTCTGGGCCGAAGGATTCGGCGTTTCGAAGAGATCTCCGGCAACAAGGATATTCGCAGCGCCCCCCTCGCGGGCCGCGGCGACGAGGCGGGAGATGACATCCTGTCGGGCGACCCGAAGACGGTCGGCGGCGGCATAGCCTCCGAAGGGCTTGCCGAGGTGAATGTCGGCGGTGTGGAGGAAACGGAGCGCGGTCACTGGTAATCCTTTCCGGGCAGGGAATCGGGCGAGCGACCCCCCATTTGCCAAGCGACCCTGACAAAAGCTGTCAGAGTCGGCGACCCCGGAACCGGATTTCTTGTTGACAGGCAGGAACGAAAGCGGAACATCATGGCAGCGCCTCGAAATCCGCACGCTGCCAGCCTTCGACGAGCTGCCTCAGGCCCTTCGGCTCCAGGACTTCGACGGCGTCTCCCCACATGTAGAGATGCCAGGCCATCTCGAGCCAGCCCGACGCTTCGAAGCTGACGACGAGCGCCCCGGCTTCATCGCGACGCGAAGTTTGGCCAGGATGGAATTCCCACTCCTCGGCCTGATCGGACGCTTCCGGCGTGAAACGCCAGGTCACGCGCCCGAATTGACTGTCGTCCTGGTAGGAGCCGAAGGCCCGCGCCGCATGCGCCTTGAGCGAAAAGTCCGAATCCTTGGCGAACCAGTTTTCGGTTACCTCGGGAGCCTCGATCCGGTCGAAGCGAAAGTGTTTCAGCCCCTCGCCCGCCCCGGGTTCGCGCGCGACGAGATAGCGCCGGGCGCCGAGAAGAACGCCGTACGGCTCAACCTCGCGCAACTTGCCCCCGTAGAACAGACGAAGTCGGAATGGACCGCGGAGCGCCGCCGCGACCGCTTCGAATACCTCGAGCGCAATCCTGACGGCGGGACCGGGCCGCGCGGCCTGACCATGGGCTTCAAGCACCGCCTCCGCGTCGGCCTCGGCCGCCCGGGCCGCATTCGCAGGAAGAGCGGCGACCAGCCGGTCCCGCAGCCCCCGGAGCCGCCTTGCTTCGAGTGCATCGCCGCGCTCCTGAAGCGCCGCAATCGCTGTCTCCAGCGCTTCCAGCTCGTCGGCGCCATTCAGGCGAAGACGTGAGAGTGGAACTTCGTTCAGCTTCCACCTTCTTCGCCGATCGGGACCTTCCAGCACTGTCACTGCGTGAGGAAACGCCGCGGTCAAGGCGTCGATCATTCGCCGTGCTGTCCGTTCAACGACGCCGAATTCTGCTTGGATATCGGAAAGCGAGACGCCCGAGTGACGGCTGAAGGCGAGGTCCGCGAGACGTAAGAGATCGGAGGCTTTGGAATACATAGTCGAAGAATAAAAACCACGAATTGTTGGGGAAAATGCGGCAACTTTAAGATGAGGTCCATTCAACGCTGGAGGTAGGGCCCGCTGTTGCACGGGGGAACCATTGTCCTAAGGTCAAATTCCTTGCTGCTACCTGAGGCGGTTGCAAACCATGAGTGATCTTGACAGCTATGGTCCACCGCTATTGGAAATCTTCTGAATGTCACTTGTTAAGGATACGATTGAGGCATTTCCCCTTGGGAGAACTACGGCAGAATTGATGATTCTGCTGGATGTGGATTTCGACGTTGAGAGACGCCGGGCTGTCATCGCGGAACTGGAGGACCTTGCACGAAAAGGAAGAGTCAGGAGAGATCGCGATGGCCGCTGGCGGCCTCTGCGTGGGGTCTCTGCTTCCAGCCAACATGAGAGCTCGCAAAGATCAAGCACACCACACGTAACTGGCCCCCAAGACACACTTGTCGCGGCGCCGGCACGCTTTTCCCAAGACAGGACAGAGTCCGATCCAGAGCCAGGCACCGAAACTGCCGCGGAAATGGATCCCGCAGCAGTGCTTCGGTACTGGCGAAGTGCACTTAGAGCAGACCCGCGCGGCGCGGTTACCCAGGCGCCCGATCGACATGGAACGGACTGGCATTTGGTAACCGGGACAGGTCCGATCGTGATGGAGAGAGGGCGCGTCCTCGAAATGTCCATCTCGCTCGATGCGCTCGCGCCGGATTTCCGGCAGGCTCTGGTTCGGCGCGAGGCGGATGACCAGTCTTTGGCCATTGGCTGGCCAATTTCGGTAGGCCGGAAGTCGGGGGCGCCGGCAATTCGGCCAGCAGGGCTTTTCTCCGCTCAATGGCAACGCTCGGACGGGCACCTCGTTCTATCCATTGAGGCAGACGATATCCTGGTCAACCAGGATTGGCTCCATGCCGCGGCCCGGGACACGTCCTGGTCACGCGGAGCCCTCGAGGACGTTTTCGCCATAGCGGCTGGTGGTGAACTGAGCAGTGAGGAATTCGCTGGACGCCTTCGGGAAGCTATGGCGAGCCAGGTCCGCGGGCGGTTGAACGGAACCAATCTACTGAGTGAGATTTCGGCCAATGCCCCCGGTCTTTACGACATTGTGGCGCTATTCCTCCCTTCCGAATCGAGCTTCACGGCGGGCGCGGTCCGCGACCTCGACGCCATTGCATCTTGGCCTACTGAGAAGCTTGCGCGAACGGCACTTGCTCCGCTGCTCGGCCTCGAGCACAGACAAGACCCGGTCTCGGTGCCTGCCATCAATACCGGTCCGCTGAATGCGGAACAGATAAGGGCCCTCAGGAACGCCTGCACCAAGCCTCTTTCGGTCGTCGCTGGCCCGCCAGGTACGGGCAAGAGCCAGGTCATCGTTTCCATGGCGGCCTCGGTCATAGCCGCTGGTGGAAGTGTTCTTGTCGCCTCGAAGAACCATCAAGCCCTCGATGCCGTAGAGGAGCGCCTCGGCGGCCTCGCCGAGGGTGTGAACTTCGTCGTTCGCACCCTCGATCCCCGAACAGAGCGCGACACAGGTTTCGTAGAGGTACTCGCCTCACTGGTCACGGAACCAACATCCAGCAGACATTCCGACACAGATGATGACTGGGCATCTCTCCGAGAGCTTGCAGAGGAGCGTGCCCGGCTTCTCGACGCCAATGAGCGACGCGCAGAGCTCGAGTGCGAAATCGCCGAGCTGCTGGAAAAACGAAACCCCGAGGCCCCCGATCGCACCGAGACGGGACAGCAACCAATTTCATTCTTGCAGCGATTGCTACGCCTATTCAGGAAAGTCGACGCAGTTACAAAATACACAGGGGCTCGGGCAATCGCCCCAGACATTTCAGCTCTGCGATCTGAACGCGATGCGACGAAAAACGAAAGTGATCCCGTCGCACTGACGAATAAGATAGCCGATGCCGCCTGCGAGGCACTGCCTCCGATATTGGCGCAGCGAATTGCCCTAGATGAAGATACCCGGCAGGAACTCGTCGATGCGAAAGACGCGATGGACCTGCAAGGCAGCAGCGCGGCGCCTTTCTCACTTGCGCGAGACGTCATCAGGCACCGCCCGCTCTGGCTCGCCTCGGTACTCGGAACGCCGAAGCGTATTCCCCTGGATGATGGACTGTTCGATCTCGTAATCTTCGATGAGGCCAGCCAGTGCGACATCGCGTCGGCCATCCCCTTGTTCGCGCGAGCACGTTGCGCGGTGGTCGTTGGGGATGACCGACAACTCGCCTTCATTCCTAGTCTTGGTCGCAAACAGGACCGCAACCTCATGGTCGCACAGGGACTGCCTATCGGCAGCATGTCGCGAGTGGCTCAGAGCATCCGGTCGCTCTTCGACGCCGCGGTCCGGGTAAAAGACGTGCCACGGGTTATGTTGGCCCAGCAATACCGATCGGCAGGCCTTATCGTCGACTATATCAGCACGGAGTTTTACGGGGGGAAATTGCGGACGGCCTACGATCCGGCGACCCTAAAGGCACCGAAAGGGATAAAGCCGGGTCTCGCCTGGACTGACGTGCCAGCTCCCATCGAGCCAATGAGCGGCAACGTGAATCGCGCCGAAGTCTCGGCGGTCGCGCGCCACCTGAAGATGCTCTTGGTCGAGCAAAGCTACAGTGGCAGCGTCGGCGTCATTGCACCGTTCCGCACTCAGGTTGCCGCACTCGAATCGGAGCTCGCGCGTTGCATCCCGGCGGCTGCTCGCGAAGCCGCGGATCTGCGGGTCGCGACGGTCGACCGCTTCCAGGGGCAGGAGCGCGACCTGATCCTTTTCTCTCCGTGCCTTGGCGCATCCAGCGCCGAGAGTGCACGCACGTTCGTCCAGCGCGATCTTCGGAGACTGAATGTCGCGATATCACGTGCGCGCGCCGTCGCTCACGTGTTCGGGGACCTGAAGTTTGCGAGATCCGGAAAGGTGGCCGCGCTCGCGCGACTCGCCGCCTATGCCACAGAACCTCGCGTCAAATCGGGTGAAGGGGTTTTCGACAGCGAATGGGAACGCCGGGTCTATCACGCTCTGAAGGATCGTGGGCTCGAGCCCGTGCCCCAATATGAGATCGCGGGCCGCAGGTTGGACTTCGCACTCTTCGGCGGCAGCGACGTGAAGCTCGACCTTGAGGTTGACGGTCGGTGCTGGCACCAGGACATCGATGGTCGGCGCAAGCTGTCGGATCACTGGCGCGACCATCAAATGAAATCGCTCGGCTGGCGGGTTCGCCGGTTCTGGGTGGACGAACTTGCAACTGACATGGAGGGGTGCCTTGACCTCGTCGAACGAGACCTCGCGTAGGTCGCGGAGATACAGTTTCCTGGCCGGAATTCTGACCGCGCTGATTTTTGGCGGGCTGGCTTTCGTAATCTGGCAGGTCGACGACCTCGATCGTCGTTACGGCAAGATCGCCGAGGATGTTGAATACTTCACAGGGCAGCGCGAGACAGCGCGGACAGAACGCGATGGGCTAAGGACAGAGATCACCGACCTTCAGGACCAATCCGAAGTCTTGCGAAATCAGATCGCCGAAGCGAGCGCGGAGCGCGATGCGGTATTGGCGGCCCTGCAACGTGCCGAAACCCGTGTATCTGATGCACAGAATGCCCTGGATCGCCTCGCGCAGCGACAGGAAGACGCGCGGGCGTCAATTTCGGCAGCAAATGCAGCAACAGAGCGACTCGATGCGCTCCGGCGGCAGATTGCCGAAAGTGAAGACCAACTGGCCGATCTGAAGGCGACCCTCGACGCCAGCAGAACCGAGGTGGCCTCCCTTCAGTCCGAACGAACTGATCTCGAACCCGAGGTCTCCAGCCTCAAGCGGGAGCGGGAACAACTTTCAAATGAGGTAAGGACGCTTGAGGCGGATACCCGAGAAGCGGAACGTATCGCGGATCGGGTATCGGAACTCGCCGAACGCGAGCAGGCGCTCCTCACGTCTGTTAATTCCCTCGAGAGCCGGGGCAGTAACGCAGAGGCTCGGCTGGCCGAAATCGAGCCGGCAGTCGCGACGGCCCAAGCGAGGCTGGAGGATCTGAAACTCAGCACGGACGCCATGCAGGAGGAACTTGCAGAAGCCCGAGGACGCCGGGACGTGGCTCTCCAGGCCGCTATTGCCGCCGAAGGCCGCAGGGACATGGCGGACACTGCGGCCGCCGAGGCCGAGGCGCAACGCGCCGTAGCCGAAAACGAGCTGGCGCGACTGAACTCTGAGCTCGCCGACGCACGGGCTGCTTTGGACGCCGCAAGGTCCGACGCCGAGGCACTCGCCGCCGAGCGGGTCGCCGCCCAGGCCCTCTTGGCCCGGGCCCGAGAGGCGAAGGACGCGAGCGCCGCGCTTCAGGCCGAAATCGCGCAGCTCGAAAAGAACCGGGCAGATTTGGTCACCGAGACAGCAGAACTGCGCAGCGATCGCGATGGACTCTCGCAGTCGATTTCGAGCGATGCGGCGCGCGCGCGAGTTCTCCGCGACGAAATCTCACGACTTGAAGAGCGGCAGACCGAGGCGCGCGCAATGATGGAAGAAATCGTGAGCGAACTCGCTGCCCAGGAAGCCGAACTCACAAACGCGGAAAGCGATTGGGCCGAGCGCCGAAGCCAGCTTGACGCGGAAAGAGATAGTCTCGAACGCGAGTTGGAGAGCGTTCGCAACGATCTTGCCCGCCTCAACGGGCAGCTCGGCCAACTCACAGCGATGGTCGAGGACCGAAGTGAAGAAGTCCGTAGGCTCGAACAAAGAATTGTTGAGCTTTCCCAAACGCCAATATCTCCACCGGCCGAGGTCGGAGATTTCGAGGCAACCAGTGACGCCGCTCCCGACGAAAATGTCGATGTGGAGACCAACCCATGAGCGATAATCTCATCATCCTTTTCGCCGTCGCAGGTGCAGTTGCACTCCTGGCGGTCATCCAGTTCGCCCTCGCGGCGCGCCATGACCACGCCGTCTCGCTCGCCGGTCCCCTCGAGGAAGAAAGAGCCGTCAACGCGCGGATCAGCGAGCGCCGTGAGCTGCTCCACGAGATCGACGAAGACATCGCCAAGCGCCGGGAGGCCCTCGGCAACCTCGCGCAGGTCTCCGCCGATGTGGAGGAGATGCAACGCCGTCGTGACGAACTGCTCGCCGAATGGAATCAGCTCGAGGAGCGGCGCGCAGAGGTCCGAGAAGTGCGCCAAAGCCTTGACGAAGCGCTCTCCGAGAAGCTGTCGACGGAAGCCGACCTGGCCAGCAGCAGATCGGAGCTCGACGCGATATCCGAGAGGCTTGGTCGCGCGGAAGAACTACTGTCTCGCATTGACGCCATGGAAACCGAGCTCTCGGACCTCAAGGCAAGACGGGAGGCCCTGCGCGACGAGGTTCAGCGCCTGGAAGAGGCCGAAGCTCGCATCGAACGGATGGGTGCCAGGGAGATCGAGCTCGAGAAAGAAATTGCGCGTCTCGAAGGGGCAGCGCAGGCGAAGGAAGAACGCCTGGAGACCGCCAAGACTGAAGCCGCCGAGATGAACCGCCATCTGGCCGAACTTCAGAATGACCGGACCGACCTCGGCGCGGAGATCGCCGCGGCGCGGGCGGAAGCGCTGCGGCTGTCAGAGGAAATGCACGCGATGGAAGCGCGAAAAGCTGTTCTGGAGCGTGAAATCGCGAAAGCCGAGGGCAGAAGCTCGACCGGCACAGCTGGCGGTGGGGCGCAGGGTCGCGATCCGCTCGAAGAACTGAAATCGACGCCAGTCGTCCTGCGCGTCATGGAGAAATGGGATGAAGCAGACCGCGTGAACGAGGCCGACGCCTTGACAGGTGTGTCACGCCGATTCGCAGCCCTCGGCCTCGAGTACCACACACGCACCCTACTCGCCTTCCACACTGCGATGAAGGCGAACGAAACGTCGCAGATGGCCGTGCTTGCGGGGATCTCGGGTACCGGCAAGTCTCAGCTTCCACGTCAGTATGCCTTGGGCATGGGCATAGGGTTTCTGCAGATTCCAGTACAACCGCGCTGGGACAGCCCGCAGGATCTCATGGGCTTCTACAACTATATCGAAGGCCGCTTCCGCCCCACGGACATGGCGCGGGCGCTCTATGCGCTCGACACGCAGAACAACGATCGGGCACTCGATGACAGGATGCTCCTGATCCTGCTGGATGAGATGAACCTCGCGCGGGTGGAGTACTACTTCTCAGATTTTCTCAGCCGCTTGGAATCGCGCCCCCCGCGGGCTCAGGTCGGGGACGCCGGCCTCAGAAAAGACGCCGAACTGGAACTGGAAATCCCGAACCTCGAACAACCACCCCGCATCTTCCCTGGCTACAACGTACTCTTTGCGGGCACGATGAACGAGGACGAAAGCACGCAGTCCCTTTCGGATAAGGTGGTCGATCGAGCCAACCTGATCCGTTTTGCGGCGCCGCGCAAACTCGTCGCCGCGAACCAAGTCTCGGAGCCCGGAGCGCCGCGGATGCTGAGCCGCAGCCGCTGGGACGGCTGGTGTGCTCGAGACCTCCAGGCCCGGGATCGTGGCCTCGTCGAGGAAGAGGTCGAGCGGATGTCGACGATCATGAAAGACTTCGGCAAGCCCTTTGGCCACCGCTTGGCCCGCGCTATCGCCTCATACGTCGCGCTCTACCCCGACGCCGAAGGCGTCGGTGACAGGGTGCGGACCGCTCTGGCCGACCAGATCGAGATGCGCCTTCTCCCGAAGCTGCGCGGGGTTGAGGTCGACGAGAAGCGGGGCGAGTTTGCACGGCTGCGTGAATTTGCCGAAAGCCTGGGCGACGATACGCTCTCTCAGGCGATCAAATCGAGCGAAGATCAAGCCGAGACCACGGGACAGTTCGTATGGCTGGGCGTCACGAGGTGACCCGCCTCTCGCGTCCATGGCAGTTGACTTCCGGACCGGAAGTCTTCGGCCCAGGGGACTGCCTGCTGAGCGAGGTCGGCGGGGACTGGCGAGGGCGAGAGGCGTCAAACGCGCTCATGACCGGCGTCGTGCGCGGCGAGACGCGCACCTTGTTGCTCCATCCATACCCGGTCCGTCCAGACGGTTCAGCCCCGCCGCGCCAGGGCTTTCCCGCGCGCCTGCGGACTGGGCACGAGCCCATGTCTGAGACGGAGGAACGCGCGCTCGAACAACAGCGCCGCATGAACGAGGTTCTTGCACGCGTCCAGGAACTGGAAGAAGCGCTCGACGATCCAATGAATGTTTGGTCCCGACTGCGCGCAGCATGGCGACGCGCCGAGCAGGAAGAAGACCCGAGGATGGCCGAGATCGTCCGTCAGGCAAGCGAGATGGGGACAGTTCTCGCAGACCTCGAGAGACGGCTCCGCCGGGTCCTTAGGAGGACCCGTGAACGGGTCCCTCTCGACCGAGTGCAGGAGATGGACCGGGCCTCCATGCTCTGGTTGAGTCGCCAGCCTGGTCGCAACAACAGGGAGCGGGCTGGTCCAGAGCAGAGAGTAAAAGCCATCGTCCGGCGCGAGAACTTCGACACGCTGGAGAACCGGGTCCTCCACAGCTATGCCCAGCTTGCCAGTGAAGTGGCGCGCGAGTGGATGGGCGAACATCGCCAGGCACGGGATTCGAAGCGCTATGCCCTCGTATTCGCCTTTTCGAAGAGGTGTCGCGTCCTCGCTCGGGAACTCGAAGATCTCGGCGTCGGCCGCGCTCCGGCGGGCGTGTCTCCAAATTATGTGCTCATGCAGGATCGGTCCTACCGAGAGGTTCGCCTCGCCTGGGAGCGCTTGCTGAAGCGCGAACGTATCCTCGACGATCTCTGGGCGTGGCAAGCCGAGACGTGGTCGGATTTCGCCACGCTTGCCCTGGTGCTTGCAATCGAGGGGATGGAGGATGCCGAACTGATTGCCCAGTCGCCGATCGCCTGGCGTACTGAGGCGCTGACCGGTCGTCTCTTCGAACAGGATCGCCCGCTCGCCGTCTTTTGGCTGAAGTCGACGGGCTCCGTCGTCGAGGTTCTCGCGCGCCCGGAACGGCCGGCGGTGGCTCTGACGCTCGCCCGAGCGCATATTTCGCTCAAGCTCAGTCCCATCACCGGTGGCGATCTCCCGAGACGCATTGCTGTCTGGGTACCGCACACGATGGAGCGGCTGGATCTTGATCAGGCCGCCCAGGAGGCGGTCAAGAGCCTCGCGCAGGTCGACCGCGCCGCGTCCTCTGACCTTCTGCGACAGGGTGTCGTCATTACGCCTGCCCACGAGAGACCTCAGGCCTGCCGCGCGGAGCTTGGACGAACGAGCGTGACGGCGATCGCCGTTGATGCCTCCGGCCCTGCACTCGCTCGAGGAGTGGAGGCTCTCGCCGACTTCGTTCGCGGCTCACTGGGAGACGGGCACGGATGAAGGAAGATCGCCTCTGCGGCTACGACATCAATGGCTGGCGGGATTTCGCAGTAAGAAATTGGACGATCGGTGAAGATGGGGAAGCCCGCTTCGGCGACGGCTGGCGCAACGAAGCCGGCACGATCACCGGCGTCGTCGCCGTTGGCGGTGGGTCTCGAATCCGCTGGGTGGGAGGGGCGCAGGCTGCGCTGGCCCCGCATGGCCGCGGCGGCGGATGGGGAGAGGTTGGTACCGCGCCGCGACACGACGTGGTCCGGCTTCTTTCCGGGGAGGATGACGTATCGGAAGCATTGGACGCTGCGGTATCCGGCACAGCGGCGGGGACTGCCTATTCCGTGTTCGCGATCAACGATTGCGGGTCCCCGAACGAGGAGCTGCAGGAGCGTCTGATCGAGGCGGCTGGCCGCCTGAAGCACCGGCGCACTCTCGCGGTTTGGCGGCCTGTGCTGGCAGTACTGTACGCGCTTGAACATGTCGACGCCGTGCGCAGCCTTGCGCCCGATTCCCGCATCGCGGTCATTTCGCAGACAGCCGACGGAATAGATGGTCAGGTCTTGAGACTGCGCTCCACGCACGACCGGGGGGAAAACGTCATGGCCCCCGAAAGGCGGCATGCCGGCCGAAGGCTCACGCGGGAAAACGGATTTGCCCACAGGCTCCAAAAGCTGCTCGAAATGAACGGGCTTCAGGCGAGTGCGCCGCTCTCGGCGCTTCCCGGTTCGATCGGCGCCTCTGCCATGGGGCTGGACGCGGGCCCCTCGCTTGTGAGAAGCGCGAGCGATGCCTGGCGGATCGTCGAGATCAGCGAAAGTACAGACGATGCACCTCTTTCGCTCTCAAGCGATCATGTCGGCTGGCTCGGAGACGCCGATTTGGTCCTTCTCGAGACCGTTGCCGGCGGGGATGCCGCTGAAGCGCCTCGCAGGGCCGTCGAGGCTGCTCTCAGCCGCGACGTGATCGCCCTGCCGCCTGACGCGGTCGCAAGTGGTGCTCTGGTCGGCGCACGTCGCCTAAGAGCCGGTCTACCCGTGTTCCTCGACTTCCTGCCCCAGATCTCGACCATCGTGACCCAGGATATGAAGCCTGCGCCATACGACCTTATCGACTCCTCCGAGACGCTTCCGGCCGGAAAGCTCTACAGAAGCCCACGACCGGCCCGCTTCGCTATACCCACCGGTCAGCAAACCATATCTGTCTATATCCGGAAGGAGACCGCCGAGTGGCCACGCAAGATCACCGTGGATCTCGGCCGCAAGATGGCCAGCGAGACACCCGTGGAAGTATGGGTTGAGCAGAGCCCAGCTGCCGGCCGTGCGCGCATCCTGATGCGATCAACCGAGCTTGGCCGGGACTTCCTTCTCGACTGGGACGATGCAGAAGAACTTGATGAGGACTGGGACACGCTTCTCGCTTCGCTCGAGACCCCTCCTCCATCCATTCCTAACCGATTGATACTCGAATGCGGCACGGACGCCTGGTACGGAGTGGACGGCAGCGGAGGTCTTGCGGAAGCCATGGTCCAGAGCGAAGGTGTGGCCACGCCTGACTGGTCTCTGCTTGCACAGCAAATGTCGGCCCGTCCATTCGGCAAGTACGCAGTGTCGAGTGACGGAGAAGTCCCGGACGTGATCGACGCCGGGGACCTTGCCCGTCTCCAGAGTCTGTCCCGGCTCGCCACGCGCGAGTTCGAAGAGCGATTGGGCGGGCGACGCGGAGGAAACGATGCGCTGAAATTTCTGACCTGGCAGTTCCGCAGGTGCGACAGCGAAGTCGTCGAAAAACTTCTGGACGTTCTGGAGGGTCGAACTCGCACCACCATGTTCGATCACCACATGAGCAAGGTATTGCTTCTCCAGGGTCTTGGAAGAACCGCGAGCACCGAAGAACAGGAACGAAGGATTCTCGACCAGCTGCTCGGGCGGCCGCATGGCGAATGGCGGTGGCGCTGGGAGACGGCCTGCGCCTCGTTCCTACTGTCGCGGTCGGATACCGCGCCGCTGATGCTGAACCGATCGGACGTCGATCTGATGGCAAATGTCGTTCTAAGGGAATTCGAGTCGGAACTTCGGAGCGAGTATACTAAGTTCAACTATGCTCCTTTTCTGATGGCGGGTCTGCTCCGCTTCCGTCTGAAGGAGCCTTACGCCCTCATTGCCGGCAGTGACTCCGTGGCGGACAAGTTCCGCGACGCTATTCGGCGGACGCTGCGAGATTTCGAGCGCCGCAGGCCGACCGAAGCGTTTCAAAGGAAGGCCGGAACCTATGGAAAGATCCTGCGCCAGATCGACGCCGAACTCGAAGGCAAGGGAACCAACCCGGATCTCCTGAAGGACATCTATGGCGCCGGGTCCTAACACCTTATTGCTTCAAGTCGGTAGAGAACAGCTTGCAACTAAACCACGACTTTGGCCACGATTTTCACAATATATTTTATTTGATCACGAAGAATGGGAGACCCACAATGCAGGTCGAGACATTGGCAATCCAACATCTTTTCGAGAAAGACGTGCTGTATCTCTATCTAAACAAGCGTCTTTGCGAATATGATAGCTGGAACGAGGCAAAGATCAAAAAGCGATCAGGAGACTTGTTCGAGAATGCTAAGAAAATTTGCAAAGTGCCAAGCGCGGAAAAATTAAAGTACTTACGCTTCAGCTCCGCTTTTCTCGGGTCGGTGCGAGTATCGTAGCGCCTCGAAGATGTGTTTCGAAGTTTACCCACTCTGTCCGTGTGCTTCATACGCGGCCATTTAAGTATCCTGATTGCTGATTGGTTAGGCCATTTTTCAAGGTGGAGAACTGTATTCAATTCCGTCATTGCACACGAAAAGGCTCCTCCTCCGGTCCTTGGGTGGATCGCAATCGTTTCGTACCCTCCCCCCCCATTTCGTTTACCGTTCGGTGTCATAGACGATCATCTCGATGCGGCTCAATGCCGACATCCATTGGGGCGCACGACGCTGCGATGCAGAACAGTCGAACTAAACGTTGACGTTCTTTAAAAGAATGCACTCTGCATTGGACATCCTGGGGTCAGTTGCAGTTTCGCCCAAAGATATGCAACGTCCGCGACATGACCGTTGAGGATGCCGCACCACCAATTGTTCGCCCGATCGATATCTTGTCGGGGCTTGGTGTTCTCGAGCGGGCCGAAATGTGCCAGATCATCGCTCTAATTGAATGCGTCGACGGCCTTTTCCTCGCGAAGGGGGCTGTGGAGGGGATTGGCGCCAAGCTCGGTCTCGCACCGGATGCCGCCGCCGAACGCCTCCAGGCTACTCAGAATGACCTTGCGTCGTCGTGTTCTTCGGATGCCGCCCTGCGCTTCCGCCTTTGGTCGAGGCTGACAGAGGCCGTGGCTTTGCCGTCGGCTGTCCTCTCTTTGTCGGGGAAGTCAGCCACGCGATCGGCTTCCGCCTTTGCTGTTCGAGCCTCCGAGAGACTGACGCCCTCGATCCGCGCCCGTCAGCGGAGGGCAGATCACAAGGAACCTGACGGTAGTATTGGCGAACTGGTCGGCGGTAAGGTCGCTGACTACTGGAAGTCGGCGAAAGCTGCCGTCATCGCGGAGCCGCCTCTGCCATTTCCACAGATCGTAGCCGAGGAGATGCTGGCGGTTTTCTCGGACGACAAGGTTCTCGAGGCCGCTGCGAAAGAAGCCGATCCCGAAATTGCTGAGGCGTTGCGACAAGGCCAGGCCCGGGCACGCAATGCACTTGCCCTTGGCGGCGTTTGGGTCGGCGGGGCGACGGTCGTCGCCAATGCCGGTTTCTTGCCCTACATGCTGGCGGCACAGCTTAGCGCGATCATCCCTCTGGTCAGTGGCCCCACGCTGGTCTCGCTTCTGGCGACACTCATCAACCCCGTGACAGTGTTCGTTGGCGTTGCCGCGCTCGGATGGCTGGGAATAGGGCGGGGGTCACGGGTAGTGCGCAGTCAGCTGGCTGCCCGTCTTGGGGTGCTTATGGCGGTACAAGGCACGCAGCGAAGTGCAACCGGTCTGGATCAATTCCTCACAGACATGCGCAGGTTGGACCGAGAACCGACAGGTTCCTTCGACTGGATGCCCGCGAAGGATCGCGAAGACATGCTCCGAAGCGTTGCCGAGATCACCGGTCGACTGGCAGTGCCTCTTCCGGCACCAGCAGCACGGCCTCCGGACCCTTGGACTTCGAAAAAGATGACCACTGATCTCCCGGATGCGGTCATCGCATTGGGCCTGACCTCTGGCGAAATGCTCTGGCATGCTGCAGCGCTCGATCCCAACGTCATGGATGCGGCCGATTTCTCTCGCTCCGAGGATATCGGCGATCCTATGGGCTTTGCCGCCAATGCCGCTGACTTCATGACCGCCGGCGCTGGATTGTCGCTGCGAGGCTTCACGGCCGAGCGGCTAGTCATGGACAAGCTGATCGCAGACGGTCACGACGTCCGCCTTGCCGAGGCTAGCAATACACCCGGACTTGACCTCATTGTTGACGGGTTGCCGGTCCAAGTGAAATGCGGGACGGCGCTGTCGAACCTGACCGAGCATTTCGAGAAATACCCGGACATCCCGGTGATCGCCAATGCCGCCCTTGCCGAGAGTGCCATGGCAAGCGGTGCACCATGGGCGCATCTGGTGACCACCCTTCCCGGCTTCGAAATTACCACGATCGAAGAGCAGATCGCAGAGACCCTCGGCCATGCTGCAGACCTGACTGACCCGGACGTTCTGCAATTCGCGCTTTCCGTGGGCGTGCTTCGCGGTGGCATCGAGGTTGCCAGAGGGAGGGTACCTGTCTCCGACTTGCCAGCCTGGCTCATCCTCGATGGCGCCTCGCGCGGCTTGCTCGCCTTCGCCGGCGGCAATGCAGGAGCGTGGTTCGGCCTCGTTGCAATCGGTCCCGCCGGTGCGCTCATCCTTGGTCCAGCGATCGGCGCCGCCGCTCTCCTTGGGAACAACACCCTGAAGGGTTATGCCCAGAAAAAGCTGATGGCAGATTGGAGGTTGGACCTCCAACGAGCCGCAGTAGGCCTCCATGGGAGTATCATTAGGGCCTTGGAGCGCCGCGTGGCCCGGCTGGAAGAAAGAACTGGTGCATTTGCGAGGAATGCGTCGAGATCTGAAATTGATGCTTGGATGGCGCGACGGGCTCAGGATGATCTTATTGCCGCCCTGGAAGACCGCGCGAATCTCATTACGTCTCGCCCCGAGTCCGAGGTCGATGCAATCAGGTTGCTGTTCAGCGCGCGCGATATCGCGCCCGCAGACGCTGCTGTCCTGTCGGGGATCCACGAAGTCGAAGAGACAATTGCCCGGAAGCCAGGCCTGAAGGCTGCCATGATCGAAGCGGGGCACCCCGCCGGCAACCTGCTAAAATCGCGACTGAATAGGCGTTGGGCCAGTTGCCGTCCACCGGAGGCACGTGAAGACGATTAGCGGTCAGCTGTAACGAGAGATAGCTGATTTCTTCCGCATGCGGCCCATTGCCGACCTCCATCCATGGCCGTCCATGCCGCACCGCCACCCGTCGAACGGGGCATTCGCCGCAGTTGCGTGATCGCAGAACGGGCGAAGGTCTACTTCGCGGAGATTGTGTTGAAAAACTCGGTGTCCCGCTTCGGAAGGTCGGATTGGCAGAACATCTTCCCGCGAGGTTGCCTCATCGCAGACCACGTTTGCTAAAAGGATATCTGCGAGAACAGAGTTCCAGACTTTCAACGCGAATTTCGAGTTGCAGGGTTCTTCAACACAATCCGGACCTTACGGACATTCGCTGTGGTTTGCACCAGTGGCGCCCCTGCGCATAGAGCGAACGATCACGCCAGGGCGCCGGAAGGTGGACTAGGCGCAGGAAGCCGGTACTTGGCGCCCGCAGCACGATGAGGCTGCGAAGCGCAGCGAGCCGACTCCGACGTCCCCCGGCACTGCATCCTCGGCATCTGCCGAAAGTGGTGATCCGCGTCTCGACCGATGGGCGACGCGATCGCGGCTTTTAAGTCTCAATGGGGTGCATAAGTCCTGCGCCCTCTTGGGCCACCCTTGCGATAGAGCTTGAATATTTAACTTAGATACGATATCAGTTATCGTATCAAAATTGGATATCGTAGGAGACGGCATGATTTTGGGTCTCAACGGGACCAACCTCGTATTGGAATCAATGGTCAAGGCCAGAATCGAGAAAGGGATAATCAATCAAGCAAGAATAGTGAAAGGTGAACACGGCTACACCGTTCAGTTCTATGGCCCTGCTGCTGAGTGGAATGGGGAACCTATTGTTCTTTGCAGCGCGAGAAATCCTTACGAGCCCCGACAATTCAAAAGCTTAGATGGGGCGGTTTCGCAAATTTCAAGAATTGGCTTTGATAACATCAATATAACCGCAGTTTCATCGGAAACTTAAGAACTTCTGGAGCTCGCGGCGGAGCACACTCATCTGAGTCGTATGATCAATAACTTCGGAATGAAAATCGGTTTCATGCGATTTGGCGTCTCGAGCCGAAGGTCACTGATGGGCTGGCCTCGCCGACACTGCGTATACTACGCCGGCAGGTTTGGGCCGGAACCGTCGCGCACAATGCGGCGCTCAAACAGCATCTACGCCGGAAAGCATAGCTGCCTAGCGTCACGTGGTGTGTTTACCTCTTGAGTAGGACAGCCCAACGGTCCCACAAATGATGCTCTGTACTAATGTTTCGAATTACGTTGGGCAGAGATAACCCGAGTTTCGCAGGAATAGTCTGGAGGCGTACTGTATGTCCAAAATTACCTATGCTCCAAATAGCCTACCGTTGGGTATGTCCTCCGAAGCAGTGATTGATATTTTTGACCTTCACAACAGCATTTGTCGAAGGTTGGCACGCGATTTCAAACATCCGGACCTGGACCGGATTGAAGTACACGCTCAGGGACGTGACGGTTTCTTTTCTGACTACCATAACGGAGGCGTTCGCCAGCACCGTTATACACGCATCCTGCGCCGAATGCGTCTTGGAGACATGATCTTCGGCCAGCCGGAGTGGGCGATCGCCCTCCGCTACCTTGCAGTACGTCCCAACGAGCCTTGGGATATCGAGGGTCGGTACACCTACGAGGACCGAAAGGGAAACACCCGGCAATCGACCTCACAGGCGAAATACCGTCTGGATACTATCTCGCTCATTGAGAATGACGGCTATGAGGGATGCCTCGAACCAGAGTTCTCGGCCCTAGGTTCTTGTCTTCGCCAATTTGAAGAGATCACGGAGACCTTGCCTGCCTGGATCGCCTCAGGCTACGGAATGCAAGTACTTTGCCGCAACTGGAGTTGCGACCAGCGGCAAACAAGGCACCGGGTAATCAGTAGAGGTGAGATTGCTCGCTTGGCGGAGAGGGTGTCGGACCTTGATACCCTACGCGACAAGCTACACTGCACGTCGTGCGGACAAAACCGCCCCGACCTTCTGCTCTCCGGCAAACTCGCAGGCGAGTAGCGCTGCGCACTAAGAGATTCGAACCACTATGCTGCAAGCCAATTCTTGATTTTTAGATCAAATCAATAGGTTTCGATCGCCGCGGACTTCTACAATCGCTCTTCTTGAACCTGCCACCAGCAATGCAAGGCCGAGTTCTTGCGTCCGCAAATGCTGATACCAAGCGCGCCCGGCATTACCAGCGGTCACGTCCGTCAAGCTGGTTTAATCTCCTGGATGGCCTGAGGTCATGATCAGGCGGCTTCGGTTGTGATGCTGAGAATGAGGTCGATCTCCTCGGGCACACAAAGATCGACAGCACCGTGCGATACCTCGGGGATGAGCTCGAAGACGCTCTGGCGATCTCTGAAAGCGTGGAAATCTAATGGCGTGGGCCGCCATCACTGGCGGCCCAAACCTGCCGTCCAAGTTGGGCGCAGAATGCTGCGGTGCAGCCCGTCAGACCGGACACTCGCCGCGCGTGAGAAATCATGGCCTGGGCGAACGCCCTGTCCTCGGACGACGATATCATTTTCCTTGCACGGACAATGACCACTCTGCTTCGCGACCCGTCGATAGCGGTTCGGAGCGCCATCGCGTGACGTTGCCCGTTCAACTGACGTGTCTGCCGGTGAGACGGCTCAATGGCTATCAAGAAGGCGAGCGATCTCGGCCGCATTGGCCCGAATCCACGCCAAAAGGTCCCGGGTCGCGATCAGACCCGCCTCGACCTTGTCGTGTTCCTCCTCAAAAGGGCGCATCGGATTAATGCCGGGCGTCCTGGCGCGAATGGAGAGGCTCTGACCCGCGGTTTCCACTTGGTAAGGCGTCCCCTTCAGCAGCGCGCTTGAACGCACCACTCCGACCTGTCTTGCCCGATGCGGGAACTGGGCATTGGTGTACTTCCAGTCGAGCTGGTTTCCGAATTCGTGCCTCAGCTTCATGCCGGGAAGCGCCGGGATGTCCATTCCCTCGAAGATGCGCGTGATTGCCTGGGGCCCATTCGTTGAAGGCCGAACCCTCACGTCGAGCAGGATTTTCGAGGCCAACTGCTCGTAGGCGATCGCGAAGTCCCTCTTCTCGGCCACGGTGCTCGCGACCCAGCCACTTGACGCGCGTTTCCCGGCAAGGGCTTCCAAGAGCTCAATACGCACCGACAGCCGCCGCGTCAGCTCCCCTTCGTCGATATCCACGAGGCGGCTCTCAAGGAAGTTGATGATCTCCTCGATCGTCACATCCGCCGCGAACGCACCATTGTGCTGTAAGAATGCCATCTTGCTGGCCGGGGCAACGAGCACGGCAGCCGCCCTCTTGGGCCCCAGCTCGCGAAGCTGCGCCTCAACCTCACCAAGATAGGACTCAGCCTGACCGGCCTGGAAGCCGGCGGCGACCTTGCTCTCCAGCAGGACACAGGCCCGCTGATCGCCGCCGGAGAACCAGCCCAGTTCGACATCGGTTTGCCGACCGTCGAGGCTGGCGCGGACAGGGCTCTTGCGCACGCGGATATCGCCGGTGTCCGGCGGCTGGAAATCGGCCGCAATGCGGCTCAGAAGCCAGTCGCGAAAGTCGTCGGAGGACGAAAGCTCTTCGACCAAAAAGTTGTCCAAGTCCCTCTCCCGGACGCTGTCCCGATATGCATTTTCGGTCAACATTCAGCCCTACCTTGCCACTTGAATGAAATGAGGTTTGCCCGGACTGGCCATCCTGTCAAACGCCGCGGCATCGCCTGCTCATTTTTCTCCAGCAGAATCCTCCAGCGCGTTTATCTATAAAGAGTTTCGTGAGGCTCTCTCCGGCGAACAGGATGGCCGCCAGACGATGGAAACTGACATGCGTCCGAGTTAGGGCGCTCCGTTATGAACTGATCCTTTCGGCCCAAAGCCGCCTTTCGCCGGATGAACTCATGCTGCAGCATAGCGTCTCGAAAGCTGACGTCCGATGCCGACTAACCAACTGCATATAAGGGCCGAGCAAAGTGTAAGTTGTGGATTCACTGATCGTTGGCAGTATTTGGAAATGCGTCAGATTGGGCTCTTCGGCCCGCGACAATCCCTAGATTTCGGCTAGCCCATGATCGCTCAAAGTGAACAACTGATATTTTCCGAATTCTGCTTTTATATCGTCGAGCCGGATTTGAACCGCGGCGATGACTTCGTGCGAAGTGCCCTGAACTGAAACGCTCAACTTCTGTTTCACACATATGGAATCAGGGTTCTCGACGTAGATGCCCGCAACTCTTGCCCCTTTGACCCTCCACTCGTTGTAACCGCCGAGGGGCACGGCCAGCGATGCCTCTATTGTCTCTTTGGTTGGTTCAAGCCCACCTGAGACTTCCGCACCATCATCCGTTTGGCTTGCACCGGCATCATCTGCACACACAGACAAGATTTGGTTTGGGTGATCCACCTCAAAAATCAATCCAACGTCGCCAGGTAGAGCCATTTGGTGCCCGGGCCAGAGCGCACAGCACGAAAGGTTCCACTGGTCACTGTGCTCAATCGCCGCCAACAGATCGTCGGGGAATACGCCTCCCTCACGCATGTTTGCGTGATGCGAGAAGTGAACAATGCAGATACCTCTTGAAACTAGCAGTGAACGAAGTTCGGCGGGATCTAACATGACCTCTCTCGTTACTTTGCTGTCAGTTGCCCTGAGCGATTCTGTTGAACAACTCATGGCTCTAGAGTTGGTGACTCAGAGCAAATTAATACCAAATTTGAGCCGCGCGTCATTGCCACATAAAGGTTCTTTGCATCGAGGGCACTAGCGTTCAGGATGACGGCGACTTCGGCCTCGAGCCCCTTGAGGAGCAAGGTGCTGCCGACGGCTCGCCTGGGGAGCGGGCGTCCGACAAGGCGATTCTGTTCCCGCATGCGAATGGCGGCATCGTGGAAGGACAAGCCTTCAGTTCCTCCGCAGAGCTGAAGCGCCTTGATGCAGGCGCGGAGGACTGCGGGGCGGTGCGGCGTGACGCCTGCCTGTTTCCCGATCGCGACCAGAACATCGACCGCTCGCCTGTGCGACGGATCGCGGGCAAAGGCGAGAGCGATTCCCTCGGCTTCGTTCGGTTCGTTTCGGGCCGTGCCGCGCTGGAGCGATCGGACCCGCTGGACGAAGTCGGTCGCGCCGACGTTCCGCATTACGCTCTGCGCAAACTCGGCCAGCTGATGCAAAGCGTTCGGCGAGGCCAGGTCGAAGGCCCCTGCGAACGCTACAAGATCCTTCAGGTCGACCGCTTCGACCGTGACCGCTCCGGGTGTCTGGCTTGCGAACCGCCGTTGGCTATTGGGGCTCGTGCTGTCGCCGATGATGAGGACGCGCCCATCCGCAACCGGCGGTCTGATCCGCGCGGCGCCAAGGCGCCGCTCGTGATCATTTGTCCCGTCGAGATGGACCCAGGTCACGCCTTCTGGAGCCATCCGAAGATCGACCGACTCCCCCCTCAGAAGCCTGCCGCGAACCTCTAGGAGCCATCGCCCCAGAGGTTCAGCGTCGGCGTTGATCCAACGCCACGGTGTTGCCAGCTCTCCCGCAAGTGGAAAGTAGCCGCAGACTTGCTCGTCCCATGTTGCGAGGTCGTCGCCGCCGAAGCCGAAGATCGCCTGCATCGGATCGCCGAGCACGCAGGTCGGCAGGGTTTGTGCGGCGAACGCTACGACGGCGTGCTGGCGGATCGAGCAGTCCTGGTACTCGTCAACGATAATGCGCGTGTAGCTGGCCTTAAGAACGTCTTCGACGTGGCCGGCCTTCAGCAGCTTGGCAGCAGCGACGCGAATGTTCGGATAGTCGGTCCTGGGGCGGACCAGCTTGAGCAGTTCGGGGTCATGGCCGCTCCGCAACGGGAACGTTGAGATGAGCCGCATGGCCCAGCCGTCTATCGTCGAGAGGCGATACGCCTTCGATGGGACACCCGCCTGGTCCAACCGTCGTCGCAAAGCGACGACACCCGCGTTGGTGTGCGTCAGCACGAGGATAGGCTTTTCGCCACCGTGCCGCGTCAGTGCCTCCGCGATCAGATGCGTCTTGCCACACCCGGCTGGGGCGGTCACCGTTCCGCGGTCGATGGCGAGCAGATCGATTTCATGCTCCGGCATTGGCGGACCACGCGAAGATGCTCTCGACCAGTTCGCGGAAGGCAGCGTCGGCGTTCACGAGGTCCGGGCCGACGATGTCGCGGGCCACGTCCTCCATCCACGTCACCGACTTGTACCATCCGGCCCGCTTCGTCCGCGCCGCCGCTCCGAGAATAGCTCTGCTTTCCGGCGGGATGCTGCCCGCTTGTGCCTCCGTTTGAATGGCCGCGAGATCTTTGGCGTTATTCGTTGCCGACTTTATGTGATCGTTCACTAGGTCTTCGCCGTGAAGGTCGATGGCGCGGACCAGCAGCTTGCCTATCCCGCCATCGGTTAGGCTCAGAAAAAGTTCGTCCTCCAACGCCCGACCGTCGCGCCAGGCGACCACCTTGCCTCCCATGGCGACAAATCCTTGTTCGACAGCGGCCGTTGGTTTCTTGTCATCGTCGCGGAGGACCGCCGCTCGGTAACCCAACGAGTGGAAGGCTGTTGCTCGCCCGAACGGTCGATCAGAATCTCCACCGCCGCAGTCGACGATTGCCGTCCCAAGGGCCGTGATAGCGTCCTTTCCATTCGCCGTCCGGTATTGGTCGAGCCCCCGAATGAGCCCGACTTCGCTGGCCCCTTCGCAGACGATGACCGATGGCGCGAGGAAGGCGTCCGGATAGAGCCGGATCGTACTCTGCACGCCGTCCGTCGTGCCGACGTTAAGGACCTCATGCTGGCCCGCCAGTCGCCGCGCCACGAAGAGTTGGCTTCCCGACAGTTCGCGCAAGGCCACGGGCGAGTGCGTCGTCATGGACACCTGAAGCGGCGGCGTCTTTTCCTTCGAGCCTAGCGATCCGAGAAGTCGAATGATGCGGTGCGGTTCGAGGCCGTGTTCCAACTCGTCGATCAGGATGACTGTCGATTGCGCGGCGGCCTTTCGTTGTAAGCCGGCAATTAGCAGGCGCGCCGAGCCGATTCCCAACCCGCGGAGTGGGATGCCGCCCTCGTCGTGCAGCGAAATGGTGCCGCCGCTGAACGATACCGAATGCGCGTCCAGCATCGCCTTGATGTTCTCACCAATGGGGATGCCGAGTTCCTTGGCGGTGGTCGCCACGATGCCGAGCGTTTCGCCCAATTGACCTTGCGCCTCCTCGCCGAAGGCAGCCCGCGCGTCTCGTGCGGCTTTCGCCAAGGCCGCCGAGGCGTCTGCACGCTCTTCCGACACACGGTTCAGCACGGAGCCACGCCGCCAACCCAGATGATAGTCGGCCAGCACGCCGATCCGAGTCGGCGCAAGTCTGACACGGTCGCCCCAACTAAGGTTCCGCGCAAGCCCTTGCACCTCCGCTCTTTCCGACATCAACTGCCAACTCGGCTCAAGATCGCTTGCGACTGTCAGTCTCAAGGACAGGACGGTTTCTGTGTCCTTCTCGGGTTCATCTTCTATTTCGCCTGTCTCGGGGTCGAAGCCACGGACGTACATCCTGTAGGTATCGAGGTTCTTCAGGGCATCATCCAAATCGCCCAAGGTCACCGTGATGGTGATCGGCGTTTCGACATCCAGCAGATGGAAGTCAGCATCGCTGAACTGAATGTTGCGGCGAGCGCCCAGACAGAAATCAATCGCATCAAGGACTGACGACTTCCCGCTGTCGCCCGGTCCAATCAGGCAATTGATGCCGGGAGAAGGGTGCCACATGAGGTTTTTTATGCCCCTGAAATTCTTAACTTCAATCGCTCGTATCCGTGCCATCCATTTCCTCTTGTCTCAGCCCTCAGAGGCCATTCAATGTTTCAACCAGCCTATGGCTTAGCGTGAGCGGGCGATGGCGAAATGTCCAACATCGCCTAGTGGCGTCGAGGCGGTCGCCTGACAGCTGCCATCTGTTGTGGGTCGTTCTCGAGCATGCCAGAAAATTCGGTCAGCATGTTGGCCCAAAGGACCGTTCGAGGGAAGGTGGGGAGAGCGGTTCGGTGCCGCAGTTAAGGACGGCAGTCCGCCCACAGATCATCGCCTCTCGCTTCTTAAATTTTAGATGGAAGCTTATCGCAAGCGCTCGCCTTTGAGGGCCGCAGAATTATTCGCTCTCAACTTCGGCTTTTGGAGTCTGAGCATGATCGCTTCGCGACCGCAGCGAACGTCCGCTTCCCGCCCTACTTGCAAGCGGCTGCGTCTTCTCTGGCGCAACAGGGCAACGCAAAGCCCTAACTAACCGCGCTTGCCAGCTAGAACCGACAACAGTGCCCGCGCCTCGGCAGCCTGCCGATCGAGACCACCGTCGTATTCCATGATCGCGGCTCTTTCCTCGAAGAGGTCGATTTCAACCGGATCGAGGTTGTGCGCCACGTGTATGGCTTGCGACTCCTGCGACTTTCGCGACTTTCTGGTCGGCTTCGCCTCCGCGGGAGGGGGGAAGATCTCCTGCATGAGGTAGATCTCCCCGAACTCCGGGTGGACGATTAAGAAGGGAACCGCCGCGGTCATGCGGGCCGATTGATGAGGAAGGCACTATTGGACGTCTTTCCGCAGACCGTATGGCTGCCTTCAAGCGGAGTGACCCAGCCGAGCTCCTGCAACAGGCGGAGAAGATCCCTGATCTTAGTCGCCTCGCGAAGCGGGTTGGGTCCGAGCCGCACGCAGGTCCGGATGTCGACGATATCGTCCTTATGCCGCTCGACAAGCCACTTGCGGAGCGTTTCGGCTTCCTGCACGCGCTGCGACACGCGCCCGGTATCGAAGATCCGAACCGCCTCGTCGATGAAGTACAGCATGATCGCGATCGCGGTTTTCATTTGGTCGACGCTGATCGAGGTCGCGTCCGGATCATCATAAAGCGCTAGATTGCCGGCGATGCGGGCCGCCTGTTCCGGCGCCTTGCTCGCGAAGCCGGAGATCCTGTGAAGACGACCGTCTTCGCGCTGCTGGTCTTCGACCAGGTTGAAGAAGTCGAAGAGCCGGTCGTATGCACCGGCGTCGAGACCGAGCCGGCGAGGCGCAAGCTCGAGGGAACTGTCATCGACATGGGGCACGTCGCGCTCGAGAAGCCGGGTCAGCCGGTGATGGTAGTCAGTGAGGCTCTCTTCCGCCTCCTGTCGCTTCCGCAGCGTCTCGGGGTCCCTAGAGAGCTTCCGGTAGCCCTTCATGCTGTCCGGCTGTGCAGTCAGCATGCGGGATAGGAGCCCCTGATCGAAGATCTCCCTGTCGCGGATGAGGTTCTCGGCCGCGGCCGGCTGCACGGCGATATGGAGCGCCGTACGGCGTCCCGGCAGGGGCACCGACCGCTTGCTGGCGCGGGTACGGTTGATCGCCTTGCCGTCCCAGAGTTGGGAAAGACCTGCCGCGGAGGCCAGCCGGTGCTGGGGGCTCATCGCGTATCCGCCGAAGATTTTGCCGCCTTCATCGGAGAGAATGCCGATCGAGGGACGCCCGTTCTCGAAGTGGGCGGCAAGCCCTTCGAAGGTGATGTCGTCGAAGACGATCTTCGGGTCGACCGGGGGGTAAGTCGAAGCGTCGAGCGCGTCATCGTACTCATCCTCGATAAGAGGATCTGCCTTCCGCCGCCGGGGCGCATTCTGCGCCTCCTCGAAGCGCTTGAGGTCAGTCGCGTATTTCCGCAAGAGCGGCGCCTCGAACTCCCGGATGGGTCTCGTCGCATGGGCGTCAACGGCGGACTTCCGTTCGCCGGACCCGGCAATGCTGAGGGAGAAAAGGCTCAGAGGGGACTGGCCGTCGAGTGTCTGGGCATCAGCGTGCCCCTGCGCGCACACGCTGATCGCAGCCAGAACCGCATTCAGCGCCAGTGCCGGGCTTGCCTGCGTAAGGGTCGCGATGGCCGTCACCGGGCCGATCAGGGGCCCGAGATCGGCGATGGGGACTTCCGTCGCCCTCGGCAAAGGCATCATCAGAGGGGTCGGCTGCTCGGTCTCGGGTGAGACTTCAGACGCACCTTCCCATTTGCCAGCTTCATGTGCTGTCATTGTTTGGTCCTATTCGAATGTCGTGGAATCGGAGCGGCCGGGCCGGCCGGTGCGCGGCCTTATGTCCGGCGCGCGCTCTCCCAGGCTTCGAGTTCGTCGATGCGCCAGCGGGTCGTACCGGGGGTCAGTTTGACGGGATCGGGGAAGTCGGGATCGGTGCGCCGCCAGCGCCAGATCGCGGCGCGGTCGACGCCGTAGCGCGCGGCCACTTGCTTGTCGGTGAGGTAGAGCATCTGGGACATCCCTTCGTTTCGTTGCGGATGTCACTTGATTCCCACATGCAGAGCCGCCGCGGCAGGGGATTTAAGTCGCGTCTTCTTGGATTTCGGCCAGAGGTCGGTAATCTGGGTATCCCAGCTCCCGCATCCTATGTGCCACGCCCCTCTCGAGCTCTTCCGACCAGAACTCATCACGCCTTCGCACACCGCGACGCCATTGGAGATACTTCTTTGCAGTTTCCTCGGGGACGCCAAAGATCACCGACGCCGCTTCAATTGTCCGTGCCGTGTTTTCGTTGAAGAGGTCGGCATGAAGCTCGAGGAAATTCTGGATCTCGAGCTTTCGCTTGCTTCGCGGGGCACTCCGGCCCGTGCGGTCGACTTCGAACTTCATGCCGAGAGGCCCGTTGGACACCCGGCTGAACATGTCCGCAAGGTTCTCCCGAAGTAGTTGATCCGAGAGGCCATTCGTCCTGATCTCACTGGCGATCAATTGGCGAGCCCGATCTGCACGGACCCTGTCGCGCAGAAGGCGGATCAGAATGTGGATGTCTTCGTTGTGCACCTTCGTCGACGAGCGGGATCGGCTTCGCTTCAGACCAAATCTAAGGCCATGAATCGGATGGCCGGGCTCCAGCATCCGTTGAAGGACGAAGAGGAACTGGGGCTCATCGCAGCCTTCACGGACATATCTGGCAACGTCCTCCCATTGATGCTCGTGTTCTTGAAACACGAAGCTCGAAATCGCCGTCAGCTCCGGCTGATCGTCTATGTCGTCTCGCATAGGAACCGCTCCCACGCGGCCATCATTTCGCGCCGCTTCTCGATCATGTCGCCCCGCCTGTAGGCCCTTTCGACTTCCGAGCCAACGGTGTGCGCAAGGGCGATTTCCGCCATGTCACTCGGATACTCGGTCCGTTCGGCCGCCCAGTCCCGGAAGGTCGATCTGAGCCCGTGCACCACTGCCGGTCGTCCGGACCTTGGATCGACGTATCCGCCGGGCGACCGCTTCTCGTGGACCCGGCGCATGACGGCCTGAAGGGCCATGTCGGAGAGCTGGCCGCCACGTGGCGCGGGAAAGACGAACTCCGATCCTTCGAACCGCGGCAGGGCCTCCAACAGAACTATCGCGCGCTCCGTGAGCGGCACACGGTGCATCTTGCCCGCCTTCATCCGCCCGGCCGGAATGGTCCAGAGCCGCGCATCGAGATCGATCTCGGACCACGTCGCGCCGCGGACCTCTCCGGACCGGGCTGCGGTCAGCGCCAGGAACTCGAGCGCCCGCGCCGACGTGCCGTTTCGCGCCGAGAGATCCCCGAACCAGTCGGCTGCGTCCTGAAGCTGCAGGGCCGGCCAGTGACCCTTCTTTGCGACCTTCGCAGGCTTCGGCAGCACCGCGTCGAGGTTTCTCCGCCACCGGGCCGGATTGTCGCCGTCCCGATGCCCTGCGACGGTCGCCCAGGCGAGCACGGTTTCGATTCGTCCCCTGAGACGGGACGCGGTCTCGGTCTTGGTCTGCCAGATCGGATCGAGAACCCTGCGGACGTCATGCACGTCGATCATGGACACCGGCTTGGAACCAATCACCGGGCAGGCGTAGGTCTCGAGCGTCGAGCGCCATTGCTTCCGATGCTTTTCGTTCCTGAACTCGGAAAGCTTTGCTTCGAGACACCGATCGACGGCATCTGCAAACGACAGGCTACGCGCCTCTTCCGCGGCGCGTGCAACCGCCTCTGCCCGCCGCTCCTCGATCGGGTCCTTGCCATGCCAGATCGCGTCGGACGCCTCGCGCGCCCGCTCCCGCGCCTGGGCGAGTGAAACGGTCGGATAGGATCCAAGCCCCATCTTCCGCCTCTTGCCTCCGATCGTCGTTCGGAGCATCCAGGACTTCGAGCCACTCGGTGTGATCTGCATGAGGAGACCCGCGACACCGCCGACGGCGAAGAGTTCCGGAAGGCTATTCCGGCCGGAGTGCGCGAGCCGCTTGACTTCGAGAGCTGAAAGTTCTTTGGCGACGCGCGGCATATGTAGGGTCCGTTCTAGGGCCCTAAACGAATGCCATTGGGAGCAATTGATTGCAACAGATGACCTCGCGGAAACGACGTAAGTATATGCTGTATATGTACGTATACCGCCAAGTCGCCACAGCATACGACAGGATCATGGCGGCCTGTCTCTCCGCCAGCCACACCAGCAAAATGTCTCTGCCTCGGCGTTAGCCCGCCAAGAGGCGGAAATTAGGCCGGTTTTCATAGCGAATCCGTCTCGTCCGCCAGTTCCTGGCCTCGTTTCCGGGGCTGTTTGCGCGCCCTTGTCGGGCCGGTCTCTGCCCGCGCGCCCGGAGGATGAGTTTCGCCGTTATCAGGGAAATTTCTGCGATTCAGGGCCATTAACAGGTAGATTCCAGGAACGCTCCCGGAGCTCCCCTGAAAGAACAACGTCATTTCAGCATCTTAGTGCTGTCCTGACCGTGCCTCCTGTTTTTCTCCGATAACAGGTGGATCAGCACCTGTTATGGCGCCTGTTATCACCTGTTACAGGGGTATTTTAACTGCCGTATCAGGTGATCAGGGATTCCCGGGCAAATCCGAGGACCTGCCGCTGATCGCCCCAGGCAAGGGGCAGATCGCACTCGAGGATGCGGGCCAGCGACAGGTCATGCGGTTGTTTCCCGCTCAGAATCGCGCGCTGGATATCGGGCGCAATAAAGGCGAGACGGACGAGCTTCCGCCGATGCGGTGTCACGGGTGACGTTTCCAGAACGGGGTCTCCGGATCGATCCTTGCCCACCATGCTGTGTGCTTCCCGTAGTGCCCGGATCAGGACCGGGTCCCGATTGGCCTGCCCGGGGGCACCTCCGATGACTTCGGTCCTGCCTCCCCGGATTGCAAACCGGAGGGGCAGCACGATCCTGCAGAGCGTACGTTCGGCCGGATCGGGCGCGGCGGTTCCACCCTGGCTGAGCCGGCTACCTTCCTCGCGAAGGTGTCGTTCCAGTTCATAGACTGAACCGAGTTCCGGGTACGTCCAGAAGATGCACCGCACGATCTCGGACTCTTTGGCATTCGCGCGCAATTTTTGCGATCCGGGTTCAGGCCGATCATAGCCCATCGGGACATTGCCTCCTATCCAAATGACATTCGAAGACCTCGAGCATCCGGGCGAAATCCGCGAGCGATCGGGTCAGACGGCCGATCTTGTAGCCTTGAACGAATGTCGGTCTTGATGGTTCGACACGGTTCTCCTCGTCATCGCGGTTTGCGGATATGGCAACAGCCAGAATGCCGGCGGCAACATGGTTCGGCGGCGACATTGCACGGTTTATCCTTCGCCGGATGGAACCCGAATCGATCAGGCGCAATCACCGGAGATAGACCTGTCGGGTCGGGGCGGTTAATACTGCCCTGCCTCAATCATGCGAACAGGGGGAGCGCTGCATGGTTATGGTCGGGATGCGCCGCCTGGCAACACGCGCATTTGTGGCGCTGATACTGCTGACGCAGGTCGCGTGCGCCCCGCGCGAGGGATATGGGCTGCGCGACGGCGGGGTTCCATCGAAGCAGGGCAGGTACTGGCGGGCAAGCGAGGGCACGCTGTTCCTTGACCCCGACGGGCCGGAGCAACCCGACGCGCAATTCGTGATACCCGATCTGCATGCAAGACGCTCGGAGATCCGGCTGGAAGCGGTCTCGCGGCATCCGATGAGAATTGAGATCCGCTGCGAGGGACCCGCGCGCATCCGCCGTGAAGACACCGCCGATCAGCGCGTGTTTCCCGGCAGGCCCGGACACGTCCGGCTGCCGCCGCGCAACCACGGCGCCGCGATACTGGACTGGCGACCCGAGAGCGGGGACTGCCGTGTCGACTGGGGCGACGGCCACAGCGTCGCTCTGCGCCCGGAGAGCGAGGCCCTGCCGCATCTTTCGGAGATGTCGCGCGCGTCGCTGGCTTGCCGGGTGGACCCGGTTTCGCGACCCGGTCCGCTTGAGAAGGTGTTTCTGGACGATGGTGCGATGCTTCAGACCTGCCCGGTTGCCCCGGGACGCGTCAGGTTGCTGAGCGATCCGCTGGACGCCTTGAACGCGCGGATCGAGGCGCTGACCGGAAGCACCGTGCCCCGTGACATGCTGAGCGGCGGCAATCCCGAATTGCCTCTCGATTTTTCGCGGGCGCCCGAACTTGACCTGATCCAGTTGTCCTATCTGCATGTGCGGGCCGATTTCGTCGGATACCTGACGGCGCGCATGCTGGCCTATCACGCGATGCGGGGCACGCAGGTGCGCATTCTTGTGACCGGCCTGCTGATGCCCGAGAAGGACCGCATCTTCTACGATACGCTGGCGGCGCGGTATCCGAACATCCAGATCCAGTACTACGAGTGGCGCCATCGCGGGCTGGCACGGCCGGACGACATCATCAACCGGTTTCACCGCGTGCAGCACACGCGCGCCTTCCTGGTCCTTTCGCCGGAGCCCGGACGCTCGCGCTTCATCTTCGGCGGGCGCAACCTGCATGATGGTTTCTTCTTCCCGGCCCCCTTCGATCTGCAGGACTGGCCGTATCTGCACACCTATGTCGAGGGCGGCTTTCAGGACGTCAGCTTCTATTCCGTCTACGAGGATCTGGAGGTCGAGCTGCGGGATGACCGGGCCGTGCGCAGCGTTGCCGCGCACCAGCTGGCGCTGTGGAACCGCGATGCCGAAACACAGCATGTCGGCCCCTTCCGCACAGAAAGCACCGATCGGGTTCGCGGCATGCGGCATTATCTGTCGCTGCCCTGGGCGGACGGGCGCGACCAGATCCGCTGGTTCGCCGATGCCATAGATGCGGCCGGCGAAGAGGTTCTGATCGTAACGCCCTATCTCAATCCGCCCGCGCAGATCCAGGCGGCCTTGCTGAGGGCGCAAGCGCGCGGCGTGCGGGTTCGGATGGTGGTGCGGCTCGAATCGACCGATCCCGCGGGTTTCATCATCACCGCGCTGAACCGGCGCTATGCGGCGCGCTTTGCCGGTCTTTTCGAGATCGAGGAATACTTCCCCCGGCCCCGCATGATGCACACCAAGATGATGGTGATCGATCGGCGCCTGGCGGTCACGACCAGCACGAACCTGGATCACCGCGCCTTCTGGCATGACACGGAGAACGGGCTGATCTTTCTGGACACACCAGAGGTCGACGCGTTTCTGGACATCGTCGAGGAATACCGGCGGAGCTCTCGCCCGTTGACGAGCGATGAACCCAAGCATCCGCTGAGCGAGCCGATCTACAACTGGGGCTGGCTGCGCTCGGTCTTCTGAGGCGATGGCGGCGCGGGGTTGCCCCGCGATGCCGCGTTATCCGGGACCGGCGCCGGTTTCCCTTCCCGGAAAGGCCCGAATGCAAGTCAATCGTTGTCAGATCCGGCATCTTTGGTAGATTGGCGTTGGAAATGCCTTCCATCCGGGTGGGGCGGAAGGCATTTTCCGATGCTTGGCGGATAATGCGTCGCGCACCGCCTGGAAGCGTGGGAGATGACCGTTTTGGTTCTGTTCCCTGACATGACCGGTTTACACGCGTCCGGACGACGCCGGACGTCCCGTTCCAGAGAGACGCCGGGCGCGTCTTGTCTTGGTGCGGGTCGCGCAAGATCGGTGACGCGCGGATGGGATACGGTGTCCATGCCGGCATCCACGCAGTGGAGGGCGCAACGATGATGCGAGAGGTCGCTTTGACAGCGGTTCTCGTCACGTCGGCGTGCAGCGTCCCGAAAATGCCCCTGAACAGCCGGGTCGCCGCGCTTCCGCCGTCGGAAATCGTGGCCGGGTGCTGCGACAGGGCCGGATCCTATCCCGACTGGGTGATCGAGGTGGCCGATGACAATGCTCAGACGGTTCGGCGTCTTGGTCAGATCCAGCTGCGCCCCGGCCACCTGACACGTCAGCCCGAAGCCGTGTCACTGGTGAAAAAGGCGCTGAGGCCGTTGGACGTGGTCTTTCTGCATTCCGCCAACCGGGTGTCGGGGCATCTTATTCCCGGCCGGTTCACCCACGGGGTGATCTACCTTGGGACAGAGAAGCAATTGCGCGCGGCGGGCTTGTGGAACCTGCCGGCGCTGGCTTCGGTGCGTGACAAGATCGCTGACGGGGCCGTGTTTCTGGAGGCGGTCTACGGCGGCGTCCGGCTGGCGCGTGCCGACGTCGTGCTGGACAGCGACGCGGTGGTCGCGCTGCGTCCGAAAAAAGCGGATCGGGCCGCGGCCCTGAGGAGGGGGCTGGAGCGGATCGGCGTGCCCTTCGACATACGTTTCGACGCGAGGGACCCTTCGGCGCTGTTCTGCGCGGAACTGATCGAACTGATGTTCCCCGAGGCCAATCTGCCGCGCACCGTCGTTCCCGGCCGCGAGACGATACTGAACGATGCGATCATCGCAGAGACGCTTTCGGGAAACCTGCCATTCGGAATGGTCGGCTATGTCGAGGCGACGTCGCGCGGGGGGGCACGCGTGCTTTCGGCTCATGACCTGGCCTGGGACGTGCGGCAGTCGTGGCCGAATGCAGAGCGCGTCGCCGGGCGTTGAACTGCGACTTTCGTCCTTTCGGGCGTACGCGGCGTGGTTGCGCCTTTGTCTGCCCGTCCCCGTTGAAACTTTTGAGTTCTTCCGGACCTGTGCTTTAATGCGCGAGTATTGATTGGAGGTATTGTCATGCATCGTCCGGGTCTTTTGATCGTCGCGTCTCTGATGGCGTTTTCCGCATCGGCGCAGGACCGGCCGAATACCATCCTTGTCATGGACGGCTCAGGCTCGATGTGGGGACAGATCGACGGGGTGAACAAGATCGTCATCGCGCGCGAGGTTGTCGCGGAGATCCTGCAGGACTTTCCCGCCGGCGAGAGCCTGGGACTGACGGTCTACGGCCACAGGACCCAGGGCGATTGCAGCGATATCGAGACGGTCGTCGCGCCCGCGCCGGGCACGGCGGCGGCCATTGTCGACGCGGTCAACGCGATCAACCCGCGGGGCAAGACACCGATGACCGACGCCGTGGTCGCGGCGGCCCAGGCGCTTGGCTATGTCGACGCCCCGGCGACCGTGATCCTGGTCTCGGACGGGATCGAGACCTGCAACCCCGACCCTTGCGCGGCGGCCCGCGCGCTGGAGGAGGCAGGCGCCGATTTCACCGCCCACGTGATCGGCTTCGACGTGAACGACGCCGAGGCGATCGGCCAGCTTCAGTGCCTGGCCGACGAGACGGGCGGCGTGTTCCTGTCGGCCTCGAACGCCAGCGAACTGAGCGCGGCGCTGACGCAGATCGCCGTTGCGGAACCAGAGCCGGAGCCGGAACCCGAGCCGGTGCTGACGCCGGTCACGTTCGAGGCCGTGCTCGGAGAGGACGGTCCGCGTATCACCGATCCGGTCTTCTGGACGATCACGCCCGCGCCCGACGGACTGGACGCAAGCGTGACGTCGAACCCGTTTAACATCGAGATGGAAGCCGGCGCCTATGCCGTGAGTGCGACCTGGTCGGTCGCGGAACAGACGGTCGAGGCGAACGTGTCGCTTCTTGGCGCGAATCCGCGGGTCGTTACGGTCGTCTTCGAGAAGCCGTTGCCCACCGCAACGCTTGTCGCACCGCAGACGGCGGTCGCGGGATCGACCGTCGAAGTCGCGTGGCAGGGCCCCGATGCGGACAACGACTTCATCGCGATCGGCACCCCCGGCGAGGCGACCTATGAGACCTATGCGTTCACCCGCGACGGCGGGCCGTCGAGACTGCGCGTGCCATCGGCGCCCGGCACCTACGAGTTGCGCTATACCCTTGGCGAGGGCCGCGTCATATTGGCGACCGCCGCCCTTGTGGTGACGCCCGCCGAAGCGACGCTGGTCGCGCCCGACGCCGCCGTCGCCGGTGAAACGGTCGAGGTGGCGTGGGAAGGTCCGGGATACGCGCCGGACTATATCGCGGTTGCCGAGCCGGGCGCGGACACGCAGATCAACTATACACTGACGCGTGAAGGCAATCCGATCGACCTGGTGATGCCGGTCGAGCCGGGAACCTACGAATTGCGCTATGTGATGCAGGTCGACCGCTATCTGCTGGCCACCCGGCCCATCGAGGTGACGGATGTGCTGGCCCGTCTGGTCGCGCCGGAAACCGCGGTCGCCGGGTCGACCATCGAGGTCGCGTGGGAAGGGCCGGATTACCAGAACGACTTTCTCGACGTGGCGGAAGCCGACGAAGGCCAGAGCATCAACTACGTCTATACCCGCAACGGGGCGCCCGGAAAGCTGGTGATGCCGCCCACGCCCGGTGACTACGTGATCCGCTACATCGCCAACCAGGACCGGAAGGAACTGGCGCGCATTCCGATCACGGTCACGCCCGTCGAGGCGCGTCTTGTCGCAGCCGGATCAGCCGCGGTCGGCTCGGACCTGGAGGTGTCGTGGGAAGGCCCGGATTACCAGAACGACTACATCGCGATCTCGGTGCCGGGCGAGGACGGGTACGAGGCGTATACCTACACACGTGCGGGTTCACCGCTGGACCTCAGGCTTCCGACCGAGCCGGGCGAGTACGAGTTGCGATACGTGATGTCGCAGGACCGGACGGTGCTGGCGACGGCACCGATCACGCTGGCCGCGATCGGCGCGGAACTGGTCGCGCCGGCCGAAGCGACGGCGGGGTCGGACATCGAGGTTTCCTGGACCGGGCCGGATTATCAGAACGATTATATCGCCGTGGCGGAACCCGGCGAGGACGGATACGTCAACTATACCTATACCCGCGCGGGTTCGCCTCTTGACCTGACGATGCCGACCGAGCCGGGCGAGTACGAGCTGCGCTATCATGTCGGGCAGGACCGCGCCGTGTTGGCGACGCTTCCGATCGTGGTGACCGATGTGGGCGCTGCGCTGGAGGCCCCGGAGAGCGCCGTTGCGGGATCGGACATCGAAGTCGCCTGGACCGGGCCGGACTATCAGAACGATTACATCGCCGTGGCGGAACCCGGCGAGGACGGATACGTCAACTATACCTATACCCGTGCGGGCGCGCCCCTTGACCTGACGATGCCGACCGAGCCGGGCGAGTACGAGTTGCGCTATGTCGTCAACCAGGACCGCAAGGTGCTGGCGACCCGCCCGATCGCGGTGACGGAGGTTGCCGCCGAACTTGTCGCGCCCGAGAGCGCCGCAGTCGGCGAGACGGTCGAGGTCGCGTGGGAGGGGCCGGACTATCGGAACGACTTTATCGCGGTCTCGAAACCGGGCGAGGACGGTTACGTGAACTACACCTACACGCGGGTCGGCGCGCCGCTGGGGCTTGAAATGCCGGCCGAGCCCGGCAGCTACGAGATCCGCTATGTCATGAACCAGGACCGAAGCGTCATCGCCGTGCGCCCGGTCGAGGTCCGGGACGTGGAAGTGACGCTGATCGCCCCGGAAAGCGCCGTGGCCGGATCGACGCTGGAGGTGGCGCACGACGGGCCCGGATACCGGAACGACCTTGTGACCATCGCGGCGGCGGGCGCGGATAAATACACCACCTACGCCTATGCAGACCGGTCGAACCCGACCGAGATCAAGGTGCCGGATACGCCGGGAGACTACGAAATCCGGTATGTCATGAACCAGGACCGCCGGGTGCTGACGTCCGTTCCCCTGACGGTGCGCGCCCCGGACTAGTGCCGTTTCAGGGCGCGGTGATCGGCGGAGGTTTTCGGCGTTTGCCCGTCACCGCGTTTCCGGCAATGGCCGCAAGCAGGACCACGCCGCCGATCAGTGTGTTGAGGCTGGCCGTCTCGCCGAGAAAGAGCCAGACCCAAAGCGGACCAAGCAGAACCTCGGCCAGGGACAGCAGGGCCAGTTCGGCGGCGGGCAGACTGCGCGAGCCCAGCGTGTAGAGGATCAGGCCCGCACCCACCTGGAAGATGCCCATGCCCATTGCGATGCTGCCGTCTGCGGGGCTTAGAACCAGGGATAGACCCGCGTACCGGCAGATGCCGAAGGTGATGACGATGGCGAAAAGTCCCGACAGGAAGACCGAGGGCAGCATTTCCCCTGTCCGTCCCCAGCGCAACGCCACGGTGAAGACGGCAAATCCAAGTGCCGATCCAAGTGCGGCGAGGCTTCCTTTCAAGGCGACGCTGCCGGACTTGTCGGCGACCATGATGGCGATACCGCCGATGGCGACGGCGATCGCGATCCAGGTTGCCGCGCGCACCGGTTCGCGCAGGACGATCCACCCCAGAACGGCGGCCATGAACGGCGCGGTCGCGAAGAGCAGCATGGCATTCGCCACGGAGGTGTTCTGGATCGAGTAGATCCCGCCGGAGTAGGCCGCCACCAGGGACAGCCCGGCGATGACGGCGGGAAGTCCGGTGCGGCGGATCTGGGCAAACGGGCTTTCGCCAGACCGCAGGCGAATGACCACGTAGAGAAAGAGCGACATGCTGACCGAACGGTAGAGCAGGATCTGCCAGACCACGGCTTCTTCGATCAGGCGAATACCGAGGCCTACCGTAGACCAGAGAACCCCGGCCGCAAACACGAAGAGCACGCCGTACTTGTGCGCATCCAGGGTTTGCGAAGAAGGTTCGAGGGCTGTCATCGGCGGCCGTTCAATGAGGTGTCGCTTGGGAACCTAACGGCCCGGTGGAAGAACCGACCCCTCTTTTGCGACATTTTGAGGGTGCTGGCACGGCTCTTTGAAAGGCGCGGGGGCCGTTTATGCAACCCTGCGCAGAACCTTGTCGATCCGCCGCCCGCCTTGCAGCAGTATCGTTCAGTCGTTTCCCGTCGCCTGCGCGGATGCCTTTTGCCGGTTGCGAAAGCCCGCCGCGACCGACTGCCGGACCCTTTCGGGTTGTTCGTCTATAACCTCGGCCAGACAGCGCAGATCGCGCCGGACCTCGTGAAGGCGGTCGATCAGTGTCAGAACCACCGGAAAGGCGTCGGTCGGCAGAGCCATTTCCTTGCGAAGGTCGCAAAGCAGGCGAATGCGGGCCAAGTCGATGTCATCGAAAACCGGTCCGGTCTCTCCCTGCGCGGGCTGCACCCAGCCCTCGCGCACCCAGAACCGAAGCTCCCGCAGGGTCAGACGCCGGACCTCGGCGACGACGTCACTTTCATCCATGCTCATGTCTGCCTCCGCAGTTCTTTCCGGGGGTCGAAATCGGAATGATCCCGCCAGCGTTTGGCCAGCGATTCCATCTCGCTGTCCATCGCGTCGGGCAGGACGATCCTGAGACGCACGTACTGATCGCCCGGCTTGCCTTTCGAGCGGGCTATTCCCTTGCCTTTGAGCCGCAGGCGACGACCGGACGAAACGCCCCTTGGGATCGACACGGAAACCGCGCCCGAAATGGTCGGCACGTCGACCTTCGCCCCCAGCACGGCCTCGTCGAAGGTGATCGGCAGTTCCATCTCGATGTCGTCTCCGTCGCGCGTGAAGACAGGATGCGACCGGACGCCGATGGTGACAAGCGCGTCGCCGCGCGGGCCCTCTCCTAAGCCAGGCCCGCCCTTGCCGCGCAAGCGAAGGGTCTGACCATCTCTGACACCCGCCGGGATCGAAATCTCGATGCCGTTTCCGTCCGGCATCGTCACGCTGCGCCTGGCGCCGCGGACCGCATCCATGAAGTCGACTTCGAGGTTGTAGCGCGTGTCAGGACCCCGCGCGTGAAACGTCTGCCGGAAGTCGCCGCCGCCACTGCGGCTACGCCGCCCGAAGAGGTCCGAGAAGAGGTCGGAGGCGTCTTCGAAATCCTGCGGTCCCATGCCGGGGTCGTAGCGCCGTCCGGCGTCCTGGCCTGCGTACTGATGGTAGTATTGCCTTTCCGGCCGCTCATGGCCGCTGGCATCGATTTCGCCGGCGTCGAAGCGCTTTCGCTTCTCGGGATCGCCGAGAAGATCGTAGGCGGAAGCAACCGCCTGGAACTCGGCCTGCTTGCCGGCGTCGTCCGGGTGAAGATCCGGATGCAGCAGTTTGGCCAGTTTCCGGTAGGCTTTCTTGATCTCGTCCTGTGTCGCGGTCTTCTTGACGCCCAACACCTTGTAAGGATCATCGCTCAAGGAACACTCTCCCTCCTTTTCATGTCAGTCTGTCGCGACCGCCCTTGCCCTGCATTGACCAAGGTCAAGCATGGCCGACAGGTACGGGGGTGGACAATGCGCAAGGAAGCCGGTCGCGTCGAGAGAGTGCGGCCTGCAAGGAGCGTCGGAAGGCCGGACGGCGAAACGCCCGCCGGGATGCAGCGGGCGTCGGGTTCTTCTTTCGGCAGTTAAACTCAGCGCGAACGCGAGCAGACACCGGCATCGTCGCAGAACACGCCGGCAAGCCCGCCCACGATCGCACCGCGGTCACCATTGCCGTCCACGGCCTTGGCCGCACCATAGCCCAGCGCCGCGCCGACGAGGCCGCGCTCGAGATCACTGTCTACGACGCCGCCCGGACCACATGCCGAGAGAAGTGCAGTCGCCGCGATGAGGGGAAAGAGGAATTTCATGTTGTTTCTCCAGTGTAGCCGACAGATTGTCGGCCGGATTGAGGGTTTGTTTTGCGTGGCGGTTGCAGGTGCCCGAGTTCGGTGAGAATCGATCACTTCGAGGTCTGACAACCGACCCGATCCCCAACTAATCAGATCCCGCGAAGCTATCCGATATCGGGCCCGCCGCCGGGAAGCCCGAGATCGCCGTTTCCAGGTGTTATCCGATAGCAAGCATCGCCAAACCCTATGTGGGCAAGGCTTTGGCGCGATGCGCGGATTTGCGCCGCCCGCGTTCCCGGCGGCGGTCGCCCGCGTTCACGCTTGCTGTGGCTGTGAAGCACTTCATGATCTAACAAGGCAGGTGGATCGGGCGGACCGGATTCAGGTTGATGCCTGGACGGAAGGGGCCGCGCTTCGGCATCCGGGAGGGGAGGCGACATGTCCAGCAATACGGTGAAAGCGGCGGTAATGACCGGACCGGGGGCGGTCGAGGTCATGGAGTTCCCGTACCCGGAAGCCGGCGACGATGGCATGATCATCGAAATGGAGCTTTGCGGCATCTGCGGAACCGACAAACACACCTACCGGGGTGAAACCACCCAGTTCGGCGGAACCCCCGCCGAGAAGACCACGCCGTTCCCGATCATCCCCGGCCACGAGATCGTCGGTCGCGTCGCCGAGATCGGAAGGAACGCCACCTCGCGGCTCGAGTACAACGGGCAGTCGCTGGCGATCGGCGACCGGGTGGTGATGTGCCCCGACATCCTTTGCGGGCATTGCTGGTATTGCCGCAATTCCTTCGGCTTCCCGCTTTGCGAGAACATCCGGGGCTATGGCAACCACTTCACCTCGACAGAGGCGCCGCACCTGATGGGCGGCTGGGCCGAGCATATCTATGTCCGTCCCGACGCCTTCGTGTTCAGGGTTCCCGAAGGCATGGATCCGAAGATCGCGGTGATGGCGGAACTGATGACGGTCACGGCGAACCTGGACAAGGCCCGCGCGTTCTCGTCATCCGACGGCGAGGGCTTCGGTCCGGGTGCCAGCGTCGCGATCCAGGGTGTCGGTCCTCTTGGTCTGCTGCATGTCTTCAAGGCCCGCATCCTTGGTGCGGGCGATATCGTCGCGCTGGACCTTTCGGATTACCGGCTGAACCTGGCGAAGGAGTTCGGCGCGGATCACACGATCAACGTCACCGGCCTGTCCGGCCCCGAGATCGCCGCCCGGGTCGCCGATGTGACCGGGGGGCGCGGGGCGGATGTCGTGGTGGAATGCACCGGGGTGGCGGAGGCCGTGGCGCAGGGCGTGAATATCGCCCGGCGGGGCGGCATGTATATCGTTGCCGGCGTATTTGCCGAGGTCGGCACGATCACCATCGATCCCCACCACATCGCCGCGCGCCAGTTGCGCATGATCGGAATGTGCAACCATCCGCCAACGGGGTATCCCGCCAGCCTGACCCTGCTCGACAAGTGGCAGAACCACTTTCCGCTGCACAAGTTCGTCACCCACGATTTCGCCGTCAGCGACGCCGCCGCCGCGATGGAGCGGGTGATGGACATCGAGGACTGCATGAAGATCGTCATCCGGCCGGACGGGGTCTGACCGAGCGCCTCGCGCCGACAGGTGTCGAAGCTGCAGCGGGCCACGGTGACGTTCGCATTTTCGTTCTCGATCCCGAAGCGCCCGGAAAGCATGATAATCAGGCCTGAGTGGCAAACACGCCAACGCCCCGGCCGCAGAAAGGAATTTCCCAGGACCAGAACCTGAGCATCTAATGCGCCAGTGGTCGGAATGGTCCGGTTTCCGTGCCGGGATAGTCGGGCCGGGATGGTCCTATAGTTTGGCCAGGAAACTGTAGTGCGCGACAGTACCGGCGAGGCCGTCTTCGAGCTGCATGGGTTCCCAATCGGCGAACAGTTCCGCAAGGGCGGGTTCGGTCTGCGGAAAGGCGACCTGAAGCGGCGGTCCGGCGGCGTCGATACTGGCGCCCGGCACCAGGCGCGTCAGAACCTTTGCGACGTCCTCGGTCGTTGCGCGCCTTCCGATCAGATTGACCGCATGGGCGCCGGCCGGCGGCGCTTCGATGGCCGCCAGGAAGATGCGGGCGACATCGTCGGCATGTATCAGGTCGATCTGCCCGGTGAAGGGGATTGTGTAGGGCTCGCCCAGGGCGGCGGCACGGCAGGCCAGGCTGGGACCGGCGGAGATACCGACCTCGCGGCCCGGACCGTAGACGACGTAGGGCCGGAAGGCGACCGAGGCGATACCGTCATCGGCCAGGAAAGCGCGGGCCGAGTGCTCGGCGCCCAGCTTGAAGGCGCCGTATTGCGAGGTCGGGCGCGGCTGGGTCCCGCCGTCGGGTCCGAACACACCGGCGCTGGACATCCAGGCGACCGAGCCGATGCCGTTGGCGCGTGCGGCGAGAAACGCGTTGATCGTTCCGATCAGGTTGACCTGAGCGCCGAGAACGGGATCGTCGCGGCAAGCCGGGGTCAGCAGGCCAGCAAGGTGAATGATTCTGTCGCAACCGCGCGCGGCGGCGATGACCTGGTCGGTCACGGTGATGTCGCCCGCGATCCAGTCCAGATCGTCGGCAAGTCGGGCGCCTGCGATCTCGGCCACGCGGGCCCGGTTTTCGTGGAGGTCGAAGATGACCGGGACGTGACCGGCTTCCACGAGGCGGCGAACGATCCAGCCGCCGATGAAGCCTCCGCCGCCTGTGACGAGGATGCGCATATCCGCCCCTTATGACTTTGCGGCGCTGAAAATCCGGCCCGGGCTGAGGATGCCGTTGGGGTCGAACGTCTTCTTGAGCGCCGCCATGATTTCCAGTTCTTCGGCGCTGCGGCTGAGTGCGAGATACGGCGCCTTCAGCCGGCCGATGCCGTGTTCGGCGGAAACCGAACCCGAAAGATCGCTTACGACGCCGTAGACCACCGCCTCGATGCGCTTGCGGGCATCGGGAACATCGGGAGCGGGCATCATGTTCACATGGATGTTGGAATCGGCCAGATGGCCGAAGACCACCCAGGGCTGGTCCGGCAAGACCTCGGCGAAGCGACGGCGCAGGGTTTCCACCGCCTCGGGCATCCGGTCGAGCGGGATCGACACGTCGAAGCCGACAGTCGGCGGAAAGTGACGGTCGTACTCGTAAACGGATTCGCGGAGCGCCCAGAAGCTTTTTCTATCCGCCTCGGAGCGGGCGACGACCGCATCCGCAATCAAGCCGGCATCGTGCGCATCGGCGAGCGCCTCGGTCAGGCCGCCGGGCGCTTCGATCATGAGGTAAAGGTCGTGGCCGATGGGCAGCGGCGCGACGCGGGCCATCGTGCCGGTTGCGATTTCGTAGAACTCGCGCCACATGGCCTCGAATACCAGAAGCCCGCCGGGAAGGCGGGTCTCGATGTGGCGCAGAAGTGCGATGGCCTGTGTCGCGTCATCCACGGCGACGAGAGCCGCGTCGATGGCCGCGGGCCGCGGATGCAGCGCGAGCACGACGCGGGTGACGATGCCCAGGGTGCCCTCCGAGCCGATCATCAGTTGCGGCCAGTCGTAGCCGGTGTTGTTCTTCATCATCTTGTTCAGCGAACGCAGGATGCGGCCATCGGGCAGGACCGCCTCCAATCCCAGGACGTTGCGCCGGGTCATGCCGTAGCGCAGCACCTGGTTGCCGCCGGCATTGGTGGCGACGTTGCCGCCGATCGTGCAGGTGCCTCGCGCTCCGAGGTCGATGCCGACGAGGAAGCCCGCTTCCCCGGCGGCCTGCTGGATCACCTGCAAGGGTGTTCCGGCGAGTGCGGTCAGTGTGCCGCTGGCCGGGTCGATCTCCTCGATCCCGGTCATCCGTTCGAGCGAGATCGCGATCTCGTTCCCGGCTGGATGCGCACCCTGTGCCAGCCCCGTCATTCCGCCCTGCGGGACCACGGGCCGGCGATGGGCATTGCAGAGGCTGAGCGCGGTGGAGACCTCTTCGGTGCTGGATGGCAGAACGAGGGCGGCGGGAATGGTCGGAACGCCGCCCGACCAGTCAGCGCGGTTGCGCTGCGGGACGTCTTCGCCGGTAAGCACCGCCCTCGGACCGAGGGCTTCACGCAAGGCATGGATCAATGGGTCACTCACGACGCTCTCCTTACGGCGGAATGCCCGGTCTTCGGGTCGTTTCCGCCAGGGTTTCGGTTATGATAGAATGATGCCAATCGCGCGAAGCGAGGCTCACTTCTGCTCGTTTGGCGCATCGAATTCCAGACTGAAGGCATCGGCGCGATTTCGGTTGATGGTCAGTTCCACCGGTTCTCCGCTGGTGCTGTAGTAGATCATTTCCATCGCCATTACGGGCGCGCCCTCCTGGTAGGACAGTTGCTCGGCAAGGGTGGCATCGGCCACCTCGGCGCTCACCGTCACATGAGCCCCGCGCAGCTTGATCCCCAGATGTCGCTGAACGGCTCGGAAGATGACGACGTCGTCGAAATCATCGCGTTTGAGCCGCGCGCCAATGGCGGGCGGAAAATAGAAGACGTTTTGCGAGACCGGCTGCGTTCCGGAATGCAGCACGGCCTCGAGGCACCATACGAACTCGTTGGAGCCAAGGCCGAATACCTGCTGGGCGCGGGCCGATCGCCGCTTGCGGTAATTCAGGATCTCGATGCGCCGCCCGGCGGTCGAGGCGATGATCGCTTCGAGACTTTTGAAATTGAAGCTGGTGGTCGCCTTGGGCGGCGGCGCGGTCACGACGGCGGGTTTCGCCGACTGCTTGCGAACGAGGCCCTCGTCGGCGAGATCGCGCAACGCCTGCCGGACGGTGATCAGGCTTACCCCGAAGAATTCGGACAGGTCGGCCTCGCGCGGGAGGGTAAGGCCCGGGGGAAACCGGCCGCTCTCGATCGGTTCGCGCAGAATGTCGGCGATCTGGCGGTAGAGAGGGCCGGCGTTGCGGTCGAGATGGGCGCCGGCCAGAGTGGTCAGCACGTCGGGCGGCGGGTCAGCCGTATTCGTCTTTGCGGCATTCTTCATGCAGTGTTTCCCTCTCGTCCCAGATACTTGAAAAACACGGCGGTCCGGCAAGGGCAAGTATTTGACGCCAATACCAGGGCCCCTTCACCACAAGGTCTTGTCTGGCGAGCCGGTGCCTTTCGCCAGCTGCGGGGCCTGCAAGCTACCAATCGCGTGCGTACCCTGCTGTCCAGCCGCCGTCGATGACCAGCGTATGGCCGGTGATGTACGAGGCGGCCGGCGAGGCCAGAAAGGCGACACCCTGCGCCATTTCCCGTGGCGTGCCCGGCCGTTTCATGGGGATCGTCGCCATCTGGCTTTCATGAAGGCCGCTGGCCTTGCTGGCCGGATCCTGCATCCACCGGTGCCAGGCTTCAGTTGCGGTCGAGCCGGGAGCGACGGCGTTGACGCGGATACCCTCAAGCGCCAGTTCCAGCGCCATTCCCTTTGTCAGATTGATGACGGCGGCCTTGGCGGCGATGTAGGGGCTTTGCAGCCGCATCGGCGCGATGCCGGTTGTCGAGGCGATGTTCACGACGGCGCCGGATTTTTGCGCCTTCATCCCGCCCGTGACGGCGCGGGAAACGAGGAACAGGCCGGTCAGGTCGATGGCGAGGATATCGTCCCAGGCCTGGACGGGAAAAGCGTCGATGGTCTTGCGGTCCTCGGCCTTGACGCCGATTCCGGCGTTGTTGACCAGGATGTCGATGCGATCGTGCCGTTTCATCACCTCGGCCACGCCGCTTTCGATCGCCTCGCGGTCGGCGACGTCCATCGCGATCCAGTCGCCCTTGCCCTCGGCCGTCGCGGCCACCTTTTCCACGTCGCGGTCCGAGAACACCACCGTGGCCCCGCTTTCGGCCAGCGTCTCGGCGCAGGCCTTGCCGATACCGTCGGCGGCCCCGGTCACGAGTGCGATCTTGCCTTCAAGATCAAACTTCATTCGTTTCAACCTTTCTTCTCAGCGCCCGATCAGTGTGGGAATTCCATTGGACAGGACAGGGAAATAGCACAGCAAGAGGAGCACGCCGATCTCGGCGAGAAAGAACCACCGCAGCTCCTTCCAGAGCGCGCCCATCGAGATTTCCCCGATCCGGCAGGTCACGAAAAGGCAGACGCCGACCGGTGGCGTGATCAGACCGATGGTCACCGCGATCAGCATCACCATGGAGAACTGGCTGTCGTCGATGCCCATCTGGCGGGTCAGCGGCAGCAGGATCGGGGCCATCAGGAACAGGGCCGGTCCGGCATCGAGGACGAGGCCGACCAGGATGAAGAAGGTCGCGCACACGACGAGGAACAGGAACGGGTAGTCGCTGAACACGCCCAGCAACGCGCGGGCATGGCCCTGAACGCCAGCCAGGATCAGAACGTAGTTGATGATCTGCACGGTGGCGAAGATCAGGAACAGGGCGGCGGTCAGGCGGGCGGCAACGCGGAACGACTCGAGTGTCGAGCGCAGGGTAAGTTCGCGGAAGACAATGCCGCCCAGCAGGATCGCGAGAAGCACCGCGATGCCCCCTGCCTCGGTCGGCGTGAAGACACCCGAGATGGTTCCGAACAGGATGAACATCGGCAGCGACAGGACGATCAGGCCGTCGCGCAGCGCCTTGGGACGCTCGGGCCTGGGCACCATCATGGCGCTGAGCGGAAGATCGCCCCGCAGCGACTTGATGAACACGACCAACGCGCAGGAGCCGCCCAGCAAGAGCCCCGGAACGATCCCGGCGGCGAACAGCGTCAGAACCGAGAGGTCGGCGAGCGCGGCGTAGATCACCATGATGACCGAAGGCGGAATGATCGGGCCGATGATCGAGGACGCGACCGTCAGGGATGCGGCGAAGGCCTTGCTGTAGCCTTCCTTGGGCATGGCGTTGATGAAGACCCGGCCCAGCGAGGCAATATCGGCGATGGCGGTGCCGGAGATGCCCGCGAAGAGGATCGAGGCGACGATGTTGGCATAGGCCGTGCCGCCCCGGATCCGGCCGACGATCAGGGCGGAAAGACTGATCAGCCGGTCGGAGAGACGGGCCCGCACCATCAGTTCGCCCACGACGATGTAGAAGGGCGCTGCGAGCAGGACGAAAGTGTCCAGACCGGCGAACATCCGGCTGGCGACCGTCAGAAAGGCGAGGTCTTCCATCCAGAGGCCTGCCAGCGCGGCAAGACCGAAGGCGAATGCGATGGGCAGACCGCCAAGGATCAGGATCGCCAGAACGAGAAACAGGAGGCTCATTCCGCCGACCCCGCGTTATCCGCCGGCATATCGGTTCCGTAGAAGCTTTCCCATGTCCGGAGCAACTCGGCGAGCAGGATGAGCGCGGCGCCGACCGCTATGGCGCCGTAGGCCCAGAGCATGACGACGCCGGTCGTGGGCGCGGTCTGCATCCCGTTCAGGATGCAGTATCGCACGCCCTGCCAGAGGACGACCGCGGCGAAGACCGAGGACAGAAGATGCAGCAGAGTTTCGTGCATGCGCTGGACAAGGGGCGAACCCTTGAAGCGAAACAAATCAAGGCTGAGATGTTCGGAGCGGTAACTGACCGCGGCGGCTGCGAGGAAGGTGAGCCAGATCGAGCCGTAGCGCATGATCTCTTCGCTCCACGACAGCGAATCGAGCATGACGTAGCGCATGAACACGGCGACGATGTTCAGCAAGGTGATCCCGATCAGGATCAGGGCGCTGATCAGTTCGGCGGCTTCGAGGACCACCCTGATAGCCGGACGCACGCCCAGTTTCGACATCTGGTCTTCCCCTTCGCAGGCAAGCGGACGACGGCGCCCCGACGAGAGCCGTCGTCCCTGTTCTGCCAGCGAATGCTATTGGTCGTACAGCCGTGCCTCGGCTTCCTTGGCGGCGACCAGAACCTTGGCCACCACCTCGTCACCGATCTGCGAACTGATGAAGTCCACGACAGCCTGCTGGGACGTATCGCGGAACATCGCCTTCTCGCTTGGCGAATTGACGTGAACCTCCATCCCGAGATCGCGCAGCTTGTCGACGGCGACGATGTCCGCGGCGGTCTTGATCGCATTGGCCAACTGGCTGTGGAGAGCCACGGCTTCATGCAGGATCTTCCGCTGGTCCTCGGTCAGGCTGTTGTAGACCCCATCGTTGATCAGGATGAGGTGGAAGCCGTAGACGTGCTCGTTGACGCTCATGTACTTCTGCACTTCGTAGAGCTTGCCATCGAGCACGGTGATCGCCGCGTTCTCCTGCCCGTCGACCACGCCCGTGCGCAGCGCCGGCGCCAGTTCCGGCCATGCGATCGGGGTCGCGGAAGCGCCCATCGCCCCCATGAACTCGACGTAGACCTGGCTTTGCATGGTGCGCATCTTCAGCCCGGACATATCTTCGGGCGTCTTCACTTCGCGCTTGTTGTTGGTGATGTTGCGGAAGCCGTTCTGCGAGAAACCGAGTGTGCGAAGGCCGGTGGCTTCGCGCATCTCGTCGGTCATCTGCCTTACCGTTTCGGTCTGGGTGAACTGCCAGGCCGCCGGCGAGGACGCGAAAAGGTAAGGTATCTGGAATGCCTGCATCGGCGCATAGAACGAGCCCAGAACCGAATCGTCGGTGAGCGCCATGTCCAGGGTGCCGTTCTTGACCTGCTCGGTCACCTGCAACGAACCGCCCAGCGTGTTCCAGAAGATCTCGATCTCCATCGTGCCGCCGGACTTGTAGGCGACGTAGTCCCGCATTGCGCGCAGACCGACCGACATCCCGTCGGTTTCCGATTCGTTGGCGCCCACCGAGAACCGCAGCTTGACATCGGCCGCCGAGGCCGCGCCGGTCAATGCGCCAGCACCTATCACGATCGCGGCCATCGCTGTCACCAGCCCCCGGCGCACGCTTTCCATACGAAGTTCAAGCATTCCAGTCCTCCCTTTTTTAAGCGATTCAGACCTTTCGACGTCGGTCTGTCTTGTTAGTGGCCAAGTCGCCGGCCGCCTCCCCGCGGCACTGTTGCACTTCGCCTTTGCTCTTGTTAGGAATTATACTATTATAATTTTTTAAAGCTGACAAGCAATCCGTGCGCCACGAGACCGGCCGCCGGAACGCCAAGGCCGGACAAAGAGGATACCGGTACTGTTTGCCGGACAGGGAGGGAATGGCATGTCGCCAACTGGGGTGCTGCGGTCGGGTCCGGAAGCGAAAGCGGCGGCCAATCTGCCGGACCGAGACCTTCTGCTTGGACTGTTCGAGAAGATGGTGCTGTTGCGCAAGTTCGAACTTGCCGCGCAGATCGCTTGCCGGGGCGGCGAGACGCCGGGGTTTCTGCACCTTTATATCGGGGAAGAGGCGACGGCGGCCGGCATCTGCGCACATCTGCGGCCCGAGGACTGGGTGACGTCCACGCATCGGGGGCATGGGCATGCGCTGGCCAAGGGCTCGGATCCCGGAGCCGTGATGGCGGAACTGTACGGTAAGGCCGGCGGCATCTGCGGCGGACGTGGCGGCACGATGCATCTTTACGACAAAAGCGTCGGTCTGTTCGGCACCAATGGTATCGTCGGCGCGGGCATCGGCCATGCCGCTGGCGTTGGCATCGGAGCGCGGTTGTTGAAGAAGGACGCGCTGGGCGTTGCGTTCTTCGGCGACGGGGCCGTGAACCACGGCGCGTTCCACGAGGCGCTGAATTTCGCGGCCGTTCAGAAGGCGCCGGCGATCTTCGTCTGCGAGAACAACCTTTATGCCACTGCGACGGCGCTGTCTTCGACCACCCTCAATCCCGAAGTCGCCTCGAAGGCGGCCTCTTACGGGATGGCGGGCGTTGCGGTCGACGGCAACGATGTCTTTGCCGTCTGGCTGACGATGAAAGAGGCGGTCGAGCGGGCGCGGGCGGGCAACGGGCCGACACTGATCGAAGCGAAGACATACCGAACCGTGGGGCACCACGAGGGCGACCCGGTGCTGGGCACCTACCGCACCCAGGACGAACTGGATGCCTGGATACGGCGGGATCCGATCCAGACCTTCCGCGAGAAGCTGATCCGGGAATACGGCGTGGCGGACGAAGCGGCCCTTGCCGAGATCGAGGAGCGGATCGACGGCATCGTCTCGGATGCGGTCGCCTTCGCGCGGGCTGCGCCGGAACCGGATCCGGCCGACGTGACGCGCCACGTCTATGCAGAGCCCATCAACCCGCCTCAGGCGCTGCGCCCGAGGGCGGCGGCGAAGGTGCGCGAGCAGGGCTGGCTGGAAGCGGTGCGCGATGGCATCGCCGAGGAAATGCGCGCCAATCCGGGCATCCAGTATTTCGGCGAGGGAACGGGCGAGCGCGGCGGCACCTTCGCGCACACCAAGAACCTGTGGCAGGAGTTCGGGGCGCACCGGATGGTCGACACGCCGATCTCGGAGCAGGGATTCACCGCCGCCGCAATCGGCGCCTCGGCCATCGGAGCGCGAACGGTCGCCGACCTGATGTTCGCTGACTTCTGTTTCGAGACGGCGGGGCAGATTTTTCTTCAGGCCGCCAAGCTCAGATACATGTCGAACGGGGCGATGAACGCGCCGGTCGTGGTGCGTGTCGGCGCAGGCGCGCTGCGCAGCGCGGGACCGCACCATTCCGGGCTGTACCATCCGATGTTCGCGCATCTTCCCGGCCTGATCGTCTGCCTGCCCTCGACGCCAGCGGATGCCAAGGGCCTGATGAAGACAGCGCTCAGGGCCTTCGATCCCGTCATCATGCTGGAGCCGAAGGCGCTTTTCGCCTCGAAGGGACAGGTTCCCGAAGGCGAGCATTATGTGCCGTTCGGCGTCGCCCGCACGGTGAGGAAGGGGCGCGACATCACGATCGTCGCCGCGGGCCAGCTTGTGGCACAGGCCGAGGCCGCGGCCGAGGCGCTGTCCGCCGAGGGGATCGAAGCCGAGATCATCGATCCGCGCACGATCATGCCGTTCGACATCGATGCCGTTGTCGAAAGTGTGCGGCGCACCCACCGGCTGCTGGTCGTGGACGAAGCCTGGGCCATGTGCGGGCTGGGCGGCGAGATCGCGCAGTCGATCAACGAACTGGCCTTCGACGAGCTTGACGCGCCTCCGGGCCGGCTGCACACCTCGCCCGTTTCGCACCCGTTTGCGCCGGTCCTGGAGCAGGCGATCCTGGTCAATGCGGGGCGGATCGCGCAGGCCGCGCGGGACGTGATCGCCGGTCGGCCACCGATACCCGACCACTGGCGGGGACAGGGACGATCGGCGCCGGCGGCAGTCGTTCCGGTGGCGCCTCTTGAACCGATGCCAAGGCCCGCCCCCGTTCTGGCAGCGAACGACGGGCCGGGCGACGACGAGCCGATCAAGATGCCGTTCGGCGATCTGACGGTCAGCGAGGGCACGCTGGTCGGTTGGCTTCGCGCCGTCGGCGACGTTGTGCAAGAGGGAGACGTCGTGGCCGAGATCGAAACCGACAAGGCCGTCGTCGAGATCGAGGCGCCGGTGGCCGGTGTGCTGTCGCGCATCGACGTGGAGATCGGCGCCGTCGTTCCGATGGGCGGCCGCATCGGCGGCATCAAGCCTTGAGCGCCGCCGCAGATTTGACGGCGCCCAACCTTGTCCGGCGCGAGCCGGCCTCGCCCTATGCCCGGCGTCTGGCGCGCGAGCGCGGACTTCCGATTTCGGCGTTTGCGGGCACCGGGCCGGGCGGGCGGATTGTCGCCGCGGATGTCCTGGCCTTCACGCCGGCGGCGGCGCGAGAGGAAAGCGCGGCGCGGAGCGTCCCGCCAGTCGTCGAGATGATCGGGGCCACGATAGACCTTGCGCCGCTGAACGAACTTGCCGCCGCGTTTTCTGCCGCGGGCCGTGTCATGGAACGGCAGGACGTCTTGTTGCGGGCCGCGGCCCTTGCACTGGCGGCGCACCCGGACGCGCCGCAGGGCTGCATTTCGCTGGAGCGGACCGAAGGAGAGCTGATCTTTGAAGAAGCGGCGAAGCTGTCGGTTCCGGCGATCCGAGGGATCCGCGAAGGCGGCGTGACCGGCGCTGCGAACGGCAGGGCCGCCCTGTCACTTCGGGTTCACCTGCGACCCGGGATTCGCAGCGTCTTCACGCCGCTGAAGCCGGGCGTCGCGATGCGCCTTGCCGTGTCCTTCGGTGACGCGAGCGCCGAATGCCTGCTGGCCTTCGACACCGCGACCGTTCCCGGGGATCTCGCCGAGGCGATACTGGCGGAACTTCGCGACGGGCTGGAAGCACCGCTGGCGCTTTTCGTCTAGGACCCAGCGCGTCTGTCGGACTGTTCGAGAACCTTGCATGCCGCAGAGGCTATGCCCTCGGCCGTCATGCCGGCGCGCTTGAACAGTGTTGGCACCGCTGCCAGCTCGACGAATGCATCGCGGAGTCCCACGCGGCGCAAAGGCCGCAGCAGGCCCGCGTCGTGAAGGGCCTCGGCCACCTGGCTTGCCAGCCCGCCCATTGTCACGTGGTTCTCGGCCGTTACGACAGCGGTGGCCTTCTCGCAGAAGTCGGCGACCGCTTCGGCGTCGAAGGGTTTGACTGTGGGAACGTGCAGAACGCCCGCTTCCAGGCCGGATGTTTGAAGGATTTCGGCCGCATCCAGCGCGTGCCCGGTCATCAGCCCCGTCGATACGATGGCAACGTCCGTTCCGTGGCGGAGCGCCGCCGCCTTGCCGATCTGGAACCGGTAGCCGTCCGGGTCGAGGACCTGCGGCACCTGCCCGCGCAGAAGCCGCATGTAGACCGGTCCGTCATGCTCGGCCGCGGCACGGGTGGCCTGCATGATCTCGGTGGCATCGCACGGGTCGATGACGACAAGCCCCGGAATCATCCGCATCAGGGCGAGGTCTTCGATGGCCTGGTGCGTTCCGCCGTAGCCCGTCGTGAGGCCGGGCAGTCCGGCCAGGATCTTCACGTTGGCGCGGGAGTGCGCACATGCGATGGCGATGAAGTCGTAGGCGCGACGCGAGGCGAAGACGCCGTAGGTCGTGGCGAAGGGCGTAAGGCCGGTCTTGGCCAATCCGGCGGCGACGGCGATCAGGTTCTGCTCGGCCATCCCGACGTTGAAGAAGCGATCCGGGAAGCGGTCGCGGAATGGGTGGATGTCGGTGTATTTGCCGAGATCGGCGGTCAGGCCGACGATATCGGGCCGCTCGGCGCCAAGGGCGGCCAGCGCCTGACCAAAAGGCGCGTCGGTTGTCGGGCGAAGAGCGACTTCGTCCTGGCCCATGACCTTGCCGTAGACAGGCGCGCTCATGGCCGGGCCTCGAGTTCCGCGATCAGGTCGTCCCACTCGTCGGGCTCGACCCTCAGGAAATGGGATTTTTCGCGGTTTTCCAGTGTGGGCACTCCCTTGCCCGGCCGCGTCCGCAGCACGATCGCCACGGGTTTCTCGGCCTGCCGCGCTTCCGTCAGCGTCTGGGTTATCGCGCTGAGGTCGTTTCCGTCGATTTCGGTTGTCTGCCAGCCGAACGCGCGCCATTTCGCGGCGACCGGCTCGATGTCCAGCACGATGGCGCCGTCAGCCTGTATGCCGTTGCAGTCGATCAGCGCGACGATGTTCGCCAGACCGAAGCCGGGCGCCGACATCGCCGCTTCCCAGGTCGACCCTTCCTGCAACTCTCCATCCGACAACTCGCAGAAAACCCGGGCGGGCGATCCCTGCAGCCGCAGGCCCAACGCCATGCCGACCGCCTGGCCAAGGCCCTGCCCCAGCGACCCGCCGATGATTTCCACGCCCGGCGTGGTGTCCAGCGTCGACATCTGCAACCGGCTGTCGTCGGCCCCGTAGGTGCCGAGTTCATCAAGGGGAAAAACCCCCGCTTCGGCCAGCACGGCCCAGAGCGCGATCGAGTAGTGACCTGTCGATAGAAGGAACCTGTCGCGGTCGGGGTCGGCGAGGTTCGACGGATCCCATCGCATCTCGTGGAAATAGAGGGCCGCCATCAGGTCGGCGATGCCGAGGCCCTGACCGACATAGCCCTGCCCCGGCCCGCGGGCCATGATCAGCATGTGCCGCCGAAGCCGCCTTGCGCGGGCCTTCAGCGCCGCGATATCGGCCTGGCCCGGCGGATGGTTCGCAAGCGGTGACATCAGTCCTTGTCCATCCCGCCGCTCATGTTCAGCCGCTCGGCGGTCATGTAGTCGGGTGCATCCAGCGCCAGCCAGACGACGCTTTCGGCGATTTCGCGGACTTCGGCGCGGCGGCCCAGCGGGATACGCGCGGTCCGCTCGGCCAGGAATTGCTGCATGTCGGTCCGGCCCTCGATGCGGGCGATGTCGGCCTCGGTCGATCTTTGCATTTCGGTGTCCATCATTCCGGGGGCGATCGAGTTCACCTGCACGCCGTAGGGTGCCAGAGCCACTGCGGCGCTGCGGGTGATGGCGTCGACGGCTGCCTTGCTTGCGGCGTAGGCGGTGTAATGCGGAAGCGCCATCCGGGACGCGGGCGAGGTGACGTTGACGATGCGGCCGCGTCCGGCGTCGCGCATGAAGCGACCGGCGGCGGCGGTCAGCATGGCCAGCGCGACGGTGTTGATGTCCAGCGTCCGCTGCCAGGTGCTGCGGCGCATCTCGAGGAAGGGTTCTATGGCGCCGTAGCCCGCGTTGTTCACCAGGGCGTCGATCCGGCCCCAGCGGTCGACAACGGCGGCCACCGTGGCTTCGGGCGCCCCGTCGGACGTCAGGTCGCCCGCCAGAAGCAGCGCGCTGTCCTGGGCATCTCCCATCGTCTCGCGCAGCGCCGCCAAGCTGAGGTCGGCCGCTGCCACGCGCACACCCCGCGCCAGGCAAAGGCGCGCGATTTCGCGCCCCATGCCACCGCCGGCCCCGGTGACGAGAATGGTGCGTTCATCGCTCATGTTCCGTCTTTCCTGCGGTCTGCCCCGGTGAAGTCATCCACCCATGTCGCGTCCCAGAGCGAGGGGAACGCCAGCGGACGGTAGGGATGCGCGGCGATGGCGTCAGGGTCGAGCGTGATGCCGAGACCGGGGCCCTCGGGCAGACGGAAGGCACCGTTACTCAGAGGGTTCCAACCGCCCACGAAATCGTTGCGCCAGGGTACGTCGAATTCGGCGAAACTTTCGAGGATCGTCATGTTCCGGCAGGACCACGCCAGATGCAACGCGGCGGCCAGCGCCACCGGGCCGATAGAGCAATGCGGCGAAATGGCGATGTCCTGCGCCTCGGCCATCGCCGCGATCTTCTTCGTCATCGCGATGCCGCCGCAATGGGCGACGTCCATCTGCACGACGTCGGCCGCCCTGAGACTGATCAGACGCGCGAAGTCGGGCAGGCTGTACAGCCTCTCGCCCGAGGATATAGGATGGTCGACCGCCTGCCTGACCTCGCGCAGCAGCTCGATCGCCGCGGGATCGACGGGTTCTTCGCACCAGCGAATGTTCAGCCCGTCCAGGCGACGGATGAAACGGATCGCGTCGCCGGCACAGAGACGGCCGTGGATCTCGATCATCAGCCCGACCCGCGGGCCAACGGCATCGGCCACGGCGCGGACGATTTCGACGGCGGCGTCTTCGTCGTCCTGCGACAGGCTTTTCCAGGCGGTCGCGAAGGGATCGAACTTCATGGCCGTGTAGCCCCTGGCCGCGACGTCGCGTGCGCGGAGGGCGAAGTCTTCGGGCGTGCGGCAGCCGCCGTACCAGCCGTTCGCATATGCCGGCATTCCCGGGCGGGCACGTCCCCCGATCAGGCGGTACACCGGCTGGCCGCAGGCCTTGCCGACCAGATCCCACATCGCGATTTCGACGGCCGAGATCGCGGTCATGACCGTCGATCCACCCTGATACTGGTCGCGGATCATGTCGCCGACCACCGCTTCGATGTCGAAAGCGTCCTTGCCGACCACGCGGGAGACGACCCATTCGTTGAGCAGAACCTCGACGGCACGCTCTTGCCATTCGAGCGTCGCCTCACCGATGCCGGTCGTGCCGCAATCGGTGATCAGGCGAACGAACAGGTAGTTGCGCTGACCGGCATTGCCCATCACGGTCTCGAGCCGGGCGATCCTCATGGCGCGGGCCGCAAGACGGCGGAGAGAGCGACCGGCCGCCGGGAAGTCGGCTTTATCATCCTTGTGCAATCCTCCCGGAGATCATGTCGCGCCAAGTATTAATTATTATATTGTTATAATCATTCACACAAGCTGTCTGCGCCGTGGAACCCGCAAGGATCGTCGAGGCAGGCTGCCGAGCGATGCACCGGACGCCCCCGGATGGCCGATGCCGTCGCTGGCTGAATGCCGCAGCGGCGCACTTTCGCGAGCCCCGGGGTGCGGCCCACGGCAGGGATGCGGATCCTGCATCGATGGATATTCGCGACCGGCAACGAACGGGCGTCGCGCCCGATCTCACGAGTTACCGCCCAGCAGACGGAAAGCCGTCCGGTCGATTGCCCTGATGTTTAACGTATCGCAATGAAAACGTCGCAAAACCGGCACAACCCGGCGCGATGCGAGCGCACGTGTTGCCCTTGCTGACAAAACCCCTTATGCGGCACCGCAGCAAACCTGGACCCGGGCGCAATCCCGGGTGGCTCTTCCGGCCGCCGATCCGCCGGACAACGACAGACAACGGTGCACGTGCACGCTGGCCGCGCAGTTCGCGCGTCGGCCGGTATCGGAAGACCATTACATGATCTCGATAGACGCTTATCGCAGCCAGTGGCTTGGCAATATCCGCGGCGACCTGCTGGCCGGCCTGGTGGTGGCCCTGGCGCTGATCCCGGAGGCCATAGCCTTCTCGATCATCGCGGGCGTCGATCCCAAGGTCGGGCTTTACGCGAGTTTCTCGATCGCGGTGATCACCGCGATCACCGGGGGCAGGCCCGGCATGATCTCGGCGGCCACGGCGGCGACGGCGGTGCTGATGGTGACGCTGGTACGCGACCACGGGCTGGAATACCTGCTGGCCGCCACCGTGCTGGCGGGGCTAATTCAGATCGGCGCGGGCCTTCTGCGGCTGGGCTTCGTGATGCGCTATGTCTCTAAATCTGTGATGACGGGCTTCGTCAATGCGCTGGCGATCCTGATCTTCATGGCGCAATTGCCCGAGCTTGACCCGCGCCAGGTGACCTGGCTGACATACGCGCTGGTCGCGGCGGGGCTGGCGATCATCTATCTTTTCCCGCTTCTGACCACCGCGGTTCCGTCGCCGCTTGTGACAATCATCGTGCTGACCGCGCTGACCTTCGCATTCGGCTGGGACGTTCGCACCGTGGGTGACATGGGTGCCCTGCCTAACACGCTGCCGGTCTTCCTGCTGCCGGACATTCCGCTGACTTTCGAGACATTCGCGATCATCCTGCCCTATTCGATCGCGGTGGCCGTCGTCGGCCTGCTGGAAAGCCTGATGACGCAGAACATCGTCGACGACCTGACCGACACGAGGTCGGACCGCAACCAGGAATGCATCGGCCAGGGGCTGGCCAACACCGCGACCGGTTTCATCGGCGGCATGGCGGGCTGCGCCATGATCGGTCAGTCGATCATCAACGTGAAGTCCGGCGGACGCGGCCGGCTGTCCTGTTTCGTGGCCGGGGTGTTCCTTCTCATCCTGGTCGTGGGGCTTGGCGATCTGGTAAGCGTCATCCCGATGCCGGCACTGGTGGCGATCATGATCATGGTTTCGGTCGGCACCTTCTCGTGGTCGTCAATCAAGAACCTGGCGGTCCATCCCCGGTCTTCGTCCATCGTGATGATCGCGACCGTCGTGACCGTGGTCTACACTCACAACCTGGCCATCGGGGTTCTGGTGGGAGTGCTTCTCTCGGGGGTCTTCTTCGCCGGCAAGATCGCACAGCTTTTTCGTGTCACCAGCGAGATCAGCGCCGACGGGCGGGTGCGCACCTATCACGTCGTGGGGCAGCTGTTCTATGGTTCGGTGGAGGATTTCATGCGCGCCTTCGACTTCAGGGAAGCCCCCGAGCGTGTCGTCATCGACGTGAGCCGCGCGCATATCTGGGATATCAGTTCGGTACAGGCGCTGGACATGGCGATCCTGAAGTTCCGCCGCGACGGCGCCGAGGTCGAGATCGTCGGCATGAACGAGGCCACGGAAACGCTGGTCGACCGGCTTGCCGTCCACGACAGGCCGGGCGCCATGGACGACCTGATGGCGCATTGAGGGAGACAACGCCGTGACAGACAAGATCATCGCATTGGTAGACGGCTCGATCTATTCGGAAAGCGTCTGCGAGCATGCCGCGTGGATTTCGGGAAGAACCGGCGCGCCGGTGGAATTGATCCATGTGCTTGGTCGCCGCGAGGCGCCGGCGGACAACGACCTTTCCGGGTCGATCCGTCTTGGGGCGCGCACCGCGCTTTTGGAAAAGCTGGCCGATCTGGATGCGCAGCGCGCCAAGCTTGTCGCCCACCGCGGCCGTGCGATCCTGGAAGACGCGCACGCCATTCTCGAAAAGGGCGGCGTGGACGGGATCACCACCCGGCTGCGACACGGCGACATCGTCGAAACCATCTCGGAGATCGAAGCCGACGCCCGGGTCATCGTCATCGGCAAGCGCGGCGAGGCGGCGGATTTCGCCAAGGGGCATCTTGGCTCGAACCTGGAGCGGATCGTCCGCGCCAGTCACCGCCCGGTTTTCGTGGCTTCGCGCGCCTTCAAACCGATAGAAAGCGTTCTCGTTGCCTATGACGGCGGCACGTCCGCGATGAAGGCCATCGACCACATCGCACGCAGCACGCTTTTCCAGGGGCTGGACGTGACGGTCGTTACCGTGGGTCAGGACACGGAACGGACCCGCAAGGGTCTGGCGGACGCGAAGGCCCTGTTGTCTGCCGCCGGGATCGATGCCGACACCCGCATCGTGGAGGGGCAGCCCGAGAACGAGCTTGGGAAGCTGGTGGAGAACGAGGGCTTTGGCATGCTGGTCATGGGCGCCTACGGGCACAGCCGCATCCGCAGTCTTGTGATCGGTTCGACGACGACCGAGATGGTCCGGACCTGCAAGGTTCCCGTCGTGCTGGTGCGCTGACCGTTCTTACGCGACCGGATCAGGCGTTTCGGAACCACACCCGAATTCGTCGGTCCGGCGGCAAGGCGCTGCTTTCGCCTTCGCTTCGGAAGGTCCCGAAAGCGGTGCTGCTGCCCCGGCGGAGACAAGATCTTTCCTTCGAGGCAGCAGACGCGCGATTTTCAGACGACCGCCACCGTCAGGACGCCGAGGCCATCGACGGCGAGTTCCATCGTGTCGCCTTTTTCGACCTCGGCCACACCGGACGGCGTGCCCGACAGGATGACGTCGCCGGGGGCGAGTTCGAAATATTCGGAGAGGTACGAGATCATCTCGGGCACCTTCCAGATCATCTGGTTCAGATTGCCCTCTTGCCGGACCTCGCCATTGACTTTCAGCGTGATGCTTCCTTCGGTGAGATGGCCGGTCTCGGAGACGGGGTGGATGGGGCCAACGGGTGCCGAACGCTCGAACGCCTTGCCGATTTCCCACGGGCGGCCAAGCTTCTTGGCCTCGCCCTGAAGATCGCGGCGCGTCATGTCGAGCGCCAGCGCATAGCCGAAGATGTGATCGTTCGCTTCCTCGAGCGGGATGTTCGTGCCGCCGGTCTTCAGCATCACGGCGATCTCGGCCTCGTGGTGGACATCGGAGGTGTGCGGGGGATAAGGAAACTCGCCCGACGGGTCGAGGTTGTCGGGGTTCTTCTGGAAGAAGAACGGCGGCTCGCGGTTGGGGTCATGCCCCATCTCGATGGCATGGGCCGCATAGTTGCGCCCGATGCAGTAGACCCGGCGGACCGGGAAAAGGGAATCCGTCCCAGTAACGGGAAGCGCGACGACGCGCGGCGTTTCGATGACGTACCGAGACATGCATCCTCCGATGTCCAAAAAAGCGTTGCGCGCCATCTAAACCGAGATTTCATCCCAGATCAATCGCAACCAATCCAAATAACTCTCAAGATTCATTTGCCAGACCGCCTATTTTCCTGCAAAGGTAGCCCAATATGGCGGTATTGATCGACCAAATGAGGAAAAGATCGGCGTGTTGACACGACCCGACACAGCGGAACGGGAAGAGGCGATCGCCGCACTGCGGGCGTTCATCGTTCAGGGCGACTATGCGCCGGGCGACCGCCTGCCGCCGGAGCGCGAACTGATCGGCAGCCTTGGCATGAGCCGCACGACATTGCGAAAGGCGCTGGACTCGCTGGAGCGCGAGGGAACCATCTGGCGCCATGTCGGCAAGGGCACCTTCGTGGCCGCGCACGGCGGCGATACCGGCGCCGGATCGCTGGCCGCGCTAAGCCAGCAGGTCACGCCGATACAGCTGATGCGCGCGCGCCTGTCGCTGGAGCCCGCGATCGCGCGCGAGGCGGCGATTCACGCCTCGGAAGAGAACGTGATCCGCCTGAAGCTTGCCCGCGACCGCGCGGTCGAGGCCGCGACCTGGGAGGAATACGAGACGCAGGACGACGCCTTTCACCGCGCGCTGGCGGCGGCCAGCGACAACGTGCTTCTGCTGTCGCTCTTCGACCACCTGAACCAGGTACGGCGCGCCGTGGCCTGGAACAGCGTCGTCCGCGATTCGAAGCGGCCCCCGAGGGATCATTCGAGTTTCGCCGAACACGACCGGATTATCGCGACAATCGAGGCCCGCGACCCGGCCGCCGCCCACGCCGCCATGCGCGAGCACCTGGGGTCGGTCTCGTCCCGTCTGTTCGGAGATTACTGACACGAGAAAACCGGGGTCGGAGAGAGGCCGAAGACAATGCCCTACCCCATCGAAAACCGTCGAAGCTGCTCAGGGAGGATACAATGAGACAGTTCTTCAAGAAGATGATGACCGCCGTCGTGGCGGTGCCGCTGGTGATCGGCCTTTCGGCCGCAGCAGCACAGGCGGAGAAGATCCGCATCGCTCTGGCTGAAACCCCGTCGGACGAACTGGCCGCGTTCTTCGTGGCGCTGGACAGGGCAAAGGCCAACGGGCTGGACTATGAATGGACCGCCTTCTCGGATGAGGAACTGGCGATCCAGGCCGTGCTGAGCGGCCAGATGGACATCGGCTTCGGCACGCCCTACGCGGCCATGCAGCGCTCGAAGGCCCCGATCCGGATCATCTTTCAGCTGTCGAAGCTGAAGTTCTTCCCGGTCACGACCAAGAAGTACAGCACGCTGGCCGACATGGACGGCGAGCCGATCCTGCTGCATTCGCGCGGCGGCGGCACGGATTCGATCGCGAACGTGATCGAGGAGCGCGTCGGTATCAAGTTCGGCGAACGCTCGTACGTGCCGGGATCGGCAAACCGGGTGGCCGCACTTCTGGGCGGACAGGCGGAAGCCACGATTCTGGACCTTTCCAACACGAACAAGCTGATGCGCGGTGAAGCAGGAGCGGGCTTCAACGTGCTGGAGATGTTCGACGTGGACGCCAGCGACGAGGCCCTGTTCGGAAACCTTGACTGGATCCAGGAGAACGAAGCCGATGTGGACATCTTCGTGAAGGCGCTGCTGAGCGTCTGGCAGGACATGGCCGCCGATCCCACGATCATCCGGCGCGAAACGAACCCGGACGGCCCGATCGGCCAGTTGCCCGCCGAGATCCTGGCGGAGCTGGACGGCTTTTATGCGGATGCCGTTGCGGGTGGCCTTTACGATCCGAACGGCGGAGGCCGCAAGGCCGCGATGGCGGATATGGAATGGTATTCGGCAGCCGGTCAGCTGGACGGCGATGCAAGCTCGCTGAATATCGAGGACTTCTGGTACCTGAAGCCTCTCGATTCCGCGATGAACTGATCCCGAGAACCTGCCGCCGCGTCCCGAAAGGCGCGGCGGCATCCCCTGCCTTACCCCGGTCCAGGACAGTTCCGACATGCCAAACCGCCCGCTTCTTCTGAAAATCCTTTCGGCCGTGATCCTGGCCAGCGCCTGGGAGATCGCGGGCCGCATTCCCGTCAGCTATGCCTTTCCGACCTTCATCGAATCGATGGCCGCCCTGTTTCGCATGACGATGGACGGAACCATCTTCGACGCCTATGCCGAAACGCTGAAACCCCTGGTGATCGGCGTCGCGATCTCGGCCTTCTTCGGTATCGCGATCGGTCTCTGGGTGGGGCTGAGCAAAGTCTTCGACTGGCTGTTCTCGCCGATCTTCATCGTGATGCAGGCAGCCCCCCTTGCCGCGCTGATCCCGCTGCTGGTGATGGCCTATGGCATCGGCCTGACCTCGAAGGTCTTCGTGGTCTGCATCATGGCGATGCCGGTCATCGTGCTGAACACTGCAGGCGCCGTCAGGAACACGCCGGAATCGTTCAAGGAGATGGGGCGGTCCTATCTTGCCTCGGATCTCAGCATCATTCTTCGGATCATCATTCCCGCCGCCTCGCCGGTGATCTTCGCCGGGCTTCGGCTGGGTATCTCGGCCGGTTTCATCGGTGCGATCCTGTCCGAACTGAAAATCACGCCGACCGGTGTCGGCGACATCATCACATACAGCCGGTCCATCGCGGACTATCCCAGCATGTACGCCGCCATCTTCTCGATCATCGTTCTGGCCGTCCTGTTCCTGAACCTGCTCGAAAAGACCGAAGCGGTCCTCTTCAAAGGAAACGAACGTGGCTATGTCTCAGATTAAGGCGGTCGGAGAGCACACCGGCTCGGCACCGGCCAGCGCGGTGTCGGCGCGCAACATCTCGAAGAACTACGGCGACGTGGAAGCGCTGCAGGACCTGTCTCTGGAGTTTCCACGAGGTCAGCTGACATCGTTGCTTGGACCTTCGGGCTGCGGCAAGACCACGCTTCTGAAGATCATCGCCGGGCTTCTGGAACCGACATCCGGCGAGGTCGAGGTCAACGGCAAGAAAGTCACAACGCCGGGACCGGACCGCGCCTTCGTATTCCAGGATTTCGCGCTTCTGCCCTGGGCAACGGTGATCCGGAACGTGTCGTTCGGGCTGGAGATGCGCGGCGTCGCCAAGTCGGAACGCGAAGCCATCGCCGAGAAATACATCCGCGAGGTCGGGCTGGCGGGGTTCGAGCAATCCTATCCGCACGAATTGTCGGGGGGTATGCGCCAGCGCGTGGGACTGGCGCGCGCGCTGTCGGTCAACGCCGAGGTGCTGCTGATGGACGAGCCCTTCTCGGCCGTCGACGAACAGACCCGCCGCAAGTTCCAGGAGGACCTGCTGGCGCTGGTGCAGAACGAGAACAAGACCTTCATCTTCGTCACCCATTCGATCGAGGAAGCGGTCTACGTCTCGGACCAGATCGCGATCCTGCTGCCGCGACCCAGCCGGGTGTCCGAGATCATCCGCCCGTCCAACTTCCGCACCAAGGGCGTCGACAACATCCGGCGCGACCCCGAATACCTGGACATCGTCGACGAGATCTGGGCCTCGCTGCGCAGCTACGTCGAATAGGAGACCGGAATGAACCTTTTCGGATACCGCCTGCCCGCCATGTCCTCGTTGCTGGTCTGGGGCCTTTTGTGGGAGATCGTTGGCCAATCCGGCATATCCTTCTTCATCCCGCCCCTCAGCGAAGTGATCGCCACGCTGTTCGAGATCATCGGCACGCCGGCCTTCATCAAGGCATTGACCGAAACCACCTATGCCTTTGTCGCGGGCGTCTTCTTCGCGATCGTGATCGGCATTCCGGTGGGTATCCTGATGGGCAAGAACCGCCTTCTGGACGAATTACTGCTGCCCTGGGTCAACGTCTTTCTAAGCGCGCCGCTGACCGCGCTGGTGCCGGTCCTGATGGTGCTGTTCGGTTTCGGCATGAAGTCGATCATCATCACGACGACGCTTTTCGCGATCTGGATCATCATCCTGAACTCGCGCGCGGGTGTCCGGCAGATCAACCGCTCGCTTGTCGAAATGGCCCACAGCTTCGGCGCTTCGCCGCTGGACGCCTTCTTCAAGATCTACTTCTGGGCTGCCTTGCCCGAGATCCTGGGCGGTGTGCGCATCGGCGTGATCCGCGCGGTGAAAGGCGTGATCATCGGTCAGCTTCTGATTTCGATCGTCGGATTCGGCGCGCTGTTCGAGCTTTACTCGGCCAACTTCCTGATGGCGCATTTCTGGGCGGTGCTGATCGTGCTGTTCGCGCTTGCCTTCACGATTTCGGAATTCCTGGCCTATCTGGAACGACGGGTTTCCTACTACGCCGCGAAGCGCTGACGCTGCCGCTGCCCGCCCGGAGAAGTGCGGTCCGAGACGGTGCAGAGCGGCGTGAGGCGCCCCGGCACGCCGGGGTACCGTTCAGGCACGGGCAAGGATCGTGTCCAGTGCGCGCGCCAAGGCGACGTCCGGATCGCGCACCATTTCATGACAACGCCACGCAACGTGGTGATCCGGGCGAACCAGGATACAGCCGGTATCCGTGATCCCGCTGGCGCGCGCCCAATCGCCGGCGTGGTCGACGAAGTTCTGACGTGGGCCGATCACATGACAGGCGATCTCGATGCCCCGGGCCGCGCCGATGTCGGCGGCAGCGGTGCACCATGCATCGCCGCCGATGCCCGTCAGAATGGTGAACCGGCCCTGCCCGCAAAGATCGAGCGTCGAGACCGGGGCACCCGTGGCATGGCCGAAGACCCAGGTGTGCGGCAGCCGTGCGCCCGGCCATGTCGTCGGCTGATAGTGCAACTCGGGGTCGTCCGCGAAGCGTGGCTCGGGCTGACCGTCGGTGACGACCGCACCGGATTTGTAGCGCTGGTTCATCTCTACGCCATGCGCGTCGAACTCGTACTTCTTGAAAGCAATCGCCTGTCTCAGCGCCTCGCGTTGCGCCTCGCCGGCCTTGCCCGGATCACAGCGCGCATCCATGCTGCGCCTGATCTTTTCGATGTCCGCTCCGCCGGTCATGCCAAGCGCTTCGAAAATCGGGCCGAACTCGCGGATCGACTGGTTCGCGCGGGTCACGATCTGCCTTGCGACCGGCGCGCGTTCTTCCGTGTAGGAGTCGAGAAGCGCCTCGCCGGCCTGCCCTTTCAGCACCGCGGCCAGTTTCCAGGCAAGGTTGAAACTGTCCTGGATCGAGGTGTTGGAGCCCAGGCCGTTCGACGGCGGGTGCCGGTGCGCGGCGTCACCCATGATGAACACCCGGCCCTTCTGCAGCTTCGTTGCGTAGGCGTCGTTTACGGTCCAGGTGTTGGCAGAGAGAAGTTCGATTTCCAACTCGGCATCGCCGACGAGCTGGCGCGCGACATTTGTGGCGAAGGCCTCGTCCACCTCCGGCGCGGGTTCGTTGATGTCATAACCCCAGACGATCAGCCATTCGTTCCAAGGCCGGATCATGCGGACCAGTCCCATACCGATGCCGCCGACGTCGGCGCCTGGCTGCATCACCCAGTACAGCACGCTTGGACGGTGCGCGACGTATCGCGACAGGTCGGCGCGGAACAGGATGTTCATCGATCCGCCGACGCCCATTCTACCTTCGATCGGTGTGCCGATGTGGTCGGCGACCAGAGAACTGCCGCCATCCGCGCCGATCATGTACCGGGAGCGAACCTGGAACTCGCGGCCCGACAGGCGGTCGAGAAGCGTCGTGGTCACACCTTCCGCGTCCTGTTCATGCGACAGGTACTCGGTCGACATCCGGGCCTGTGTTCCGCGCTTGCAGGCGGTGGAAAAGAGGATCGGCTCCATGAAGGTTTGCGGCAGATCATTCATCCGGCAGGGTGACGAGAGCAGATGCTCGGCACGGGAAAGCGGGTGGTTTCCCCAGCTTTTCATCCTGCCGATCTCTTCGCCGGCGAGGCTTTCGCAAAAGACGTTCTCGCCCATCAGGTCCTGCTCGGTGGCGTAGAGATAGGCATCGGCCTCGACCTCTGATCCGAGATCGCGCAGAACCTCCATCGTGCGCTGGTTGGTGATGTGGGCGCGGGGCGTGTTGGCCAGCCACCGGTAGCGGTTCACCACCATGTTCTCGATCCCGTAGGTCGACAACAGCGCCGCAGAGGCCGATCCCGCCGGGCCCGTTCCGACGATCAGGACATCGGTTTCGATCTCTGACATGCCCCGTTTCCTCCCTTTTTGTTGCCCGGCGGTAATCGACCGGGCGTTTTGAGTAGTGCCTGCCGCGCCGTGTCGGCGGCGGGTTCAGGCGTCAGAAACCGACCCGGTCGCCACCCTTCAGATCAAGGATTTCGCGGGCCTCGTCAGGTGTGGCGATCTCGCTTCCCAGATCCTCGACGATCCGCCGGATTTTCCCGACCTGTTCGGCATTGGACGCCGCGAGCTTGCCACGCCCGATGAACAGGCTGTCCTCCAGCCCGACCCGGACATTGCCGCCCATCTGGCTTGCGGCCGCCGCCAGCGGCATCTGCGCCGCGCCGGCAGCAAGGACGGACCAGCGATAGTCGTTTCCGAAAAGCTTGTCGGCGGTCTTTTTCATGAAGACGAGGTTTTCGATATCCGCACCGATGCCGCCAAGGATGCCGAAGACGAATTGCAGGAAAACCGGCGGTTTGAAGAGCCCCGTATCCATGCAGAATTTCAGATTATAGAGGTGTCCGACATCGTAGCATTCGTGCTCGAACTTGATGCCGTGAGGCGCAAGGCGCTCGGCAGCTTCGCGGATATCGGCGAAGGTATTGCGGAAGATGTTGGCCTCGGAGCCTTCGATATAGTCCTTTTCCCAGTCGTACTTGAAACTGTCATAGCGCGCCGCGAGCGGATGAAACGCGAAGTTCATCGATCCCATGTTCAGCGAGCACATCTCGGGACTGAACTGTTCGGCCGCGCGAAGCCGTTCGGTGATCAGCATCGTCGGCGCGCCGCCCGTAGTGATGTTCACGACCGCGTTCGTCGACTGTTTTACGCGCGACAGGATCGAGGTGTAGTGCGCGGGATCGACCGAAGGCCGCCCGTCGTCGGGTTGCCGGGTGTGCAGGTGAAGGATCGCCGCGCCTGCGTCGGCCGCTTCGATCGCCTGCCGCGCGATATCGTCGTGCGTGACGGGCAGAGCGTCCGACATTGTCGGTGTATGAATGGCCCCGGTGACGGCGCAGGTGATGATCACTTTTCGCTTCGTGGCCATTGGTCAGTCCTTATCCAGCCGAACGCGGTATCCGAGGGGGAAGAGTTCGAGATCGAAACGCTCGCGGATCAGGCCCCAGACACCTTTCGGCGCCTTCAGCATCACGACGATGGCCACGAGGCCAAGCACCATCAGATAGATGGTTCCGAAGTCGGCCAGCACTTCCCGAAGCGCGAAGAAAAGAAGCGTTCCGAGGATGGGACCTTCGAGCGTGCCGATCCCGCCGATCACGACGATGAAGATGACGAAGGCCGTCCAGTCGTTGACGCTGAAAGCCGCGTCGGGCGAGATGCGGAGTTTCTGGAGGAAGATCAGACCGCCGATGATCGCGGTGAAGGCGGACGTGACGACGTAGACCTCGAGCTTGGTGCGCCAGATATCGATGCCGAGACCCGAGGCCGCGACCTCGCTGTCGCGGATCGCCGTCAGGGCAAGACCGCGCCGCGACCGCAGGAAGAAATAGACGGTGAGCAGCACGATCACCGCCGCGCCAAGGGCGAGCCAGTAGCTGGTCGCCTCGCGCGCGTCCTTCCCGGCACCCAGCTGCTTGACGACCGCGACCGGCAATGACGAACCGGACCCGCCGCCAAGAGCCTGAATTTGCGCGAAACCAAGGCGGAAAACCTCGGCCACGACCCATGTGCCGATAGCGAAATACGCCCCTTTCAAGCGGAAGATCAGCGTGGCGACGGGGACCGAAATGGCCGCCGCCAGCAAACCGCCCGCGGCGATGGCCAGGACGGGATGAAGGCCGCCGAAGACTGTCAGGGCGAAGAGCATGTAGCCGCCGAAACCGACGTAGGCCTGCTGACCGACGCTGACCAGGCCCGCGTAGCCGGCCATCAGGTTCCAGAGACAGGCAAGCGAGAGATAAAGGTATATTTCTCCGAGCAAGCGCAAGTCGGCCCGTCCCGCCCACCAGGGCGCGGCGGCCAGCACGGCCAGCGCGACGATGCCCAGCACCATCGCGGCACGGGAGGCGGGCGTCGAGCGTGTGACTTGCGGCGCGCTCAATGCTCGACCCTCGGGAAGAGACCGTTCGGACGGATGGCGAGCACGATCAGGAACGCGACATGCCCGGCAAGAACCTGGTACCCGGGATCGATCTTGGCCCCGAGGGTTTGCGCGACGCCCAGGATCACGCCTCCGGCCAGCGTGCCCCAAAGGTTGCCGAGACCGCCGATGATGACCGCCTCGAAGCCGAAGATCAGGCGCCCCCCGCCGATTGCCGGATCGAAGCTGGTGCGCATTCCGAGCAAGATTCCGGCGATCGCCACCACCGCCAATGCCATCGCCATCGCCAGCCCGAAGACATGCGCCTTGTTGAGCCCCATGAGCTGCGCGATGTCCTGGTTGTCGCTGACCGCGCGGAAGCCGCGGCCAAGCGAGGTCCGGTAGAAGATGAACTGAAGCCCGGCAATCACGGCGACCGCGATGACGAAGGTCAGCAGCGGCAGCACGCCGATCCCGATGCCGCCGACGTCGATGCTGGCCGTTTCCATGACGCCGCCGCTGAGCTTCCGGGGATCGGCCGTATAGGTTTCCAGAAGCGCGTTCTGGATGATGACCGAGAGGCCGAATGTGACCAGCAAGGGCGGCAGGATGTCAGGGCCGAGGGTCTGGTTGAGGATACCCCGTTGAAGGACGTAGCCCAGAGTCGCCATCGCGGGCACCACGAAAAGGAGCGCGACAAACGGGTGGACACCAAGCAGGACGCTTGTCGAGAGGCCCATGTAGGCCGCGAGAACGATCAGGTCGCCGTGGGCGATGTTGACCAGCCGCATCACGCCGAAGATCAGCGAGAGGCCGGCGGCGAACAACGCATAGAGCCCGCCGAGCAGAACACCTTGCACGATGGCTCCGATCCACTCGATCATGCGTCCAGCCCGAAATAGGCAGCCGTGATCTGGTCGTGGGTGACCTCGCCAGTCGGCCCTTCGAGCGAGATCCGACCCTCTTGCAGGCAGTAGACGCGCGACGACACCTTGAGGGCCTGCGCGATGTCCTGTTCGACGATCATCGCGGTCATGCCCTTGCCCACGATCCCGGGCATGGCGTCGTAGATCTGGCGGATGACCACGGGCGCAAGGCCAAGGCTGATCTCGTCGAAAAGGATCAGGTCCGGATTTGCCATCAGGGCGCGCCCGATCGCGACCATCTGCTGCTGCCCGCCCGAAAGCGAGGTCGAAGCCTGGTGCCGGCGTTCGCTGAGGATGGGAAAGAGGTCGTAGACCCGGGCCAGCGACCATTCGCCGGTTCGGCCCGTCTGGCCGCCGATCAGCAGGTTTTCTTCGACCGAGAGCGACGGGAACAACTGGCGACCCTCGGGCACCAGCGCGATGCCAAGCGCCGCGACCTGATCGGCGCGAAGCGCGCCGATGGGCCGACCGCGAAAGCGGATTGCATCCGCACGGTTCTTCAAGAGCCCCGAAATCGACCGCAGGAGCGTCGTCTTTCCGGCCCCGTTCGCGCCGATGATGGCGATCACCTCGCCGGGCGCGAGGGACATGTCCAGACCGAACAGCGCCTGAAAATCCCCATAATGGGCGTCAAGGCCCGTCACCTGAAGCAGCGGCTCAGGCATCGGGGTCCACGCCCAGGTAGATTTCCCTGACTTCGGCGCTTTGCATGATGGACTTCGGCTCGCCCTCGGCGATCTTCCTGCCGAAATCGATCACGATCAGCCTTTCGACCACCGCCAGAAGCGCGTGAACCACGTGCTCGATCCAGACGATGGTCGTGCCGCTTTTGTGAATCCGCTGGATGGTGCCGATCAGGGACCGGCATTCCATCTCGGTCAGGCCGCCGGCGATCTCGTCGAGCAGCAGCAACCTGGGGCGCGCGGCCAGCGCGCGCGTGAGTTCCAGCCGTTTGCGTTCGAGAAGCGTCAGCGTTTCGGCGCGGGCGTTGGCCCTGGCCAGAAGTCCGGTTTCCTGCAGCACCGAAAGCGCATGCTGCTCGGCGTCGTAGCCCGCCAGCCCGGCACCCTGCGTTGCGCCGACCATTGCGTTCTCGAAAACGGTCATGCCGCCGAATGGCTGGGGGATCTGAAACGACCGCGCGATGCCAAGCTTGCAGCGCGCGGCCGCGGATTGCGCGGTGATGTCCACACCGTCAAAGCCGATCCGTCCGCCATCGGGTCGAAGCGCCCCGGTGATCAGATTGAAGAGCGATGTCTTGCCCGCCCCGTTCGGGCCGATGATGCCGACCGCCTCGCCCTTCGAGATGTCGAAGGACGTGGCGTCGGCGACGACGACGGCACCAAAGGATTTCTGAAGCGCCGAAACCGAAAGGAGCAGCGACACGCGATCTACCCGAGCAATTGCAGTTCGCCGCCCACCGGAATTTGCGGCGCGTGCCTGTTGTTCGTGATGACCAGTTCCACTCCGCTGCCGGCCTGCTGCCACTGACCCGAGACAAGAGGTGTCTTCGAGACGTTCGGCACCGGACCGGTCGACCAGTTCACGTCACCGACAATGGTCGAGATGTTGGTTTCCCTGATCGCCGCCGTGACGGCCTCGGCATCGTCGAGATCCGCGGCACGTCCGATCACGTCGGCCACGACTTCGAAGAGCGCGTGCTTGAAGCCGATGGGCTGGGTCCAGGGACGGCCGGTCGCGCCGGAGTACCCGCTTGCCAGATCGCCTGCGGACATGCCGGTGAGCGACGAGTTGAAAGGATGGTTGGGCGACCACCAGATCTCTGTCGTCAGCCCGATCCCCCGGTCGCCCAACGCCGCGATGGCGGACGGGAAGAGAAGGGCCTTGCCGATGGTTGCGACCTTGGGCTGGAACCCCTGCTGCGCGGCCTGGCTCCAGAAAGTGCCGAAGTCGGGCGGGATCATCACACCGGTCACGATTTCGCAACCCGCATCCTTGAAGGCGCTGATGTAGTTGGAGAAATCGTCTGTCAGCGGCTGGAAGCGGCCTGGATCGGTCAGCTCGAACCCTTGCGCGGCAAGCGGAGTCGGCAAACCGAGTTCCGGATCGCCCCAGGCGTTTCCGTCGGCATCGTTGGGGAAGAGACCGCCCACTTTCTTGGCCACGCCGCTGTCGTTCCAGAGGCCGGTGAAGTTGGCTATGACATCCTCGAGGCCCCAGAAGAAGTGGTAGGTATAGGCGAAACCCTCGGCCGGGTTGCCCCCTCGTCCGAAGAAGTAGGGCTGCCAGGGCGCATCTGTCGTGATGCAGGGTATCTCGTTGATCTCGGCCTGATCCGCGACCGGGTTGGTCGTGTCCGGGGTCGCAGCGGCGGTGATGATGTCCACCTCGTCGGACAGGATCAGTTCGGCCGCCACTTCCGCGGCGCGGTTCGGGTTGGACTGGCTGTCCTTCTTGATGATCTCGATGTTGTAGGACTTGCCGTTGTTCTGGATGCCGCCGGCAAAGTGCGCGCGCAGCCCTTCAAGGATATGGTCGTCCGCCTCGGCGAACCCGGCAAGCGGCCCGGTCGAGGGTGTCACGAAGCCCACCTTGATCGTGGGCGATTGGGCGTAGGCGCGTGTGCTTGTCAATATGGCCGGCGCCGCGACACCGGCGGCGAGACCGCCGAGAACCTGGCGACGAGTTGTACTGCGTGTCATCTTTTCCTCCCATTTTATGTCAGATCAGTCAGGCAATATCGCCTCCAGTTTTCTCAGGTGTTCCGCGATCCGTTTCTTGATGGCCGCGAGATCCCCTTCCTTCCAGTCGCGAAACCCTGCGCCGGCCGCGATGCCGGTTCGTCCCTTGTCCCGCAGCATCTGCAGGTACGGCGATGGTGTCCGGCTTCGATCCAGATCGAAGAGCACCTGTTCCTGGATATCCTGCGTGAGCTCGATGCCGACGAGATCGGCATTCTCGAGGGGGCCGAGCACGGCAAGCCGCCGTCCAAAGCTGGCCTTTACCACATTGTCGACGGTTTCAGCCGAGCAGATGCCGTTCTCGACCAGCGAGATCGCCTCGCGCCAGAGCGCATGTTGCAGACGGTTGCCGATGAAACCGGGCACGTCCTTCTCGACCATGGCCGGAACCTTGCCGACGCTGGCCAGAAGCGTGTGCATCGCCTCGGCGCAGGCGGGATCCGTCCATTCGGTCTTCACGACCTCGACCAGCGGGATCATGTGCGGCGGGTTCCACCAATGCGTGCCGAGAGCGCGGTCACGGGCGCGGAGATGGGCCGTGATCTTGCCGATCTGGATCACGCTGGTGTTGGATGCCAGAACCGCCCGATCGGACGCGGCGGCTTCGATTTCGGAAAAGAGCGCCTGCTTCAGTTCCAGCTTCTCCGGCGCCGCTTCGAAGACGTACCCGGCCGCCTCGACCGCACTTGCAACGCTCGGCGACAGGGTGATCCGCGCCAAGGTTTCGGAGATTTCCGCCTGATCTGCGCCCAGAAGGGCAAGACTTTCGGCAATCCGGTCCTTCACCGTTGCAAGCGCCTGGGGCACCGGATCGGTCACGGACACGTCGTGGCCCGCCCGCGCGAAGGTCAGCGCGATCCCGTGGCCCATCAGACCGCATCCTATGACGGCGACCCGCGTCATCCTGCGGTATACCCGCCGTCGGCATAAAGGATATGCCCGGTGTAGAAATCCGAAGCCCGCGACACGAGAAACAGGAGCGGACCCGCAAGGTCCTCCGGCTCGCCCAGCCTGCCTTTCGGCACGCGGGTCAGGAAGCCGTCGCGCACGGCCCTGGCCTTGTCCGTGTCCTCGAACATCCACGCGGTCAGCGGCGAACGAAAGACCGTGGGGGCGATGGCGTTGACCGTTATCCCGGTCGGTCCCAGCTCGCAGCCGAGCGCCCTGGTGATGCCATCGACGGCGGATTTGGACGCACAATAGGCGGTGTAGCCCGCCGGATGGCCAAGAAGCCCGCGGGCCGAGGACATCAGGACGATCTTGCCGCCTTCGCCCTGCGCCTTCATCCGGCTGGATGCGGCGCGGGCCATCAGCCAGCTTTGCGTCACGTTGGTGTCCATGACGGAGGTGAAGGTGTCGGGCGTCATTTCGTCGATCCGGGCGACCTTGTTCATGCCCGACGCCACGACCAGGATGTCCAGGCGGCCGAACGTACCGACAACGTCATCCACCATCGCCTCGCAGGCCGCTTCGCTGTCCGGGCGCGCGTTGATCCGATGCGTCTGGCCCTTGCAGCGCGCGGCGACCTGCTCCATCGCATCCGCGTTCCCGGCGGCCAGCGCGACCTTGCAGCCCGCGGCCGACATAACTTCGGCGGCCACCGCGCCAAAGGCGCCCGAGGCACCGGTGATCAGGGCAACCTTGCCGGAGACATCGAACAGCGCGTGCGGGTCGGAAAGACTCATTTCGGGCGACCTCCGTCCGGGTAGGGTATGACCACGAGCATCTTGCAGACGTTGTTCGACCTGTTTTCGATCCGCCTGACCTGCCCCGGAGGAACGGTGCAACTGTCCATCGCCCGCAGCACTTCGGTCTTGCCGTCCCATTCGATTGTCATTTCGCCGTCGAGAACCACGTAGACCTTCTCGAAGGGCGTCGAGTCAGGCCCCGCCCCGCCACCGGGCAGGAACTGGCTGAAACCGATCCACTGGTTTTCGGGACCTCCATCCTCGAAGCCCTGCAATCGAAGACCCGCGACGCCCCAGTGGTTCGGCGCCTCGTAGATCTCGGCATCTTCGAACCGCTTGATGAGCATCAGAAGGTCTCGCCCGCTTCGATCCTGTATTGCTGACCCTTGTCGATCATCGCGACCAGGCGGATGATGCATCCGTCGCCGCGATCCCAGTTCCACGGGAAGAAGGCGAAGGTGCAGCGCTTGCCGGTAATCGCATCCAGGTCTCCGCCCACGTTCTCGATGCCCAGAATGCCCTTCTTGAAAAGCATCTTGTGCACCGGCTCCCAATCCGGGAAAGCCTGGTCCCACGGAATGCCGCCGGACCATTCCAGATACTCCTGGGCGAGGTGCGGGTGCAGCGGGCCGTTGCGGTGCGGTCCGATGGCGGTTGCCAGCGGATGGTCGTTGGCCTGCGTGTCGTGACCGACGACCTTGACGCCCTTCTCGATCATCCACTCGGCCGCGGACGGCACCAGTCCCGGGCAATGCGTGAAATAATCGCCGTCTTCGTACTGGTGATGCCAGCCCGTGTTGATGATCAGGACGTCGTTCTTGCGGATCGCGTGGCCGCACGCCTTTTCCAGGTCGTCGGCGGTGATCTGCTCCCACTGTTTTTTCGGAATCGACACGACCAGCCCCGAGCCGAAGAAATGCGGCAGCGGCACTTCGTCGATGAAGGGCGTTCCCTGAACGACATGGGCCGGAGCGTCGATGTGAGTGGTGACGTGCATGGTCGTGGTCAGCGTTTGCGACAGAACGCCCGACTTGGCCATGTAGTGCATCCGCTCGATGCGCACGTCGCGGAAATAGGGCCAGTTCGGGCATTGATAGCCGTAGCGATGGCTGAGGTTGTAGAATTCCAGCCCCATCTCGTTGTTGGTGTTTTCCTGGAATTCTATCCCGCGGACGGTGACCGGCATCGTTGTCCTCCCTGACGCGACCCTGTTTGTCTCGCATTATGGTGCGACTGTATCGCATTTCGGTCAATAGTTGATTTGCACCGTATCCCGGTATAGCCTTGGCGTGTATCCGATCCCCCGACTGATTGAACGAGGTCACGTTTGCCCGCTGACGGAAGAGAGAAAATCAACAGTATTCAGGTAATTGCCCGAGCGGCGGACATTCTGCGCGAGTTGAAGAGAGACACCGGCGGGCTGAGCCTGGGCCAGATCGCGACACGCGCCAATCTACCCCGCTCTACGGTACAGCGAATCGTCGGCGCGTTGAGTGCCGAGGGTTTCATATCGGTCGAAGGTGGCAGCGGCGGCATCAAGCTTGGCCCGGAAATCCAGAGCCTGGCACAGGCGAGCGCGGGCGACCTGAAGGATCGGATGCTTCCGGTGATGCGGGATATCGCGGCGAGAACCGGCGAGACGGTGGACCTGGCCGTGCTGGAGCGTGACCGGATGCTGTTCATCGACCAGATCGTGGGAAGCCAGCGGCTGCGCACGGTATCGAGCATCGGTGAATCGTTTCCGCTTACGACCACGGCGAATGGAAAGGCGGCACTGGCCTGCCTCGACCCGACGGAAGCGGCCCGGCTGGTGTTGAAGGAACTGGAAGCGGACCGAAGAGAAGGCGCGCTTCTGGCCGTGCTCGAAGAAATCGAAGCGATCCGAAACGGAGCGCTGGCGACCGACGTGGACGAACACACCGACGGCATTTCAGCACTGGGTTTCGCGCTGCGCGAGCAATCCGGCGACGTGATCGCCGTGTCGGTTCCCGTGCCAAGCAGCCGTTTTGCGCGTGTCCGGGACCAGTTGAGCCAGGTCCTGACACAAAGCCGCGACCTGCTGGCCTAGGTCAGCCGGCCCTGGGGATGCCCTTGCTCATGCCCGGGGCCGCATCGCGTTGCGTGACGCCGTCGATCAGGACGAAAGCGATGACGCAGGGCTCGGTCCCGCGGTTGGACCAGGCATGGTTGTTGCCGCGTTGAATGACCACGTCGCCGGCTTTCAGAAGCCTGTCGTCCTTCTCTTCGTCCATCATCATCCAGATCTCCCCGGTCAGCACGATGGCATAGTCCAGCGAGTCGGTCCGATGCATGAAGGGGTGCCGCCCGTTCTCGACGATGTTCGCACTTGCGCCCATTTCGCCGAATGCCTCGCGCCCATCGAGTGTCTTCAGGACTTCGGGATCTTCGGGCAGGAACTCGACGCAGCGAAAGGTACTACCCATCGCGGGGGGATGCAGGACGAAGTCGCCGGTGCAGGTCTCGGTCGGCCCGTCGTACTCGGCCGGACTGCCGCGCTCGATCCAGAAGTTGGTAAGCCGCACGCCGGGCCGGTTGGGACGTTCCAGAAACTGGGTCGCGATCTCGTCACTGACGATGACGGCCTTGCCGTTTTCATCATGCCCCGTCACGACGCGGCGAAATTCTCTTGCCATCGCTCGATCTCCCTCTGTCATCCGTTCTTGGAAAGTGTGGCGCCGCGTTCGTTTCGGCCCGCAGCCCAGACGCCGGCAAGCAGAAACAGCCCGGCGGCATCCGATATCCCGCCCTGGTGCAACAGCAGCCCGCCCGCCGCGCCCAGGACGAGCCGCGCCCAGATCGCCAGCCTTGCCCAGAGATAGCCGACGACGCCGGCCGCGATGCAAAGCACGCCGACAAGGCCGGAGAGAATGGCTTGCCCCACTTCCACCGCGGTTCCATCCATCAGAAGCGCCGGTCCGAAGAAGAACATGAAAGGCAGGATGTAGCAGGTGATGCCATAGGCGAAGGCGGTCCAGCCGACCTTGTTTATGTCGGCGTTCGCGATGCCGCCCGCGACATATGCCGCGAGGGCGACGGGCGGCGTTATCGTCGAGACGCAGCCGTAGAAGAATACGAAGAGATGCGCCGTCAGAAGCGGGACGCCCATCTTGGACAGCGCCGGGGCGACCACGGTGGCGAGGATCAGGTAGGCCGCGGTGGTCGGCAACCCCATGCCGAGTATGATCGCGGTCAGCATCGTCAGCACCAGGGCTATCAGCGTGATCCCCCCCGACGCCGAGACGATCAATCCCGAGATTTTCGAACCGAGGCCGGTGATGCCAAGTGTGCCGGCGATGATCCCGGCGGCCGCGCAGGCGATCGCTATGGGCACGACGGCCCTGGCCCCTTCGGTGATCGCGTGGGCCGATCGGGTCAGGATGTCCAGCGACAGCCTGCGGCTCCAGATGACGTGGGCGGCAAGCAGCACGATGATCGAGTAGAAGGAAGCCTTGAACGGCGAAAACCCGTTCAGCATCATCGCGATGAGGGTGACGAAGGGAATGATGTATTGCCCGCCCTTCACGAGTATGAGCCAGGTCGGTTCGTCGCTTTCGTCTTTCGGGCCGAAGGGCTGCATGTCGGATTTCGCGGCCTGCAGGTGGACCACGAAGAACAGCGAGGCGAAGAACAGCAGCGCCGGGATCAACGCGGCCTGCATGATGTTGGCGTAGGGCGTGCCGATGATCTCGGCCATGATGAAGGCCGCCGCCCCCATCACTGGGGGCATGATCTGGCCACCTGTCGACACGACCGCCTCGATGGCGCCGGCCTGATGCGGCGCATAACCTTCGCGTTTCATCATCGGAATGGTCAGGGTGCCGGTCACGGCGACATTGCCGGCCGCCGAACCCGAAATCATGCCCAGCAACGTGCTGAAGATCACCGCCGTCTTCGCGCCTGCGGCGCGCATGCCGTGCGTCAGGCGCATGGCCAGCCGGAAAAAGAAGTCTCCCGCGCCAAAGGCGCTGAGGAAAGCGCCGTAGATCGAAAAAAGCACGATGTAGGTGGCCGAGACGCCGAGCGGGATGCCGAAGACGCCTTCCGACGTCGTTGTCAGGAATTCGGTCATGCGAGTGAAACTGTAGCCCCGGCTTTGCAGCACACCCGGAAGATATTCGGCGAAAAACGGATACGTGAAGAAGACGACGCTGATGATGGCAAGCACAAGCCCGACGCCGCGCCGCGCCGCTTCCAACACGAGGAAGATCAGGACGGCCCCGACCCAGGCGTCCATCGGGACGGTTTCGCCACCGCTGAACGCAATGTCCTTCCATCGCGTCAGGATGTAGACGCAGCACGCGACGCTCAGTGCCGCGAGCCCCAGGCGGAGCCACTTGTCGAGCAGCGATGCCTCCAGCCTTTTCAGCGTCGGACGCATGAGGAACAGGAGCATCAGCATCATCATCAGGTGAAAGACGCGGACGTCCCTGGTGGACAGCACGAACAATCCCGAAACGTTCAGAAGATGAAACAGCCCGACGACGAAGGCGATGACCGTGACGGCATGCGCGAAAAACTTGTCGATGAGCATGTTCATTCCGGAAAGGACACGTCCAGAGCAGCGTTCGCCGCTGCCCTGGCGTTCTCAAAAGGTTCGTTCACTGGTTGAAGTAGGCCGCCGCTCCGGGATGGAGCGGAATTCCCAGCTGAAGCGACTGTTCCGGTTCGATCTGATTGGCGATGGCGTTCTCGGCCCGAAACTCTTCCAGGTTGTCGTAGATCGCCCTGGTGATCTGAAACGCCACCTCGTCGCTCATCCCGGCATCGACGATCAGCATGTTGCTGACGCCGAGAAGCGCGCCGTCGGCGTCGGTTCCGTAGACGTCTGCCGGAATAACGACCTTGCCGTAGTTCGGATAATTCTCGAGCGCCGTGGCCATCTGGGCATCGGTCAGGGGAATGTACTTCAGCTTGTTGTTGGCTTGCGCCTGCATCACGGCACCTGCCGGATACCCGCTGAGCGCGAAAGCGGCATCGATGTTCCCGTCGGCAAGCTGGCTGAAGCCGTCCGCATAGGACAGGAAGCTTGGGACGATATCATCCAGCGTCAGCCCTTCCAGCGCCAGCACCTGGCCGAGGAAAGGGATGGTGCCGCCGCCCGCCGGACCGACAGCGACACGCTTGCCTTTCAGGTCGGCGATGCTGTCGATGTCCGATCCGTCCAGCGTCATCGCATGCAGCACGCTGTAATGCAGCGAGCCGATCGCGCGCAGGTTCATCGCACCGGCCTTCTCGAAGGCGCCGGCGCCCTTGTTGGCGAGAACCGAGATATTGTTGTTGGTGATCGCGACGTCGACTTCGCCCGAGTTTACAAGCCGCGGATTCTCGACCGCGCCCTGGGTGACGACCGGGACCATCGTCAGTCCCTCGGCATACTTGTCGACAAGTGACGAGATCGCCTGTCCGACAGGATAGAACGCGCCGCCCTGACTGGCCGTACCGATGCGCAACTCTTGCGCCGATACGCTCGTTGCCGCGACGCCGGCAGCCACGACAGCCGCGACGAACCACGAATTCATGGTTTTCATAGATTGATCCTCCCTTGTTGCGACATTCGCCGCCTGGTTTCACGGCGTTCCGCATCCGGCGATGCGGAACGCCACATATTTTATTGCTCAAGCTGCGTCGCGGGCCCTTACGGCTTTCACGATGGCCTGGAATTCGGCGTCACTGAGGATGTCGCGTTTTTCGATACCCTTCGCCTTGACATGCGCCAGCACCTCTGTCGCCTGGTCGTCGCTGAGTTCGCCAAGCCCAAGCGCGCCGAGCTTGTAGGCAACCGAGGCCTTGCCGCTTTTCTTGCCCAGCACCACCTCGCCCGTCCGGCCGGTCAGCGCGGGATGCGTGCCGAACATGACCAGGGGATCGTGCATGACATACTGGATTCCGATGCCGCTCTCGCGGATGAAGTTTCCGTGACCCAGAACCGGCTTGTTGCGCGCAATCGGGATGTTCGAAAGCTCGGCCAGAAGGTCGCCCAGTTCCGGAAGCTTATCGAGCCTGTAGTGCGTGTCGTAGCCGTAGAGCAGGTGCAGGCCGAGAATGAGTTCTTCCAGAGCCGCGTTCCCGGTTCTCTCGCCAAGGCCGTTGCCGCAGGAATGGACACAGACCGCGCCCGCCGTGACCGCCGCCAGTTCGGTTGCGACACCCATGCCGAAATCGTTGTGCGTGTGGATCTCGATCGGAAGCCCGGTCATGCCTTTCACCCAGCGCACCATGTACTTGATGGCCTCGGGAGTGGCGCAGCCCATCGTGTCGACGATGCCGATGGAATCGGGGGGCGACTCGTTCATGATCGCCTTGCACAGGTTGGTCAGATCATCGGGCCGCGCGCGCGTGGTGTCGTAAGGAAAGAAGACCGTGTGAAGCCCCTGCTCGCGCGCGTAGTTTATGACGTCGCGGCTTTTCTTGAAGACGTCTTCCCAGGTCCAGCCGAACTGGGTCACCAGCTTCGGATAGCCGATGGGCACTTCGATGATGACACCTTCCGCGCCGCACTCCAGCGCCATGTCGATGTCGGCTTTCATCGCGCGGGCGAACGTATAGATCTTCGACTTCAGGCCAAGTTTGGAGATCTCCTTGATCGCCTCGGCATCCTGCGCCGAGACGGCGGGCATTCCGGCCTCGATCCGGTCGACCCCGATTTCATCCATCTTGGTGGCGATGCGGATCTTGTCGTCGATCGAAAAGACAACGCCCGGCGTTTGCTCGCCGTCGCGAAGTGTAGCGTCGTGGATTTCGACCTTGGGCGGCAAATCCAGCGTTTCGCGAACCTCCGGCACGAAATTGTATGGGCTGACCCACCATTTTCCATCTTCATGGTGCGTTTCACGCATTGCATCGCCTCTCCGCAGTGTTTTTGATTGTCTATTTTTGACCTACTTTTAATGCATCTTCAACAAAAAAACCATTTTTTTGGATGTTTTCCGCCTGCCCGTTGGATCGGCTCGCAAATATTCCTTTCCGGCATGTCGCCGGGAAAAAACGATGTTTATTGAGTATGCTGGAGGAAACTGGCAGTCTTCCGTCATGGATGAACCCGTCACAGAAACCCGCTCGACCGAGTCGACAACGCAGCGCGCCTATTTCGCGCTGAGGAACGACATCATCTTCGGCCGGATCCCTCCGGGCCAGCGGCTGAAGATCGATACGTTGAAGGAGACTCTCGAAACCGGGGCATCGCCGGTGCGCGAAGCGCTGAGCCTGCTGACGTCGGACCAGTTGGTCGACCGGATCGATCAGCGGGGATTTCGAGTGGCGCAAACCAGCCGCGAGCAGTTTCAGGAGATCCTGAACCTGCGCTGCAACCTGGAAGACCTTGCCGTTCGCGACAGCGTGAAACATGCCGACCTGCAATGGGAAGATGCGCTGGTTCTGTCGCATCACCACATGGTCCGCGCGCGGCAGAAGGATCTGGAGACGTTCGAGGCCAGTCACCGGGCATTTCACATGGCCCTTCTGGCAGCGTGCCAGTCCCCCATCCTTCTGCGGTTCTGCAGCCAGCTTTACGACCTGAACGTGCGCTACCGACATCTGGCGGGGAAATCCAAGGGATACGACCGCCGCGATGTCGATGCCGAACACCAGGCAATTCTTGACGCGGCGGTCGAGCGCGACGTGGACACCGTGAGCGCCCGACTGATGCAGCATTACCGGAACACCGGCGCCTTCCTCGTCGAACAGATCGACTAGTCGAGCGGAACGAGCTTCAGGTCGAAATCGGCCAGGAGATAGGGTTCCGTTACCTTTCCCGAAAGCGCGTATCCCGCTGGAAAGGTGTCCGGCGCCTGTTTCAGGTAGGTCATCACTAGGTCTTCGCGCACGCCGAACACCGTATCCTGGTCCAGATAGGGATCGTCGTCGGGGAAAATCTCGGTCACGAGCGGCCGGTAGCCGTCTGCCGTGACGATATAGTGCAGGTGCGAAGGCCGCCACGGATGCCTTCCGGTGGCGTTCAGGATTTCGCCAACCGGGCCGTCGGTCGGAACGGTGTAGCTGACGGGTTTGACCGTGGTGAACCCGTAGGACCCATCCGCATCCGTCGTCTGGATGCCGTGGAACGAGTAGGTGTCCTGATCCGGGTCCTGGCTGGAGTAGAGCCCGTTGGGGGCGGTTTGCCAGATGTCGATCCTGGCGCCCGCGATCGGGTTGCCGCGCGGATCGGTCACTTTTCCCTTCGCCAGAAGGACCTCGCCCTCGAAGTCGCGTTTCATGTCGAAGCCGAACGGAATGTCCGGCGCACCGCTGATATGGAAGGGCCCCAGCACGCTGGACGAGGTGCCTTCGGGCACCGAATTGATCATGTCGACCAGAGACGACAGCCCCAGCACATCCGACAACAGCACGAACTCGTGCCTCTCTTCGTCGGAAATCCGCCCGGCCCATTCGAGGAACTCGATGCCCTTGCGCCACTCGGCATGGGTCAGTTCGACTTCCTTGGCGAAAGCGTGCAGGTGGCTGGCAAGGCTTTGCATCACCTCGCGCAGCCGTGGGTCGGTGTCCGGGCCGAAATAGTCCATGAACACGTCGGTGATGTTGTCCTTTGTGACATTGCGCATGCGCCAGTCTCCTGTTCTAGAGTATCGCCGTGCTGAGCGACGGGAAGCATATCAGAAGGATCAGCACGATCAGCATGACGAGCGCGAAGGGAAACGCGCCCAGAAACACATCCTTCAGTGCGATCCGGTCATCATTCAATGTCGCCTTGATGACAAAGCAACTGATGCCGAGAGGAGGCGTCAAAAGCCCGATCTCGGCGCCTACGACCGTGACGATCCCGAACCACACAAGGCTGAGGCCCATCGGCTCGATCAGCGGCAGAAAAAGCGGAACGACGATCAGGATGATCGACGCCGTGTCCAGGATTGTGCCGAGGAAGATCATCAACAGCACATAGAACAGCATGATCCAGAAAAAGCCGAGTTGGGTTTGATCGAGATACTCGCCCAACTGGTTCGGCAGTCCTGCAAGCCCCAGCATACGCGAATAGATCGAAGCCGCGGTGATCAGGAAAAGGATCGAGGCGGTGATATGGCCGGTTTCCAGCAGCGCATCCCAAAAGCCCCTGAGGTTCATCTTGCCGCGTGCGACGGCAATGAGAAGGCCCAGAAGCGCACCGGCGGCACCGGCCTCGACCGGACTTAGCCAGCCGGTATAGATGCCGCCCAGAACGACAGCGATCAGCCCGACGGTCGGCAGGGTCTTGATGGCGATTTCACCGGGGCTCATCCACTCCATATCGACGCTTGTCCGGCCTCCGACGAAGGAAGGCGCAAATCGGGCCATCGCCCAGATCGCGCAGACATAGGCGACGGCTAGAATGATGCCCGGCACGACGCCGGCCAGAAACATGTCGCCCACGGATTGTTCGGCGACGAAGGAGTAGATGATCAGCATGGCCGAAGGCGGGATGATCATGCCCAGCACGCTTGACCCTGCCACGACGCCGACAGCGAAGCGCGGGTTGTAATCGTAGCTCAGCATCTGCGGGACAGAGACTTTGGCAAAGACGCTAGCCGACGCGATCGACGAACCGGTGACGGCGGCGAATACGGCGTTGGCGCCCACCGTCGCCATGCCGATCCCGCCCTTCACCTTGCGAAAGCCCGAGTTCATCACTTCGTAGACATCCGCGCCAAGCCCGGCCTTCGACACGATCAGCCCCATGAAGGTGAACAGCGGCACCGTCGCGAAGGTATATTCCATCACGCTGTCGCCGACCGCGATCTTCAGGAGATTCATCGACAATTCGAAATTGTCGCGCATCAGCCAGATCGAAACGAAGCTGACCACGCCCAGCGCAATCGGGATGTAGAGCCCGATGTAGACCAGGATGACGATGGCAATAACCGAGACGATGCCGATGTCGACCGGGGTCAAGGATCGTCTCCTTCCGGCAGCCGCACGGGGGCGACGTCTTCGTGTCCCTTGAGAACCTTCAGGACGAAAATCAGGGCGCAAAGCGTGGCACTTGCGAAGATGGTCAGTTTCACCGGCCACCAGGGCGCGGTGAACACGCCGGGGACGCCGAAGAAGTCCTGCGTCTCGAACATCTTCAGGAATTCGGGCCAGATCGCTATCGCAATCAGGGTCATGAACACGGCGGAAACGGCATTTATGAAGTGACGGACCACGTTTGCCGTCCTGGGAAAACGCCCGCCGAGAACGGTCAGAAATCCATCCGAGCGCGTCAGCCGGTTCACACGACACACGTCCGGAAGCTGAAGAAAGACAATCAGCACCATCGAGAACTGCACGACCTCGATCGCACCCCGAAAGGGACTGTTGAACAGACTGCGGGCGAGCGCGTCGTAGTTGACGATCGCTACCAGCACCAGAACCACAAGCGTGCCAACGGCATTCGCGGAGATCGCGATGCCGTTGACCAGTTTTGTCACCGCGGAGAGTGCGGAACCAAACACCTTAGTTGGACACAGCCGCCCAGTCGCGGACGGGCACATAGCCGGCCTCAGCCAGCTTGGCGAGATAGGCATTCAGCATTTCGGTCCCCGGCTCGCCCTTGGCGTCAAGTCCGGCGGCCCATTCCTGCGCCAGGTTCGGCATGGCGGCGGCCCAGGCTGCCCGCTGCTCGGCGTCCATCTCGACTATCGTGCCGCCACCGTCGATGTAGGCCTGGCGGCTTTCCTCGGCCAGATCCATCGCGATTCCGGCGACGTGATCGCGGTAGAGTACGGCGACCTCTTGCAGCACTCCCTTCACCTCGTCGGGCAGTCCGTCCCAATAGTCCTTGTTTACGGTGACGGTCTTCGAGTTCACCGCTCCGAGATCGGCACGCAGCATGTAGGGCGCGACTTCCGCGATCTTGAAGGTCTTCGCCGCTTCCGGCCAGAGCAGGGCGTGGTCGACCATCCCGGTCTGCAGCATGTTGTAGAAATCGGTCAGACCGCCGCGCACGCCCGCCGCACCTTCAATCCCCTCGATATAGCGAAGGTTCATGCCCGCGCCGGCAACCTTGCCGCCTTGCAGATCCGCCAGCGAGTTTATCGGCGTCTTGGAGAACAGCTGGTAGGTGTCGAGGACGACGCCCGTTGCCAGGTAGACCTGGTTCTGAGCGGCGAATTCGTTCTGCATCGTCGGATATTCCTTGGCGATTTCGTCCACCGCCTTGGCGACCGCGCGCGAATCCGGCGCGACGAAGGGCGTCACGGCCGAGATCGCCTGGCTGGGCAATTTCGAGCTGTGAAAGATCGTCGTGACGATCCCGATGTCGCCGAGGCCAAGCTGAATGCCTTCCAGCACGCCTTGCGGCTTGACGATCGAGCCGCCGTAGCTTTCCTGCCATTCCATCTGGTAATTGCCGGTCGCCGCAAGGCGCTTGTCGACTTCCGGAATGAAGAATTCGGTGAATTCCCTCACCCAAAGCGCGCGGGCCGGATAGCCATCGATGACCACCGCCTTGATCGTTTCGGTGGCCATCGCAGGTGCCGCGGCGATAAAAAGCGCCGCCGCCGTGGCCGTACGTCTCATCAACTTCGCAATCATTGGTCTTCCTCCCTTGATCGGCGCGATCAGGCCTTGCGCCATGTGACGGTCAGGTTCGTCCCCGCCTGTTGGTAGAGTTTTGAGATCGGACAGAATTTGTTTGTCTCCCGCGCCACCTCGGACAACTCCGTTGCCGAGACCGGTCCGTCGGCTGTCACCGTCAGCCGGATTGCCTTGAATGGCACATCGACTTCTTCCATCAGCAGTACGCCGCGGCGATCGAAATCAACTTCCATCTCGAAACCGAGGTTGCCGATTTCAACGCCAAGCCTTGCGGCGCATTTGTTGCCGATGACGTTGGTGCATCCGATCAGCGCGGCGTAGGCCGTCGCCGTCGGCGATGGCCCGTCGTTGGTCCCGCCCCGCGCAATCGGTTCGTCGATGATGAGGGTCAGTCCATCGATGCTCGTGTCGCTTCGGGAGTGGCTGGTTCCACGTCCCGTCAGCTTGATGGTCATCTCGGATTTCTGGCGGATCGCCATGACGGCCTCACTCGAAGGAACAGGCTTCGTCGAAGGCGAAGCGCGGAAGTTTCTGGAAAAGAGCGGTTTCGTCGGCGTATCCGAGATTGATCAGGAAGTTCGATTTCAGGGTGGTGCCCTTGAAGAACTCCTCATCGACCTCCTGGTTCGAGAAACCGGACATCCCTCCGACATCGAGGCCCAGCGCACGGGCGGCGATCATGAAATAGGCGCCTTGCAAAGTGCCGTTGCGGAACGCCGTCGCCTCGATATGCGCCGGCTTTCCCTCGAACATGGGTCGGCGATCCTCGTGCGGAAAGAGAAACGGCAGGTGGGTCCAGAATTCGAGATCATGCGCGACAATCACCGTGACGGGCGCCGAGCGCATCTTTTCGACATTCTTGGGCTTCAGGGACTTGGCAAGACGGTCCTTGCCATCGTCAGAGGTCACGAAGACGAAACGCGCCGGGCAGGTGTTCATGCTGGTCGGTCCGGCCGCCGCGATTTCGTAGACCGTCTCCAGCAACTCGCGCGGGACCGGGCGATCGGACCAGGCGTAATGGCTGCGCGCCTCGCGCAGGATCAGGTCAATGCTGTCGTCATCGAGGGCGGGTTTGCGCGCCCGCAGGTCGCGAATGACATCCTGGGCCTCGGCCCGAAGCGTGGCGAGATCTTCTGCGACTAAAGAAGTCATACTTATCCCTGTTTGAAATTTGCGTTCTTTTCCCGATGACGCTTCCCCGTCACCGCTGTGCCTTGCGTCTTTTTTTGCCCACGTTTCTTTTTCTTGTCAAATAAAATCGATATTTTATGATAGACGGACACCACAGGAGAAATAAATGGCCGCCTGGAACGAGTACAAGGACATGGCACGCGAACGAGGAGCGCTGGCTTTCGAGGTTTACGTCGCAGAGAGCACCCCACTGGGATCGCCCGATGCGGTCAAGGCAGCGTTGCCCGGTCACCTTGCCTATCTGAAAGAGCTGGAACTGAATGGACGCCTGATGCTTGCGGGTCCGTTGTCTGACGATGGCGGCACCGAGATGCAGGGAACGGGCATGCTGGTTCTGCGCGCCGGTTCGATGGAAGAAGCGCGCTGGCTGGCAGAGAACGACCCGATGCACCTGACGGGGGCCCGCGGCTTCAGGCTGCGGAAGTGGCTTGTGAACGAGGGCAGCGTATCGGTTACTGTCGGCCTGTCGACGAAGAGTCTGAGCCTGGGATGAGTGTGTCGGAATGATTGCCGTAAATCCGTTGAGTGACCTGTTGGCAACCCTGCTTGATCGCGGCCCGTTCGGGCGCAAGGACGTGGACGGGCGAAGCATTCAGGCGGACTGCCTGCAACTGCTTTCCGAGCGGGCGGAGATCTCGGGGTTGCAGCTCGCCTCGCGCATCCTCAATCAGTATCACATGCTGGACCAGGCACAGCTTGTGTCGTTCTTCGAATTCCTGAACAACGACCTGGACATTGACGCCTCGAAGATCGCCGATCTTGCCCGCCGATATGGCGAAGATCCGACGCCGCAAACCTATGCGGCGCTTTCCCAGGCATCCGAACCCGCGCGGCAAAGGCTGTTTCGCAGACTGAACGAAGCGCCCGGCGCGACCGAAGTCATTGTGCGGATGCGGCGGGATTTGCTGGGCCTGATCAAGGAACGGCCCGAACTGTCCCGGATGGACCACGACTTGCAGCACCTTCTCAGAAGCTGGTTCAATCGCGGCTTCCTGGTCATGCAGCAAGTGAACTGGGACAGCCCGGCCTCGGTCCTGGAAAAGATCATCGCCTACGAGGCCGTTCACGAAATCCGGACCTGGGACGATCTGCGCCGGCGGCTTCAGCCGGAAGACCGGCGGTGCTTTGCATTCTTTCACCCTTCGATGCCAAGCGAGCCGCTGATCTTCGTCGAGGTCGCGCTTACCAAGGGCGTGCCGAATTCGATCCAGAGACTGCTTTCGGACAAGCGCGATGCGCTTGCCGAAACCAGTGCGGACACTGCCGTTTTCTATTCGATCTCGAATTGCCAGGCGGGACTGGCGGGCGTGTCATTCGGGAATTCGCTGATCAAGCAGGTCGCGCGCGACCTGTCGCGCGACCTTCCGAACCTGAAGACCTTCGTCACGCTTTCGCCGGTGCCCGGATTCATGAGGTGGCTTGCCGAAGGGAATATTTCGATCGATCCGGCCGACACCGCGAAACTGGAGCGTCTTGCCGCAAAGTATCTGCTGGAGGCGAAGGACGAACATGGCCGTCCGGTCGATCCGGTGGCCCGGTTCCATCTTGGCAACGGCGCAATCGTCCATGCCGTTCACAGCAACGCCGACACCTCGGAAACGGGACTGAAGCGATCGTCGGGCCTGATGGTAAACTACCTTTACGATCTGGGACGCATTTCGCAGAACGCGGTCCAGTTTTCCAAGTCCAACCACGTGGCTGCCTCGGCTTCGGTCAAGTCTCAGGCAAAGCGCGCGTGACATCATCTGTGCGGGAGAACTGCCTTGTTGACGCTCTATAATGCGGGAACCAGCGTTTGTTCGGTCAAAGCCCGGATAGGGTTGGCCGAAAAGGAACTGGAGTGGAAGGACGTGCTGCTGGTCCTGCCGAACGGCGACCAGCACAAGCCCGAGTACCGCAAGCTGAACCCGAACGGCGTGGTGCCGACATTGGTCGATGGCGATACGGTCGTGACCGAATCGAGCGTGATCCTGCAATATATCGACGAACTGGGTGACGGCCTGCGACTGATGCCTCAAGACAGGTCGCGCAAGGCCGAGACGCTTGTCTGGCTGCTTCGCTGCCTTGAAATTCACCAGGCGGTCAACACGATGAGTTTCGCGACCGCCAACCGCGAACAATGGCTGACTTCGAAAACGCCGGAAGAAATCGACGCTCTGATCGCCGCCATGCCCAATCTCCGCCTGGCCGCCAAGCGGCGCGATCTGATCGACAAGGGCGCGGCCTCGCACCATGTCGAAGCCGACTTTCAGGTACTCAGGCGCGTATTCGACGATATGGACGCGGCGCTTTCGTCGCGCCGCTGGATGAACGGCGAAACGTACGGAATGACCGACGTTGCCCTTCTGGCCTATATCGACCGCCTGGACCGGATCGCGATGTCGGGGATGTGGGACACCCGCACGCCGCGGATCGCAGAGTGGCTTGCAGCGGGCCGAGAGCGCCTCGGTTTCGCCCGGGCGATGGATCGCTATGTCACGCCGGAACAACATGCCAAGGCCCGCGCCGTTGGTGAACGCTTCTGGCCAGACATCGGTGCGCGCTGGAAGGCGTTTCTTGCCTAGGCCACGTAGCGGGCCGCGACGTGTCTGCGCATGTTCGCCTTGAATTCGGCCGTGAACCTTGTCTCGTCCCGGTGCGCCAGCGTCATCATTGCGATCGTCTGAGCCGATGTCGGCAAGGTGACCGGCAGTATCGCCAGCCCGTCGCGCCCGTCGTTGCGGACCGCATAGCGCGGCAGAACCGTCAGAAAATCGCTGTTCCGCAGCAGTTCGATCACCGCCCCCGCGGATTCGCTCTGAAAGGCGAAGCGCAGCTTGCGCACCCCCATCAACCGAAGCGCGGTCTCCATGTCATGCCGCAGCATGCTGCGATCCGAGTGTCCGACCCAGGTGGCTTTCTCGAGATCCCGGTCCGATATGTCACCGCCCAGCAATGGGTGTCCGACGCGGCTGACCACGACGTTGGCGTCTTCGAACAGCGGTTCCAGCAGTAGCTCCGACAAGCTGGGTTCCGCCGACTTCGCGGGGCCGATGATGATGTCGATCTGGTTCTGGAACAGGCGTTCGTGAAGTCCGGGGAAGTAGTCGGGGATCAGGTCGATTCTGAGCGCGGGCCGGTTCGCGACGAAATCGGCGATCGCTTCGGTGACGAGACGTTCGCAAAGGAACGGCGGCGCCCCGATCTTCAGAACGCCGAAAAGGCCGCGGGCGCCGAACTCGACGACCTCGAGCGCACGCTCGCGCGCGACCCGGATCACCCGACCCTGGTTTGCAAGTTCCTGCCCCAGCGGCGTCGGCCGCAATGGACGGCGGTTACGCTCGAACAGCTTGGTGCCCAACCGGCTTTCCAGCGTTCGGATCATCCGGCTGAGGGCCGGCTGCGATGTGCCGATCTTTGTCGCCGCGCCCTGAAGCGTGCCGAAATCCACGATGACGGAAATCTGTTCCAGATGCCTTGGATCAATTATCATATCAGCCTGATATATTATCTTACCGAGAATTTATTGGACTGATATGTTTTCTGCGTCAATTATCACCTCAAAAGAAAATATCGTTTTTTTTGGGAGGAAGTTATGAAGATCAGAGCTCTTGCTCTTGGTGCGTTCGCGACCGCCGCGCTTTCCACCATCGGCACCACGGCCACCGCCAATACCCGAATCATCGTGAATTGCTTCTGGCCGCCACAACATTTCGTCTGCCAGAAGGTACTGCCGGGCTGGCTGGAAGAGGTCGAACGCATCACGGAGGGCCGCGTGGTGGGGAATATTCCGCCGAAGTCGGTCGCGCCGCCGCCCGAGCAGCTTGCCTCTGTCGAGAAGGGCATCGTGGATGCGTCGGTCCAGTTCAACGGGCTGATCGGCAACCGCGTGAACGGCGCCCTGACGGCGATGCAGCCGTTTTCCGGCACCTTCGACGGCAAGGCGATGACCCAGGCCGCCTGGGAAACCAACCGCAAGTTCTATCCCGACGAATTCGACACCGTCGAGCTTCTGTCGCAATGGGTGATCACGCCGGGGCTGCTGTTCTCGAACACCGACACGCCGATCACGACCGTCGAGGAATTTCAGTCGCGCAAGATGTGGGCGCTGCCGGGACCTCTTGCCAACATGGCCAAGGAGATCGGCGCCGCCGTCGTTGCGACACCTGCCGTCAAGTCGAACGAAGTGATCGCCAATGGCGTCGTCGACAGCCACATGGGACTTGGCGGGGACGCGATACAGGCGTTTCAGGTCATCCCCTACACAAAATCGATGACCGAATTCACGCAGCCGATCTACACCACGACATTCTCGTTCGTCATCAACAAGGACAAGTGGGCCGAGATATCGCCAGAGGATCAGGAAGCGATCCGCGCGATGTCGCAGGAGACGGTCGGAATGGTAGCGTCGGGACTTTGGGACTCGGTCAGCGCGGACGTCTATTCGCGGTTCGACGAGTTGGGCATCTCGGTCCATGCCGCCGACCCGGCACTGGAAGCGCGCCTGGTCGAGGCCGCCGCCCCGATCACGGAGGCCTGGAAGGAACAGGCCAGGGCCGCCGGCATCGATGCTGACGCTGCGCTGAGCTTCTATCGCGAACGCGCGAAAACGCTGTCGCAATGAGTGAGGCGCCCGAAGTCGAGGGCGCCGTCAGATCGATCCTGAAGAAGACGATCACCACGCTTGAGACGATTTCCTGCGTGGTGATCTTCGTGATGATGATCCTGACGTTCGTCGACGTGATTGGCCGCTATGCCTTTCACAAGCCGATCTTCGGCGGAACCGAGATCATCTCGGCACTTCTGGCGCTGACGATCTTTTCGGGACTGGGCGTCATCAATGCGCGCGACGACCACATCGTCGTGGAGCTTTTCGAAGAACCCTTTCGCTGGATGCTGACACCTGTGATCTACGAAATCGTGATCCAGGTATTCTCGGTGGCGGCAATGACACTCGTCGCGGCGGTTCTCTTCGAACATGCCTGGGGGGCCTACAAGATCGGCAAGCTGACCGAAGTTCTCGAGATGCCGGTCTACTACATCACCGGGACCGTTGCCGTTTTCGCCGTTGTCAGCGTCCTGTCGCAGGTCGTGGGCGTCATTCTGAAGATTCTCGACCTCAAGGCCGGAAGGACGCGGCACCCGCAATGACCACAGCATTGATCGGTTTTGCAGTCCTTCTGGGGCTTTGCTTCTTCGGCTTCCGCGTCGGTTTCGCGACGCTGATCGTGGGGTTCGTGGGCTTCGCGATGGAGCGCAGCTGGTTCGCCTCGCTTGCCATGGTCGCGCAACAGGTGACCGAGGACGCACAGAACTACAACCTTTCGGTCATCCCGCTTTTCATCCTGATGGGCGTCTTCATCTACCGCTCGGATATCAGCCGCGACCTTTACGATGCCGCATTCGCCGCGCTGGGCCGTTTCAAGGGTGGTCTGGCGCTGGCGACGGTTCTGGCCTGCGGCGGATTCTCGGCGGTTTGCGGCTCGACGCTTGCGACGGCGGCAACGATGTCGAAGGTCGCGATGCCGCAGATGAAAGCCTACGACTATTCCGACAAGCTGGCAGCCGGCACCATCGCGGCCGGCGGGACACTCGGCATCATGATCCCGCCATCGGTGCCGCTGGTGATCTACGGGATCATCGCCGAGCAGGACATCGGCCTTCTTTTCATCGCGGGTATCCTGCCCGGAATTCTTCTGGTGATGCTGTTCCTTCTGACCGTCGCCGTCATGGTCCGGCTGGACCCGGCCTCGGCTCCGGCGGCGGCGGCACTCGATGCCAAGCGCAAACGCAAGGCGGTGCGCGGCACGACGCCGGTTCTGCTGTTGTTCATTCTGGTCCTAGGAGGCATTTACGGCGGGATATTCACCCCGACCGAGGCCTCGGGCATAGGGGCGTGCGGAGCGGCCGCGATCGCCTTTGTCAGGGGACACCTTCGGACGATCGGCGAATGGCGGCTGTGCCTTGTCGAGGCGGCGATGACGACCGCAAAGATATTCATCGTGCTTTTCGGCGCCGTGGTCTTCACCCAGTTCATCAACCTGTCGGGCATGCCGTACGAGTTGCTGGACAAGGTCGACGAATGGGAACTGAACGGAAGGCAGCTGGTCATCTTCATCTGCATCATCGCCCTGCTTATGGGCATGGTGTTCGAAAGCATCGGGATCATCGTGCTTCTGGTCCCGGTCTTCCTGCCGGCGCTGTTCGCTACCGGCGTGGACATGATCTGGTTCGGAATCATCGTCGTGCTGGTGACCGAGATCGGCCTGATCACGCCGCCGATCGGGATGAACGTCTTCGTCGTGAAGTCGGTGCTGCCGCAAGTGCGGCTTGCCGATATCTTCCGTGGCGTGGGCTTTTACATCGTGGCGCTCGGCATCGGGCTGGTCGCAGTCTACAGCTTCCCCCAGATCGCCACTTTTCTTCCTTCCATCGCCAGGTAGTCACCCATGTCGACGATCAAGAATATCCTGTTCATCATGGCCGACCAACTGCGCTGGGACTACCTGTCGTGCTATGGCCACCCGCATCTGGACACTCCGAATATCGACCGCCTTGCCAAGCGCGGCGTTCGCTTCGACAGGGCCTATGTCCAGTCGCCGGTCTGCGGCCCGTCGCGGGCATCGTTCTACACCGGCCGCACTGTCTTCAGTCACGGATCGACCTGGAACTTCGTGCCGCTGCCCATCGGCGAACTGACACTGGGCGACTATCTGAGGCCCATTGGCGTCACGACCGCCGTCGTCGGCAAGACGCACATGATCCCGGACAAGGAGGGCATGGCGCGGCTTGGCCTGAACGAGAACGCCGATATCGGTTGTCTTGTCAGCCAGCCGGGCTTCGACCCGTATGAACGCGACGACGGCCTGCACCCGAACAAGGGGCTGGCGAAACGGGGCGGCAAGCTGCGTTACAATGACTGGCTGAGAGAACTTGGTTACGAAGGCGAGAATCCCTGGAACGACTATGCCAATTCCGGTGAAGGACCGGACGGCGAGGTGCTTTCCGGCTGGTATCTGAAGAATTCAAACCTGCCCGCACGCGTGAAGGAAGAGCATTCCGAGACCGCCTACATGACCATGCGCGCAAAGGAATTCATCACTGAAATGGGCGACACGCCCTGGCTGTGCCATCTGAGCTTCATCAAGCCTCACTGGCCCTACATCGCACCCGCGCCGTATCATGACATGTACCGGCCCGACACTTTCCTGCCGGTCAAGCGCGATGTGAAGGAGAAGGAGAACCCGAACCCGGTCTTCGACGCCTTCATGCGCATGGGGGTCAGCGAGACCTTCTCGCGACAGGGCGTGCGGGAAACGGTTCTTCCGGCCTATATGGGTCTTATCAAGCAGATCGACGACCATCTCGGGCGGCTGTTCGACTGGCTGGAAGAGACGGAAAAACTGAACGAGACGATGATCGTCTTTACCTCCGATCACGGCGACTACCTGGGCGATCACTGGATGGGAGAGAAGGAGCTTTTCCACGAGATGTCCGTCCGGGTGCCGCTGATCATCGTCGATCCGAGGGCCGAGGCGGACGCGACACGGGGAACGGTTTCCGACGCCTTTGTCGAATCCATCGACCTTGTCCCGACCTTCATGGAGGCGACGGGCGCCCCTCCGGCCTCGCATCGGCTTGAAGGCCGGTCACTGATGCCGCTTCTGCATGGTCCCACACCGCAGGACTGGCGCGATGCTGTGCTTTCCGAAATCGACTATGCGTTCTATGCCGCCCGGGAAACGCTGTCTGTCGGGCCTGCGGATGCCCGGGGTTACATGCTGCGGACCGCGAAGTGGAAATACGTCCATTTCAAGGGGTTCCCGCCACAGCTTTTCGATCTGGAGACCGACCCGGACGAATTCAACGATCTCGGACAGGTCCCCGAGTTCGAAACCATCCGGCAAAGCCTGCATCGCCGCCTGACGGACCGACTGATCGACCGCAAGAACCGCGTGGGCATGTCGGATGACACCGTGCTCGCCATGCGGGCGGGCGAGAATGCCAGCGGGGTCATCATCGGTGTCTGGGAAGAGCATCCTGCCTGAGGGAGATAATCCGCCCCGAATACCGGCGGTATGCCAGGCAACCCGCGACAGCTCTCTGGTTTCAGTCGTTCAGATACAGACTGCGCCTTTTTTTCACTTTCGGCGGGGTCGGTCGCGGTCCGGGCCTTCCAGTCTGCGTTTCAACGCCCTGTTCTCGGCTGTCAGGGCCCAAGCCAGGGCCGGGCGGATCAGCCGCGCACGAAACCCCACGGCTTCGAGACAGACGAGGCTGCGAGTGCCCCGGCCTGTCTCGATCAGGTGGTGCTCGGCCCGAAGCCGCAGGGCACCCGTCTCTTTCCGCCATGAGAACCCCCGACCCGGGTTCCAGCTCGTGATCGTCCACGCTGCCGGCCGCTGAAGCGGCTGCCGGACAAGGATTGTCGTCCCGACAGAAATCGGTCCCGGTGTCTGCTTGAGCGCCGAGGACACCGTCGGGGTCCAATCCGGCCAATTGGGGATGTCGGAAACGACATCCCAGACGGCAGAGATCGGCGCCAGGATTTCGCAATCGTGTTCCAGCCGCAGGTTCAGGCGACCGTCAGGTGCCTCCCGGCTCATCCGACCCACCCATCATCGCCGGGCAGGACCTCGGGAAGCCGCAGGAACCCTGCGACCCGGTCCTTCAGTCCGCACTTGCATGGATATCGCTGGAACATCAGCAGCCCCATCTTCAGAGGAGAGTCCCTTGATCCGATTAGCCTCGGCTTTCCTTCGTCGGCACCCGCAGCGGAGACCTTGATGCCAGAATCGCCGGAAGCTTCATAGTGCCTGCTTGTTGTTGGTGCCGGCGAAAATGCGCGGCGCTTCGCCTGGTCGGTCCGTTCGGCCCAAATCATCGTAATTCTCCTTCTCCTGGCGCGGTCAGGCCCCGGGACGCCTTGCCCCGCCGACAGAGCGCGTTCCGCGAGGCATGCGGGCGCGCGGCAGAAATGCCGGAACCTGTCGCCGGTATCGCTGGTAGGTGTCGCCAAGTTCGGCGGCAAGATCCCGTTCCTCGAAGACGGTCGCGACAAGGACGTAGGCCGTTGCGCCGAACGCGAACACGATCTGCCCGACGGTCATGTGCGGCGTAAGCCAGGGCGTCAGCATCCAGCCCAGACTGATCGGATGCCGAACGATGCCGTAAAGCCACCGGGCGCAGAACGAGGTTTCGGATGGCCCGTTACCGGTCACTTTACTCCATGCCTGGGCAAGGCCGAAGAAACCGAAATGCCCGAAATGGAACGTGGCCGAGAACATCATCCCCCAGACGGCAAGATACACCGCCCAGATCGCCCAGTAGCCAAGGGCGTTGTCGACCTGCCAGACGGTAAGGGGGATTGGCTGCCAGAAGATAACCAGGGCGAGCGTGGCCAGCGCCGTCATGTAGAGATACGTCGCCCGTTCAAGCGCCGGCGACACAAGCCGCGTCCAGCGCGCCTTGAACCACCGCCGCGCGGTCGTCGAGTGATGCAGCCCGAACACCCAGATGAGGCCAAGGTTGATGGCGACGGACGGCCAGAACGGACCGACTTCGCCGTCGTTGATGCCCTTCGGCACACCGAAGTCGGCGAGAAACCCGACGATATAGGCGATGTTCGCCATTGCGAGGACATAGGCGACCCCGGCGTAGACGAGGATGAGGCTTTTTGAAAGCATCGTTGTCTCCTTTCAAGAGAGTTGCGTGCGGACGGTTCGTCCAAGGTGGATGAGCGTCAGGCACGTGGCGGTCGCCGTGCCCAGGAAGAGGCCGATCCAGACGCCTGTCGCGCCAAGTCCGGCAGTGGTGGCAAGCCAGATGCCCACGGGTGCGGCGACGCCCCAGTTCCCGAACAGCGAGATCGCCATCGGCAGGCGTGTGATCCGTAGTCCGCGCAAAAGGCCTGCGGCCGCGGACCCCGGCGGCCCGAAAAGTTCGGATGCGGCGACCAGCAGCAGAAGGACCGCGGCCATTTCCGCCGCCCTTGTCCCCGCGGCGCCGTTCGTCAGCGTTTGGCCAAGGGGCCAGGCCGCCAGCGCAACGCCAGCCGCAAGCGCCATGCCCGCGCCGACCGAAAGCCAAAGCGTGGTCCGGGCGATCGCGCGTTGACGAACCGTGTCAGGATCGGCGCGTGCGATCCGCACCATTGCCGCCTGCAAAAGCCCGATGGATACGGCGAAGGTCACGCCGGACACCCGGATCGCCAGAACATGCGCCGCCGCGTCGGCCACCGAAAGGGTGGCGACGAAGAGCGTCGCACCAAGGAAAACACCAACCTCGGACAGCGTCGCGATGCCGATCGGAAGACCAAGCCGCAGGATTTCCGCCACCGTCCGGACGTCCGCGCCGCCCGACCGGCCGACATCGCCGGAACGCGCGGCGAGCCTGGCGAAGACGGCCAACGTGAAACAGGCAACGACGAACGAGGAAACACCCGCACCAGTCAGGCCAAGCCCCTGCCAGCCGTCGGCACCGAACATCAGAAAGGCGTTCAGGACGGCATTCAACGGCACGGCTACAAGCGTCACGCGGAAAAGCGCCGCGGCCTTTTCGACCGCCACGAGACGGGTGCGCAGAACACCGGCGGCCAGCATCGGCAACAGGGTCAATCCCATCGCGCGGGCATATCCTTCGCCACGGTCCAGCAGTTCGGGCGCGATGCCGATCGCGCCAAGCCATCCGGGCGCCGTCCAGACGACGCAGGCCATCGGCAGACCGACAAGCGCCGCAAGCGTCCAGCCGGAGGCGCGAAGGCGGCCCAGGCGTTCGAAATCCGCCTTGGCATGAGCCGAAGCGTAAAGCGGCGCGAGACCGCCGATCACCCCGATGGCGAGGTAGAAGGCAATCGAATAGAGATCGCTGGCGACCCCGGCCGCCGCAAGCGCCTCGGCGCCCAGCATCCCGGCCATCAGCGTGTCCGTGACGCTCATGCACATGTTGACGAGTGCCATCGCGGCGACTGGCGCGGCGGTCGAGAGAATTCCGGTCACTTCTTCGGAAGGCGCCCGGAGAAGGGCAAAGGGCCTTGCGCCCCTTGCCCCAAGGCCCGGAGAGGGAGAATGGGTCATTGAGTAAGTCCAGATTGGCCCCGCTGACGGGGCGGTGATTGCAGGACGCCGACGTCAGACCCGCGAAACGAACCAGACGTTCATCGGATCATGCGGCAGGATGTGTCGGTCCACGGAAACGAAGCCCGCATCTTTCAGCATTGCCTCGGCGGTCTCCCAGCCCCACATCGTTCCCAGGCCGGCCCCGCCCTGACCCAGCGAGACAGGTGTGCAGTGCAGACAGGAAATCGCGTAGAGAAGCGATGCCATCGGGAAGTCGATATTGTTTTCAAGCCGCGCCGATCCCGCGATGTCCTGCATCAGGTAGATGCCACCCGGACGGAGCGACGCCTTGAGACCGCGAACCAGCCCCTCGGGATCCTTCTGATCGTGCACCGCGTCGAACGAGGCGATCAGGTCGAAGCGGTCCGGCTCTCGATAGCCGGTCAGATCGCACGCCTCGAAGGAAACGTTCGAGAGGCCCGCGTTCCGCGCAGCAAGCCTTGCGTACTCGATCGCGTCCTCGCAGAGGTCCATGCCGACGAAGCGGCTGTTCGGATAGGACCGGGCAAGTTCGATCAGCGCAAGCCCGCGCCCGCAACCGGCATCCAGCACGTCGATCCCGTCGGATAGCCGCGTCTGAAGCCCCTCGACCAGGGGCAGGATGTGCTCGCGCAGGGCCATGGCAACGGATTGTTCGCTGTCCTCGGCCATGATCTGGTGGAAACAAGGGTAGTCGCCGTACTGCGTGCCCTCACCTGTCTCGAAGAATGCCAGCGCCTTGTCCTGCATCTGTCCCATCAGGGCGACATGCTGTGCGAAGATCGCCATGTTACCCAGGGGCGCGCCCCTGATCAGGCATGCTGCGTGTTCCGGCGGAAGACTGTAGCAGGCCGTGTCGGGCTCGTAGGTCACTATTCCGCCGGTAGCCATGACGGCAAGCCATTCCCTGACATAGCGCTCGGCCAGACCGGCCTCGGCCGCCAGTTCGCCGCTTGTGAGAGCGGACCGCCGGGAAAGCGTCTCGAACAGTCCAAGCCGGTGGCCGATCGAGACCATTACCACGATAGCCCCCTGGTTGATCATGTCGGACATGCGGTCGGCGAAGGCTTCTGCATCCTCGAGCGAAAGCTTCTGTGAAAGGTCGTTCATTGGTCATCTCCATTTCTGATGACCGGGGATTACGGGCCGGACCGGATTCCGGTAAGTGCGGGACTGGACAAAAAGATGCGTAATCGGCCACATTCGGACATGGACGAAACGCAGGTTAACCCGGTTCCCGAAATCGCGATCCTGGCCTTGCCGCAAAGCACGCCGGGCGCGCTGTTCGGCATATACGAGGTCTTCACCTCGGTCGGTCGCACATGGGAAGAACTGACCGGAGAGCCACCCGAGGGCCGGCCTTTGTCGCCGCGCATCGTCACCAGCGACGGCGCGGCCATCGTCAGTCACATGGGCTTCACGATAACGCCGCATGGAGACCTGGGCGATGCCGACGTCGTCGTCATCACGGATATCGCCCTGCCGCCCGGCGAAGATCTCGGATCACTCTGGTCCGCGGAACTGGCATGGCTGAAAGAACGCCATGCGGCCGGTGCGATCATCTGCTCGGTCTGCACCGGGACTGTCGTCCTGGCGGAAGCAGGGCTGCTTGACGGACTGGAAGCGACCACCCACTGGTCCACCGTGGATCTGATCCGCGCGCGCTATCCGGATGTCCGGCTTGCGCCGCAGAAAATCCTGGTGCCGTCGGGCTCCGGCGGCCAGATCGTCACCGGCGGCGGCGCGACGGCGTGGGCGGACATGGCGCTGTATCTGGTCGCGCGTCTCAGCAGCAGCACCGAGGCGGTGCGGATCGCGAAGATCTTCCTTCTTGGCGATCATTCCGAGGGTCAACTGCCCTTTGCCGGTGCGCGCAAGCCGAAACATCACGAAGACGGGGTCATCGCCGGGATCCAGACCTGGATCGCCGACACCTATCACCTCTCGAACCCCGTTGCGCGCATGGCAGAGCGATCCGGTCTGGCCGAGCGGACTTTCATGCGCCGGTTCCGTGCCGCCACAGGCTACTCTCCGATGGAGTACGTCCAGACCCTTCGGATCGAGGAAGCCAAGCACCTTCTGGAGACGACCACGACATCCATCGAGATGATTGCAATCGAAACCGGCTACGAAGATCCGAACTTCTTTCGCAGGCTCTTCAAGCGAAAGGTGGGCATAACGCCGGCCCGCTATCGTCAGCGCTTCGCCGCGATCCTGAAACGCTGAGGCCCGGACACTGCCGGTGGCTCTTCGCGGTCCCGTGCTAACGGGCTGCGCGCACCTCGTCTTCGGTAACGGCGGCGGCGTAGGGCAGATCGACCGACGGCATGCCGATATTCGTCGAGGTTTCCGGGTCGCGCCCCGTCATCGTGACGCAGGCGAAGAGGAACGGGTAGACCGTGTTCTCGACCACCCTGACCGGAGCGACCTGCGCGATCGCGTCGAGCGTTTCGGGCGACAGCCGGTGGTCGCACCCCACGGCCTCGAGCCTTACCGGATCGATCCTAGGCGTATGCGCCGCCGCTTCGACATCCATGCCGTAATCCACCACGAAGGAGATATGCTGAAGAACCGCCGGAGGCACGCGCCGCCCCCCTGCACCGCCAAGCGCCAGGATCGGGGCGCCGTCGCGGCTGACCACCATCGGGCAGGCGTTCGTCAGGGGCCATTTGCCCGGCCCGATCGAGTTGGGGCGGCCCGGTTCGGGATCGAACCAGAACATGCCGTTGTTCATCAACAGACCCGACGACGGCAGCGACACCTTCGAGCCGAAGCGCGCGCCCATCGTGTTGGTCAGCGCGGCCATGCCGCCGTTGCGGTCGACGACACTGATATTGGTCGTGCATTTCTCGGTCGGGTTGTCGTCGCCCATGCTGGTATAGCGTTCCTCCCACAGCGCACGCATCTGCGCCGCGAAGGTCGCGTAATCCTGCGGACCGGGGGCCGTGCCCGGCGCGCGCTCCATCTGCCCCACGCGGTCGAAGAATCGCATGACGGTCGGCGCGCCGTTCAGCCCGGGCACGCCCAGAAGGTCGCAGTCCCGGTAGGTGGACACCTGGGGCGCCGAGGCCGTCGCGTGGTAGCCGGCCAGCCCGGCAAGGGTCCAGTTCCGGCCAAGCGTGCGCATGTCGTCGACGATGCTCTGCCCGATCTCGCCTTCGTAGAAATCCCGCGCGCCGCGGGCCTGAAGTTTCCGCAGAAAATCCGGCATCATCGGATCGCGCACGGTTTCCGGCGCGTCGTCGCTTTCGCTGACCGGCGGGAAATATCCGTCGCGCAGGTAGACGTCCCGCGTGTGCGGGCACTTGCAGATCTCGCGCGCCTCGACGGCGATGGCGAAGGTCGTGTACCAGCCGACAGGAATGCCCCGCTCGGCCAACGGGATGACGTATTCCAGCGCATCGCCCCAGCTGATCGTCCCGTAGGTCGTCAGCGCCAGCGCCAGGCCGTCGACCGCGCCCGGCACCAGGATCGACCAGGGGCCGTTCGTGTTGCGGTCATCCTTGACCTTCGGCCACTGGAATGGCCCGTTCCGGCCCGGAATGCCGGCCAGAGGGTAGTTTTCCGCCGATACGTCTTCGGCCGATTTCATCGAGAAGTTGACGGCCCCGCGACCCCTCTCGCCCAGATCGAGCACAAGGAAACCGCCGCCCCCCAGCCCGCTGCTCCAGGGTTCGACGACATGAAGCGCAAGCGCGGTGACGACGGCGGCGTCAACGGCGTTGCCGCCATCGGCAAGGGCACGGGCGCCCGCGGCAGCGGCGATGGCACTTTGCGCCGAAACCACGCCGTTCGGCGTGCGTACGGCCGGCTTGGAGAGCGTCCAGTGCTGGTGCCGATCCTCGGTCGCGAGGACGGGCGCGCTCATGCCCCGGCCTCGGTCAGGAAGAGTGCGGCGGCTTCGGGGGAAAACCGCTCGATCTGGCGGGGGTCCGGCACGATACCCAGGCCGGGAGCGGTGGGTATGTCCAGCATTCCGTTTTCGTCGAGCGTGTAGGGCGTGGCCGTCAACTCGTCGAGATAGGCGCTGCCCACGATGTATTCGACCAGATCGACGTTCGGCAGGGCGGCAGCGATCTGCAGATCGGCGGCCAGACCAAGCGCCGTGTTCCAGCCATGCCCGACATAGCGCACGCCGAAGTCCTGCGCCGCGCGGGCAATCCTCATCTGCTCGGAGATGCCGCCCACCTTGGTCACGTCGGGCTGAACGATGTCGAATGCGCCCTGGACGAGGAAGGGAAGGAACGACTGGCGCCGGGTCATGACTTCACCGCCCGCGATGGGAAGCTTCGCCGATTTCCTGAGCGTCACGAAGTCATCGAGCGCGTCGGGGATCAGCGGTTCCTCGAACCAGCCGACGTCGTGATCGGCCAGCATGTCGGCGGTGCGCATCGCCCATTTCAGGCCGTTCGGCCAGTAGGCGTCGCTTGCGCCCGCATCGACGAACAGTTTTCCGCCCGTCGGCAATTGCCCGGCAGCCGCGGCCACGATCGCCTCGTCCAGCTTGGGGTCGTCGACACGCCCGAACGGCCCCCATCCGATCTTGAACGCCTTGAACCCCTTGTCGCGGTAGTAGGCGATGTCCTCGGCCATCTTGACGGGTTCGTCCATCAGAAGCGAGCAATAGGGCATCACCTTCTCGCGGTGCCGTCCTCCGAGCAGAAGACAGAGCGGAAGACCGGTGAATTTTCCGAGAATATCCCAAAGCGCGATGTCGATACCGCTGATCGCGTGCGTCAGCGTGCCCCCCCGTCCGAACCAGAAGCTGTTCTGGTGCAGTTTTTCCGAGACGCGCTGCGGCTCCAGGGCGTTCTCGCCCAGGAAGAACCGCTCGAGATGACTGACCGCCGCCTGGACCAGTCCGCCTTCGGCGAACACGCTGCCAAAGCCGACGACGCCTGCATCCGTGTGAACCGCGATCAGCGTGTGGATGGAGTCGTTGGGCCGGATCTCGCTGGACCAGCCTCCGGGCGGGCTTTCACCGAAAAGCGGCGCGGCCACAATTCGTTCGATGCCGACAAACGGCATCCCGCCGGAACCATCGCTCTTCATCACAGTCTCCTTGTGCTGCCCGGTACTGAATTATTGACACTCCGGAAAATAGTATACAATCATACGAAAAATAAAGACACAAAAGGGAGGCCGTGTATGGCCAGCGAATCCGCCAGCCGTATCGCCGGAACAATCGACTTCGAGAAGGACGGACGGCAGGCGGAATACCTGCGCGCGCCACTTTCCAGAAACACCTCGGGTTGGGGTGTTGTCGAAATTCCGATCGTCGTCGTCAAGAATGGAAGCGGGCCGACGGTGCTGCTGACGGGCGGCATCCACGGCGATGAATACGAAGGCCCCATCGCGGTGTCCGAACTGGCGCGCACGCTGGACCCGGCCACGATACAGGGACGCGTCATCATGATGCCTGCGGTGAACATTCCCGCCGTGATGGCGGACAAGCGGCTGTCGCCCGTGGACAACCGGGACATGAACCGCTGCTTTCCCGGAAACCCCAAGGGCACGTTCAGCGAGATGCTGGCGCATTACCTGGACAGCGTGATCCTGCCGCACGTGGACATTTCCGTCGACCTGCACACCGCCGGGCATTCCGGAGATTCCGCGCCGTCGACAAACATGCACCATGTCGGCGATCCTGAGCTGCTGAAGCGGACGATGGACGCGGCGGCGGCCTTCGGCGCGCCCTTCAACGTCGTCTTCGGCGGGGTCGATGAAGGGGCGACGCTGACCTCTTCGGTCGAGAGGCGGGGCATCCTCTCGCTGGGCACCGAGCTTGGCGGTTGGGGGCGAGTGAACATCGAAGGCGTCCGGATCGGACGGCGTGGCATTCGCAACATCCTGAAGCACTTCGGCCTGATGGAGGGCAAGGAGGAGACCGGCCAGCGAGACGGCAGTTCCGGAACGCGCCACATGATGGTCAAGGACGCGGAATGCTATTCCTTCGCGCCGGGTGCGGGGACATTCGAGCCCTGCAATCTGGTGGGAGAAACCGTCAGGGCCGGAGAGCCGGCGGGTTTCCTGCATTTCGTCGAGGATCTCGACCGGGAACCGCTGAAAGTGACCTACCGGCGCGACGGCATCCTGTGGATGTCCGCTGGCCCCGGCCGGGTCGCGCGCGGCGACACGGTCGCCGTCGTGATGAGCGATTTCGAGACGGATTGAGGACTGCCGCCAATGCCACGAATTCTTCTACTGGACTGCAAGCAAGAGATCTCGTCGTTCAATCCGCTGCAGTCGGGATATGAGAACTTCCATGTCACCCGAGGCGAGGACCTCCTTGCGCACCGGGGGCTGAACACAGAGGTCGGCGGCGCGTTGAGCGTGTTCGACGCCGAGCCGGATATCGAGGTTGTCCCGGCAATCGCTGCCCGCGCGGGCAGTGCGGGAATCCTGTCTTCCACGGGCTGGGCGCGCCGTTCGGCCGAGATACTCGAAGCAGTTGCGGCGAAGATCGACACCTGCGACGCGGTCTACGCCTCGCTGCACGGCGCCATGGCGGCAGAGGGGGAACTGGATCCCGAAGGTCATCTTCTGACCGAGATCCGCCGGATGCTGGGCCCGGACAAACGACTGGTCATTTCACTGGATCTGCACGGTATCTGCACCGACCGGATGTTGCGGCAGATCGACGGGCTGACGCTGTATCACACCTATCCGCACGTCGATTTCGGCGACACGGGCATACGCGCCGCGTGGCTTCTGTTGCGCCTGATGGCAAGTGATGCGCGCCCGCAGATCGCGCGCGTCGTCATTCCCGCCCTCGTGCGGGGCGATGAACTGATCACCGCGACCGGCTGTTACGGCGACCTGATCCGCGAATGCCAGCGGATCGAGCGCGACGGCACGGCGCTGGCCGCGGGCATCATGATCGGCAATCCGTTCACCGATGTCCCCGAGCTTTGTTCGCAAGTGCTTGTCACGACCGAGACCGACGCTGACACCGCGAAACGCGAGGCGCTTCGCCTGGCGGAAGAATTCTGGCCGCTGCGGCACCGGATGCAGGGCAAGCTGATACCTCTGGATCGCGCGATTGCGCAGGCCAGAACGATGAAAGGGCCGATTGCTTTCACCGACGCCGCCGATGCCACGTCATCGGGGGCCACGGGGGACTCGAACGCCATCCTGCGAGGCCTTGCCGACGCCGCCTATCCGAAGCGCGTGCTGGCGCAAATCGTCGATGCGCCGGCGGCCAAGGCGGCGCATGAGGCCGGGATCGGGGCGGAAATCGAGGTGACCCTTGGCGGCTCGATTGATCCGCAACGTTATACCCCGATGCCGGTCAGGGCCCGCGTCAAGCTCTTGTCCGATGGGAAGTCCCGCCTGGAAACCATGCAGACGCCGCTCGACGCCGGTCCGACGGCGGTTCTGACATTCGGCAACTTCACGGTTGTCGTGCTGAGCAGGACGATCAGCCTTTTCGACCGGGCGATGTATTATGCGAACGGCTGCAATCCACAGGATTTCGATCTGACGGTCGTGAAATCGCCGCACACCGAGTTTCACATGTACGACGGCTGGGTCGAAAAGAACTTCAACATCGACGCGCCCGGGGCTACATCGGCGGACCTTCCCAGCCTGGGCCACACGATCTGCGCCCGTCCGATGTATCCAATGGAACCCGATACGGCGTTTTCGCCGGAAGCGACCGTCTACCAGCGAGAGCCTTCATGAAAATCGAAGACGTCGACTTTTTCTACCTGTCCATGCCCGAGGTGACGACCGCCGCCGACGGAAGCCAGGATGCGCTTCTGGTGCGCGTCGCCGCCGGGGGGCTTGTCGGGTGGGGCGAGTGCGAGGCCGCTCCGCTACCTTCGATCGCCGCGTTCGTCTGCCCGATGTCGCACGGCGCCTGTCGTCCTGTCGCGGCGTCGGTTCTTGGCGCATCACTGGAACACCCGGCGGATATCGGGGCAATCGCGGCGAAGGTCGCCCATGACAGCATGGACCTGCTTCAGGCCGCGCACACATGGTCCGGGATCGAAATGGCCCTGTGGGATCTACTGGGCAGGAAGCGCGACGAGCCGGTGTGGAAGCTGCTGGGATACCGCGAGACGGCGCCGAAAATCCCCTACGCCTCGCTTCTGTTCGCGGATACGCCGGAAGAGACTCTGGAGCACGGACGCGACGCCCTTCGACGCGGATTCGGCGCGATGAAGTTCGGCTGGGGGCCGATCGGCACGGCCGATATCGCCGCGGATGCCGACCAGTTTCGCGCGGCGCGCGAAGGGATCGGCAAGGACGCGCACCTGATGGTCGATGTGGGGCAGATCTTCGGCGAGGATGCCGACGCCGCGGCCGCGCGACTGGACGCACTTGAGGAGACCGGGGCCACCTGGTTCGAAGAGCCTTTCTCGGGCCATGCCTTCGAAGCCTATGCCGAGTTGTCCCGCAAGGGATCGAAGGTCGGGATTGCCGGGGGAGAGGCCTCGCACAATGTCGCGATGGCCCGACACCTGATGGACTTCGGCAAGGTCGGCTTCATCCAGATCGACTGCGGGCGGATCGGCGGGATCGGCCCGGCGCTGGAGGTTGCCGAACTGGCCAGCGCCCGGGGTGTCACCTACGTCAACCACACTTTCACCACGCATCTGGCACTCAGCGCATCGCTTCAGCCCTATGCGGGCATGGCGGACCATCGGATCTGCGAGTACCCGGCGCAGCCCAGCGCGCTGGCCGCGGCCGTTACCTCGACACCCCTGAAGCGTGACGCCAATGGCGAGATCCGCGCGCCCGACGCTCCGGGCCTTGGCATCACCGTCGATACCGGCGCACTGGCGGAATATCTGGTGGATACGGAGATCAAGGTGGGAGGCAAGCTGCTCTACCGCACCCCCGCGCTGGCGTGAGGGATGACAGAGCGCCCGGATATCCTGTTTCTCTTTTCGGACCAGCACGCGCGATCCGTCTGCGGCGCCTATGGCGACACGCTTGGGGTCAGTCCGAACCTTGACGCTCTGGCCCGGTCCGGCGTGACCTTCACCAACGCCTATTGCCCCTCGCCGATCTGCACGCCGTCGCGGATGTCGCTGTTGACCGGGCGCTGGCCGTTCGAGCAGCAATGCTGGACGCTGGAGGACGTGCTGTCGTCGGGGCTGCCGACGTATGCGCATGCGCTGGGGGCGGCCGGATACAGGACGATCTCGGTCGGCAGGATGCATTCGGTTGGACCGGACCAGCACCACGGCTTTTCGGAGCGGCTGGTCGGAGACTGCGGCCCCAACTGGCTGGGGGTCGAGCGCCAGAAACTAGGCCCGCTGCTGGGTGCGCAGGGTCCAAGTGGGCCGGGGCCGAACGGGCTGGCGCGGTCGCTGAAATTCTCGGGCAAGGGGCAATCCGGCTACGAGGTGGTCGACGACGCGACGACCGAGACGGCCTGCGAACGCCTTGCCGAACTGGGACGCGCTCGGCGGGCGGGCGACGACGCGCCGTTCTGCATGGTGGCGGGCTTCATCCTTCCGCATTGCCCTTTCGTGGCGCGGCCAGAGGACTATGACCTGTTCGCGGGCCGCGTTTCGCCCCCGCGCATTCCACCGCCCGAACCCGGCGACGAGCACTCGTGGCTGCGCAAGTGGCGGTCGGAGTCCTGCGCGGAGGCCGCCAGTGCGGAAGACGTGGACCGGGCGCGCACCGCCTATTGGGGGCTGGTGCATGCGCTGGACGCGAAGATCGGCCGGATACTTCAGGCGCTGGATAGGGCGGGTCTTCGGGAGAACACGCTGATCGTCTATGCCTCGGATCACGGCGAACATGCGGGCGAGCGCGGGCTGTGGTGGAAGAACACGATGCACGAGGCGTCTGCCGGCATCCCCCTGATCATGTCATGGCCGGGGGCCTTGCCGGAGGGTGCGCGCTGCGACCGGGTCTGCAACCTGATCGACCTGGGCGCGACGATGATCGAGGCGGCTGGGGCACAGGCATTACCCCGGTCCCGCGCCAGAAGCCTTCTTGGCATCGCCCACGACCCAGCGGCGGCCTGGGTTGACGAGACCTACAGCGAATACGTCACCGACCTGTCTTCGCCCTGGACCGGGACGGAGGCGACGACCCAAAGGATGGTTCGGGCCGGCCGCTGGAAGTACGTACATATCGAGGGCTACCGGCCCATCCTGTTCGACCTGGCAGCGGACCCGGATGAACTGAGCGACCTGGGCGACAGCGACGCGCACGCGGCCATCCGCGAAAGCCTTTCGGAGAAGGTGCTGGACGGATGGGATGCGCGCGCCATCCGGCACGAGGTCGACCTGCAGACGAAGGAAAAGGCCATTCTTCGCGACTGGGGTGCCCGGACGAAACCCCAAAGCACTGCGCAGCTTCTGATTTCGGACGAGGATAGCTGGCTGGACCCCCTGCCCTAGGTTCTTGTCGCTGCAAGCCGGTCCGCCAACCCGCTTCGCATCGCGCCGATCAGGGCGATGCCTTCGTCGTCTTCCAGACGCCTGGCCTCGGCCAGCATGTCGGATGCAAGGGCGTCTATCGTCGGTGCGAAATCGGGATAATGCGTGAACCTCTCGAAACCGCCATCGTCCCTTGGGGTGAGGAAGATGTTCAGTTCCTCTTCCGGGTCGACAGTCAGGTTGTAGAGTTCGTGGTCGCCGTTGTCCGACACGATCAGCTTCCAGTCGTCCGTGCGCCAGGCGCGCTGGTGGAAGCCGCTGATATGGGTGATGTTCTGCACGTAATAGCCTGCCCGCCAATCCGCAGGTGCCTCGCCGTGCAACAGGGGAACCAGGCTTCGTCCCTGTATCTCGGGCGGCAGCGCCTCGCCGGCTAGCTCCAAAAGTGTCGGCGTCAGATCCTGGATACCGACGGGTGCCGCGCACCGCGAACCCGGCGCAATGCCCGGCCCCTCGACGATCATCGGGATGCGCAGCGAGTCGTCGGTGCAGACGAACTTGTGCTCGCCTTCCCGCCGGTACCAGAACGTATCGCCGTGATCGGAAAAGTAGATGACCACGGTGTTGTCCCGAAACCCCGCCGCCTCGATCGCGTCGCGCACGCGTCCGAGGTTGTGGTCCAGCGCACTGACGGCGGCATAATAGCCCGCGAAGGGAACACCCATGCCCCTGTAGGGCTCGTAGAAACGCTGCGGCGCCGAATAGGGATCGTGGGGCGGGTAGAAGCTGAGCACCATTGCGAAGGGGTTTTCCTGCCCGCCGCGCCCGGACAGCCAGCGGGTGGCGGCGTCGGTCGCGCGGTCGGGGCGATACTCGCCGTCGAGCTTGCCGTCGATCCAGTGCCCGCGGCGCGAGTTGAAGCTTTCTTCCCAGTGGTCGAAGAAGGGCGGATGCGCTTCGCCCAGGTGCCACTTGCCGAAATGCGCCGTCGTGTAGCCCGCCGATTGCAGCCGGTCGAACACCGTCAGCGGGATGCGGGAATGCGTCGCGAAGGCGTTGTCGACACCGTAGAGATTGTCGATGACCTGGTGCCGGGACGGATACGTGCCGGTCCAGGCGGTGGCGCGCGCGGGCGTACAGACCGGCCAGGGCGTCATCGCCGTGTCGAAGCACATGCCCCGTTCGGCCATCCGCGACGTCTCGGGCGTTTCCGTGAAACGGTTTCCGTAACAGACCAGCGAATCCATGCGCTGCTGGTCGGTCATAACGATGACGATGTTGGGTCTGGTCATTCCGGTTGCCTCGCGTGATTGGCCTGACTGGTTTCCGCGAAATGGCAGGACACGAGGCGGCCGTCCGGCAGCGGCCTGAGCCGTGGCGGGTCGGTCTTGCATCGGTCCTGTGCCATCGGGCAGCGGGTATGGAACCGGCAGCCCGGTGGGGGATTGGCCGCGCTGGGAACGTCGCCGGGTATCGTGAAGAAGGATTTCCGGCCCTTCTGGGCCGAAGGGACGGAGCCGAGCAGCGCCTGTGTATAGGGGTGCGCGGGCGCGTCGAAGAGGCTTTGCTTGTCCGCGATCTCGACGATCTGGCCGAGATACATCACCGCCACCCTGTCCGATATGTGGTGAACGACGCCAAGATCGTGCGAGATGAAGAGATAGGTCAGGCCCAGCTCGTTCCGAAGGTCCTGCAACAGGTTCAGGATCTGCGCCTGGACAGAGACATCCAGCGCGGAAACCGCTTCGTCGCAGACGACAAGCGACGGGTTCAAGACCAGGGCGCGCGCGATGCACAACCGCTGGCGCTGGCCGCCGGAGAATTCATGCGGATAGCGCCCGGCATGCCAGGAGGACAATCCGACAAGATCGAGGACCTCGCGCAGCCTGGTCTCGCGGGATGCGCTGTCACCGACGCCGTGCACGACCAGCGGCTCGATCACCAGCTCTCCGGCCGTCATGCGCGGATTGAGCGCGCCGAACGGGTCCTGGAAGATGATCTGAAGCTCCTTCCGCATGGCCCGCATCTCGGCCGGAGTGAGTGCCAGAAGGTCGCGGTCCCTGTAGCGGATGCTGCCGCTGGTGGGTTCCACAAGCCGAAGGATCAGCCGCCCCGTCGTGGTCTTCCCGCAGCCGCTTTCGCCCACCAGTCCCAGAACTTCACCGGGTGCGACATCGAACGAGATGTCGTCCACGGCCAGGATGCTTGTGCGGTGCCGCGCCAGCCCGCCCCGTCCGGTGACGAACTCCTTGCGCAGATCGCGCACCGACAGAAGCGGCGTTCCGGTCACCGCAATTTCCCTTCGAAGCGATACCCGGTGTTGCGGATACAGGCCGCCTCATGTCCCGGACCGACTTCGACCAGCGAGGGCACGGCCGTGTCGCATTCGGGCCGCGCGTAGGAGCAGCGCGGGGCAAACCGGCATCCCGGCGGAAGATCGGACAGGGGCGGCACGCTTCCCCTTATGGCGTTCAGGCGCTCGGAGACGTGATCGATCCCCGGAATGCTTTCCATCAGCGCTTCGGTATAGGGGTGCTTGGGGTTTTCGAAGATGCGCGCAGCGCCGGCCTTTTCCAGGATCTGTCCGAGATACATGATCATGACCCGATCGGTGAAAGCCGAGACGACACCAAGGTCGTGGCTGATCAGAACAATGCCCATCTTGTATTCGTCCTGAAGGCTAAGCATTAGGTCGAGTATCTGGGCCTGGATCGTGACATCGAGCGCGGTGGTGGGTTCGTCCGCGATCAAAAGCTTCGGCTGGCATATCAGCGCCATCGCGATCATGATCCTCTGGCGCATTCCCCCCGACAGGCGGTGCGGAAAGTCGTCGATCTTCTGCTCTGGCGACGGGATGCCCACGCGTTGCAGCGCCTCGATCGCCATGCCGCGGGCCTCTTTCCCGGAAACGCCCAGATGCCGCCGCGCGGTTTCGCCCAGTTGATGACCAATCGTCAGAACGGGATTGAGCGCGGTCATCGGCTCCTGAAAGATCATCCCCATCGCCGACCCGCGCAGGTTTTGCAGCCGCTTTTCCGGCAGAGCCAGAAGGTCTTCGCCCAAGAGCCGCAGTTTACCTGCCTTCAGGGTCCCGCCTTTCGGCAACAGCCGCATGATCGCCAGAGCGGTCATGCTTTTCCCGCTGCCGGATTCGCCGACAATCCCGACGATCTCGCCCGGATCGAGCCGGAAGGATATGTTGTCGAGAATGCGCGTGCTGCCGAAGGTGACCGTCAAGTCTTCGACCTCGAGCAAGGGAACCTGCTCCGTCGGGACAGGCGGCTCCGTCCGCAATCCTTCAGTCGGCTCTTCGGTGCCCTGCATCGTGGTTTGGCCCACTCCCTGTACGCCATCGCTGGCCTTGCCTGCCTGCTTGGATCGTATACTATTATACGATCCTGAATTGGCAAGCCTCGGTACGCATTCCCATGAACAATCCGAACATCATCTTCGTTCTTGTCGACCAGATGCGACGCGATGCGCTGTCCTGCGCCGGCGACATGAACGTCAGAACACCCAATCTGGATGCGCTTGCCAATGCCGGAGTCCGTTTCACGGCCGCAAGCGCGACCTTTCCCGCCTGCGTTCCCAGCCGATTTTCGATCCTGACCGGCCACTACGCCCATACGCGCAACGTCCCCGCACTGGGATACAGGCTGTCACCTTCCGAGTATACCTTGGGTGAAGCCATGAAAACGGCGGGCTACAACACGGCCTATGTGGGGAAATGGCATCTCTACTCGGCCTATGGCGTCAGCGGAGGTCTGACCTTGTCGCAGGCCTCGCGAACGCCGGTTCCCGCGACGCACCGGCGGGGCTTCGACGTGTGGCGAGGCTTCGAGCTGCGCAACGACTATTACGACAGCTACGTCTTCCACGACGACGAGACCACACCCCGCAAGCTGTCGGGCCACCAGACCGACGCGCTTTTCCGCATCGCCGAGGATTGCATCCGCGACCGCGACCTATCCAAGCCACTTTTCCTGACGCTATCGGTCGAAGCGCCCCACCCGCCATTCGTGGCCACGCCGGAGCATCTTGCGCGAAGGCAGGCACGGGGCCCGCTGCACCTTCGTCCCAACACGGACATGCATGGCATCGGGTTCTTTCCCCCGGAATGGTACGACGCCGACGGCCCTGCAGGAGCCGTCGATCCGGCCGATCCGGCTTCGGTCGCGCGCGTGTTCGAGGCCAACATGCTGGCCTATTACGCGATGATCGAGCAGATCGACGACAACATGGGCAAGCTGGTTCGGCTGCTGGACGTAGAAGGCATGAGGGAAAACACCATCATCGTCTTCATGTCGGATCATGGCGAACTGGGCGGCAGCCACGGCCAGTTGGGCAAGGCGCAGCCCTGGGAGGAATCGGTCGGCATTCCGCTGATCGTGGCGGGGCCGGGAATTACTGCCTGCCGGACGACCGGGCTTCCGGTCTGCACCGAGGATATCTTTCCCACGTTCGTCGGTCTGGCCGGCGGCGCCGCCCCCGACGGATTGCCCGGCATCGACCTGTCCGAGTTTCTTCGCGGCGTTTGCGGCGAGCCCGACCGCGACGGAGTCCTGCTGGAGTTCGTCACCGAGACGCGCGCGAACCGCGGCTATTATGACGAAACATGGCGCGGCATCCGGACGAGAACGCACAAGTACACGGTTCTCGGCAACCGAAGCGGCGCCCGTCCCTGGCAATTGTTCGACCTTGAAGCCGACCCCTACGAGCAGAGGAACCTTTTGCCCGAGGACGGCATCGAAAGCCTGGCGGCAGATCTTCACGGCAGGTTGTCGGCGTTGCTGGATGCGGCAGAGGACGATTACGCCCTTGCGCCCGCATTCGGACTGCCGGGACGGGCCTGCGTCGCGCCCTAGCCTGCCCTGCGGCCGTCTTCGATGTCGCGCAACTGCCGGACCAGATCCTCGTAATCGACCGCGCGGGTGTATTCCAGGATGTGGATATGCATCAGGCGGTCGAACTCGGCCTTGTCGCCGATCTTGAGCGCGGCGACGACATCGTCATGTTCGGCCACGATGTCCTTCAGCGTCTTGCGCAGCGTCGCCAGACCGAAAATGATCGTCAACTGGCGCGACAGCGGCTCCCACGTGCGGACCAGGGCGTCGTTTCCGGACAACTGGCAGAGGCAGCGGTGAAAGTCGGTGTCCAGTTTCGCGACGCTGAAACTGTCCTCCTTCTCGGCGGCCGCGTGCATGTCATCCAGAATGAGCTGAAGCGGCGTGATCAGGTCCGGGTTCTCTGCGATGCGGGGCATTGCCTCGGCGCCGGCAAGCTGTTCGAGGACGAGGCGAACCTTGAGGATTTTCTCCAGCCCTTCGATGTCCACGCTCATAAGACGCATGCCGCGATAGCGCTCGTTCACGACGACCGCCTGGCTTTCCAGCAGGCGCAAAGCCTCTCTCACCGGGATGCGGCTGACGTTCAGGGAACGCGCGACTTCGGCCTCGACGATCCTGTCGCCCGGCAGGAAAACTCCCTTGGCGGTCGCTTCGACAATGGCGTCAACGACCTGATCTACAAGGGTTTTCGACTCAAGCGGCGCAAGATCGCCGCGCTTGCCCGCTGATGACTTTCCAATGCTCACTTCGGCGTCCCTCAATTTTCTTGACAACTACCTCTCACCCGCACATCGTATACGATTATACGATCCAGCGACGTCTGGAACGGTATAGCGGCGACGAAAGACCGCGGCAAGCCCGAGCTGTGTTCGGGAGAATCAATAGGGAGTTCGCAGACATGACAAGACTGCAAAGCATCTCAGCACGCATGAGAACGCTATTGACTGTTGGTACGGTCGCTATCGCTGCCGCGATGGCGCCCGGCGCCAGCGAAGCCCAGACGAAGGGAGGCGAGCTTGTTTTCGTACAAGGCTCGAACCCGCCAAGCCTCGACGGCATGTCGACCTCTTCGCAGGCCTCCCGCAATATCAACATGAACATCTACGAAACGCTTTACGGATTCAGCGAGGATGTGAAGCCGATCCCGATCCTGGCGGAAGGCGTCGAGATTTCGGACGATGGACTGACCTATGTGTTCACACTGCGGCAGGGCGTGAAGTTTCACAACGGGAAGGAAATGACCGCGCGCGATGTCAAGGCATCGCTGGAGCGGTATCGCGAAGTCGGTGCGACGGCGAACCTGCTGTCTCCGGTAAAGGACATCGAGATCACTGGCGATTATGAAGTCACTTTCCATATGGAATCGGCGACGCCGACATTCCTGGAAGCCTTCTCGTCGCCCCGTGCACCTGCGGTGATCATTCCGGAAGAGGATGGCGAGACCGAAGCAGGCAAGAACAGCTTTGTCGGCACAGGCCCCTACAAGTTCGTGGAATATGTGCCGGACAGTCATGTGACGATCGAGCGCTTCGACGACTATACCGCCGACACGCGCTATGACGGCATGGACGGCTTCGGCGGCAAGAAAACCGCCTGGCTGGACAAGGTCACGTTCCGCATCATCCCGGAACCCGGTGCCCAGGTGGCGGCCCTTGAAGCGGGCGAGGTCCATATCCTGGAGCAGATCCCGATGCCCGCAGCGCGGCGTCTCGAATCCAGCGACGACATCACTCTTTACGAGAACATGCCCTGGGCGTTCACGACGTTCATCATGAACCTGAACGTCCCGCCGACGGACAACGTGAAGTTCCGCGAGGCGGTTCAGGTCGCGATCAACATGGAAGAAGTCATGGCGATTTCCAGCGAGGGGCTCTACGAGCTGAACCATCGCTGGCAGTACGAAGGCTCGACCTATGATCCGGGCGACATCGGCGCCGAGTACTACAACCTGGCCGACGTGGATCGGGCAAAGGCGCTGCTGGAAGAAGCGGGCTATAACGGCGAGGAGTTCGTCATCCTGACGGACAGTAACATCCCGCAGCACGGCAAGTCCGCGGTCGTGATCGCAGAGAACCTGAAAGCCGCAGGCATCAATGCGGTGATCAACCAGGTGGACTGGCCGACGGCGCTGAACATCAGGATGCAGGACGAGGGCTGGAATGGCTGGACGCTGCAGATGGGCATCGAGCCTTTCCTGGGACCGGTCGGCGTGATCGCGACACTGACGTCACCGGCACGGCCGCACTTCGTCAAGCCCGACCCCGAGCTCGATGCGCTGTATCAGGAGTTGATCTCCGGAGCCACGGTCGAGGCGCGCCAGGAAACGTTCAAGAAGATCCAGAAACGCATGTACGAACTGTTCGCGGTCGTCAAAGTCGGCGACTCCGGTCTGATGCAGGCGGCGCGGTCGAACGTGAAGGGCTTCAAGCCCTATCGCTACCCGCGTGTTTATGACCTCTGGATCGAGTAACGGTCTCGCGATCCTGCAGAGGCGCCCCGGCGGGGCGCCTCTGTGCTCTTTCGATACAACGCATGGCCCCAAACCCGGACGTGTAGTCATGCCAGGTTGACTACCTGCAACCGGACCCCGGATCGAACCACGCAATGACCGCCTTCATATTCCGCAGACTACTCTCGGCGATCCCGGTGCTTTTCATCGTCTCGCTGGTCACGTTCATGATCATGTGGCTAGTGCCGGGAGACATCTCTGCCGAGATCGCCGGAACCGACGCCACGCCGGAAGACCTGGCGGCCATCCGGGAACGGCTGGGACTGGACCGGCCGATCTGGGAACGCGCGCTGGCCTGGTATGCCGCCCTGGCGAAGGGCGACCTGGGGTATTCCTACCTGTTGAACAGATCGGTCGCGGATGCGGTCCTGGAGCGGTTGCCGGTGACCTTGTCGCTCGCCGGACTTGCACTGGTCCTGGCGACCGTGATGGGCGTTTTGTTGGGAATTTTCGCCGCCATCCGCCACAACACGATTTTCGATCAGGGCGCGATGGTGACGGCGCTTCTCGGCCTGTCGATCCCTGATTTCTGGTTCGGTATCGTCCTGATCATCTTTTTCGGTGTCTGGCTCGGATGGCTGCCGACGGGCGGTTTCATTCCGTTCAGCGAAGACCCCGCCGGCTGGCTTCGCAGCATGATCCTGCCCGCCTTCACGCTTGCCGTCACCCAGATGGGGTTCATCGCGCGGATGACCCGCTCGGCGATGCTGGACGTGCTGAACCAGGACTACATCCGCACCGCACGCGCCAAGGGCATGACCTCGGGCACGGTGATCTTCGTTCATGCACTTCGAAACGCCATGATCCCCATCGTCACGGTCGTCGGCGTTCTGACGGGCGTTCTTCTGTCCGGGGCGGTCGTGATCGAGATGGTCTATTCCCTGCCCGGTGTCGGCAGACTGATCGTGGGCGCGATCCAGAGACGGGATTTCCCGATCATTCAGGGGGGATTGCTGATCACCGCCTGCGTCTTCGTCTTCGTCAACATCCTTGTGGACATCATCTATGTCTGGATCGATCCAAGGGTGCGCGATGAACGCTGAAGCGGATATCGCGGGCCTCTCGATCGCCGAACAGGCCGCTGCGGCACGGCGCCGCCGCCGGATCGAGTTCGTGAAACGCCTTTACGGCCACCGGTCGTTCCTGGTCGGATCGGTGATCCTGGCATTGTTCACGCTGACCGCGATCTTTGCGGGCGTCCTTGCCCCCTACGGCCCCACCGACATCAACTATCGCTTCATTCTCTACCCGCCCTCGGCCGAGCACTGGCTGGGCACGGACGGGTTCGGCCGCGATATTCTCAGCCGGATCGTCTATGGCACGCGCGTCTCGCTGCGGATCGGCCTGATGACGGTTCTGTTCACCGGCATCCTGGGAACCCTGCTGGGCACGCTTGCCAGCTACGTCAACTGGCTGGACGGGTTGATCATGCGCGGACTGGACGGTCTGATGGCCTTCCCCGGCGTCCTGCTGGCGATCGCGCTTGCCGCCGCCCTTGGCCCCTCGGAGATCAATGCTGTGATCGCGCTGACCGTGACGTTCACACCGCGCACGGCGCGTATCGTCCGCGCCAGCGTCCTTGTGGTGAAAAAGATGCAGTTCGTCGAGGCCGCCCACGCCATCGGCGCCGGGCACGGCCGAATCGTCTTTCGCTATATCCTTGCCAACGCGCTGTCGCCTCTCATCGTGCAACTGACCTTCGTCTTCGCGGTGTCGATCATCGCCGAAGCCATCCTGAGTTTCCTGGGCGTCGGCCCGCCGCCGCCGGCGCCATCGCTGGGCAATATCATCGCGGATGGTCGAAGCTATATCCAGGAGGCCTGGTGGATCGCGGTCTTTCCCGGGCTGGTCATCATGATCGGCGTGCTGGGCCTGAACCTGATGGGCGATGGACTGCGCGATGTTCTGGACCCGCGCCAACGCGCATCGCTGGACCGTGGCTAGGGGCGGCCGGGCGCGGCGAAGGTCGAGACGACACGAAACGCGTCGGCCCTGCATATCGACCGGGCCAGAAGGAAGGGTTCGCCGCCCCGGCTCTCGAAATACGCGCGCGTGACGATCAGCGCCGGGCCGCCGGGATCGGCGTCCAGTATGGCGGCGGTGTTGTCGTCAAGTCGATCCGCGCTGATCGTCTGCTCCACGACGTTGGTGTTCAGGCCGAAGCGTTCTCGAATGATCTCGGCCGCGGACCGCTGCACCTCGGCCAGTTCCGCGACGACCTCGTCAAGCAACGCGTTCATCCACAGCGTGACCAGCGCGATCTTCCGGTCGCCGTCCAGCGAACGGCGCAGCATCCGCGCCTTGGCAAGGCGGCGTCCCGGCTCGCAACCGAACTGCCTTGCTGTTTCCTCGTCCGCCTCGACGATTTCGCGCGACAGCAACTCTCGTCTCGTTTCCTGCCCGAACGCGATAAGTTGATCTATGGACTGGATTTTCTCGGCGAACGCCGCCTGGCCGGTCGTGGAAATCACCGTGCTTCCCTGGCCCTGGCGCGACGCGACTATGCCGCGCGATTTCAGATCCTGGACCGCCGCTCTCACCGTGTGACGGCTTACTCCGTAAGCGCGCATCAGGTCGTTTTCGGTGGGCAGGAGTGATCCGACGGCCAGCCGGTTGTCGCGGATCTCGCGCATCAACTGGTCCGCGATAAGGCTGTATTTCGGCCGGGCGTTGGGCATCAGATCAGTCCGCGGTTTCGGAAATTCCGTATCTCCTGTTCTGAGTAACCGGCTGACGCCAGGATTTCATCCGTATTGTGACCGCTGGGCGGACAGGCCGCGTCTTCGCGGTCGTCACCCCCGGTCTGGATGGGCGCACGCAAGAGATCAAAGCTTGCGCCGGACGCGGTACGTGTCGGCCGGATACCGCCCGAGGATCGCAGCGCCGGGTCCGTCAAGGCCTCGCGCGGGGTGCGAACGGGCGCCACCGGCACTTTCGCCTGCAGGCGCTTCAGCCATTCCGCGGTGCTATCGCGGGAAAACGCGCCGTCGAGAATGACCTCGAGTTCAAGGCGGTTCCGGCTGCGCGAGGGATACGTCGCAAATCGCGGGTCGGCTGCCAGCTCGGGCAACCCGAGCGTTTCGCAAAGCATCGGCCAGAATTTCTCCTTGTTGCACATCACGAAAATCCATCCATCGCCGGTCCGATAAAGCTGGCAGGGAACCAGCGTTGCATGGCCCGAGCGGGGCATCCTTTGCGGATCGTAGTCGGAATTCAGGGTCCAGGCGCTGAGGTAGCTGAGGTTGTAGAGTGCGGTATCGTAGAGATTGACGTCCACGTCGCGGCCCAGGCCGGTTTTCTGCGCGGACATGACGGCCGAGACAAGGCCCAGCGCCATGTAGGTGCCCGACATGAAATCCACGATCGACAGACCCATCCGCGTCGGTGGGGTGTCCGGCTCGCCCGACATGTGGAAATAGCCGGCTTCGGCCTGCATCAGGAAGTCGTAGCCCGGCCAGTCGGCCCGTTCGCCCGCGCGGCCATAGGCCGAGCAATGGGCGCAGACGATGGCCGGGTTCGCCGACTTGAGCGCGTCGTAGGTCAGGCCCAGTTTCTCGGGAACGTCGCCGCGCAGGTTGTTCGCCACCGCGTCCGCTCCCGAAACCAGCCGCTCGAAGACGGAGCGTGACTCCGGATTGCCCAGGTCCAGTGAGAGGCTTTTCTTGTTCCGGTTGATGGCCTGGAAGAACAGGCTGCCATCGTCACCCTCGGCGCCTTCGGCGAAGTAGGGGCCCAGCTGCCGCGCATAATCGCCTCCGGTCCGGTGGTTCTCCACCTTGATGACCTCGGCACCCAGGTCGGCAAGGTGCTGCGTGCCGAACGGACCCGCACCGTATTGTTCGACCGAAAGAACCCTGAGACCGGAAAGCGGAAGCTGCATCACGCCATCCTGTCGCGCACCGCATCCACCACGGATTGGCCGCGTTTTGCGGCAAGGAAGGAACGCACCATGTGCATGACATAGTCGCCGTTCTGGTTCTTGCCGGAATGCCGGACCCGGACGATTCCGGCGCCGGGACGCGACTTCGACTCGCGTTTTCCAAGAACTTCCGTCTCGGCGTACAAGGTGTCACCCACGAAAACCGGGTTGGGCAATTTGATCTCTTCCCAGCCGAGGTTGGCAATCGCCTTCTGGCTGGTGGAGCTGACGGTCATGCCGGCGACGATGGCCAGCGTCAGGGTCGAGTTGACGAGCGGCTTGCCGAACTCCGACTGGGCTGCGTAGTTCACGTCGAAATGCAGCGGATGCGTGTTCATCGTCAGGTTCGTGAACCAGATGTTGTCGGTCTCGGTGATGGTCCGTCCGGGCCAGTGTTCGTAGATGTCGCCCACCTCGAAATCCTCGAAGTCCAGTCCGGGGTCTTCGCGAAACCTCTGGGTGTCCACCTGCCGCAAGCCGTTCAGATACCGTGTCATACCTCGTTGTCCCTTTCCGCCGCCTCGACAATCTTCCGCGCGCGGGCCAGCACCGGCGCGTCGACCATTCGTCCGTTGAACGCGAACGCGCCCTTGCCCGCCGATGCCACCGCGCCCAGAAGCGCCTTCGCATCTTCGACTTCTTCAGGTGTGGGTGTGAAAACGCGATGTATCGGCGCGATCTGATCCGGGTGAATCGCGATCTTCCCGGTGAAACCCATCGACTTTGCCAGTTCGGCCTCGGCGGTCAGGCCCTTGGTGTCGCGGAAGTCCAGCCACACGCCGTCGACCGCGGACAACTGGCGTTTTGCAGCCGCGTTGAGCACTTGTCCGCGTCCGAAAGCCAGCGAGGTCGGGGTCATGGTGCCACCGGTTTCCCCCATGTGATCGGCGGACCCGTATCCAAGCACCGACCCCGAAGGCGCGGCAGCCGCGATGTCTTCGGCTGCGAGAATACCGGCGGCGGTCTCGAGCGTCAGAAGAAGCGCGGGCGCCGAAGCCCCGGTCGAGGCCAAAGCCGCCACCTGGCGCACCTCTGCCGCCGCCTCGACCTTCGGCACGACCAGCATGGCGGGCCAGGCCTGCCAGTCCAGCATCATCGCGAGGTCTCGAATGCCGTCTGCGGTCGCCAGCGAGTTGATACGCACTGCGATCCGACCCTCATGCGCCTTCATATCCAGCCTGGCAAGATCATCCAGCGCCTGGCGCGCCGCCGGTTTGTCTTCCGGCCCAACCCCGTCCTCCAGATCCAGCACGACCATGTCCGCGCCCGAGGCGAGCGCCTTTCCCAGCCTTTCAAGACGGGTCGCTGGAAGGAAGAGAAGGCTACGAAGTTGCATTGACCTCTGCATTATTTATTGGGTTGTCCGTATAAATTTTCTGACTTACCCTCCGTTGTCAAGACAACAGAAGCAACCTGGGAGGAAACAATGAACTTGCTTCGGACACTTGGAACCGCTGCCGTCGTCGCGCTTGCGGGTCTGTCATCCGCTTATGCCGAAGGAATGCCGTTCCGGATCACGCTGAACACCGGACCCAACCATGTTCGCAACATCGCGCTTGAGGAGTTCGTGACGAAACTGACCGAGCGCACCGAGGGTCAGCTTGACGTTCAGGTCTTCTCTTCAGGTCAATTGTACAAAGGCCCCGACGTTCCAAAGGCCCTGGCGCAGGGCGCGGTCGAAATGGGCGTGCCGATCGTCAACTACATCAGCAGCGTGGTGCCCAATGCGGGTCTTCTGGATCTTCCAATCTTCTATGGCCGGTCGATCGAGGACATTCACAAGGTCACGGACGGCCCCGTCGGAGAGGAACTGACCGCCGAGATCGAGGCGAAACTGAACGTGAAGGTGATCGGAAAGTACCTCGATCTCGGCCACGGCACGCTATTCACGACGGAAACGCCTGTGTCGTCGCTGTCCGATCTCGACGGATTGCGTTTGCGGGTGCCGGGCAGCCCGGCCGCAAAGGTGCGCTATGACAACATGGGCGTCGAATCCATTGCCATCAGCTTTGCGGATGTTCCCATCGCCCTGGCGCAAGGGACGGTCGATGGCCTGATGACCACGCATGAAACCATCCGCAGCGCAAAACTGTGGGAGTCGGGGCTGAAATACGCCGTCGATACGCAGGGCGCTTTCCTGCTCTACATCCCGATGATCGGCATGCCGACATGGGACAAGCTGGACGCCGAGTTGCAACAGACCATCCTGGACACCTGGGCCGAGACGGTGGACGGCGCCCGCACGCTGGCGGCCGAGCGCCAGAAAGAGGCGCGCGCCGAGAACATCGCCAACGGTATCGCGACCGTTCAGGCCGATCCCGCGGAATTGGCCGCATTCCGGGAGAACCTTGTTCAGCAGCAGGACGCGATCGTGGAAGCTGTCAGGATGGATGCGGATTTCGTGGCGCGCGCCGCTGCGGCTCTGGAGGAATGAGAAACCGGGGCGGCGTTGGCCGCCCTTGGTCCCACATCGCGTAGGTAGCCGATGCACAGAACTCCGGAAAGCCTGATGGGCGGGTTCCTTGTCCTGGCCGCGGTGGCGCTGTTCGTGGCCGGGATGGTCCTGCGCCTGATGTCGTCGCCCTGGTCGGGCGGCTGGATCACCGAAGTGACGATCTACGTCACCGCATGGGCCCTGTTGATCTCCGCCGCCGGCGGCGTGGCCGAGAAAGAGCACGTCCGCGCCGATTTCTTCCTTCGCCTGGTCGGTCCGCGCCTGCGGCATTCGGCCGATCTTCTGGCGGCGGGCGCCGGGCTTGCCTTCTGCCTGGCGATGGCCTGGTTCGGCTGGAAGGTGGTTCAGTTCGCAATGGCCTGGGACGAGCGCGGGCCATCGTTCCTGCAGATCCCGACGGCATGGTTCTATGCGGCACTGCCGGTGTCCATGCTGGCCTGTTCCATCCGCTACCTGCTGGAGCTCCTTGCGCTGGTCCGGGGCGGACCGGACCGGAGCGATGCCTGATGCTGGCCCTGGTATTCGCCGCCCTTCTGCTTCTTCTGTTCGTGGGCATCCCGATCTTCGCCGCTTTGGGCGGGCTGTCGATGGTCTTGCTGATGGCATCGGGAACACCCGCGATTTCGGTGGCGCAGGTGACGGTGGACAAGCTGAACGGCGAGACGATCCTGGCGGTTCCCTTCTTCGTGATCGCGGCGCAGTTCATGGACCGGGGCGGCATCGCGAAAAGCCTGATCGCCATGGCGGAGGCCTGGCTTGGCTGGCTGAGAGGCGGGCTTGCGCTGACCTGCGTCGGCGCGACCACCGTTTTCGCCGCCGTGTCCGGTTCCTCGGTCGCGACCGCGCTGGCGATGGCGACGATCCTGGTTCCGGCGATGCTGGCGCGGGGCTACGACCGCCCCTTCGCGCTGGGGGTCGTCGGCGCCTCGGGCACGCTGGGGATCCTGATACCGCCGTCGATCATCCTGGTCATCTACGGACTGATCGCCGAAGTCTCGATCCCGCGCCTTTTCCTTGCCGGGGTCGTTCCGGGCCTGCTTCAGGGCGTTCTGTTTGCCATCTTCATCCTTTTCTACGCCCGCGCGAAAAACCTGCCGCGCAGCGATCCGCCGGATCTGAGGACGTTCCTTCTGGCCAACCTCAGGGCGATTCCCGCCCTGGCCATTCCGCTCTTGATCTTCATCGGAATATACGGCGGCTACGCCACGATATCCGAATCCGCCGCCTTGGCCGCGATCCTGTCAATCCTTGTCAGCCTGGTCGTCTACAGGGGCTGCGGCGTGCGGGACGTTCTGCCCATCGCATCGACCGCCATGATCCGGTCCGCCTCGATCATCATGATCGTCGTCGCCGCATTCCTGTTCGGGCACTGGCTGACCGAATCCCGGATGCCCGCGCGGCTGGTCGATTTCGTGGTCGAGATCGACCTGAAGGCCTGGCAGTTCCTGATCCTGATGAACCTGACGATGCTGCTTCTGGGCACGGTGCTGGAGGGCCTGTCGATCGTGCTGATCACGCTTCCGCTCGTCCTGCCGCTGTTTCGCCAGTTCGGGATCGACCCGGTGCATTATGCGATCATCGTCGTCGTGAATATCGAAATGGCGATGTTGACGCCGCCCGTGGGGCTGAACCTTTTCGTTCTGTCCGGCGTGTCCAAGGCGCCCGTGTCTGAAGTGATCCGCGGAATACTGCCGTTTCTGGGGCTGATGGCCATCCTTCTTCTGGCCGTAACTTTCGTTCCCGCGCTGGCGCTGACACTTCCCGGACTTGTTTTCGACTGACGCATGACCAATGATCCTGACCGCAACGCGAAGCACTCGGGACGCTGAAATCTGAAGGTCAGACACCAGGACGTGCTGATCTGGACAGCCCTTATCCCGAGGCGTCGAGAGACGGGGAATGATCGCCGCAAGGGCGAAGGCCGGGGCTTGAAAGGCAATGGAAGACTCCATGACTGAAAGCGCAACGGGATGTTGTTCTCTGACCAGCCGCAAAACTTCCTTTCCCGACCGGGACCGGAAGCATCTGGAAGCCGTCGACCGGATCGCACCCGCGCCCGGTTCGATACGGGAAGCGCTGCGTGGGCGGCTTGTCGAAATTCCGGGCGGCTTTTTCGAGTTCGGTGCCAGGAAGTCGCAATATCCCGTCGACCTGGATTCGCCCAGACGGCGCGTAAAGATCGCGTCCTTCAGGATATCGCCCACCGCCGTGACGAACCGGGAATTCGCCGACTTCGTCATGGCCACGGGCTATCGAACGGTGGCGGAGGTCGAAGGCTGGTCTTTCGTCTTCCACCTTCTTCTGCATGAACCTGACAAATGGCCGCAAAGCCCGCAGGGTCTGCCGTGGTGGCGCAAGGTGGACGGCGCTTCCTGGCAAAAACCCGAAGGCCCCGGAAGCACGACGCACGACCGGGACACGCATCCGGTCGTTCACGTGACATGGTACGACGCCCAGGCATATTGCCGGTGGGCCGGGCTTCGGCTGCCGGCGGAAGCGGAATGGGAGCGTGCAGCGCGCGGTGGGCTTGCCAAGGCCAAGTTTCCCTGGGGCAACGCCCTGACCCCGGGCGGACAATTCGCGATGAACACCTGGCAAGGCGTGTTTCCCGAAACGAACACCGCCCAGGACGGCTATATCGGAACCGCCCCGGTGGATACCTATGCCCCCAACGGCTTCGGTCTTTACAATACCACGGGCAATGTCTGGGAATGGGTTGAAGACCGCTTTGGTCCCCTGCGAACACCGGACGAGCACGAGAGAAACGAGAATGCGGACGCCGCTTCCTTTGCCCGGGTCCAACGGGGCGGATCGTATCTATGCCACGAAAGCTACTGCAATCGCTATCATGTCCACTCGAGGACCCGAAACGACCCTGACAGCTCGACCGGAAACACCGGTTTTCGCGTTGCCGGATAGAGCTGTTTGGGGAACGGCGAGGCTCCAGGGCAATGCGCCGCGACCCCCCTTTTCTGCCAAGGGCGCAAGGTACCATTTCCAGTGCCCGCAATTCCCTGCGAACAGCCCCAATCCATGCGATCTGCAGCGCCACTTTCCTGATACCGAAGCGGGCGTGCGGATCACATAAATTCCGCCGGCCGTTCAGTGAATTCCGGTCCTTCCGAACCAACCGATTTCGGATTCCCTAGTCGGCCATCGGCATGACGGCGAGTTCGGCGATGAACCCGCGATGGTTCGAGTTCAGATCGTCGCCGAAAGGCGTTACACGGATTGCGCGAATGCCTTCGCGCAAAAGGATCTGGTCGATCGGAAGGCCAAATCTGCCGAGAAGCGCGGGCCATGAGGCCGGCTGGCCGCGAACTCCGCGAAACCCGGTATCGGCCATCAGTGCGCGCATCGGATGGCTCCAGGGCGCCATGTTGAAGTCTCCAACCGCCACGACCGGCCCCTTCAGCCAATTGTACTGAGCCGCAATCTGCGCCAGCGCAGGTCGTGCCACCTCGGTCGCCCACGGCTTGTTGAGGTGGCTGGCAACAAGATGCACCGGCCCAGCACCGGGCATTTCGAATTCAAGGACCGCGAACCTTTCCGTCCAGGGGTCCAGCGCCAGTTGCCAGAACCGCACCACGTCGAAGTTCGTCGCAATCAACAGCTCGCATTTCTTGATCGTGCAGGGTGAAACGAAATCGTACGCGGCGCGTAGCCTTTCCATCGAGGGAGCCACAGCAGACCCTTCGGCAATGGCTATGATATCCGGGGCGGCTTCGATCAGGGCCGTCACGATCCTGTCGCTGTTGGCGGCATTGTCCCAGCGCGCGTTGAAGAACAGCACCCGGACATCCGGAGTCAAACCGGGCATAGGCGCAACCGTCAAATCAAGATAGCTTTTTTGGAGAGCAAGACCGCTGGCTAGCGCGGCAACGGCAATCCCGACGCCAAGGATTTGCCGCCCAAAGGTGATTGTCAGGACCGCACATATGAGGCTTGCGCCGATCAGCCATGGCGCAACCGAGTCAAAAAAACGCGCGATGACACTGAACCCGCTCTCTATCGGGCAAAGAGAGGACAGGCCGGCGGTTGCAAGCGAAACAAGGGCAACGCTGGCGCAAACGCCGGAAACACGTGTCCTGGAACACACACCAAATCTCCACAAGCGGATTTCGGACGGACAAGGCGCGAAATCCTTGGGCGATGCAACGCAGAAAAGACAGGTCTGCAAGAGATCGCTCCGGGAATGAAGAAGGAAGTCGGTTCCCCTGTTTGGCCCCTGGAACAGACGCCCACGACACTTTTTCCTATCCATCGGCAACCGGCAGTTGGTCTTCCGGCTCATGTTCACCGAAAGAACCGTGTCGTTGCATGGATCGGCGCTGTGCCGTATCTCCGGCTGAATTATTGCGTAACCTCAAGGTGATCCGTGTACCATGACCGAACCCGCGAGCGATCCGCCTGACATCTCGGTAATCGTCATCATCATCGACGGGACCGATGCGCTGGGAAACTGCCTTGATGCACTGTCCCGCCAGACAGGCGACATGACTCTCGAGGTCATCGTTCCCCATGACCAGATCTCGGGCGATGCGGCCACGTTGGCCGCCACATTTCCGAAGGTGCGTTTTCTTGACCTTGGAACCGTCAAGGGTGCCCCGCTATCCGAGGACCCGATGGGCTTTTACAATGCCTGCACGATTCGCCGGGCGGCGGGAATCAAGGCTGCCCGCGGGCGATTGATCGGGATGCTGACCGATCGGGGTATCCCGGCCCCGGACTGGGCCGAGAATGCCCTGCAACTTCAGAGACAGCATTCCGCCGCCGCCGTCGGTGGCTGCACCGACAACGGCATCGACACGATCTGGCATTGGGCCGTACATTTCTACGACTTCGCGCGCTACATGCCGCCACAGCCAACGACCATGACAGATCACCTGTCGGTGACAAATGTCTGCTACGAGGCCAGTGCGCTTGCCGGGTTGGGTGATCTTGCAAAGCATCGTTTCCGCGAACTAGCCGTGCACGAGGCGCTTGCCGCGTCGGGACAGAAGATGATCCTGTCGGATGGGATCCTCACGACAGAGTACCGGCCGAAAATTCCGACACGCGACCTGGCAATGGAGTGGTTTACCTGGGGCCGGAAATATTCCGGCTTTCGCGTGTCGGAGATCCCGACACGGCTGCGCCTCGCCAGAATTCTTGCAACGCCCATTGTCCCTTTCGTCCTCTGGTTCCGGCAACTTGGTATCCAGCGCGAAAAAAAAGTGCACATGGATCGCTTTTGGCGCGCTTCGCCCCTGTTGTTTCTGATCGTCACGATGTGGGCCCTGGGAGAATTGACCGGCTATTGTCTTGGTCCGAAAAAGGAAGTGGCGTAGTGGCGGTGAAAATCGACGGCGGGCATGATCTTGCAGAGTAATGACAAAACCGCGCCGACACTGGCGGTCGCCGTGGCTTCGGCCGGCGACCCCGCGCTGCTCGAAGCCTGTCTCGATGCCCTCGAAACGGCGCGCGGGCGGATGGCGCATGCGGCACCCGTCGTCGTCGCTCGGTCCAGCGTCGCCGGAGATGTCTCACCGCTTTTCGAGGCCCGGCCCTGGGCCACGCTCGTCGTGGTTGATGGGACACCCGAAATCCCCGTTCTGCGCGGATCGGCGATGCGGCGGGTGGACACCGATTGGGTGGCCCTGACCGAGGACCTTTTTCTGCCTGACCCGGAATGGCTCGCAAATCTCGAGCGGCTCGCGAAACCGGGTGTGGATGTCATCGGAGGATCGGTCGGCAATGCACGGAACGACGCCGTAAGTCATGCGGCATATTTGACCGACTATGGCACCTTCCCACCCGAACGGCCTGCCGAAGGCAACGTTTCGGCACTGACCGGCTCGAATGTTACCTACGGACCGTTGGTGCGGGCACGTGCCGCCCTATGGGCATCCGCAGGCGAATGGGAACACGTCATCCATGATCGCCTGAAAGAAGAAGGTGCGACGCTGAGTTTTGAGCCGTCGGCACGGGTCGATCATAATGCGACCTACGTGTTTCGCGAATTGCTTGGGGTCCGGTTTCGGCACGGGCATCAGTACGCACGCGATCGAATGGCCGAGCATGGCTCGGATGGACGTATTGTGCGCGTATTGCTGGCCCCGCTTCTTCCGGTTCTCATGACACTTCGCCTAGCGCGCGGGACCGCCCGACAGGACATGAAAAGGTTCGTGTCCGCCGCCCCCTTTGTCGTGGCCTTCTACTGTGCCTGGATCGCAGGCGAGACCCTTGCATTTCTGATGGGTCCCGGACGAAAACCTGACGGAAAATCCTAGCGAAGCGAAAGCCGCCTGCGAAGGCCCGCCTTGAGCAGCCCGACGTATAGCAGGGCCAATGCCGCGTATCGGGTGCGTTTCAGGGGCGCTTCGGAATTCGGAAAGAGCCTCAGGATACGATCGAAGACCGCCTGGTCGCGAGTGCCGAAAACCAGTTCCCCCGAACAATTCACTTTGGTGCAAAGGAAACCGTCGCTCTCTGCTGCCGCAACACTCTCGGGGACGCCCGCAAGCCAGTAGTCGTGCCAGCAGATGACGCTCTTGTCATGCAGCACGTCCTTCAGTCCGTGGTAATCTTCGGTCACCTGCGGATGGGCATGCAGTCCGTCGACAAGTACAAGGTCGAATTTCTCGCCCCCGGTGGCACGCATGATGTCGTCCGGAGACCGACCATAATGATTTTCAAGAAGTCGGGCGTTGGTGCGTTTGCGAAGATCTTCCGCCACTCTCGCACACCGCTCACCATCACCTTCCGACTTGTTGTCCAAGGTGATGACCGAACGGCCCCCGCATGATTCCATCGCTTTGGCGATATAGACAGAACTCATTCCGAAAGCGTTTCCGATAATGAAACAATTCGCGGGCGAGAACTCCATTATATAGTGACCCAGCACGACGCATTCATCCTCTCCGAAACTGACCGGACCCAATGTGCCTTCAAGCCGATAATGCGGCCCGCCCGGGTGCACGACGCCGTGCATCCATAGCGGATCAAGCTCTGTTACCGCCTTCAATGCCTCTCGTACTTCACCGACCAGCGCGGCGGGATCAAACGCAAATCCACCTTCTTGTTCCAAGTAAGCCATCCAGCCCTCCATTCGCCGCCCGCCCAGCCTTTAAAGGCCAATAGAGCCGACAGTCTTCCCCCGGTTGATCGGCAATCGAGAACACCGACGGACGTTTGAAAGTCACAAGTGTCAGGTGAGGGACTACTGCCGAGTAATGAATTTGAACCAGACCAATTTCAGCGGCACCCAGTGCCGTACGAACACCAACTTAATGGATAATAACATATCTATTTAAATATGTAAAAGGCCGAGTCGCTCGGAAATTGCTTGTCTGAGAAGGTTCCTGTGGTATCGGTCGGGCGTTATCAGTGGTTGGAGACATTAGTATTGAAACGCGCCCTAATTACAGGAATCACCGGACAAGATGGATCGTACCTCGCCGAGTTCTTGCTTGCGAAAGGGTACGAGGTTCACGGGATCAAGCGGCGCGCCTCGCTCTTCAACACCCGCCGGATCGATCACATCTACCAGGATCCGCACGAGCCAAACCCGAAACTCACCCTTCACTACGGCGATCTGACCGACACATCCAACCTCACGCGCATCATGCGGGAAGTGGAACCGGACGAGGTCTATAACCTGGGCGCGCAAAGCCACGTGGACGTCAGCTTTGAAATGCCCGACTACACCGCCGACGTCGACGGGATCGGGGCGCTGCGGCTGCTGGAGGCGATCCGCTTTCTGGGTCTCGAGAAAAAGACCAGGTTCTATCAGGCGTCGACGTCGGAACTTTACGGGCTTGTCCGCGAAACACCGCAGCGCGAGACGACACCGTTCCACCCGCGCTCGCCCTATGCCGTTGCCAAGCTGTATGCTTATTGGATCACCGTGAACTATCGCGAGGCTTACGGAATATTCGCCTGCAACGGCATCCTCTTCAATCACGAGAGTCCGCGCCGTGGCGAAACGTTCGTGACGCGAAAGATCACCCGGGGCTTCTCGAATATCGCCTACGGTCTTCAGGACTGTCTTTACATGGGCAACATCGACGCCTTGCGTGACTGGGGCCATGCGCGTGATTATGTAACGATGCAGTGGCTGATGCTGCAGCAGGACCAGCCCGAAGACTACGTGATAGCCACCGGCGAACAATACTCGGTGCGTGAGTTCATCAGGTGGACGGCTGAAGAACTGGGTCTGACCCTTCGGTTCGAAGGCACCGGTGTTGATGAGACGGCCGTGGTCGAGAAGAACACCAGCGATCGTGCTCCTGCGCTGAAACCGGGCGACGTCGTCATGCGGATTGATCCGCAGTACTTCCGCCCGGCAGAAGTGCACACCCTTCTCGGGGATGCCGCCAAGGCGCGTGAGAAACTGGGCTGGGTGCCAGAGACGACGGCACGCGAAACCTGCGCCGAGATGCTGGCCGCCGATATGGAAACCGCACGGCGTCACGCATTGTTGCGGAGTCATGGATTCGACGTGGCCTTGGCCCAGGAAAATTGAGCGCGACAGCAGAAGAGATTTCCGAAATTCACATGACGAGGTAGCCGATCATGCGTATTGGTGTAGTGGGTGGAGCCGGCAAGATCGGCGCTCTGAGAATCCAGACAATCCAGAACAACCCGGCCACAGAACTGGCGGCCGTTCTCGACCTGACCGAAGAGGCGGCGCGCAAAGCCGCCGGGGATGCGCCCGCATTCATCGACCTGGATCGGTTTCTAGACACCGAGATGGATGCGATTGTCGTCTCTACACCACCACATGTGCATGAAGCCCCCTGCATCAAGGCACTTGAACGCGGGATGCATGTTCTTGTCGAAAAGCCGATGACCAGCACTGCCGAGGCCTGCCAGCGCATCCTCGATGCCTCCAAGGCAGCCGACCGGACCGTCGCGACCGGTTTCAACATGCGCTATTATCCGGCCTTCGCCTATGTGAAGGACACGATCGCAAGCGGAAAGATCGGCACGCTGACGCATGTCCGTGCCTATGGCGGCCATGATGGCCTGGCCCATTTCACGCACGACTGGGAATACCGCGTGCCCGAGTCCGGCGGCGGATCGATGTGGGACATCGGCATCCACATGACCGATATGGTGCGTCACATGCTTGGCGAGGTCACGTCCGTCTATGGCGTGGCGCGCGAGACGGTATGGAACCTGCCTGGCTCCGAGGACAACGCCATCGCCATCTTCAAGAACCCCGAAGGTGTCCCGGCTGTGTACCAGGCGAACTGGGGCGAGTGGCGCGGATACACCTTTGCCATCGAAGCCTTCGGCACGCACGGAATGGTGACCGGAGCTTACGCGCCCATGCGTAACACATTGATAACCATGTCGGAACCCGGCGGCCGGCCGGTGAAGACCAAGCGAAACTACTTCGACATCGAAGTCCGTGAAAAGCTGAAGTCGTGGAAATCGACCGCCCTGCTTTCCTTCTCGGAGGAACTGGGTGACTTCCTCAAACTCTGCGAGGGCGATCTAAGCCGTCGGATTGCCGACGGCAATGCCGGACTCAGGTCGATCGAGATCGCCAATGCGGTCGTCGAGAGCAGCCGTACAAACCAGGCTGTCGAGTTGCCGGTGCTAAAGCCGGTGCGTCCCTAGGAATCGCAGGTGGACGAAGAGCATCACGCCGCGCCGGCCTTCTCCGCGATGCGCGCACAGATCATTTCTATCTGTCCGTCCTCGATCGCCACATAGGTCGGCAGGTTCAGACCGACCTCTGACAGATGTTCCGTGACCGGCAGATCGGTTTTCTGCTGCGCATCAAGATCCCGGTAGGGCTCCTGCATATGCATCCCCAGGAAGAACGGCCGGTTATCCACGCCGCCCATGCGCAGATGCTCGGCCAGTTCATCGCGCGTCGAGCCGAAAGCGTTCGGATCGACCGTGATGCAGAAAAGCCAGGGAGTGCGCTTTGCCCAGTTCGCCACCGGCTGGAACCCGATACCGGGAACCCCGGCAAGATACGTCTCGTAGGCGCGAAAGATGGCAGAACGGCGCGCAAGGATTGCATCGGCGCGTTCCATTTGCGCGCAAAGCATCGCCGCGGCCACGTTGGTCAGCCGATAGTTGTAACCGATGATCGGGTGAACATAGCGCCGCTCCGGGTCGACGCCCTGCCCTCGCAGCGAGCGGGCATGCGCGGCGACCCCGGCATCGTTCAGTGTGATCGCACCACCTTCTCCACAGGTGAAGACCTTGTTCCCGAAGAACGAAAACGTCGCGATATCAGACATGGAGCCGACCCTGCGGCCCTTGTACTCGGCGAAATGCGCCTCTGCCGCGTCCTCGACGACCCAGAGACCATGCGCCTTTGCGACCCCGTTGATCGCGTCCATGTCCGCGGGATGTCCATATATGTGCACCGCGATGATGCCCTTGGTGCGGGGCGTGATCAGTTCCTGGATGCGTGCCGGATCCAGGCACCATGTGCCGGGATCGACATCGGCAAAAACCGGCGTGGCGCCCATGTAGCGGACAGCGTTGGCTGTCGCGATATAGGTCAGCGCAGGGATAATGACCTCGTCACCCGCCCGAACGTCCAACGCAAGAAGCGCAAGATGCAGCGCGACCGTCCCATTGGCGACGGCAAGGCATTCGCTGGTTTGGCACTGGCTGGCGAACTCGGCCTCGAAGCGATCGAGGAACGGCCCGGTAGAAGATATCCACGAACTTTGGATGGCTTCCCGAGCGTATTTCTCCTCGTTGCCTGACAGGTCTGGAATAGCCACGGGTATCATGATTTTGCGCGCTCCGAATTGCTTTCAGCCTAGCGTACCTTGGAAAGGGAATTTCCCGCGCCGAACCAATACCCCGCGATTTCCCCGGCACCCCAGGAAATCGAGAACGGAACCAGCATCGGCAGAGACCGGCGCAGTTCCGAAAGGTGCCGGCCCTTGGTCGTGACGTTTCTTACGACGCGATAATAGACCAGCGGGGGCAAAGCGAACGCCATGCAACCCATGAGGATGCGTTTCGGCAATGTCTCACCGCTTACCCGCATGCCCGCGAAACTCCGCGAATACAGATAGCGTTGAGAGAAGTAGAGACCGAAGGTGTAGTGCATCTTGTGGCCTGAAATGATGTCGTTGCGCAACGTCAGCGTGCCACCGTCTTTCTTGATGTGATCGTGCAGGTGGTTTTCCCACTTTCCATCGTCAAGAAGTGCGTCGAAGCGTTGCAGAACCTGGCGCCGGTAAACGGTGTTGTTGCCGGGCAACCAGTCCGAAGGACCATCATTCAGCGGCGGCAGGACCGCACTGTACTCGCAGAGGAAGGCCGCCCAGTCGACAAGGGTTTCGGTGGCATGGTTTTCCACCGGACCGGCGACGACGTCCGAACCGTTGGCGATCTCGCCCAGCATCGCTTCCGTCCAGTGCGGCGGGACGATGACGTGATCTTCGATAACCCCGATGGCATCGGCCGTCGCCGCGCGAATGCCGGCCGCGCGCATCTGAGGGATCGTGGTGCCGGCAGGGACCGACACGATCTTCGCCTCGGGGAATTCCTTGGTGATCGCTGCGACGAATTCGGGGCCAAGCCTCTCGACGGCAACGATCTCGGGCACCGGCCCGCTCTGCGACCTCAGCGCCGTGGCCGACGCCTGGAAATCCGACAACTCGTTGGTGCAGGGAACAACGACGGAAATTGCATGGTGTGACATTCATCTACCCTTTAACGGCACCTGGCGCGATCGCGCGGCCAGTGCATTCTCAAAACTCACCTCGGTCGTCTCTGCCGCGCGTTCCCATGTGAACTTCGCCGCCTGACCCGGAGCGCGCGCGGCAAGTGTCCGACGCAGATCGTCATCCGCAAGAAGCCGGTTGGTTTGTTCTGCGATCGAGGCCGGATCGGTTGGATCGAAAAGAAGGCCGGCATCGCCCACAACCTCGGGCACGCTGCTGGCATTGGACCCAAGAACTGGCGTGCCGCAGGCCATGGCCTCGACCGGCGGAAAACCGAAGCCTTCGTACAGCGACGGATGCACAAGCGCATGAGAGGCGTTGATCAGCAGGGCAAGTTCCTCGTCCGTGATTTCGCCGGTGAAGACGATGCGTTCGGAGGCAACCGCATCCGCTCGGGCGGATGCCTGCAAATCCTCGACGTTATCCCAGAACCTCTCGCCGGTCGTTCGTCCGATTATCGCAAGAAAGGCATTCGGATGCTCCGCCAGGATCATCGGCAAGGCTTGAATCAGGCGAAGCACATTCTTGTGTCGGTTGAAACCTCCGACATACACGAGGATCTTTGCATTTTCGGGAATACCGTGCTCTTCGCGTATACCTGCGATTGCCTGCTGATCGTCGATCTTGCGAAATACGGGCGCGGCGGCCATCGTCGAGGAATCGATCCTGTCCTTCGGGATCCCGAGGATGGCGTGCAGATCGTCGATGGACGAGTCCGAGCAAGTAATGAAGCGTGTTGCCTGCATTTTTGCGAGGAACATCTTGATCTTCCAAAGCACGAAATTGAGCTTTGTCGGGAAAACCAGGTCGGGGAAACGTTCTGGAATCGTGTCGTGGATGACCACCACTTTGGGAACGCGCGAAAGCATGGGAAAGAACGAAAACACCGTGGGGTAGAAAAACAGATCGCACCCCAGCTTGACGGCTGCGCGGTTCATCTGAAGTCGGGTGGCGGTTTCCCCGGCCTTCCCCGCGACCACGGCATCGACCCCGTCGGGAATCGGATGTGTCGGTTCCTGATCCAGCACCAGTGTATAGCGAAACCGGCTATCGCGTTTCGCCAACGCTTCGATCAGTTCACGGGTGAACCGGCCAAAACCGCGAGGGTTGCGCCATGTGGACCCGTCGACACCGACATGGATTTCGCTGTTCCGGTCCACGGCAGAACTCCGACACAAACTACATACAACACCTGGCCCGGAGACGCGCGACTTGCTGACGACCACCCATGACGGAAAGTGCATCCCGACCCGGAATCATTTGCGGGCACTGTAGCACCAGTGCTAGATCAGCCGCACCGAAAAAACCCCGCGCGGCCCAAAAAATTGCGAGATACCAATGTCCTCTACCCATGAGACGCGCGATATCCAACCGCTTCGGGTTGCTGAAATGTGCACAATCTTCGGCATGGGAGGAATTGCACGTCATACTCTGGGTCTGGGCGCATGGCTCAAGGACAGAGGCCACCGGATCTATCTGTCGGGATCGGCGGGAGACTGGATAAACGAGGGCGACTTTGACGGATTTCTCCCGATCGACACGCTGAAGGTGGGTGCCGAAGGAGGATCGATCGCGCGCAGGCTTGGCCACTTGGTGCGCTCGGCATGGCTCTTGCGAAAATTTCTCAAGGAAAAACAAATCGAAGTCATACACGCGCATGAATCCGCGCCAGCCCTTGTCGCACTGATTGCTCGGGCCGGGTTGGGAATTCCCCTGATAGTGACTTACCACGGTTCTGATCCGGATCGCACCAAGGGCTTCGGCGCGATAGCGAAGCATGCCGATCAGGTGGTGACGCCCAGCTTCCGGGCCGCGGACGACCTTGAAAAGATCGGCGGCGTTCCCAGTGAGAAACTTCAGGTGATCGGCCTTGGGATCGATCCCGCGCCCAACGACCTTCCGGACGACGTTGCAGCGCTTCGAGCAGAGCTGCTGAAGGATGGCGACCGGCTGGTCGTGACGATTGCACGGCTGGCCTATCAGAAAGGCATCGACATCCTGATCGACTGTGTCGTTCGCCTGAAGCAAAGCCACCCGGGCTATCGGTTCGTCGTCATCGGGGATGGTCCTCTCGAGCACGAGATGCGCGAACTCGCAGATGAAAAGGGCGTGGACTCGCATTTGCATTTTGCCGGCCGCAACGACAGGCCATTTCGCGTGCTCCGCGCCGCCGATCTCATGTTGCTGACGTCACGATGGGAAGCACTGCCAATCTCGATCGTCGAAGCGTTCCAGACCGGTACGCCGGTTGTGGCAACGGATTGTTCGGGCGTTCGGCAGCTTGTCGACGACACCGTCGGCGCCTGCGTGCCGATCGGAGATGTCGATGCCATCACCAACGCGGTGACAAGCATCCTCGAGGATGCGGCGCGGCGTCAGGAGATGGGAGACAATGCGTTGAAGCGGTCGAAGGAAGATCGCTTCGACCCCGACCACATCAACCGGCAGTTCGAGAATCTCTATGCGAAGGTGCGACACCGCGGCTGAGCAACCGACGATCGTATCGATGGACTTCGGTCAAATCGTTCGTCTATGTTAGCTTCGTTAAGTGTTGGCGTCGATGTCTGGGTGGTTCATTTGTCAAATCGCAAGTTTCGGAACGTTATGTTCAGGCTTCATGCCTGGTTTGGAATTCATGTATTCGGTATCCTGGCCCTACTCTCGATTACCGGCACACTACTTGTATACGCCGATCAGATCGAAGCGATCTTCGTCAGCTCCGAACGCCTGAGCACGCCGGTTTCGAAGGATGAACGCCCTTCATTCGGAACGCTGTATGATCAAGCCCGGGCCTACAACCCCGAAGCAGTCGTCACTCAGATAAACCGCTCGCATTCCGACTGGATCGCGGACCGCGGGATAGTCTGGCTGCCGGGGGGGCAAAAACGCTTTGTTTGGTTCGGGGGCGAAAACTTTGCTGTCAGCCGCGAGACCGGGCCAACTGATTTCTATACCGTCCTGCGGGAGCTGCACGATTCGTTCCTGACGCGAACGCATATCGGCGGGATTTTCGTGACCGCTTTTTCCATCCTTCTCACAGGATTCCTGATAACCGGTATTGTTACCTATCGCCGGTTCTGGCGCGGCTTTTTCCGCTGGCCGTCGCGCACTATGGGGCCTCGCGCGTACTGGGGAGGAGTTCACCGCCTGACTGCCGTCTGGTCGCTACCATTCCTGGTGCTAATTAGTATCACCGGCCTGTACTATCTTCTCGACCGCGTTGTGGCCATGCCCTACCAGGATCTGGCGTTTGAACGGCTGGCCGAGCGCGACACCCCGTTGCCGGCGGGTTTCGACGGAGACGCTCTCGATCGGGCGATCGCCGCGGCGCAGGCCGCATTGCCCGGGGTCGAGATCGCCTATGTCCACATACCGGGCCAGGCGCACGAAGGTATCTGGCTGCTGGGCGGAACCGACCAACTGCTGACAAACTACGAATCCAACAGAATCCTGATAGATCCGACGACGCTTGAAGTGATAGACATGCTTCCGGCAAGCGAGGTGAACGCGGCCCATCGTTTGGCGACCATCGCCGACGAATTGCATTTCGGAACGTTCGGTGGCCCGATCACCGAGGTCCTTTGGGCCGCCTTCGGATTGATTTCAGGACTTTTGTTCGTCGCCGGCGCAATGGTCTACGCAAACCGAGTGGCCGAACCCGGCGCAAGCGAAACAGCGACAAGGCGCATATGGTCGGCAACATTTCTGACGAAGGTCGGCTATCCGCTCTTCATTTGCGCCATCATCGCCGTGGCGGTTCTTCGATACACCTGACCGAAGCGCCCACTTATTCGAGCGCCTCGACACTCGACACCGGCCCCTGCACCACCGTGACAACGGGGTACTCGACCGATCGGGCCTCGACCACATAGATCTGCCTGTCAGGATAGCCCGCGGCCACCTCGCGGTTCGACTCCGGCCCCAAATCCTTTGCAAACAGCGGCGTTTCGGCGTCAGGAGCAAAGTCATTCAGCCAGAAGGCACTGCCGTACTCGCTCTCCGGTTCATCGCTCCGAATGAAGACAAGCGCGTTGCGGAACTCTTCCTTGCGTGACAGCTTCAGATAGTCCGCATGGTAGCCGTTGATGTCGGGATACTTGTTCAGCGCCAGCCAACTCTCGTAGACCAGCACGGAAGACGCACCAAGCAGGATCACCATCGCGGCTATGCGTTCGGCCACATGGACTTCCGGGTAGATGCCATGAAGCATTTCAACGAACCGGCGAAGGCCAAGCGCCGAGAAAACCAGCATCGGGACAATCGCAAGAAACCAGTATCGCGGACCGGCGTAGAAACCGCCCGCATACCAATAGAGCGCGTAGATGAAGAACGTCATCGCAACGATAACGGCCATTGCGGCGGTGAACCGGGTCCAGCGCCCCCAAAGCACGAATACCAGCGCGAACAGAACCGATGCGCCCCCCCATCCAAGAAGATCCATGTTCAGTTCGTAAAAGTTCTGATGGAAATTGATCAGCGCCTCGATCGGACTGTGACCATCGAAGACATCGACGTTGCCCCAATCCGGGGCGCCGATATGCGGACCGAAGCCCATGTCGTTCCGCCCAGGGCCCCAAAACTCGTCAAGATAAGCCTTGATCGGCATCAAGGTCGCCGAGCCCGTCAGCGCGCGATTGTTGAAGAACAACAGCACGCCGACCGCGAAACACCCCAGACCATACATGATCACGGTGCGCCATTGGCGACGATCGGTAAGGAATGAAAGCGTCCAGATGCCGGTCAGAACACCCATGTAGACGCCCTCAAGCGGCCGCGCCAGAAAAAGCCATCCCATCAGGCAGCCCGCCAGAAGCGGCGCGACCAGACCGGGTTCGGTCCGGGATCTCTGCAACAGCACCCATGCACCCAGGATCATCGTGTAGGCGAATGTATGGATCAGCATTGTCGAAGACATCGACAGGTACCAGGGCGAGACCGCGAGCAGGAAAGAGGTCAGGTTGGCTGTTCCCCGATCTGTCTGAACCCTGAGGAAGCGATGCAGAAGCAAAACACTGATCCCCGCCAGGACCGGATTGATAAGCCACGGCACGCCAAGCCAGATTCCGATGGCAAGCGCTGCCGGCCAGCCCGGCAGGTTCACCGAGAACCACCGGTCACCCCGAATATCCATCAGGTAATGATTGAACGCCTCGACTCCCGCCGGGATCGGCAAGGTCAGAACACCGTCTGCGAAGTAGCGGGCGTGAAACAGATACACGATCCCGTCCAGATGCGGGACACCGTCGAACGACCACAGGCTGATCGAGGCGCATACGACGAAGACAAATCCGGCCAGAATGAGCGGCAGGCGCGCATCAAGGGCAGAGACAGGCTTGGGATCACCGGCAAGGGCGACAAGCCTGCGGAATCGCACACCGGCGCGCCCAAGCGCATCGCCCGGCAAAGCGACGAGAAAAGCCGCCAGGCCGACCAGGTTGCAGGCCAGAAAGCCAAGGGCGATTACCAACTGCTTGGCATAGCGCGGCATGTCGTCCAGCGCGATGAACTCCATGGCCGCCTTGGAACCCGCGATCAGAACCATCGCGACCAGAAAAAGCCTGAACCAGCCAAGCGACCCGCCGATCTGCCCGAGATGACGCAGCGCACCGGCCCGCAGCAGGTAAAGCCCGCCCACGAGGCCCTGAAGACCGACTGCCGCGAGCATGGCAAGCGCAAGTTCGGCCCCGCCGAACTGGAACTGCTGGAACCAGAAGGGATCCTTCAGCGCCAACTGGGCCGAGAACCCCGCGATATAAAGACCGCCAAGAAAACCTGACGCGGCCCACCCCAGATGAAGCAAGGCACCAATCGTCAATCCGGCAATGCCAAGACAGGCAATCCACCAGTAGTCGATCTCCGAGAGAGTCTCTCCGGATTGATAGCCCCAAAGACCAAGGGCAAACAGAACGGCACCCGCCAGAAGTGCTCCCCATGCACCGGCGGCGTGCAGAGACGAGGGCCTTGGCGCCATGCCCTGAGAAGCGTCGCGATCAGTTTGCTGCATACGGCTTGTCCGATTGAAACATTGGAAAGTCGACGTCCGAAGTCATGATGCCGGTGCTAGTCACCGACTTTGACCACAAGGAAGACCTTGCGGATCAGGGGTTGTTCACCCCAGGAATACAACTGTGCGCACTTGACGTTGTACTTCTCCATGATCTCCTTGTGTGCCCGGCTTTCGCCCGCGGTCCACAAGGCCGTGTCACCCCAGTCATCGTAACCGATCAAGGTGCCGGGACCGATCAGTTTGTGCGTGAACAGAAAATCGAGCACTTCGAAAGTGCTGTTGTAGAGATCCGCATCGATATCCACGTAGGCGGCGGGCTTGAACGTTCCGTCGGCGACAAGTTCGGGCTTCAGCGTTTCCGAGAACCAGCCCGGATGAATGGTACGGGCGTCTTCTGACACGCCGATTTCGGCAAGACGCTTTTCAAGCGCGGCCCTCGAACCTGCGAAAGCACCTTCGTTCCAGACGGCGGGCACTTCTATTCCCGGGTCTTCCGCGGGAAGGCCCTCGAAAGAATCGAAAAGGTGCAGGTGAGGCATCTCGCTCTTCAGGCTTTCATAGCCTTCAACCAGCCCGTGCACCGTGCTTCCATGTGCCACGCCGAAACAATACGCCTGCTTGCCCCCGGCAGCGGAATCGAACCGCTCCATGTATCGCGGAACCAGATAACGCCACGAATGAATTCCGTGGATCATCTCGGCCTTTTCCTTGTCGGAAAGATCGATGTCGATGGTCTGAAGCAAACGCTCCAGCGGCCATCTGCGTGCAACAGCACCCCATTTCACAAGAAAGAATTTTTTGCGAACCCAATCAATCATTGCTTGCTTTCCTATCACCCGGAACCGCGCAATTGCGCGTCACACACCCACGTCGCACGCCGCTCGAAATAATGCCGGCGCAGTTCGTATAGTCTTTAAACGAATTGTCATCATATGGAAAAACGCTTCTCTCTTTTGTTCACCCCACGTGGATAGTCAGGTCGCATTTGTCACATCATGGCTGAACATAGCTCTTCAGTCGCGCATAGGTCGCCGGCATGAAACCGATCACCGCCACGATGGCCACCAGAACTCCCAGCGACACCGACAGAGCGACAAACAGCGTTTCGCCAACCTGACCGAAGCCCAGCCAGCGCCAAAGGCCAAGCGTAGCCGCCAGCACGACCGATACGATGACCGGTGAGCGGATCGCGCCGAGAAATTCCGCTGCGCCGATGCCCTCGGGCGAAAGGGCTGCCTTCGTAAAGAGCGGCAACACGACCAATGCCCGCAAAGCAACCGCAATTCCGACCGCGACCGCACCGAACAGACTTGCGACACCGATCAGCAGCAGGCCGATCACGGCCTGAAGTCGAACGACCTTCAGGAATTTTTCCAATCGGTCCGTGGCAAGCAGATACGCCTCCTGCGGTGCCTCCAGGGCCATGGCCGCGCCTAGAATGCAAAGAAACGGAATGATCTCGCTCGCCGCATCCCAATCCGGTCCAAGGAGGACACGCGTCAGCGGAGAAGCAATGAGCGCAAGGCCGGTAAAGGACAGGAAGCCGACAAAGGCCGAGAGTTCGGAGAGGTCGAGAAAGAATTGAGAGGTTGCGCTCGTCTGACGCCGCAAGGCGGCAATGGCCGATTGTGCGACGCCCTGAATGACCCGGACCGTCACTTTAAGGACAACCTCGACCAGCCGAGCCGAGAAGGCAAACAAACCCGCGGACCTGGGGTCCGCAAAGATGCCGAGCATTACGGTGGGCGTCTGCGCGACCACCAGTGTCCAGAACCTGAGCTCCAGCACACGAAACCCGAGGCCCCGAACCATTCCAAGATCGGATCGGCTTGGCAGACGCCGGGGCCACCAGCGGGCGCCCAGGATGGCGAGCAAGGTATTTATGCTCAGTTCCACGACGCGCTGACCGACCAGGCTCCATGCTCCGAAATCGTTCAGCGCCATTGCGATTCCCACGACACCACCGGCGACAACGCCAACAATGGTGCGAATTGCCAGTGTTTTGTATTCCATCCGGCGACGAAGAAGGGCGGTCGAGACACCGCCGATTCCCACGAGCAACACCGTCGGACTGGCAACGGCAAGAAGTGGCGCGACCGAGGGTTCGCCATAAATTCGCGCAATGACCTGAGACAGGCCAAGCAGGATCAGGACGATGATTGCAGAGAAACCGACGAGTATGACGAACGTCGCCTCAAGCCGACCCTCCTCCAGCGATTTCCGCTCGATTATGGCCTCGGTGATGGTGTCGCGGACCAGGAATTCGCCCAGAAAAAGAAAGGCGAAGGCCATCGCGGCAATACCGAAGTTCTCGACGCCGATGATCCGGGCGATCACGACAAAAACCACGGCTCCTGCCGCCTGCTCAATCCAACTGGCGGCACCGCTCCAGGCTGCGGCTGCTGAAAACTCCCGTTTCATCCGTGGGATACCACCGGCCTTTTCGCGAGCGTCAACTCGCGGCTACTAAACGAACAAGTCACGAACACTTTGCCTCTTTCCATCTTGTCGAAACCCGATGCGGCGCAGTTCTGTCAACCAAATTCGTTGACGCCGAAAGCCGCGGACGTGTAGACCCACCCTGTAGCAAGGAGTGCGCAACTTCTCCTTTGCCTCGTGTATTGCTGCGCCGAACAAGGGGATGCGGCGAAGCTGATTTCAGCCGGCGGGTGCTTTGCAGAGTGGTTGTAGTGTAAGTAGGAGTTATTGATTTGGACTGGTCGAACAAGAACGTACTTGTAACCGGCGGCTGCTCATTCATCGGTTCGCATTTAGTGGAAGCTCTGGTCGAGCGCGGCGCGAATGTGCGCGCAGCCGACGATCTATCCAGCGGCATTCGAGAAAATCTTGACGATGTCATGCCTACCGGAAAAGTCGAATTTCAAGAGGTCGATCTGCTTGATCCGCATGCTGCCAAGAAGGCGGTCGCAGGCATGGACGTCGTGTTTCATCTGGCGGCGACTCACGGCGGGCGCGGCTATATCAGCACTCACCAGGCGGCATGTTCGACCAACCTCGCGCTCGACAGCATCATGATCCGCGAAGCTCAGCGCGCCGGGGTCGAACATTTCACCTTTGCGTCATCCGGTTGCGTTTACCCGACCAGCCTGCAGGCCGATCCGAACGAGATTCTCTATCTTACCGAAGATCTCGTCAAACCGCCTTTCGAGGCCGACGATCTTTATGGCTGGGCCAAACTCATGGCCGAGCTGTCGCTGAAGGCCTATCACGAAGAGCACGGGATGAAATGCGCTTCGGTCCGGTATTTCACCGCCTACGGCGAGCGTTGCCCGACCAATCACGCCGTCATCGCGATGATCGGCAGGGCCTTCCTGCGGCAGGATCCCTTCGTGGTCTGGGGAACCGGCGAGCAGATCAGGAATTGGACCTACGTCAGCGACATCGTCGAAGGCACGATCCGCGCAGCCGAGTGCATAGAGGACGGCACCGCCGTCAATCTCGGCACGATGGAGCGGACCTCGGTGATGCAATGCGCCCGGATGGTGCTCGAGCGCACCGGTCATGATGTCCGGATCGAACCCGACACAAGCAAACCCACTGGCCCGTACAATCGTGTTTGCGACAACAGTCTCGCCAAGGAACTGTTGAACTGGGAGCCACAAGTGTCCTTCGCCGAGGGCCTCCAACGTTCGATCGATTGGTATTTCGGCCATCACGACCGCGACGACGTGGCCGCGGATTTCGAGGAATCGCTGACGGGTCGCGGGTTTGAAAAGGCCGGACGGAAAACCAGCGACGCAGCCTGACGGCGTCGATCAACGTTTTCTGTAAGGGGCGTGCCCGGGCACGCCCTTTTTTCTTTCGAACCTCTGCCGGCTATCTGCGTTTCGGAGTGTAGCGATAACAGGCAGCGCCGAGCTTGCGCAAACTCCAGTCGAAAAGGTCCGAGACGAACCGCTTGCTGAAAACCGATGCGCGCGGTGCCTTTTCGGTCCGGCTCGGCTTGGTGTTGATCGTTCGCGGGTGGGATGCGTCGACCAACACCTCGCTGCCCTCGACGGACGTGATCCTTTCCAGAGCCAGTCCGTGCCGGCCAAGAGCGCGCCACGCGCGTGTCATCCCCCGGATGAGGGGAACGGCCACGCTTCGAAACGCCGTCGGCTCTGCGGTCGTGGGCTGCTCGGCATAGTTCAAATCGAGAAAATCAAGTTCGGGGTTCATGACCAGTGCCATCTCGCCCACCGCGGCGTGGCATTTGTAAAGGTATCTGCAGCGCGTAAGCAGAAGCATGTCGCACAGAACTTCGGCGCCGCGAGCGGCCTTCTTCTCGGTTTCGTTGAACATGTTCTGATCGGACGTGCTGAGGGACATTTCCGAATACGAGATGATGTGATCCGGGAACGCCGCCTCGAGAACCTTCAGCCACTGGCGCTGATCCGTCGCCACGAAGATCCGTTCGCAATCGGGGTGCTTCTCAAGATAGTCCCGAATGTAGGGGAAATACTCCTCGGGAGTAATCTTGCGAGACAGGTTCGGGCCAACGCCAAAATCGAACTTGTCCGAGCCCCGAAGCTGAAGTCCCAGCGTGTGATCCGAAAAATTCGCCGCCTGGAAAGCGTCGACCTGCGCCATGATCTCCTTCCGGAAACGGATGGTACCGTCCGCGAAGAACGTCCGCGCATGCTCTCGCTGGCGCTGCCACCATTCGCGCGGGTAGGCGCCGTCGGCGCGGTTCTCGATGCTGCGATAATAGCCGAACGGGTTCATGAAGAAGCTCTCCGGCTCCCACCTGAACAGGCGTTCCAGTTCGGATGCTGTTGCAAGGGTCGCGACCCCTCCATCCGCGACCAATGCGTCGAGTTCCCTGCCGGACGGTCCGACCGGTTCAAAATAGTAATCCCAGGCGTTGCCGCCCTGCTCCGGGTCGAAATAGGGATTGGGGCCGCCGAACATGTTGCTGCGCTCGTGCAGGTAGATGATTGGCTCAAGACCAAGGCGGCGGGCGAATTGCAGCTGAACGATCACCCCGTTGACCTGGGCGATCAAACCGTCGGATGTATTGCAGATCAGCAGATATTTCGGTGATTTTTCAGTCATCTCGCCTTCAATACAAGCAATTCCAAATTCGCTGATCGAACTCAATGCGACCGGTTCGTCCTGGGGCGCGGTGCATATCGCGGGTCATGAGGTGACGCGTCAAGGGATTCGAACACGAAACCGGGCCAATTGGCGGACCTGTTGCCAAACCTCCAAAGCCCAAATCTTTTTTGTTTCGGGCTTAATCATGGACCTAATTCGCTTTATGGATTATGAGACCAGATGAGTTTGCGTCCAGTTATCATGGGGATGGTGTCGGACGTGTGTTGATGAGTAACCGCCATGGAGTGGGTAGTGGTGGCAACCGAGAAATCAAGAAATTCGGAGACCGGCGGAGTTTCTGTCTCCGTGATCATGCCTGCCTACAATGCATCGTCCCTGTTACCGCAGGTCCTGCCGCCGCTCATCGAGTTGCGCGACCGCGGGGAAATCTCCGAAGTGCTGGTCGTGGACGACCGGTCAACGGATGACACCGTGCAGGCTGCGGAACAAATGGGCGTGCGCGTGCTGGTGGCGCCCGTCAACGCCGGTCCCGGCGCGGCGCGAAATCTTGGCTGCGAACATGCGGTTGGCGATGTGCTTTGGTTCGTCGACTCCGACGTGATCGCGCGGACCGAAAGTGCGGCCCCGATCCGCCGCGCATTCGAAGACCCGCAGGTAGGCGCGATATTCGGTTCTTACGACGATACTCCGCAATCCTCCTACTGGTTCTCGCAATACAAGAACCTTCTTCATCATTTTCACCACCAGCGTGGCAACCCCGATGCCAGGACCTTCTGGGCAGGCTGCGGCGCCGTGCGCAAGGACGTCTTCAAAGAGGTCGGCGGCTTCGACACCGACACTTATCAGGTGCCCTCGATCGAGGATATCGAGCTTGGCTACCGCATATCGAATGCCGGGTACCGGATCGTTCTGGACCCGGAAGTTCTCTGCAAGCATCTCAAGCACTGGACGATCCCCAACGCCATTCAGACCGACATCTTCAAGCGCGCGCTGCCCTGGGCGCGGCTGATGATCTCTCGCGAGGGTCTCACCAATGATCTCAACACCGGCACCGGAGAACGACTCCGTGCCGTTCTTGCCATGGTATTCCTGCTGTCGATCCTTGCGTTGCCAGTGATTCCGACAATCTGGCCTGTTTCACTTTTTGCAACGATTCTAGTATTCGCGGCGAATTGGTCACTGTTCAGTTTGTTTTTCTCGCGCCGTGGACTGTTCATGGCCGTCGCCGCGATGCTTTATCACCAAATCTACTACGTTTACTCGGCGAGTGTGTTCGCATGGTGCCTTTTCGAGTTCCATGTTCTCGGCCGGAAAGACAAACTTGGTGTTTTCAAATAAGGTGTTGGCCGCGCCGCTCCGTGGATCGGAGAGCAGGATGCCGCGAACTTGATTTGGCTTGAAGGTGAACCGTGGAAGACAGCCGCACGAAAGAATTCAGCAACGACCTCGAGACCGAGAGCGATGCGCCGATGGCCCTGAGTGTCGTCATTCCGGCATACAACGAGCAGGGCGCGATGGCGACGACGGTCGATGACGTGCGCTCGCAGCTTCAAGGCGCCGGGATCGAATACGAGATCATCGTTGTCGATGATGGTTCGACCGACAACACCCTGGAAGAAGCCAGGGCCACCGGGGTGCGCGTGTTGTCGAACCAGGTCAACTCCGGCTACGGCGCCGCCCTGAAGCGCGGTGTGAAGTCGGCCAGATACGAATTTGTTGCGATACTGGATGCCGACGGAACCTATCCGGCACGTTACCTGCCCGAGATGCTGGAACTTTGCCGCGATCAGGACATGGTGGTCGGCGACCGCGGCGCCGCCATGGCAAACGTTCCGCTGATCCGCCGGCCCGCAAAATGGTTCCTCAACACGTTTGCGTCTTTCCTGGCCGAACGAAAGCTGAATGATCTGAACTCGGGTCTCCGGGTCTTTCGGACGTCGGAACTGATCCCGTTTCTCCCGCTGCTGCCGCAGGGCTTTTCGTTCACGACAACCATCACGCTATGCATGTCGGCCAACGGAAAGCGGATGATCTACACACCGATCGAATACGGCAAACGTGTTGGAAAATCCAAGATCCGACCGATCGACTTCATCAACTTCCTGATCCTGATCCTTCGGATCTCGACACTCTTCAACCCACTGCGGGTTTTCATTCCACTGGGTCTGTTCTTCATCATCATCGGGACCATAAAGTTCTTTATCGACGTGACCTTTGGCGACCTCTCGGAAACCGTGATCTTTGCATATCTTGCAGCGATCATGATTTGGTCACTTGGACTGATTGCGGATATGATCTCCCGGCTTCATCTCAGGCCATGATCAAGGCTCTTCAGACAGATTTGCTGCCTTTCTGTCTTTCGGAAAACAAGGGCAGCCCGGTAACCGTGGTTTGTGAGTGATGCGTCTTGGTTTGGGCATATCGGGTCTCGTTCTTCTTGGCATTGCCGTCTTTTCCTCGGCGGACGGCCTGACGGCGCAGCAAGCGGCGCTGCCCGGCGGCGCATCGGAAACCGGATTCCATCTATTCCTCATCTCACTGGCCGTTCTGGGACTCTATTTCATAGGTCTGGCACGGTTTACGGCACCCGAAGCGCAACGCGATCATCTGCTTCACTTCGACGACGCACCGCCACTTGCGGGAAAGCTGTTACTGGGCATTCTGCTCCTCGGGCTGGCGCTCAGGTCCTATTCCCTGGACACCGGCATATGGTTCGACGAAATGCTGATGCACGTCGGCTACATGTCGCTGGAACCGCTCGAAATTCTGACGACGTATAACGACGCCAACAATCACATTCTCTACACGTTCCTCGCCCGGCTCTCGATCGAGGCTTTCGGCGACACTGTCTGGGCGATCCGCGTTCCTGCGGTGGCCTTCGGACTGGGCAGCATAGCGGCGATCTATGCCTTTTCGCGGCGCATCATGTCATGGCGCGAAGCCCTTATGGCCGCTTTCCTGCTGACCGTTTCGTTCCACCACATCTGGTTCAGCCAGAATGCGCGTGGCTACACGGCATTGCTTTTCTTTTCCCTTGTCTCCAGCATGTACCTGATCGACGCGATCCGCACCGGCGGCAAGGGGCGCTGGTTGGCCTATGCAGTGTCCGCAGCGCTTGGCGCGTTCACCCACCTGACCATCGGCTTCCTCTTCATCGGCCATTTCCTCTACTTCCTCTTCCGAGCGGCCACCAGCACCCGGCGGGACGAAAGCAAGGCGACAGGTTTCTGGGCCGGAATGGGCTACGGATTCGTACCGCTCGGGCTGCTGACCATCGCGGCTTACGCCATCGTCCTGCCCGACATCCTTGGCGGTGCCCTTCTGTCGACGGGGCTTCAGGACGACTCCGAATGGACCAACCCGATCTGGGCAATCAGGGAACTCGTCACTTCGCTTCAGATCGGGTTTTCGGGATCGGGCGTACTTTTGGTCGGCGGATTCGTCGTGCTGGTCGGAATCGCGAGTTTTCTCAGGCGGGACAGTGCAGCGGTGGCCTTCCTTGTCATTCCTTGCGGGCTGGCGGTTCTGCTGATGACAAGTATCGGATACACGCTCTTCCCGCGGTTCTTCTTCTTTGCGATGGGATTTGGCGTCGTGATCGTCATCCACGGCGCGACGGTACTGGGCCAGGTCGCGGCGCGGGTTCTCGACCTCGAACCGCGGAAAGCGGCTCTGGTTGCACTGCTGCCCAGTCTTCTGCTGGTCGCAGGTTCGGTATTATCGCTGCAGCATGTCTACTTCCCAAAGCAAAGTTACGCGCAGTCCATCGCGTACCTGGAAGAACGGCTTCAGCCTGCGGACACGGTTGCCGTCATCGGCGTGGCCGAGCTTCCCTACCTCACCTACTATGGGAAGGACTGGTCGCACGTCGGCTCGGCAGAAGAAATCGAGGCCCTGCTTCAACGGGCGCCGGGGCGTGTCTGGGCCATCTACACCTTGCCCGTGCAACTACACTCGGCCCACCCTGACATCGTGGCATTGCTGGAAAGCCGGTTCACGACAGAAATGGTCTTCTATAGCTCGCTGGGCGGCGGCGAGATCGTGCTGAGCCTGTCGACCGACACCCCGTCTGCGGACGACCGAGGATTGGAATAGTCAGATGTGCGGAATTTGCGGAGTGATGCGGATCGGTTCGGGCCTTGCGGCCGATGATACCCAAATACTGGAAGTCATGACCGATACCCTGGCGCATCGGGGACCGAACGATCGCGGCACGTGGAACGACGGAACCACGGGGCTTGGACATCGTCGCCTGTCGGTTATCGACCTGTCATCCGCCGGCCACCAACCCATGTCCAACGAGGACGAACGCGTCATCATCTCCTACAATGGCGAAGTCTATAACTTCCGCGAATTGAAGCAGAAGCACCGCCTCGAGGAAAAGGGCCATGTCTTCAGGTCCCAGACCGACACCGAGGTCCTGGTGCACCTGTTCGAAGAACTGGGCGCCGACATGGCCTCGGAACTCAGCGGCATGTTCGCCTTCGCAATCTGGGATCGGAACACCGGGACGCTACACCTGTTTCGGGACCGGTACGGCATCAAGCCGCTGTTCTACCAGAAGGACGGCACTCATTTCCGCTTCGGATCCGAGATAAAGGCAATCATCGCCGACCGCCGAGTTCCGCGCCGCCCGTGTTTGCAGGCAATGCACGATTTCCTCACGTTCAACTATGTCCCAGACACCCAGACCGCGTTCGAGGGTATTCACGAAGTGCCGCCGGGGCACGTCATGTCGGTTGCCAGCGACGGCACGACGACGCTCAGGCGCTACTGGGATCTGGACTTCACGGCCTCGAACTCGATCACGGAAGAGGAAGCGGTGGAGGAATCCTTCCGGCTGATGGACGAGTCCCTGGAACGCCATTTGATCGCGGACGTCCCGATCGGGATATTCCTGTCAGGCGGCCTCGATTCCAGCACGCTGGTCGCGCTTATGGCCCGCCACTCGGATGCGCAACTTCATACCTACTCGGTCGGCTTCGAGGATCAAAGTTTCAACGAACTGCCCTATGCCCGAATTGTCGCCGATCACTTCAAGACCAAACATCGCGAGGTCATCGTCACTGCCGACATGGTCCGCGAACTGCTTCCACTGAGCATTTCCTTCATCGACGAGCCTTATGGCGATGGCTCGGCCATTCCGACCTATTGCGTCAGTGAAATCGCCAAGGACGAAGTCGTCGTCGTCCTTTCGGGCGAAGGTGGGGACGAGGTTTTTGCCGGCTACGACACATACGCCGCCTACAAGACCTACAAGATGGCACGGCGGGTGCCCGGATTCATACGTAACGGAATAATCTCGCCCTTGGCGCAACTTCTGCCGGTCTCGGACAAGAAACTGAGTTTCGAGTTCAAGCTGAAGCGGTTCCTCGGCGGTCTCGACCTGCCGCCGGAAGAGGCGCATTTGTGGTGGCGTATCGTTTTGACCGAGGCGCAGAAGAACGACATCTATTCCGAAAGAGTCCGGAACGAACTGGTCCCCGAAGCCTCGGTCCGCCATTTCCGCGAAAGGTTCGCGCGTTGCGATGCCGAAGAGGTTCTGTCGAGGCTGATGTACATCGACTCCACGCTCTTCCTGCCGGACGATCTGATGATCAAGAACGACCGCATGACGATGGCGCATTCGCTGGAAGCGCGCGTTCCCTTCACGGATCCTGAACTCACCGGCTATCTTGGAAAGGTGCCTCCGGCGTTCAAGATGAAGAACGGGCGAAAGAAGCACCTGATGCGCAAGGCGATGGAAGGCTATCTGCCCCCCGAGATTCTCGACAAGAAGAAGGTCGGTCTCGAGATGCCCTATTCACGGTGGCTCAGGACCGACCTGTCGGACATGGTCAACGATTATCTGGGCGAAGAACGGCTTCGAAGGACCGACCTCTTCAATCCCGCCGCAATATCCCGCCTGGTCAGTGAACACATGTCGGGCAAACGTGACCACGGCCGTCCCCTTTGGGGCCTTCTGAACTACTCGATGTGGCACGAGATGTATATCGAATGATCCACGACCCGCATCATACGGACCTCGTCGAGACGACCGGTACCATAGCCATCGGACACACGGCCATTGTTTGTGGCTGGGGCAACGGTTTCCGATGAAAGCGCAACTGAAAAACAGCCGATTCATGCGTTTTTTCGGCATTTCCAGCATCGGTACGGTCGCCGACTATCTGACCGCGCTTTTCCTATACTCGGTTCTTGGTCTTTCAGGTGTTGCCGCCTCGACGCTGGGCTTCCTGCTTGGCACGGTCCTCAATTACCTCGGTCATCATCACTTCACATTCGCCACGGGCGATGGCGAAGCGGCAACGCTGATCGGTTTCCTGAAGTACCTGGGGGCGGTCCTTGCGTCGCTGGCGGTTCGGCTTCTGGTGCTGATCGGGCTTGAAGGGGCAACCTCTCTGCCGTTCTGGGTCATCTTGTCTGTCGCCTTCGCGGCGTCTTTCATGTGCAGCTACGTTATCTCGCTCTTCTGGGTTTTCCGGAGAAAGACTTGACCAAAATCACCGTTCACCCATCCTTTCAGGCCAATCATCGGCAACGCGGCAAGCCCTGCGATCGCCTGAACGGTGCGGTGTCGCCCCGGGTCCGTGGCACGCACTGCCGGGCATAACGAGTATTGGAGTCCATCGTATGACAGCACATGATAACGCTCACCCCGAAAGCCCCAAAATCAACATTCTGGGCGCAGGCCCGGCCGGCATTGCGGCGGCCTACGCGATTGCCGGAACAGGCGGCTCGAAGGTCAGAGTCATCGAACGCGCGCCGGTCGCGGGTGGTAATGCTGGGTCTTTCGAGGTCGAAGGCGTGACCTGCGACTTCGGTTCGCACCGGTTTCACCCCGCCGCCGATCCCAAGGTTCTGGCGGACGTGAAGGCGCTGCTGGGCGACGATCTGTTGTTGCAGCCCCGGCACGGAAGAATCCGCCTGGGCGGCAAATGGATTCACTTCCCGCTGAAACCGCTCGACGCGATTGTGAACCTGCCCAAAAGCTTCGCGGCGAAGCTCTTGTTGGATAGCGCGACAAAGCCTCTTCGCAAGAAACGCGCCCACGACGATCCGACTTTCTCGAACATCCTTTACGATGGGCTTGGTCCCACCATATCCGAGAGCTTCTATTTTCCTTACGTCCGCAAGCTCTGGGGACTCGAGCCTGACAAGCTGGCCGTTACCCTTGCCGAACGGCGCGTCGGCAGCGGCTCGGTCGGCAAGATCCTGATGAAGATGGCGCGAATGTTGCCCGGCATGGCCGACGAGACAGCCGGACGGTTCTACTATCCCAGGAAAGGATTTGGCCAGATCAGCAGCGCCATGAAGACTCGCGCGGAATCCCTTGGCGCCGAATTCGAACTTGGCCAGAACATCGTCCGGATCGACCGCGAAGGCGACCGCGTAACCGCTGTCTGGACGGACGACGGTTCAGGGGAGGTCCGTCGAGACTCCGACCAGCTTCTCTCCACGATTCCGCTTTCCGCGCTTGTCCGGCTGATGAACCCGCCGGCTCCGCCCGAGGTCCTGGAAGCAGTAGAAAGTATCCGTTTCCGGGGCATGATTCTGATCTACCTCGTCCTGGAAACCCCGCAGTTCACCGAGTACGACGCGCATTACTTCCCTGAAACGTCGATCCCGATCAGCCGGATGTCCGAGCCGAAGAACTACTCTTCCTCGACGGAACCCGGGGACGTGACCGTGTTGTGTGCGGAATTGCCTTGCGATCCCGGCGAGCAATGGTGGGACATGTCGGACGAGGAACTGGGAGGCAAATTTTGCGATTGGCTCGGCAGTCTCGGGCTTCCTGTGAATGTACCGGTGCGCCGAACGATCACACGGCGCCTGTCCCATGCCTATCCGGTCTATGACCTGAACTATAAGCAGAACTTCGACCGGATCGATGGCTGGCTGCGCGGTCTTGACGGACTGGTCGTCTTTGGGCGGCAGGGTCTGTTTGCCCACGACAACACCCACCACGCTTTCGCAATGGCCTACGCCGCTGCCGATTGCCTGGATGCGGAGGGCAAACTGGACCCGGCGAAGTGGGACGCCTACCGGGAAGAATTCACGCACCACACCGTCGAGGACTGACAAGGGTGGCCAAGCCGCATCTGGATATCCTGATGTACCACTCGATCTCGGATCGGGGCGGGCCGACGTCGATCGAACCAAAAGTATTCGAGGCGCAAATGTCGGCACTTTCGGCCTCTGGGCGACCGGTCATCGGACTCGACGAGGTTGCCGAAGGCAACTGGCATGATGGCGCGGTCGTGCTGACATTCGACGACGCGTTCCAGGATTTTGCCGACGCCGCCTGGCCCGTGCTGCAACGCTTCGGTCTTCAGGCTGTGGTCTATGTCCCCACGGGGCGTGTCGGGGCAGCCGAAAACTGGGTCGGCGCGCTTGTGCCGCCCAGGCCGCTGATGAACTGGGACACGATCCGGCACCTCGCAGAACAGGGTGTGACCTTTGGCAATCACAGCATCACCCATCCCGACCTGACCGCGCTCGACCCTCGGACGCTGAAGCGCGAACTGGAGGAATCGAAATCCATCCTGGAGCAGGAAATCGGCCGGCCGGTCAAGCACTTCGCGCCGCCATATGGAAAAAGCACTGCCGCAGTCCGAAACGCCATCGCGTCCGGCCATGTCACGTCGGTCGGAACCCGCCTTGACCGCGCCACCCGGCACTCGGACATGCATGATCTTCCCCGGCTCGAGATGTTCTACTTTCGGGACACAAGGCACTGGCACCGCCATCTCGACGGCAAAGGCGGCCCTTACCTTTCGCTTCGCCGCGGACTTCGTGCAATCCGGAACGCGGTGTCACATCCTTCGCAGAGAGCTTGAGGACCGACCAATTTTCCGTTTCCGGTTCCACACAAAGCATTCAAGATCGGCGAATTGTCCGAAAATCGAAGGCTTTTTCACCAGGGTCCGCAAGCGCGCTGGACCTTACGCGCCCAACTTGCGACTATTCCCTGGGTTTTTGGGTGCTGTTCCTGCCGATCCTTAGTAAATGAATCCCGTTTCCGGTGTGCCATGCCTTTGATATCCATCGTTTCGCCCTGCTTCAACGAAGAGGACAACGTCGCCGAGTGCTACGAAGCGGTGAAGCGGATCTTCGACGAGCATCTGCCTGGATACGACAGACAGCATGTATTCGTGGACAACGCCTCGACTGACCGCACGGTCGAGATCGTCAAGGAAATCGCAGCCAAGGATCCGTCAGTCGGACTGGTCGTGAATTCAAGAAACTTCGGCGTCTTCCGCTCGTCGTTCAACGGGCTGCGGTATGCGAAAGGCGATGCGGTCCTCGTCATGCTGCCCGTGGATCTTCAGGATCCGCCCGACCTTCTGCCTGAATTCGTGAAGCTCTGGGAAAGCGGCTACGACATCGTTGCCGGGGCCCGAAAGAACCGCAAGGAAAGCCTGTTTCTTCGCGCCGGCAGATCCATCTTCTATCGCATCGTGAACACGCTGTCCGACTTCGAGCTGACGCCCGACGTGGGCGAGCTTCAGCTTGTCGACAGGAAGGTCCTGGATGCCGCACTGTCCTTCAACGACCAGTATCCGTATATCCGCGGCATCCTGGCATCGGTCGGGTTCAAGCGCATCATCGTGCCTTACGACTGGGAAGTGCGCAAACGCGGGCTCTCGAAGCACAATCTTCTCATGCTGGTCGATCAGGCGATGAACGCGATTTTCTCGTTTACGCGTGCGCCGATGCGTTTCTGCACGTTCTCCGGAACCATTATCGCCATTCTGAGCATTCTTTTCGCGATATTCTCGGCCGTGCTCTGGCTGTTCACTCCGGACCTTGCGCCGCGCGGGACTACGACCATCATCGTGGCGCTTTTCCTGCTTTCGGGTATCCAGCTGTTCTTCATCGGCATCCTTGGCGAATACGTGACCTCGATCCAGTCTCAGGTCCGCGGAGGACCGATGGTGATCGAACGCGAGAGGGTGAACCTGGACGAACCCGAGCACGAGGCAGACAAGCAAAAGCCCAGACCGGCGGCAAAAGCGAAACGCTGAGGGTCGCGAACGATCATTCGCCAGATCGGAATGCGCTCAGCGCGTGTCCGATCCGTTTCCCGATGATCGTATCGCGTTCACGAAGGGGATGGTCCCCGTCAGCACGATGGATATCCCGATAAACGAGATCACGAAGGTGATGACCATCAGCGCAAGCTGTGCGATCAGAGGCGACATGCCGTGTTCCATCGCAAGCGACAACCCAACCCTGTTGACCAGGTAGGCCACGACATAGACCAAGACATAAGCCGGCAACCGGGAATAACCCGTCGTGCCGAATACGAACCTTCCGTGGATCATGAAGTTCCAGAGAATGCCGATCGAGAACGAGATTATCAGCGCCGTCTGCGGATGCAGCCCTGCCAGATACAGAATGGCAAACAGGGAATAGCCGAACGCGAAGTTGACGACGCCGGTCAGGCCGAACTTGATGAAACGCTTGATCCAACTGTCGCTCATGTCAGCTATGGCGCTCCTGTTCGACAACATTGGCGATCCCTGACCGAAGATCGAACGTCGGGACAAAACCGGTCTGGGACTTCAGTTTCGAGGTATCGGCAATCACCGACGCGGGATCGTCGTCCGGCCTTGGCCTTGCGCCAAGTGAAACAAGTTGCGCCGCGCCGCTCTGTTGTGCCGCTTCGGTGACGAGATCGCGCACCCTGGTGCCTTTGCCCGAGGCTATATTGACAGGCCCTGAAACTCCCGCATCCAGAACAGCGACCATCGCCCGGGCAACATCCGAAACATGCAGGAAGTCGCGAACCTGCTCGCCATCCGTACAGGGAACCGTTTGACCGGTCCTGAAGCCGTGGAACAGATCACCCAGCAATCGGCCTTGCGGTTCACCCGGCCCGTAGACGAAAAAGATGCGGGCCCACGCGACAACCAACCCAAGTGATGCGGCCGCCTCGCACAACATCTGACCCGTGCGCGCCTTGCTCTGCCCGTAAAGACCCTGCGGAGCCAGACTGTCCGATTCCCTGTGCCGCACGTCGCGGCTCCAATCGTATTCGGCACAGGATCCTGCAGCGACAAGGTGTTTTCCACCGCACCGGGAAAAATCTGAAACCAGTCGCAGCGTGGCCGCCGCCCAGTCGATATTGGCCCGCGCAGTCATTCGCCCCGGTCCTCCATACCACGCCGCATGCACCAGCCCCTCGGCCCCCGCAGCGTCGAGAGCGTCGCGCGCGGACAGCTGATCCAGAAGGTCTACGGCCACCGTACGCTCCGCCCCCGCGACAGGGGCGCCTGTCCGCGACGCAGCGATGACTTCGTGACCTGCCCGCTCAAGTTCGATGGCGGTCTGGCGCCCGATCAATCCAGTGGCTCCGGTCAGAAGGACACGCATCAGCCCACGACCCGGGTATCCGGAACCGCGATGACGAACCGAACATTCTTTTCCCGCAAATCGGAAAGCTGCGAGACGACTTCATCCCGGATGTTCCAGGGCAGGATCACCAGATCATCCGGTGGCGAACTTCTAAGCTTGTCGACGGCAAAGACCGGAATGTGCGTGCCCGGAAGAAGCGTGCCCTGTTTCGCCGGGTTGCGGTCCACGCAATAGGAAATGTCCGCCGTCCCGACACCGCAGTAGTTCAGCAGCGTGTTGCCCTTGGCGGCGGCACCGTATGCGGCAACCGTCCGGCCATTTACCTTTGCATCCGAAAGGTAGTCCAGAAAACTCTTCCTCAGCGCCTCGACACGGGGGCCGAACCCCTCATATCCTTCGGGCCGGTCCAGCTTCGCCCGGGTTTCTTTTTCCCGTACCGCATCGCGGCCGGGACAAGGCTGGTGCGAAGCTCCCTCCAGACACGAAAATACCCGCAGCGATCCCCCATGCGTCGGCAATTCCTCGACGTCGAAGACGCGAAGCCCGTGGGCCGCAAGAATACGCTCCAGCGCGACCAGGCTCAGATAGGTGTAATGCTCGTGATAGATCGTATCGAACTGCACCTTTTCGATCAGGTTCAGCAAGTGCGGAAACTCGACCGTCCAGACGGCGTCGCCCGTCAGGATCTCGGCAATCCCGGCGACGAAATCATTGATGTCCGGGACATGAGCCAGAACGTTCGCCGAGGACACAAGATCCGGCGCGACCCCTTCCTCGCGAAGTTGGCGCGCGAAGGCTTGTGTGAAGAATTCCACCCGTGTCGAAACGCCCTTCTTCTCGGCCTCGGCGGCGGTGTTTGCCGTGGGTTCGATGCCCAGCACCGGTATGCCCTCCTGCACGAAGTACTGAAGCAGGTAGCCGTCGTTCGAAGCGATCTCCACGACCAGCGATCCGGTATTCAGACCAAGTCTCGGGATCATGGCCTGAACGTACTCGCTGCAATGTTTCAACCAGCTTTCGGAAAAGGACGAGAAATAGGCGTACTGATCATTGAAGATCGCATCTGCCGGCACCGCGTCCTCTACCTGAACCAGAAAACACCGATCACAGACCCGCGCATGAAGCGGGTAGGCCGCGCAGGCCGTGCCCGCGTCTTCGGGCTTCACATAGGAGTTCGCCAAAGGCGACATTCCCAGATCGACAAGCGTCCGGGTCAGCGGCGCTTTGCAATGACGGCATTTCGGCTCGCTCAATGTTCAATTCCCACACGTTTTGAATAGGTGCTGATCTGTTCGGCACAAAGCGCGGCGGCTTCCGCCCCGGCATCCGTTTGCGCATACCAGTCCGCCGTCATCCTGATGGTTTCCTCGAACGACAACACCGGCTGCCATCCCAGGCCCGCGCGGGCCTTCGAATTGTCAAGCGTCAGGTGGAAGGCCTCGTGCGGCGCATTCGGGTCTTCGGTCACAACCAGCCGCCCCCGGCCCAGGCGATCGACCAGGGCGCCGGCAACTTCCAGCACGGGGCGCTCGTCCTTTCGATCGGGTCCGAAGTTCCATGCCTCGTCGAAACCGTCGCGTTCCAGGGTCAGAGCCTCTGCAAGGGTGAAATAGCCCCGCAGTGGTTCCATCACATGCTGCCACGGGCGGATGGCACGGGGCGAACGGATCGTGACCTCGCCTTCAGGGCCAAGACAGCCTCTCACGATGTCGGGAACCAGCCGGTCTTCGGACCAGTCGCCGCCGCCGATGACATTTCCCGCCCTGGCCGTTGCGATCCGGGCCGGGTGACCGTTCGCTGCGCGAGGCGCGAAATAGCTGTCGCGCATCGAACTCGCGACCAGCTCGGTGCATCCCTTCGATGCCGAATACGGGTCGCGGCCACCCAGCGTATCCGTTTCGCGATAGCCCCAGGGCCATTCCTTGTTGTCATAAGCCTTGTCCGAGGTGACGACGACCACGGCCTTGACCGAGGGCGCCTCCGACACCGCGTGCAGCAGCGATGCCGTCCCGGCAACGTTCGTCCGGAATGTCTCGTAGGGCTCTCTGTAGGAACGCCGCACCAGTGATTGCGCCGCCATGTGAAGCACGACCTCGGGCTTCGCGTCGTCAAGCAAGTGGTCGGCAGCCTTGCGGTCGCAAAGATCCGCCGTAACGGAATGCATCCGCTCGCCCAGTCCAAGCCGCGCGAAAAGCGATCCATCGTCGGGTTCAAGCGCCAGGCCCGAAACCTCGGCGCCAAGCCTCAGCAGCCACTCGGATGCCCACGCGCCCTTGAACCCGGTATGACCGGTAATCAACACACGCCGACCGCTCCAGAACTCGGGAGTCATTTCCAGACTTTCCAGGGCGCCTCGCCGGCCTCCCACATCGTCTCAAGATCCTGTCGGTCGCGCAAGGTATCCATCGGTTTCCAGAATCCCCCGTGCTGGAACGCCTTCAACTCGCCATCCTGTGCCAGTCTTGCCAACGGCGCGCGTTCCCAGACAGTGGAGTCATTTTCAAGGTACTTTCCGACGCCCGGCGACAGAACGAAGAAACCGCCATTGATCTGTCCGCCCTCGTCGAAAGGCTTCTCCGAGAAGCTTCTGACCGTATCCCCGGAATCCATTTCAAGCCTTCCGAAGCGCGCGGCGGGGGCGACCGCCGTCACGGTGGCCATTTTCCCATGCGATCTGTGGAACTCCACAAGACCGCTGATATCGACATCACCGACACCGTCGCCGTAGGTGAGGCAGAAGGCCTCGTCGTCGGCAACCAGAGGCAGCACTCTCTTCAATCGACCGCCGGTCATTGTATCGGTGCCGGTCTCGATCAGCGAAATGCGCCAGGGCTCGGCGACGCTTCGCAGGATTTCCATCCCTCCGTTGCCCAGATCGATCGTCACGTCGGCGCCGTGCAGATAGTAATTCGCGAAGAATTCTTTCACGACATAGCCCCGGTACCCCAGGCAGACGATGAAATCGGTAATTCCGTGGGCCGCGTAGATCTTCATGATATGCCAGAGGATCGGCCTTCCGCCGATTTCAACCATCGGCTTCGGCACCCTGTGAGTTTCCTCGGCCAGCCTGGTCCCCAGGCCACCTGCGAGAATGACGCATTTCATTGCCAAAGTCTTTCTGTTCCAGATGTCCATGCGCCGTAATGCGCCGCGCTTGATCCGCACTATCTCAGCCGACAGTGAATTGAGTCAAAGGTTCAAGAACCTGTGACCCATATTCCGAGACAATCGCGCACCACGCGTGGTTTTGTCGCCGCCTGCCTTCAACTCGGCGACGGTGTAATCTGCGTGACATTTCTCAGACAGCGGTTACGTCTAGCCGCCACTTCGGTCCAAAGGGGTTCAAGCCGGGCCCGGAAAGGCGTTTACTCGGTACGTCTTCCCATCGCCACAGAACAGAGGCTAACGCAGTGGACCTTGGTGCAGAGGAAACGGCATCGCTTTGTGAAGCCCCCGTGCTGGTCACCGGGGCCGGAGGCTTCGTTGGTGGCCATTGCGTACGCGCCCTCTTGGACGCAGGGGTCCGGCCAAGGACCCTGGTCAGGTCATCGCCCGAAGGGATGCGCCGCAGATATCCCGGCGCGGACATCAGAACCGGCACCATCGCCAGCGCCGGTGACACATTCGACGGGGTCAAGACCGTTTTCAACTTTGCCTACGACATGCGCGCCGACGGCATCCGAAACCTCCGCGATTTCGACTCGTTGCTGGCAAATCTTGGAAGGTGCAACGTCGAAAGGCTGGTTCATGCAAGCTCGATCGTCGTCCACGACGGCTGGCCGAACGCCGTACTTGACGAAACCTCTGCCCTGCGCGAAGCGGACGACCCCACCAGCTATCACTCTGCGAAGATCCTGATCGAACGCCGCATCCGTGAAGCCGTCAGCAGCGGTGCACTCGCCAGCGCAGTGATCCTGCGCCCTTCACTGGTCTACGGTCCCGGCGGCTGGATGTGGACGACCGAAACCGTTCGCCGCCTGCGCCGGGGTCCGGTGCTGTTGCCCGAGCCGCCGCACGATCATCCCCAGGATGCTCCATTCGGCCTTTGTCACACCGTCCATGCAGAGGATCTGGCGCTTGCCGCGATTCGGTCTTCGCTGCTGCAAACGGATCGGACGGCGACTTACATTGTTTCCGATCCCAACCCAGTAACCTGGGAAGAATACTATTCTGTCCACGCTCGGGAAATTGGTGTCGGAGCCGTGAAACGGGTTCCCTTTGCAGAACTCCAGGCCCGCATTCCGCCAGCGCCTATGCCCGGCAGCAAAACGGGGCCATCGCTCGCCGCGCGGGCAAGCTCGGTAGCGCGCCGGATGGTGGGCAGCGCGACGATTGACGCGATTTCCAATAAATTGCGAACACTTAGACAAGAGCCACAGCGAGAACAGATCCCCGAGCGGTGGCTGTTCGACCTGTATTCCGCAACGGGTCATCTGGACGTATCCAAGGCCGCCCGGGATCTCGGCTTCGCGCCTGCAAGATCGCTTGAACAGCGCGTAAGAGACATGGCGGACGAACTGCGCGCTGTCTGACGGCAGAATTGCTGCAACCGCGAAAGTAGACCGGTTGCCTCGTTTCCACTATGGTCGCGGGGTCGAAGAATGTTTTCAGGGTGCGGTAGATGACGAGTTTCTTTTCGCTCTCAAATGATTTGAGAAAAAGTATCACTACGCAGGATGCGAAAGTGGGCGTGGTCGGGCTGGGCTATGTCGGGCTGCCGCTCTCGTTGGGCGTCCACGATGCAGGCTTCACCGTCATGGGCGTGGACATAAAATCCGACCGCGTTGACGCGATCAATTCGGGCCAGCAACTGCTCAAGTATCTTCCCGCGGACAGGATCGCCAACGCACGCGACAGCGGCCGCTACCAGGCAACGACGGATATCGCCAACCTGTCGGACGCCGACATCGTTCTCGTCAGCGTGCCCACGTCGATCGATCACGACGATCAGCCCGACATCTCCATTCTTTTCAGGGCCGCCGGCGATCTCGCCCCGGTCGTGCGCCCGGGTGCGCTGGTCATCATCGAGTCCACGGTTTATCCGGGCGCGATCCGCGAGAAGATCGCCCCGATCTTCACCGACGCGGGCCATGTGCTGGGTCAGAACCTGTTCCTTGCCTTCTCGCCGGAACGCGAAGATCCCGGAAACGCCAGCTTCCATACCCGCAATATCCCCAAGCTGGTCGGCGCCGACGATCCGACTTCGCTCGAAATGGCGGCGATGTTCTACCGGCAGGTGGTCGAAGAGGTTGTCGAAGTCAGCTCCACAACCGTGGCCGAAACGGTGAAAGTGTACGAAAACAGCTTCCGCACCGTGAACATCGCGCTTGCCAACGAGATGAAATCGGTCTGCCAGGCGCTTGGCATCGACGTGCACGAGATGATCGCCGCAGCAGCGACCAAACCATTCGGCTTCATGCCGTTCTGGCCGGGTCCGGGCATCGGCGGCGACTGCATACCGGTGTCTCCGGTCCTCTTGACGGCGCGTGTAAAGGAACTGGGCGCGTCGCTTCCCATAGTCGAACATGCGATCGTGTCCAGCCGCGCGATCCCCGCGGGCGTCGTCGCGCGGGCAGCAGAGGCAGCCGGCGGAACCCTGTCGGGAAAGAAAGTCCTGCTTCTGGGCATTTCCTACAAGAAGGACGTGGGCGATGTCAGGCGTTCTCCTGCCGTCGACATCCTGGAACTGATCGCGACAGAGGGCGGCGCATGCGATTACCATGACCCGCTTGTGCCCGTCTTCGCCGCTGCCGGTTCCACGGAAGAACACCGCTCGGTGGACCTGACTGAAACCGCCCTTTCGGCGTATGATCTGGTTATCGTCGCCACCGATCATACTGACGTCGACTACCAGCTCGTCGGTCGCCAGGCGCCGATCATCGTCGATACGCGAAACGTCTTCGCTGCCGGAAAAATCCCAGTCTCGGGGATGCTGGTCAGCGCCTGAATGGCATGGCCGCTCAGGCTTTTTCCAGGCGTTCCCGAATGATGTCGGCGATGATCTGGTCCAGCGGGATATGCGGCCGAAATCCGGTGGCGCCTTCGATACGGGTCAGATCGGGTTTGCGGCGTTGCATATCCTCGAAACCCGGTCCGTAGACGTCTTTGTAGGGGACATATTGGATTTCCGAAGCCGATCCCGTCATCTCGATGACCTTGTTTGCCAGATCGCCGATCGTGACTTCGTGATCGGTCCCGATGTTGTAGACGGTGCCGATAGTCTCGGGCCGATCGAAAAGCCGCGCAAGCGCCTCGATGACATCGTGCACGTGACAGAAGCATCGGGATTGATTTCCGTCCCCGTGCACGACAAGCGGGCGGCCCTCGCGGGCGGCGTCCACGAAACTGGGAATGACCATGCCATAGCGGCTGGTCTGGCGCGGGCCGGTGGTGTTGAAGAACCTCAGGATCGTCGCGGGCAACCTGCGCTCTCGGACATAGGACAGCGCCAGGAACTCGTCGCACATCTTGGCACAGGCGTAGGACCAGCGCAGGTTATCTGTCGCGCCGATAATCAGGTCGTCGGTCTCTTTCTGCGGAAAGGACCGAGACTTGCCGTAAACCTCGGAAGTCGACGCAACGAAAACCCGCGTGTTATCCCGCAGGCAGGCCTCAAGCACGCGTTCGGTGCCGACGATATTGGTCAGCAGCCCCGCCGACGGTTGCTCCATGATCAGGCGCACACCGACAGCGGCCGCCAGGTGAAATACGCATTCCGCCGCGTCCACCAGGTCGCCCACAAGCGCCGCGTCCAGCACCGACCCTTCCCGGAACTCGAAACGCGGATTGGAGGCCACGGCGGTCAAATTCTCTTCCGAACCGGTCGAAAGGTCATCCAGAACCGTGACGGAATGACCTTCGGAAATCAGCCTTTCGGCAAGGAAGGAGCCGATGAATCCCGCTCCGCCGGTAATGAGAATTTGCACTTTGCACCTATACCCAAGTTTCCGAAAGGGAATATAGCTGTGGTCGGGATGCGACAAGACGCATTGTCTTTTCCTTTCGGAATATGGCGCTTGCGTTGCCTTCATGCGTACACCTGCCGCAGGCGGGTCACTGAAACCGCATCACCGGAGAAACGCAGTTTGGCGAAAATCCAGGAAACAAAGCACAGGGTTCCTTGTTTCCGGCGCCTCATCCGGGGCGGACTTTCGGCATGACGGATATCGTCGTGGGTTCCGGGCCTTCCGGCTATGCGACCATACGCGCGCGTCTTGCCCTTGGCCGCAAGGTCACGCTGATAGACGTCGGACACCAGCTGGAACCGGCACAGCGGAAGACCCGCGATGCACTGACCCGGCGCGAGCCCCGGGACTGGGCGGATGACGACCTCGAGGTATTTCGCCGGTCCCAGGAAGAAAACCCCGGCGGTATCAGCCGTTTCGGCTCGGCCTTCGCGGTCCGGCCAATGCAAGATGTCGTTCAGCCGTCCGGGGCCGGTCTGGTGCTTCGATCGTCGCACGCCCTGGGAGGTCTCAGCAACGTATGGGGCAGCGCGGTCCTTCCCTGGAGTGCCGGAGACATGAAGGGCTGGCCGATCTCGGCTGATGACATGGCCCCACACTACCAGGCGGTCTCCCGGTTCATGCCCGTCGCCGGGTCGCCTGATCATTTCGGCGCGCTGTTTCCGGTTTCCGAAATAGAGTTTTCACAACCCCTGCCTTCAAACCCTCAGGCGAACGGGTTGATCCGCAGGCTGGGGCGACTCTCTGACGGACAGGCCCAGGCACAGGTGTGGACCGGACCCGCGTGGCAGGCCGCCGGACCGGGCTGCAGATCCTGCGGCCTCTGCCTCTACGGCTGTCCCTACGGGGTGATCTACTCAACCGGCCCCGACGTCGAGACGCTGGTGAACAGCGGGGCGCTCACACACATCAGGGGCGAAGTGATCGGCGTCAGCGAAACCGGCGGCGGCGTCGAAATCGCCCTGTCGGGACGCGACGAAAAAGTAACCGGCGACCGGCTGTTCATCGCGGCCGGGGTTCTGGAAACCGCACGAATTCTTTTCGAAAGCAGACCCGAGATCGCAGAACGAGGCGTCACGCTCAGGGAAAGCCGCCATTTCTTCACCCCGTTTCTGCAATCGGGGCCGGCCGGCAAACCGGATCGGGATCCGCATCATACGCTTGTGCAGGCCTTCGTTGAGTTTCGACGGCCGGAGATATCGCCCTGGCTGGTGCATACACAGGTCTTCGGCTGGAATGATTTCTACGCGCGCGAGATGTCCGCAAGATATGGCAGAGGCATCGGCGCAATTGCTCCGCTGTTCCAGTGGCTGTCACGCCGGCTATTCGCCGCGCAGACCTTTCTTCATTCCGAACATTGCCACGGGATACACCTGCGGCCCGGCCACGATGCGTCGCGCCGACTGGTTGCCGACCTGGCGGTTTCGCCGGACTTCGATCGGAAAGTGCGCGCCGCCCGTGACTTTCTTGCGTCGTACATGCGGCGCGGCGGTCTTCATGCCCTCAAAGCCGCCGGGCGTCTCGATCCGCCGGGCGCCAGCTTTCACACCGGCGCGACCCTGCCCATGTCGGCCGCCCCCGGGACATGCGAGACCGACGTCCTGGGCCGTCCGTCCGGGGCACAGCGCATTCACATTGTCGATGCTTCGGTTCTGCCGGCGATTCCCTCCAGCACCATCACGTTCCCGGTCATGGCCAACGCGCACCGGATCGCCGTGCTGGCATGACGACACCGGCCCGTGATATCCGTCCCGTGCCGCCGCGCCCGCCTGTCCGACGATTGATTGGTGCCGGTTTCATGAATGAACACGGAGATGTCGAATGAGCGGCCTGCGTATCGCGATGCTGACCACGTTCTATCCTCCCTATTCCTTCGGTGGGGATGCAATCGGAATCCAGCGCCTGGCCCAGGCGCTGGCAGACCGGGGTCACGAGGTGACGATCATCCATGACGAAGATGCCTTCACCACCCTGGGCGGCAAGGCCGAGACACCGGCCAGTGAACCGGGCAATCCGAAACGCATCGGCCTCAGATCTGCAACGGGTGTCCTTTCCAATCTGCTGACCCAGCAGCTTGGCCGTCCTGTGGTCCATGGAAAGCGGATACGGCAGATTCTCGAAACCGGCGGCTTCGACATCATCTGGCACAACAACGCCTCTCTGATCACGGGGCCCGCCTTCTTCGGCGTCGGTGACGCGCTGCAGGTCTACGAAGCCCACGAGCACTGGCTTGTGTGTCCGATGCACGTGCTCTGGCGCTACAATCGCGAGCTTTGCGACGAAAAGAAGTGCCTCAGCTGTACTCTCAGCTACCGCCGACCGCCCCAGCTCTGGCGCTATGGCGGTCTTCTGGAACGAAAGGCGCGCGAGATCGACCTGTTCATCTCGAAAAGCGAGTTCAGCCGCGAAATGCATGCCAGGTTCGGCTTCCGTGAAAAGATGGAAACCGTTCCCTATTTTCTGCCTGACGTTCCGCTTGCCAAGGAGACGCCCGAACGCGAGCGGCCCTACTACCTGTTCGTCGGACGCCTGGAAAAGATCAAGGGATTGCAGGACGTCATCCCGCTCTTCAAGTCGGACATCGGCGCCGACCTTGTCATCATCGGCGATGGCGAATACCGCAGCACCCTGGAAGAGCAGGCGAACGGCAATCCGAATGTCCGTTTCATGGGTCGTATGCCGCCCGATGATCTGGCGCGTTGGTACAAGGGCGCAATTTCCCTGATCGTTCCATCCGCATGTTACGAAACCTTCGGGATCATCCTGATCGAGAGTTTCCGCACCGGCACGCCGGTCATCGCCCGCCGCCTGGGTCCGTTTCCCGAAATCGTCGACAAGGCCGGCGCGGGTATCCTTTTCGAGACAGAGGCCGAACTCCGCGCCGCCATGCTGAAATTCCGCGACGATGCGACGTTCCGGAACAATGCGGCTGTCTCTGCGCGAAGCGCGTTCGAGACGTACTGGACAGAAGACGCCGTTCTGCGGGAATACGGCGTCAAGCTGGCTGACGCTGCCGAAGCCGCAGGCCGTACGCAACTTGCCGAGAGACTGAAATCGGGTGTTTTCGAAAAGGGCGCGGCAAACGCATGATTCCCGGAACCGGGAATGCCCCCTCGTCTGTTCTTGTCGGCTGCCAAAGGCAGAGCCGACCCAAAAACCGGGCACTATCAGATGCAAAAGCGACAATGTGGGAAATATGGGCACAAGATCCTGCCAAACTCGACCAACCCTGGGTAACGAACAGTCACTTCTGTTTCCGTATTCAAGACAATCATGTCGTACGCAAAATATTGTCGATTACTTCGTGAAATCGGCCCGTGAAAGGCCAATCCGCGGTTTGTCGAATCCCGTTAATGTGCTAGTAAAATAGCTTGAGTGTGGAAGTTTGGCGGGTCTGCTGCCAATCGTTAAGAGTGAGGGTCGCCGTGTTGACCTGTGCCGAGGGGGTGTCTGGGGTGAAGGTAAGGCCTGATTTTGGAGCGCCTATTGGAGCGCGACAGATCACGTTTTGCGTGGCTCTTGGTGTTCTCGCCAAAACTTCTTCCTGGATTGTCGTGAAAAGGTGTTTGCTGTGAGCGAAGATATTATTGGTGGAGTTCCATCGAGAACTCAGACGTTGATCATCGGTGGCGGTCCAGCGGGTCTGACAACCGCATACGAGTTGAAACGTCTCGACGACAACATGGACGTGACTGTCTTCGAAGCAGACGAGCGCCCCGGCGGCATCTCCCGTACCGAGAAATACAAGGGCTTCGGCATCGACATCGGCGGTCACCGCTTCTTCACGAAGGTGCCCGAAGTCAACGCCATGTGGAAAGAAGTGCTTGGCGACGACTTCATCAAGGTCCCGCGGATGAGCCGCATCTATTACCGTGGCAAGTATTACCACTATCCGCTGCGCATCTATAACGCGCTGTCGAATATCGGAATCTACGAAACCGTCCGCATCATGCTGAGCTATGCGAAGTGGAAGATCCGTCCGCACAAGAAGGAAGAAAGCTTCGAGGAATGGGTCATCAACCGTTTCGGCGGCCGGCTCTACATGCACTTTTTCCGCAGCTATACCGAAAAGGTCTGGGGAATCTCGCCCAAGCAGATTCAGGCCGACTGGGCCGCACAGCGAATCAAGAACCTCTCTCTCACAAAGGCGGTCTGGAACGCTCTGACGGGCTCCAACAATACGACCAGCCTTATCGACAAGTTCGAATACCCCCGCCAGGGCCCCGGCATGATGTGGGAAAAAACGGTCGATCGCATCCGCGAGAAGAACGGCCAAGTCCACATGAAGTCCTACGTCAAGAAGCTGGAGCGTGATGGAAACCGCGTCACGGCCGCCGTGGTCGAGAACGCGGAAGGGACGCACCGGGTCGAGGCCGAACATTTCGTCAACTCGATGGACATGCGCACGCTGATCCATTCCTTCGATCCGCCGCCCCCGCAGGAAATCATCGATGCGGCGAACACGCTTCGTTTCCGCGACTTCCTGATCGTCGGGCTGATCCTGAACAAGCCCGATCCGTTCCCGGACAACTGGATCTACATCCACTCGGGCGACGTGCAGGTGGGCCGAATCCAGAACTTCCGCGCCTGGTCGCGGGAAATGGTCCCGAACGACGAGCAATCGTCGATCGGCATGGAATATTTCTGCAACGTCACGGACCCGATCTGGAACGAAGACGACGCCGACCTGATCGAAATGGCCGGCAAGGAGCTTGAACAACTCGGTCTTGGTTCGTCGGACGATGTCGCAGACGGCGTCGTGATCCGGCAACCCAAGGCCTATCCGGTGTACGACACCGAGTACAAGGCGGCCGTCGATACGATCCACACCTGGCTCGAGACACTCGAGAACTTTGCGACCATCGGCCGGAACGGCCAGCATCGCTACAACAATCAGGATCACTCGATGCTGACCGGGATGTATGCCGCACGGAACATTTTGGGCGCGCATTACGATCTCTGGCAGGTGAACGTCGAACGTGCCTATCATGAAGAAATGCAACGCGACGCGTCGAGCAGCGCGCAGGCGCGCGAAGCAGTAGAAGCCTGAATACCAATCAGCGCCGGCACATCTGTGCTTTCTCGGCGATACGAGAGACTGTCGGGTAGATTGTGAAAGAACGCACGACACTTCCTAACGCGGCTATCGCGGCGGCCTTCTTTCTCTTGTTCGCCGTGTGCCTGTGCTGGCCCATATTCTACACGGGCCAGTACTTCATCTTCGCCGACACGCAGTCCTACCTGCGTGGCGGCTCGAAGATTTGGGATGTCTTCTTCCGGCTGCTTCCCGCGGCCCCGGTCGATCCCCAGGTTGTATCCCAAGCCGGAGGCACAGCAGTGCCAGAGGCGCTGACGATCAACGACCAGGGCCGGAACACGGCCGGCCGCTCGTTTCCCTATTCCGCTTTTGCCAGCATGGTCTTTCAGATCGGCGGCCCCCTGGCCGTGGCGTTTGCCCAGGCGGTCCTGGCGACGGTGATGATCTGCTTCCTGATCACCCGTGAAGCCCGCCAAAG
>JAVJUV010000092.1:0-68917 GCA_040220415.1 Silicimonas sp.
CGAAATCGTCGGTCAGATCGGGCGAGAGCAGTTCCTCGACGAGGCCGGCGGCGCGGTGGCCGATGGCGCGGCGGGCGTCCTTGCGGACGATGACGCCCTCCTCGTTCGCGGTGACCGGCGCGGTCTGGCGGAGGGTCGCCAGCGCGACGCCCAGTTCGGCCGCCAGCGCTTTCAGTTCTTCCGGCGACGGGATCGAGATGTCGCGTTCGACCTGGCTCATCCAGCCGACGGAACGGTCGAGACGCCCGGCCAGGTCGGCCAGCGTCAGGCCCCGCGCCTTTCTGAGCGCGCGGAGATCCCGGCCCAGCGTCTTGCCAGCGATCATCGGCGCCTGCCCCCCGTGAAAAACCTGCGCCGATTTTCACGGCCGATCCGTGAAAAAGTCAACGGAATTTTCATGCAGGCAAGGTTTGCCCGGAGGCCGGCGCGGCCGCGGATTACCGTTCGGCGTCGGGGTCGGGGTCGGCCTTGCCGACGCCCCGGAAGACCGCCCGGAACGGCAGCGCCCAGAGGAAGCCGAGCACGATGTAGACGATGAGTTCCAGCCAGAAAGGCGGGCGGTCGAGCATGTTCACCACGCTCACCGCCGCCACGATGTAGAGCGGCAGTCCGATGAGCAGGATCACGAGGGACCAGCGGCGGCGGGCTTTGTAGCTGAGGGCCATGAGGCTGTTATGGGCCGTTGGGCGGAAGGGTCAAGGACCGAAGGTCACATTGCCAGCGCGCCCGTCCTCTGATCTTTGGAAGGCGGAGCGATTCTGCACCGGTGATCCCATGCGACAACCGAAGATCCTGACGACGCTCAGGACATATGACGCCAGTCAGTTCACCGCCGACCTGATGGCGGGGATCACTGTCGCGCTGGTGGCGCTTCCCCTGAGCCTGGCGATCGCCATCGCCTCGGGGGCGGACCCGGCCACGGGGCTGGTGACGGCGGTTGTCGCGGGGTTCGTGATCTCGGCGCTTGGCGGCAGCCGGGTGCAGATCGGCGGGCCGACGGGCGCGTTCATCGTGGTGGTCTTCGGGGTGATCGCCGAGCATGGCTATGACGGGCTGGTGATGGCGACGTTCATGGCGGGGTTCATCCTCTTGCTGGCGGGACAGTTCCGGGCGGGTAGGCTGATTTCCTATGTGCCCGAGGCGGTGGTCAACGGGTTCACCATCGGCATCGCGATCATCATCGCGACCAGCCAGATCAAGGATTTCCTGGGTCTGTCCACCGAGGGGCTGCCCGCCGATTTCCTGGAGAAGATCCCGGTGCTGTGGGAAGCGCGCGAGACGCTGAACCCGGCCGCGCTGGGGATCGCGCTGCTGGCGGTCGTGCTGATCGTCGGGTTCCGCCGCCTTGCCCCGCGCCTGCCGGGCCTGATCGTCGCGGTGGCGCTGGCCTCGGCACTGGTGGCGGTCGCGGGCCTGGAGGTCGATACCCTTCAGTCGCGCTTCGGCGACCTGCCGTCCACCCTGCCCTGGCCCGCGATGCCCGACCTGTCGTGGACGCGCTTCGTCGAATTGTTCCCCTCGGCCGTCATCATCGCCTTCCTGGCGGGGATCGAATCGCTGTTGTCGGCGATGGTGGCCGACCGGATGATCGGCGGCCAGCACCGGCCCAACGCGGAACTGACGGCGCAGGGTGCGGCCAACATCGCCTCGGCGCTGTTCGGGGGCCTGCCCGCCACGGGGGCGATCGCGCGCACCGCGACGAACGTCCGCGCGGGCGGCAAGACGCCGGTGGCCGGTATCGTCCATGCGCTGGTGATCCTGCTGATCATGATGCTGGCGGCCCCGGCGGCGGGATACCTGGCGTTGCCGGCGCTGGCGGCGCTGCTGATCATCACCGCCTGGAACATGAGCGAGCCGCACAAGTGGGCGGAATACGCCCGCGCGCGTCCGGGCGACCGGGTTCTTCTGGTGCTGACGCTGGTGCTGACGGTGCTGATCGACCTGACGGCGGCCATCGGGATCGGCGTCGCCGTCGGCCTGGCGCTGCGCCTGAGCCGGCGATCCTCGGTGACGAGCGACTGGACGCCGCCGGAGCGCTAGCTCCGGCCGCCCTCAGTCGGCGAAGGGGTCGGTGACGAGGATCGTGTCGTCGCGCTCGGGCGATGTGGACAGGAGCGCCACGGGGCACTGGATGAGTTCCTCGATCCGGCGGACGTACTTGATCGCCTCGGCGGGCAGATCTGCCCAGGAGCGCGCGCCGGCGGTCGACTCCGACCAACCCGGCATCGTCTCGTAGACCGGGGTGCAGCGGGCCTGGGCGTCGGCGGCGGTGGGCAGGTAGTCCAGCACCTCGCCGTCCAGCTCGTAGCCGGTGCAGATCTTCAGTTCCTCGAACCCGTCGAGCACGTCGAGTTTCGTCAGCGAGATGCCGTTGACGCCCGAGGTCGCGCAGGTCTGGCGGACGAGCACGGCGTCGAACCAGCCGCAGCGGCGCTTGCGGCCCGTGGTGGTGCCGAATTCGTGACCGCGCGTGCCCAGACGCTCGCCGTCGTCGTCGAAAAGCTCGGTCGGGAACGGGCCTTCGCCGACACGGGTGGTATAGGCCTTGACGATCCCGAGGACGAAATCGATGGAGCCGGGCCCGACGCCGGTTCCGGTGGCGGCCTGCCCCGCGATGACGTTGGACGAGGTCACGAAGGGATAGGTGCCGAAGTCGATGTCGAGAAGCGCGCCCTGCGCGCCTTCGAAGAGGATGCGCTGACCCATGCGCTTTTTCTCGTTCAGGACTTTCCAGACCGGGGCGGCGTATTTCAGGATTTCGGGGGCGATCTCTTTCAGTTGCGCGATCAGCCCGTCGCGGTCGACGGGATCGAGGCCGAGGCCCCGGCGCAGGGGATCGTGGTGCTGGAGCGCGCGGTCGACGCGGGCGGTCAGCGTCGCGGCGTCGGCCAGGTCGGCCACGCGGACGACGCGCCGGCCGACCTTGTCTTCGTAGGCCGGGCCGATGCCGCGGCCGGTGGTGCCGATCTTGGTGCCCTTGGAGGCCGCTTCCTCGCGGGCGCGGTCGAGTTCGCCGTGGAGCGGCAGGATCAGCGGCGTGTTCTCGGCGATCATCAGCGTCTCGGGCGTGATCTCGACGCCCTGCCCGCGGATCGTCTCGATTTCCTTCACGAGGTGCCAGGGGTCGAGCACGACGCCGTTGCCGATGACCGACAGCTTGCCGCCGCGCACAACGCCCGAGGGCAGCGCGTGCAGCTTGAAGACCTCGCCGTCGATGACCAGCGTGTGGCCCGCGTTGTGGCCACCCTGGAAGCGGCAGATCACGTCCGCGCGCTCGCTGAGCCAGTCGACGATCTTGCCCTTGCCCTCGTCGCCCCACTGGGCGCCGACTACGACCACGTTTGCCATGTCAGATGTCTCCGTCCAAACCGGGCCGTCTATAGCCTTGCCGGACGCGGGGCGAAAGAGCGTTCTGAGGTGCGCCTAGTCGCCCCCACCATCTCCACCGACATCGCCGTCGAAATTGATCTCGACATGATCACCGCGAAACAGTCGGAACAGCGTCCATGCTGCAAAGAACCAGCCCGGAATAGCGATGGCGAGCCAGATGCGTATGAAGATATAGCCTTCGTCGCCGTAACTCAGCCGGGCCGCCTCGCCGAGCGCGAAATAGCACCCCACTGTCCAGAACGAGAGCCATACACTCAGAAAGACAATGGCCGCTATACGTCCGCCACGCGTCAGCTCCTTCGGGCCGTCCTCTGTGTCGTCCCGCGCGTTGGAATGAACCAGCGTTGGCTTTGAGCCAGGCTTCGGCGACGCCTCCTCGAAGCTCTGCCCGTAATAGACCTTCTTCCGCGGATAACGGAGCATCAAGTACACGCCCACAACGAACAGAACAAAGAGCAGAAACTCGCCCATATCGATCCTCTTGGCCCCAATGAAACTCTACAGGAAAAATCGTGCCGAGGTAATCAAGCCGATGCGAAAAACAGGATCTCCATGCGATTCCGCCACAGGTCGCGCGTCTGTCCCTGCCGCGTTCGGGCGTGAGTTTGTCTTGGCAGGGAGACGGGATGCTTCGTAAGGTGCCCGCATCATTTCAGCTATCCAAGGCCATTGAACCGATGCTGCAGTCATTCTCGTATCTCGCGGCGCTCAATATTCGCTTGTGAACAGGAGCAAACAGTCGGAACCTCGCCACAAATGAAGAGCAACCGACTTGATACGCGTTCCATTGGCCTTGATGTCGGACTGTCCTTCTCGAAATGGCTGACCGGCAAGGAGAACTTGCATTACGGTGACTGGACCGGGCTTGAGGTGACTGCGGCCAATGTCGGCCCCGCGCAAGAGGCCTTTACCGACCGGCTGCTGGCCTTCCTGCCCGATGCGCCCTGTCGCATCCTGGATATCGGCGGCGGTGCCGGAGAAACCGCGCACAAGCTCATCTCAATGGGGCATGAGGTCGAGATCGTGATCCCCTCGGCCTTCCTTGCCGGGCGTTGCAGGGCAAACGCCCCCGAGGCCACGGTACATGAAATGCGCTTCGAGGAGTTCTCGGGAGAGGCGCGGTTCGACGTCTGCCTGTTCTCCGAAAGCTTCCAGTACATCCCCCTGCACGTCGGACTGGGCAAGGCACTTGCCCTGCTTGCGCCGGGCGGACGGATCGTGCTGGCAGATTGCTTCAGGAGCGAAACCCACAGAAATGGCTCCAAGGGCGCCACTGTCGGTGGTGGCCATCGGATTTCGGCGTTTCGCAGAACTGTCGCCGAACTGGACCTTGAGGTTCTGGGTGAGATGGACATCACCGAGGCGGTCGCACCTTCGGTTGATCTGGAACAGGGGCTTTACAACATCATCGGCCATGCCGTCAGCCGCGTGGACGAGGAGTTGCAGGACAAGCGCCCCGTGGCACGCTGGGCCCTGAACCGGCTGGTCCGCACGGTCCTGAACGCCCGCAAGCGCGCGCGCCTTCACCAGCGCCTGATGGAGCAGACCCGCAACCGTGAGGTCTTTGCCGAGCACAACATCTATCTGATGATGGGGCTGCGTCCGAAGGCCTAGCGCGCAAGACCTGACCGGTTCTTCGCTGTTTGGCTCCGGGTCGCGCATCCAAAGCCGCCTTGGTCACGAATTCATCTCCACGGCGGTCATCCGTCGAATTGCACGGCGTCGCACCTGTCAGGCGACCTTCGCTCTTCATGCACGTTGCGCCAAATCCCACTCTTGTCGCTAACATTGCCGCGCCGCCTTGTTCGCGGCAGGGACCGGGGCTAGGAGGACGTGAAACCGTTTTCAAGGAGCCACGTTCATGGCCGACGCGCCTGAGTTCTACGATCGCATGCTGTCCCTGGGCCTGGCCCGTGTCAGCGAAGCAGCCGCCCTTGCATCCGCCCGCCTGATCGGGCGCGGCGACGAGAAGGCCGCCGACCAGGCCGCCGTCGACGCGATGCGCAGACAGCTGAACCAGTTGGAGATCAAGGGCGTCGTCGTCATCGGCGAGGGCGAGCGGGACGAGGCTCCGATGCTGTACATCGGCGAGCAGGTCGGCACCGGCGAAGGCCCCGAGGTGGACATCGCGCTGGACCCGCTGGAAGGCACCACGCTGACCGCCAAGGACATGCCGAACGCGCTGGCCGTCATCGCGATGGGACCGAGGGGCAGCATGCTGCATGCGCCGGACACCTACATGGACAAGCTGGCGATCGGTCCGGGTTTCCGTCCCGGTGTCGTGACCATGGACATGAGCCCCGCCGAACGCGTGAACGCGCTGGCCTCGGCCAAGGGATGCTCGACCCAGGACATCACCGTCTGCGTGCTGGAGCGTCCGCGCCACGAGGACATGATCGCCGAGATCCGCACCACTGGCGCCGCGATCCGGCTGATCACGGACGGCGACGTGGCCGGCGTGATCCACTGCGCCGAGCCGACGACGGGCATCGACATGTACATGGGATCGGGCGGGGCGCCCGAGGGCGTGCTGGCCGCCGCCGCGCTGAAGTGCATGGGCGGGCAGATGTTCGGCCGGCTGGTCTTCCGCAACGACGACGAAAGGGCCCGCGCCAAGAAGGCCGGCATCACCAACCTGGACCGGGTCTATACCCGCGACGACATGGTGACGCGCGACGTGATCTTCGCGGCGACCGGCGTGACGGATGGCTCGATCCTGCCCGGCATCAAGCGCGAACCGGGCTTCCTGACCGCCGAGACCATCCTGATGCGCTCGAAGACCGGATCGGTGCGGCGCATGACCTATCGCAACCCCGTCGGGAAATGACCGGCCGGACCGGGCTGCTTCTGATCGATTTCCAGACCGGGTTCGACGCGCCCGGACTGGGCGCGCGGAACAATCCGGGCGCCGAGGCGGCGGCGGGACGGCTTCTGGCCCATGCCCGCGCGGCGGACCGGCCCGTCTTTCATGTGCGGCACCTGTCGCTCGAGTCCGGCTCGCCCCTGACGGCGGCGCGGGGCGGGATCGATTTCAAGCCCGAGGTCGCGCCCCTGCCCGGCGAGCCGGTCTTCGAGAAATCCGTCAATTCGGCCTTCATCGGCACCGACCTCGAAGCGCGGCTGCGGGCCGAGGGCGTGACCCGGCTGGTGATCGCCGGGCTGACCACGCCGCATTGCGTGTCGACCAGCGCGCGGATGGCGGCGAACCTGGGGTTCGCGGTGACGCTGGCCCATGACGCCTGTGCCGCCTTCGCGATCAACGCCGACATGTCCTGGCTGCCGGGGGCGGAACCGATGGACGCCGAGACGGCGCATCGAACGGCGCTGGGGCATCTGCACGGCGAATTCGCCGAGGTGGCCCCGGTGGCCGACATCATCGGGGCCTAGGCGCGGCTTTCCAAGCCCGCGCGGCTTGGCTACGGTGGGCGCGCAGCAGTTCAACGATAGAAAAGATCGCGGGTTTCGTGACCGACAATTCGACGACGCAGGCTTTCCTTGGGGTGTCTTCCTCGCTGACCGGGCGGCGCTGGGTCGGGCCGGACGCGGGCGCGGTGCGGCTGGCCGAGGCGATGGAGCAGGTCACGGGCCTGCCGGACGCGCTGTGCCGTATCCTTGTCGCGCGCGGCGTGCCGCCCGAGGAGGCCGAGCGCTACCTGGCGCCTGCCCTGCGCGACCTCTTGCCCGACCCGATGGGGCTGCGCGACATGGAACCCGCCGCCGAGCGCCTGATCCGCGCGGTCGAGCGCGGCGAGCGGGTGGCGGTCTTCGCCGATTACGACGTGGACGGCGGCGCCTCGGCGGCCCTGGTCCTGGACTGGCTGCGCCGGCAGGGGCGCGACGCGACGCTGTACGTCCCCGACCGGATCGACGAGGGCTATGGCCCGAACCCGCCGGCGATGCGCGAGCTGGCCGCCGCCCATGACCTGATCGTCTGCGTCGACTGCGGCACGCTGTCGTTCGAGGCGATCGCGGCGGCAAAAGGCGCGGACGTGGTGATCCTGGACCATCACCTGGGGGCCGAGACGCTGCCCGACGCGCTGGCGGTGGTGAACCCGAACCGGCAGGACGAAACCGGCGACCTGGGGCATCTGTGCGCCGCGGCGGTTGTCTTCCTGGTGCTGGTCGAGGCGAACCGGCGGCTGAAGGCGAAGGGCCGCGCGGGGCCGGACCTGATGGCGATGCTGGATCTGGTGGCGCTGGCGACGGTGGCGGACGTCGCCCCCCTTGTCGGCGTGAACCGCGCGCTGGTGCGTCAGGGGCTGAAGATCATGGCCGCGCGGCGGCGTCCCGGGCTGGCGGCGCTGGCCGACGTCGCAGGGCTGAACGCGCCGCCCTCGGCCTATTCGCTGGGCTTCGTGCTGGGACCCCGGGTGAACGCGGGCGGGCGCGTGGGGCGCGCCGATCTTGGCGCGCGCTGCCTGTCGTCGCTGGACGCCGACGAGGCCCGCGCCATGGCCGAGCGGCTGGACCAGCTGAACACCGAACGCCGCGAGATCGAGAACATTGTGCGCGATGCCGCCTTGGCGCAGGCCGAAGAGCGCGGGCTGGACGGCCCGCTGGTCTGGGCGGCGGGCGAGGGCTGGCATCCGGGCGTGGTGGGGATCGTGGCGGCGCGGCTGAAGGAATCCACCGGGCGGCCCGCCGTGGTGATCGGGCTGGAGGGCGCCGAGGGCAAGGGCTCGGGCCGGTCTGTCCGGGGCGTGGACCTGGGCCACGCGGTGCAGAAGATCGCCGCCGAGGGTCTGCTGATCAAGGGCGGCGGGCACCGGATGGCGGCGGGCCTGACGGTGGCGCGGGACCGGATCGAGGCCGCGATGGAGCGCTTGGGCGAGTTGCTGGCCAAGGAAGGCGCGGGCGCGGGCGGGCCGCGCGACCACCGGATCGACGCGGTGCTGATGCCGGGGGCCGCGACGGTGGAGCTGATCGGGCAGATCGAGGCGGCGGGCCCTTTCGGGCAGAGCGCCCCTGCCCCGCGCTTCGCCTTTCCCGACACGGCGATCCTGCACACGCGCCAGGTCGGCAGCGGGCATTTGAAACTGACCTTCGGCGACGGCCTGGGCGCGCGGCTGGACGCCATCGCCTTCGGCGCGTTCGACGGCCCGCTGGGGCCGGAACTGGCCGGGCATCGGGGGCGGCGCTTTCACCTTGCGGGGCGGCTGGAAATCAACCACTGGGGCGGGCGCCAGACGGTTCAGCTGCGCCTGGACGACGCCGCGCCGGCCTCGGAATGAGGCCTGAAAAAAGTGGCAAGAATCCTCTTGCCCTTGGCCGGGCTTTTCCCTAATTAGCCCCCCACGGCGCTGGCCCGTTCGTCTATCGGTTAGGACGCCAGGTTTTCAACCTGGAAAGAGGGGTTCGATTCCCCTACGGGCTGCCAGTTTTCTCGCAACATATTGTTTTAATGGGTTTTCTTGGCGATCGCCCAGATCAATACCTGCGATGTCGTTGCCGATCAGGTCATCCCGACCACGCGTTCGTCCATCTAGGGTTCTTGGCTGGCTACGCGAAACCAACCGGCCTTGCCGCCCGAGTGCATGCCCGCCCGGTGAGCTCGGTCATCCAGATCGGCAAAGCCGGATTGGCGGCTGGGGTGAAACCTCCGGCGAGGTTAAAGGTCCCAACGCTTGACTGTTCGGCATATGCAAGATGTTTTGTTTTCATGCGAAAGCGAAAATCAAAATCAGTCGCTCTCTTGATCATAGGCACAAGCCTATTCGCACATCCCGGCATAGCGGATACCTGGGGTGCCGTGGACTGCCAGATCATCGTCGATTTCATCGAGCGCCACAAAGTTAGAGAGACAGAACTTCACACCGACCGAATGACGTTGGAGCGCTCGCTGCGCGGGACCGATTATGAAGCGTTCAGGCGGATCGAAGACGCGCTGAGCGAACGGAATCAAGCGGAGGGCTATTGGTTTTTCGCCGACGACAGCCTTTTCCTGACGCTTATGAGCGAACGTTGTAACTGGCCGTAAAGCCCCCCCTCACGCGGCCTGGTCGGTGTCGATGCCCGAGATGGCCTGGATGAGGTTGTCTTCGGTGACTTCCTCGGAGGTGAAGGTGCGCATGATCCGGCCCGAGTACATCGCGACGATCCGGTCCGAGACGTGCAGCACCTCGGGCATTTCCGAGCTGATGACCATCACCGCGTAGCCCTGCGCGGCGAGTTCGCGCAGAAGCTTGTGGATCTCGGACTTGCTGCCGACGTCGATGCCGCGCGTCGGTTCGTCGACGATCAGCACGGTGGGATGCATCGACAGCCACTTGCCGATGACGATCTTCTGCTGGTTGCCGCCCGACAGGTTGCCGACCTGCTGTTTCCAGCCCGGCGTGCGGATGTCCAGGCGGTCGCGGTACTGGTCGAAGATCGCGATCTCGGCGCCCTCGGCGACGAAGGGCCCGGCTTTCAGGTCGTCGACCTGCGGCAGGGTCATGTTGTCCCGGCAGTTCATGCCCAGCACCAGCCCCTGCCCCTTGCGGTCCTCGGGCACCAGCGAGATGCCGCGCGCGATGGCGTCGGCGGGCGAATGGATGCGGACCTCTTGCCCGTCGAGCAGGATCTGCCCGGCCGAGGGATCGCGCAGGCCGAAGAGCGTCTCGGCGATCTCGGTCCGGCCCGCGCCGACCAGACCGTAAAAACCCACGACCTCGCCCCGGCGCACCTCGAAGCTGACGTCGCGGTACATGTCGCCGCAACCGAGGCCGCGCACTTCGAGCGCGACGTCGCCCAGCTCGTGATGCGCCGCGTTGCGGCTGAGATCGAGCGCGCGGCCGATCATCATCTGCGTCACCGCCTCTTCGTCGGTGTCGGCGGTCTCGACGGTGCCGCGATACTGGCCGTCGCGCAGCACGGTGATGCGGTCGGTGATCTTGAAGATCTCCTCCATGCGGTGCGAGATGTAGATGATCCCCACGCCCCCGGCCTTGAGATCGGCGATCACGTCGAACAGCACCACCTTTTCGGCGTCGGTCAGCGAGGCGGTCGGCTCGTCGAAGATGACGGCCCTGGCCTCGACGGTCAGCGCGCGGGCGATCTCGACCATCTGCTGGTTGGCGATCGAGAGGTCGCCGACGCGGGTCCTGGCGCCGAACCCGACGTTGAGTTTCTTCAGGATCGCGTCGGTGCGCGTGTACAGCGTCTGCCAGTCGACGCGCCCGAAGCTTTTGTGCGGCAACTCGCCGAGATAGATGTTCTCGGCAACCGTCAGTTCCTCGGCCAGGGAAAGTTCCTGGTGGATGAAGACGATGCCCTTGGCCTTGGCTTCCAGCGGGCCGGACATCACGACCTTGTCGTCGCCCATGTAGATGTCGCCGCCGTCGGGCTGGTAGATGCCGCCGAGGACTTTCATCAGCGTCGACTTGCCCGCACCGTTCTCGCCCATCAGGGCGTGAACCTCGCCCGGCATCACCGAGAAGGACACATTGTCGAGCGCGCGCACGCCGGGGAAGGTCTTGACGATGCCTTCCAGGCGCAGGACGGGTTTTGCGTCGGTCATATCCTCAACTCCTCTTTGCCCTTCACGTTGAGCTGCCGGTCCAGGATCAACACGGCGATCAGAATGCTGCCGATCACGAGGTTCACGGTCTCGGTATCCGCGCCGATGTGGCCCAGGCCCTTGCGGAGAAGCTGGATCGCGATGACCCCACCGAAGGTGGAGATCACGCTGCCGGCGCCGCCGGTGATCTTGGTGCCGCCCAGAACGACGGCGGTGATCACCCACAATTCGTAGAGCTGGCCGTCGTTGGGGTTCACCGAGCCGGATTCCGAGTAGAAGACGACCGCGGAGAGCGCCGCGAGGAAGCCGATGATGGCGAAGTTGATCATCATGTGCGGGCCGACGCGGATGCCCGCGTTGACCGCCGCCTCGCGGTTGTCGCCGATGGCATAGGCGTTGCGGCCATGCACCGTCCTGGTCATCAGAAGCCAGATCCCGAGCGTGACCGCCAACAGGAACCATGTCGGCGTGTGCAGTCCCAGGAACTGCGCCTCGGCGAAATCGACCAGGGTCCAGTTGAGATGCGAGGTCGGGTTCTCGCCGTTGAACATGAAGACCAGCCCGCGATAGCCCAGCATCGAGCCCAGCGTGACGATGAAGGCGTCGACCCCTGTCTTCCAGACGATCAGACCGTTCAGCGCGCCGAGGAGCGTGCCCACGGACAGCGCCAGCAGCCAGGCCACCGGGATCACCCAGTCGCCCAGGCCCGCGAAGATGGGCCAGGTCATGCTGTCGAGCAGGACGATCGCGGCGATGGCGAAGGTCGCGCCCACGCTGAGGTCGATATTGCCGTTGATCATCACGATGGTCATGCCCATCGCGATGATGCCGATCGGCGCCGACTGCTTCAGCAGCAGAAGCATGTTCTCGAAGTCCATGAAGGCCTTGTCGGACAGCGAGAGATATTCGCCCGCGATGCTGAAGAAGATCAGCTCGAGCACGATGAAGCCCCAGATCGCGCCCTTCTTCAGCGCCGTGGACAATGCACCCGGATGCATGGTTTCCCCTCCCTCTTACGCTATCGGCGACCAGAGCTTGCCGCGTTTGGCCGCGATATCGAGCCAGACGGCAAGGATGATGATGATCCAGGTCACGACGAACTGGACGTAGAATTGCAGACCCAGAAGCAGAAGCCCGTTCTGGATGAAGCCCAGGATCAGCACGCCGATCACCGTCTTGAAGACCGTGCCGGCCCCGCCCATGAGCGAGGCGCCGCCAAGGATCACCGCGGCCAGCACTTCCAGTTCCAGCCCCTGCCCCACGGTGTTCTGCGAGCCGAGCGAGCGGCTGGCCTGGATGACGCCGGCGGTCGCGACGCAGGCCGCCGAGATCAGGTAGCAGAAGAAGACGGTGCGCGCGCGGCGAATGCCCGAGAAGGTGGCAGCGGTGCCGTTGCCGCCGACCGCGTAGACCTTGCGCCCGAAGGCCGTCTTGGCCAGCACGATGCCCAGAAGCGCCGCCAGCGCCCCGAAGATCAGGATCGGAACCGGGATGCCCAGCGCCGTGCCCTGTCCGAAGACGCTGAACCAAGTGCCTTCCTTGTCGGCGATATCCATGTTCTTGCCGCCCGAATAGGTGAGCGTCAGCCCGTGGATCGCCGAGAGCATGCCCAACGTCACGATGAGCGAGTTGAGTTTGAGATAGCCGACCAGGAAGCCGATGATCGCGCCGAGGCACAGTGTCATGCCGAACATCGCCGGAATGGCGAGAAGCGGGCCGATCTTGTCGTGCAGATCGAGGACCACGATGGTCGAGAAGGACATCATCGAGCCGACCGACAGATCGAGGTTGCCGCTGATCACGACGAAGGTCACGCCAAGGGCGATGACCCCGAGGATGGCCGACGACCGGACGACGCTGAACACGTTGTCGATGGTCAGGAATTTCGGATTGGCGAGAGTGAAGACGATCAGGAAGACAGCGAAGGCGATCAGGATGCCCTGTTTCGCCAGCATGGCCGCGATCCGCTGCCTGGTCATTGTTGCCATGATCCCCTCCCTCGGGCGGCTGGCGTTCTGTGACGTATCCGACATGGGTCCCTCCCCCCTTGTGCCATTCGTTCAGACCAGGGTCATGCCTCCGTCGATCATGACGATCTGACCGGTCATGTAGTCGCTGTCGCCGGACGCCAGGAACGTGGTCGTCCCGGTTATGTCGGCGGGCGTCGCGACGCGGCCCCTGAGGATGTCGCTGGAGAAATCCTCCATCGCCTGGCCGGGCCGGGCGGCCGCGCCGATGTCCATCAGGTCCTGGTCGACCTGTTCCCACATTTCGGTGGCCACCACACCGGGCGCGAAGCCCGTGACGGTGATATCATGTCTGGCGAGGTCGCGCGCGCCCGATTGCGTCAGCGAGACGACCGCCCATTTCGATGCGCAATAGGGGGCGACGTTGTCGTAGCCCTGGCGGCTGGCGATCGAGGCCGTGTTCACGATCTTGCCGCCGCCGCCTTGGGCGATCATCTGGCGGGCGGCCTCTTGCATCCCGATCATGCAGCCGAGACCGTTGACGCCCATGATGAAATTCCAGTTGGCCTCGGTCACGTCCATGAAGTTCATCGGCTTGTTCACGCCGGCGTTGTTGAACTTGACGTCGAGGCGGCCGAAGGTTTCGACCGTGTGGGCGATCATGCCGCGCACCTGTTCGCGGTCGGTCACGTCGACTTTCGCAGAGGTGACGCCGGCGCCTTGGCCGTTCAGCCGGGCGCGGTTGGCTTCCGCCACTTCCGCCACCTTGTCACCGTTGATGTCGGCGAAGCAGACCTTCGCGCCTTCGTCCAGAAGCGCCTCGCCGATGGCGCGTCCGATCCCGCGGGCGGCACCGGTGACGATACAGACACGTCCAGAAACACGCCCCATTGCTCAGCTCCATGCCGTTCGATGATCTTTGCGGAAGGTGCGGGGCGCGCGATCATGGCCGCGCGCCCCGCCCGAGCGAAACCTGCCTCAGAAGACCGGCTTGGAGAACTCGCTCATGTTGTCCTGGGTGATCTTCGGCGTGTCGAAGTAGTTCAGGAAGGGCACTTCCTTGCCTTCGAGGACGTCGATCGCCGTTTGCAATGCCGCCTCGGCGTCGTCGACCGGCGACTGGTAGATCGAGCCCCAGTAGTCGCCCGCTTCCATCGCCTCGTAGCCGACCGAGAAGTTGGTGGCGCCGACGAAGATGATGCCTTCGCGACCGGCGGCCTTGGCGGCGTTCAGCGCGCCCACGCCCATGTTGTCGTCGCCGGCATAGACGCCGTCGATGTCGTCGTACTGGACGAGGAAGGCCTCCATGACCTGCTGCGACTTCTCGCGGTTCCAGTCACCCGGCTGGGTGTCGAGCACGGTCACGTTCGGGCAGACCTCGGGCAGACGGTCTTCGAAGCCCTTGGCGCGTTCGATTGCCGTGGTGTAGCCGGGCTGGCCGGTGATGTGGACGACCTGGGCCTCGTCCTGGATGCCCATTTCCTTGAACTTGTCGCACATGATCTCGGCCGAGCGCGAGCCCTGCGTGATGTTGTCGGGGCCCGAGAAGGACTTGACGAAATCGAAGCCGGCTTCGGCGATGTTCGAGTTGGTGACGATCACCGGAATGCCGGCGCTGTGCGCCTTGCGGACGGCGGGGATCACCGCTTCGCCATTGGTCGGCCAGATGATGATGGCGTCGACTTCCTGCTGGATGAGGTCTTCCATCTGCGCGATCTGGCGCGCGACGTCGCCGCCGGCGTCGAGCACGACGGTCTCGACCATGTCGTTGGCCTCGGCCGCGGCGATGAAGGCTTTTTCGTAGGTCGTCTGGTAGCTGTCGACGCCCACGTTGTTCTGAGTGATGCCGATCTTGTAGCCACCGTGGCTTTCGGCCTGTGCGACACCGGCCAGCGCGACGATCGCGGTTGTGGCTGCAAGTGCATTGCGAATTTTCATTTGGGTTTCCTCCCGGATTGTCCCTGTTGCGGTCGTTGGTCCCGAGCGCCCCTCCCGGACGCATAAGCATCGCCCGGCACGCCGAACGAACTGAAGGCAAGTCTGCCCAGTTTCTCCGATCCGAAATGCACGTATTTTATCCATTTTGGATGTTTTTGTATCCGTATTGGACTTTTTCGCGATATGCCAGAGTTGTCATTTTGGACATTCTCGGAGGGCGTCAACGTGACCGGCTCAGATCCATTCAAACTGAACAATTCGGAAAAACGTCTGGCAAGGCAAGAGGACAAGGGTTCAGGACCATCCATGAACGCGATGAGAGGATATAGGCAATCCCAGCCGGTCGCGCCCGGGGCGAAGACCGAAATGCTGGAGGTTCTGTCCTTTCTGGAGGATTTCTGCGACGAGCTGGAAGACACCATCGATCTTGTCTCGCCCAACCCGCATCTGCGCATGGCGCTGCATCTCTTGCAGGGGCATATCGACGCCAAGGTGGTCACGCCGACCTCGCTGATCAGCGCCAGCCGCGTGCCTTATGCGACGGCCAACCGCCGCATGAAGGAAATGGTGGACGCCGGGCTGATCGAGCAGCGTCCGCGCACCAAGAGCGGCAAGAGCTTTTCCATGCACCCCAGCGAGAAGCTGCTGGCGCAGTGGATGCAGATGTCGGGGCGCATCCGGCGGCTGGCCGAAGCCCGGTTCGCCGCGCGGGCCGCCGACACCGAGGATTTCTACTTCGGCGGCAGCTATTCCGCGGCGCAATCGATTCCGCCGCTGAGAATCCGCACCGAGCCGATCAAGGTGGCGGGCGGCATTCGCGTGCTGGTGCACGGCGATCCGACGTTCATGGTGATGGAGAACCTGAAGCGGCAGTTCGAACAGGCCATCGGAACCCAGATCAACCAGCGGGCCTTTTCCATCGACCGGCTGCGCGAGGAAGCCCTGCGCAACGCCGAGCGCAGCGCCAGCCGTTACGACATCATCGCGGTCGACCTGCCCTGGATCGGCGAGTTCGCGGAGAAGAACGTGCTGATGCCGCTGGACGAGGCGATGGACGTGGCCCGGCTGGACCCGGCGGATTTTCACACCGCCGGATGGAAGGCGGCGCATTGGGGCGGCCGCGCCTATGGCGTCCCGGCCCAGACGACGCCGGAGCTGCTGTTCTACCGCCGGGATCTTTTCGCCGACGCCGGGCTGGAGCCGCCCGCAACGACGGACGCGCTGTTGAAAGCCGCAAGCGTGCTGCACGAACCGCGCCGGGGGCGTTACGGGATCGCCTGGAACGCCGCGCAGGGCACGGCGCTGGGGCATACGGTGCTGATGACCATGGCCGATTTCGGCCAGCCGGTGCTGGACCTGCCGGAGATCGCGGGCGGGTTCGACACCGACCATCTGGCCGCCGGAGACTATCGCCCGACGCTGAACACCGAGGCGGGTCTCCGCGCGGCGGAGTTCCTGCTGGAACTGCTGAAGTACTCGCCGCCCGACATCCTGTCGATGTCCTGGTACGAGCGCGTCAGACCCTATGCCGCCGGCAATATCGCGATGGCCTACGGCTATACGCTGCTGGCCCCCTATTTCGAGCTGGACGAGACATCGCCGGCCTGCGGGCAGACCGGATACCTGCCGCATCCCGCCGGACCGGGCGCGGACCCGGTCGCCCCGGTGGGCGGCTACGTGATGGGCATCCCGGCCAACCTGCCGCCCGAGCGGGTGCCGGCCGCCGGCGAGGCGCTGGCGAGGTGCACCTCGCCCGAGGCGCAGAAGCTGTACGTCCAGAACGGCAGCCGCACCAATCCGCGATATTCCGTCGGCGCCGATCCCGAGGTGCGCCGACTGTCGACCATCTTCGAGGCGGTCGACGGCATGTCATGGCGCGACGAGCTGCAATTCTGGCCGCGTCCGCCGATCCCGGAGATCGCCGGGATCATCAAGATTTGCGGCGAGGAATTCCACGACATGCTGCGCGGCATCCAGACGCCGGCCGAGACCTTGCGCCGTGCCCAGGAGCGGGCCGACGCGCTGATACGACCACCAGGGACAAAGTGATACGAGGAGGAGACGAAAAATGGACCCCAATCGCCTGAAAGGTAAGAACCTCCTGATCACCGGCGCCGCCCGCGGCATGGGCGCCGCCAATGCCGAGCATTTCGCTGAACAGGGTGCGAATGTCTGCCTGGGCGACCTGAACCTGGACGAGGCGCAGGAGGTGGCCGACCGCATCAACGAACGCGGCAACGGCAAGGCGATCGCCGTGAGAATGGACGTGACCAAGCGCGAGGACAACGCCGCCGCGGTCGCCGCCGTCGTCGATGCCTTCGGCGAGATCAACGTGGGTCTTTTCAACGCGGGGCTGAACAAGCCGCGCTTCTTCATGGACATCGACGAGGACAACTGGGACCTGATCATGGACGTGAACACCAAGGCGATGTGGCTTGGCATGCAGGAGACCGCGCGCCAGATGATCGCGCAGGGCAAGCGCGATTATCCCTACAAACTGATCAACGTGGGCAGCATCGCGTCGCGCAAGCCGCTGGTGGACGTCACGGTCTATTGCACCTCGAAATACGGCTGCCTGGCGCTGACCCATTGCGGCGCGATCGCGCTGTCGGAGCACAACATCACGGTCAACGGCTATGCCCCCGGCGTGGTGGTCACGCCGCTTTGGGAGCAACTGGACAAGGATCTGGTCGATATCGGCTTCAAGGAGCGCGAAGGCCAGGCCTATGACGACATCGTCCGCGATGCCCTGCAGATCAAGCGCGTGTCCTATCCCGAGGACGTCCAGGGCACCGCCGCCTTCCTGGCAAGCGGCGACAGCGACTACATGACGGGTCAGATGATCCATATCGATGGCGGCTGGTGCATCCAGTAAGCCACTGATTTTTAACGTAAGATGAACATGAAACGGGTGCGAGCGACCGCATCCGGGGGAGGACACCATGTCTCGCGCACTTATGCCCAACCTGCTGACGCCGCAGGATCTGCAACCGAACTGGGAATGGCAGGGCCGGATACCCGCCTGGGGTCACAACTCGGTCGATTTCGAACGCCGGATCGACCATGACCGCCTGCGCCGCTATCGACTGGCCCGCACGCGCCAGGCCTTGCAGAACTCGAAGGCGGGCACGCTGCTGCTGTTCGACGTCAACAACATCCGCTACGTCTCGGCGACGAAGATCGGCGAGTGGGAACGGGACAAGATGTGCCGGTTCTGCCTCTTGACCGGCGACGACAGCCCCTATGTGTGGGACTTCGGCTCGGCGGCGATGCATCACAAGAAATATTCCGACTGGCTGGAGCCCGACCATTGCCTGGCCGGCGTGGTGGGGATGCGCGGCACGATCCCGCCCGAGTTCGGGCTGATGAAGAAGTATGCGCACCAGATCGCGGGGCTGATCCGTGACGCCGGCATGGCCGACATGCCAGTGGGCGTGGACTATGCCGAGACCGCGATGTTCCACGCGCTTCAGGAGGAAGGGCTGAACATCGTCGACGGCCAGCAGATCATGCTGGCGGCGCGCGAGATCAAGAACTGGGACGAGATCCAGCTGCTGACGCAGGCGGCCAGCATGGTCGATGGCGTCTATCACATGATCTACGAGGAGCTGAAGCCGGGCATCCGCGAGAACGACATCGTGGCGATGTCGAACAAGATGCTTTACGAGATGGGGTCCGACGACGTCGAGGCGATCAACGCGATCTCGGGAGAGCGCTGCAACCCGCATCCGCACAACTTCACCGACCGGTATTTCCGGCCCGGCGACCAGGCGTTCTTCGACATTCTTCAATCCTATCAGGGCTATAGAACCTGTTATTACCGCACGTTCAACATCGGCCGCGCGACGCCGGCGCAGAACGACGCCTATGTGAAGGCGCGGGAATGGATCGACGCCTCGATCGCGATGATCAAGCCCGGGGTATCGACCGACAAGGTCGCCGCGGTCTGGCCCAAGGCCGAGGAGTTCGGGTTTCCGAACGAGGACGCGGCTTTCGGACTGCAATTCGGGCACGGGCTGGGGCTGGCGCTGCACGAGCGTCCGATCATCAGCCGCGCGGTCAGCCTGGACCACCCGATGGAGATCCAGACCGGGATGGTCTTCGCGCTGGAGACCTATTGCCCGGCCGCCGACGGCTATTCGGCCGCGCGGATCGAGGAAGAGGTCGTCGTGACCGAAACCGGCTGCGAGGTGATCTCGCTGTTCCCGGCCGAAGATCTGCCTATCGCCAACCGCTACTGATTGGCGGTCAAGTTCCGTCCCGCGGTGCCTCCCTGCCGTGGGGCGGAGCCTTGCCCGACACGCCCACGAGGATGATCATGGCCAAGACCAAGACAAACACCGAAGATTATCTGCGGATGTACCGCCAGATGGTGCGAATCCGCACGTTCGAGGACAACGCGAACCAGTTGTACCTGTCGGCGAAGATGCCCGGCCTGACGCATATGTATTCCGGCGAGGAAGCCGTCGCCGTGGGCATCTGCGAGGCGCTGACCGATGACGACCGCATCACCTCGACCCACCGGGGGCACGGGCATTGCGTCGCCAAGGGCGCCGAGTTCAAGGCGATGTTCTGCGAGCTTCTGGGCAAGGAAGAGGGCTATTGCCGGGGCAAGGGCGGCTCGATGCATATCGCCGACCAGAGCCACGGCAACCTGGGCGCCAACGCCATCGTCGGCGGGTCGATGGGGATCGCCACGGGTGCCGCGCTGAGGGCCAAGCTGCAGGGATCGGATGATGTGACCGTCTGCTTTTTCGGCGACGGGGCGACCGCGCAGGGGCTGATGTACGAGGTCATGAACATGGCGGCGCTCTGGAAGTTGCCGGTGATCTATGCCTGCGAGAACAACGGGTATTCGGAATACACCAAGACCGAGGAGATCGCCGCCGGGTCGATCACGGCGCGGGCCGAAGCCTTCGGGATCGAGGCGCACCAGGTCGACGGCCAGGACGTGCTGGCGGTCAACGACCTGGCGCAGAAGCTGGTGGCGCGCGCGAGGAAGGGCGAAGGCCCGTTCTTCGTCGAACTGAAGACCTATCGCTATCACGGCCACCACGTGGGCGACATCAACCGGGAATACTATCGCTCGAAGGAAGAAGAGCAGGACTGGAAGGAGAACCGCGATCCGATCATCCGGATGCGGTCATGGCTGGTCGACGAAGGGATCGCGACGGAAGACGAGATCGAGGCGATGAACGCCGAGATCAGGAAGGATGCCGCCGATGCCGTCGAATATGCACTGAAAGCGCCCTACCCCGATGCGGACGAAGTCGACATGCACGTCTTCACCGATATCGAACACGCCTGCGCCTGAGGAGAGAGAGATGAGAGAGATTACCCTGTCCCAGGCCGTGAACGAGGCGCTTGCCGAAGAGATGCGTCGCGACGAGACGGTCTTCATCCTGGGCGAGGACGTGGCCGAGGCCGGCACGCCGTTCAAGGTGCTGTCGGGTCTGGTCGAGGAATTCGGCACCGGGCGCGTGATCGACACGCCGATCGCCGAGCCGGGCTTCATGGGGATCGCCGTGGGTGCCGCGATGACGGGGGCGCGGCCCGTGGTCGACCTGATGTTCGGGGATTTCCTGTTCCTGATCATGGATCAGCTGTGCAACCAGGCCGCCAAGACGCATTACATGTCGGGCGGCAAGCTGAACGTGCCCCTGGTGTTGCGCACCAACCTGGGCGCGACCCGCCGCTCGGCGGCGCAGCACAGCCAGTCGCTGCATGCGCTTGTCGCACATATTCCGGGGCTGAAGGTCGCCCTGCCCTCGTCGGCCTACGAGGCAAAGGGGCTGATGAAGACCGCGATCCGTGACGACAACCCGGTGGTGATCTTCGAAGACAAGCTGATGTACCAGGAGAAGGCCCCGGTGCCGGAAGAGGAGTTCCTGATCCCTTTCGGCAAGGCGAACGTGCTGCGCGAGGGAACCGACGTCACGCTGATCGGCACGTCGTCGATGGTGCAGGTCTGCACGAAGGCGGCCGAGATGCTGGCCGCCGAGGGCATCAGCGCCGAGGTGATCGACCCCAGGACCATCGTGCCCCTGGACGAGGCGACGCTGCTGGCTTCGGCCAGGAAGACCAGCCGGGTGATCGTCGTCGACGAGGGCCACCAGAGTTTCGGCGTGACCGGCGAGATCGCCGCCCGGATCAACGAGAAGGCGTTCTATCACCTGGATGCGCCGGTTCTGAGGATGGGGGCGATGGATGTGCCGGTGCCGTTCTCGCCCGCGCTGGAGGACATCACCGTGCCGACGCCCGGTGGCGTCGCCGACAAGGCCCGCCTGCTGGTGGCGGGGGAGATGATACATGCCGCTTGACGTCATCATGCCCGCGCTGGGGATGGCGCAGGAGACCGGCGTGATCGTGGCCTGGCACAAGAAACCGGGCGACGCGGTCGCCGAGGGCGATGTGCTGTTCGAGGTCGAGACCGACAAGGCGACGATGGAGGTCGAGGCTCAGGCTGCGGGGTATCTGTCGTGCGTCACCGCCCGGGAAGGCGACGAAGTGCCGGTGGGAGACGTGATCGCCCGGATCAGCGACAACGCCGACGAACCGGCAGAGGCCGCACCGGACACCGATGCGCCCGACCTGGCGGACGGGTTGCCGGATGGGCAAGAGGTCATCATGCCGACGCTGGGCATGGCGCAGGACAGCGGGCTGCTGGTCGGCTGGCTGGTCGAGGCGGGCGCGGCGGTCGCCGCCGACGATCCGTTGTTCGAGGTCGAGACGGACAAGAGCACCGTCGAAGTGCCAGCGGGGGTGGACGGCTATCTTGCCGCGTGCCTTGCCCGGCCGGGCGACGAGGTGCCGACCGGTCAGGTCATCGCCATCGTCAGCGCCGAGCGCCCACAGTCGCCCGTGATGCGCGGCATGGCCGAAGGCGCGCCGCCGCCGCAGAAGGCGGACGCCGAGGCGCCGGCGGCAAAGCCGGTTCCGGCACCGGAAGGCCCGCCCGCCGCGGCATCCGCCGTCCGGCCCGCCGCCGATCCGTCGGGGCGACTTCTGGCCTCGCCCAAGGCGCGGCGGCTGGCGTTGGAACAGGGGCTGGACCTTGGCCGCCTGGCCGAGGCCGGGTATCCCCAGCCCTATCATGCGAAGGACATCGAGACGCTGAAGGCGTTGCCTGCCGACACCGCGCCCGGCTCGGCGACCGCGCCTGCCGCAGCGGCGGCGTCGATGCATCTGACCGCCGAGATTCCGGCCGAAGGCTTCAGCGCCTTCGCCGCCTGGGCCGCGAAGGAGGCCGGGCTGGACGATGCCGGGGCGCTGATGGCGGCCCTTGCCGGGAACTGCCTGAGCGATACATCCTGCGTAGTGGCGCTGGACGCCTTCGGCACGCGGCGGCTTTACGCCGTCGTCCCCGGCGCGCTGGGCGGCACGACGCAGGCCGAGGACGCGGCACCCGACCTGATCCTGCGGGATCTGCGGATGACGCGCATCACCGGGCTGCGGCTTGGCGCCGAGGAAGCGCCCGTGCTGTCGCTTGCCAGCGCCGGGGCGGGACTGGCCTTGACGCTGGAATGCGCGCCGGGCCGGATGTCGCCCGACGCCGCCCTGTCGCTTCTATCCGATTTCGCGGGACGGCTGGAGCAACCGCTTCGCCACCTGCTTTGAGACAAGGATCAACACCATGACGGCCCATGACCCGAAATTCGAGACCCTGCCCACCGATCTCTACATCGACGGCGCGTTTCGCCCCGGCAGCGGCGGCGAACGCTTCGACGTGCTGAACCCGGCGACCGAAACGGTCATCGCGTCGGTCGCCTCGGCCGAGATCGAGGACGCGGACGCCGCACTGGATGCCGCCGAGGCGGCGATGAAGGCGTGGGCGGCCCGCACGCCGCGCGAGCGCTCGGAGGTGCTGCGCCGCGCGTGGGAGCTGATGACGGCGCGGCTGGAGGAATTCGCCCACCTGATCACGCTGGAGAACGGCAAGGCCCGCACCGACGCCAAGGGCGAGGCGACCTATGCCGCCGAGTTCTTCCGCTGGTTCGCCGAGGAGGCGGTGCGCGCGGACGGGATGATCAAGCACGCGCCCGCGTCCGGCGCGCGGATCATCGTGCAGCACAAGCCCGCGGGGCTGGCGGTGCTGGTCACGCCCTGGAACTATCCGGCCGCGATGGGCACCCGCAAGATCGCGCCCGCGCTGGCCGCCGGCTGCGCGGTGATCATCAAGCCCGCCTCGGAGACGCCGCTGACCATGCTGGCGCTGATGCCGCTTCTGGAAGAGGCCGGCGTGCCGAAGGGTCTGGTCAACGTGCTGCCGTCGAAGCGCACCGGCGCGCTGGTCGATCACATGCTGCACGATCCGCGGGTGCGCGTGGTCAGCTTCACCGGGTCGACCGGCGTGGGCCGCAAGCTGTTGCGCTCGGCCGCCGACCGGGTCCTGAAGCCGGCGATGGAGCTGGGCGGGAACGCGCCGCTGCTGGTCTTCGAGGATGCCGACCTGGAGGTCGCCGTCGAGGGGGCGATGCTGGCCAAGATGCGCAACCTGGGCGAGGCCTGCACCGCGGCCAACCGCATCTACGTGCACGAGGCGGTGGCGGACGACTTCGTCGCCAGGCTGACCGCCGCGATGTCGGCGCTGAAGATGGGCGACGGCACCGATCCCTCGGTGGACGTGGGGCCGCTGGTGAACGCCGACACCCGCGACAAGGTCGCCGCCTTCGTGGCCGACGCCGTCGCCAAGGGTGCGAAGGTGGAATGCGGCGGCGCGGCGCCGGAGGGCACGGGTTTCTTCTATCCGCCCACGGTCCTGTCGAACGTGCCGGAAAACGCCGATTGTGTGCATGACGAGATTTTCGGCCCCGTGGCCGCCATCCAGACCTTCCGCGACCAGGACGACGTCATCCGGCGCGCCAACGATACCGAATACGGGCTGGTCGCCTATGTCTTCTCGGGCGACATGAAGCGCGCCATGCAGGTCTGCGAACGGCTGGACTACGGTATGGTCGGGCTGAACCGCGGGCTGGTCAGCGATCCGGCGGCGCCTTTCGGCGGAACCAAGCAGTCGGGCCTGGGGCGCGAAGGCGGGCACGAGGGGATGCTGGAATTCATGGAAACCCAGTACATCTCGGCGACCTGGTGACACCGATGAGCGACGTCATAGCAGCCCCGTCCGTCCGCGTCCTGGCCCGCGAAAAGGGCATCGACATCGAGGCACTGGCCCGCGACCTGGGCCGGGCCACCATCGCGCGCGAGGACCTGGAGGGCCGCAAGGCCGCCGCGCCTTCGGGCGATACGTCGTACTGGGAGGTGGATCACGGCGCCTATGGCCCGGTGACCGAAGAGCCGATGAGCCGGTTCGCGGAGGTGGCGTCGGCCAACCTTGCCGCCGCCAATGCGCTGATCCCGCAGGTCACGCATCACGACCGCGCGGACATGACCGCCATCGAGGCGCTGCGCGCCGAATTGAAGCCCGAAGCGGTGGCGCGGGGCGTCAAGCTGACGGCGCTGGCCTTTCACGTCAAGGCGCTGGCGCGGACCCTGCAGGCCTATCCGCGCGTCAATGCCTCGCTTTCGGCGGACGGCAAGAGGCTGATCCTGAAGGATTACGTGCACATCGGGATCGCCGTGGACACGGCACACGGGCTGATGGTTCCGGTGATCCGGGACGCCGACCGGAAGGGGCTTTGGCGGATCGCGGCCGAGATCGCGGACCTGGCGGGCCGGGCGCAGGCGCGCAAGGTCAGGCCCGACGAGATGGGCGGGGCGTCGATGAGCATCAGCAACCTGGGCGGCATCGGCGGTATCGGGTTCACCCCGATCGTGAACCCGCCGGAACTGGCGATCCTAGGCATCACCCGGACCGAAACCGTGACCGTCTGGGAAGCGGGCGCGCCCCGCCCCGTCGCGATGGCGCCGCTTGACCTGAGCTACGATCACCGGGTCATCAACGGCGCGGACGCGGCGCGTTTCCTGTCGCACATGGCCGCGCTTCTGGGCGATCCGCGCCGGATGATGGTCTGACGGCGGGTCCTGACGGCGGGGCCACGCGTCAAAGCTCGCCGAGGGTGATGACCGTCCGGTCGTCGAAGACCTCTTCCGATGTCGAGCCCTTCACGCCCGCGAAGGGGCCGGTCTTGTGGTAGTCCAGCGCCTCGGTCTCTTCGAAACGCCGTTCCCAGGCGGCGACGCCGAAGGCTTCCGGCATGTCGACGTAGCCGTCCGAGAAGATCTCGATGGAGCGGATGGCGGCCTTCGGGCGGCGCAGGTCGATGGTCTCTCCGAGGACGGGACGCGCGCCGTTCATCGTGTCGAAGCAGAGCGGATTGCCCCGGGCGTTGCCGAAACGGAACTGGGTCTGGATACCGCCCGACAGGAATTGCCTGACCGTCGAGGACCAGTCGTCGAGACCTGTCCGCAGGGCGGTCTCGTCCATGACGCGGTCGGCGAAGGCGCGGCTGATGGTGCCGTTTCCCACGGCCTGATCGAAGCCGAGCAGGATGGCGGCCCGCGCCTTCCGCTCGATGGTGTCGGGCGCCTCGCCCGAGCGCTGCAATTCCCTGAAGACGGCGACGCGCGCGTGGGTCGAGACCTCGTCGATCAGCTTCTCGCGGCGCAGGACCTCGTCCCGGTTGAGACGGATGCCGGTGTCGCCGAGGATCAGGAAGCGCCAGCTGTCGCCGCAATCGAAGACGATCGCGAGCGTCGTCGAGGGCGGAATGGCAAGGCCGAGGGGCCGTGTTCTGGCTTCAAGCGCGTCGGAGAGATGGCCGATGATCCGCTCGGCGTCCATATCCGGCGTGGCGGGGTCGCGGGCCATCGCCGCGACGGTGCTGGCGACGGTTTCGGCGGCGATGCGACCGGCGCCCACATTTCCGACCATCGTGCCGCGCGGGTCGGTCGCGCCGTCGAAGACGCCGTAGACCCCGCCGGGCACGATCAGGGGCACATCGTCGCCAAGGCGGCCGCTGCCCCGGTATTTCGATTGATTGCACAGTTCCAGACGCATCGGAGCCTCAGAGAAAAGCGGAGTCGCGGTTTTCCGCGAACCGGAAGACCGTATGGACGCAAACGCAGGTGCACATCGGCAGCACCGTCGACAGCGCCGCTGCCAGGCCGAACTCGCCGTCGAAAACGGCGGGGTGGATCTTGTCCGGCGACGTGAGCGAGCCGGAACCGTGGATGATCATTGCGGGCACGCTGCGCGACAGGCGGATCGAACACTTCGTCGCGGAGATTTCCCCGGATGTGCCGCCGCAGCTCCCGCGGGCGTCGCGCGAGAATCTGCCCCAGCCCGGCGCAGCCGCGCTGGCGTTGCAGGAGGGGATGACCGCGGCGGTGTCATCGGACCCGGCGCGCAAGTGCCGGGAGCGCCGGGCCCGCGTCAGACATCGACGAGGCGCATGACGGTTTCGATGTTGAAGGCAAGCCTTGCTTCGAGCGCGTCCTTCGCCATGAAGTCGCGCTCGAACAGGATCGCGCCGGTAAAGCGGTTCGTCAGGTAGTAGTAGCCGATCGCGGCAATCGTGATGTTGAGCTGGACCGGGTCGATGCCGGGCCGGAACACGCCGTCGGCGACGCCGCGGTCGAGGATGTCCTTGACCATGTTCGTGAACCGGCGGCTGGCGACGCGAACCCGCTCGGAGCCTTCGAGGTGGCGGGCTCGGTGCAGGTTCTCGCTGTTGACCAGCGTGATGAACTCGGGGTTGTCGAGGTAGTAGCTCCAGGTGAACCGGACGAGTTTCTCGAGCGCGTCGCGCGGCGGCAGGTGCGCAAGCCTCAGCTCCTGCTCGGCATTCCGGATATCGAGGTAGGCCTCTTCGAGGACATACTGGAACAGATCCTCCTTGCTGCCGAAGTAGTGGTAGATCATCCGCTTGTTGGCGTGCGCCTGGTCGGCGATCTGGTCGACCCGCGCGCCCCCCAGCCCGAGACGGGCGAATTCGGTTTTCGCGGCCTGGAGTATCCTGGCCTTGGTCGCGTCGGCATCCCTGACCCGGGTTTTCACTTTCGCCATGCAGTAAGCCTTTTCCGCTTGGTAGATGCTTCACCCTTTCTACCGCTTATAGCCGACTTGACAACAAAGGGAAACGAGAAGTAACTAACTAGTGCGTTACAACTCGAATCGTCGCTGTTGCTTCGCATTCCTGTCGGCGTGCCGACGTTCGCCTGATCGCCGGCGACTCCGGGTGCGGGCCTGCCGCAAGCGTCTGGACAAAGAACATCGACAAGGCGTTGATGGTGATGTGGCGGGTTCAAGCAATCGGGATGGGGCCGCGAGGCGGGAATGATGGGCGTCGAGGAATACACGCAGGTGAAATCGACCCATATCGAGATCGGGAAACGGCAGCACTGGATCGGATGAATGGCGCAGGCGGGCTATGACTATGTGATCGTGGGCGGCGGCTCGGCGGGATGCGTGCTGGCCGCGCGCCTGACAGAGAACGCCGACGCCCGCGTGCTTCTGCTGGAGGCGGGCGGCCGGGACTGGCATCCGCTGATCCACATGCCCGTGGGCTTTGCCAAGATGACGACGGGGCCTCTGACCTGGGGTTTCAGGACCGCGCCGCAAGTAAACGCGAACAATAGGGAAATCCCCTATGCGCAGGCCAAGGTGATCGGCGGCGGCTCGTCGATCAACGCCGAGGTCTTCACGCGCGGTCATCCGACCGACTATGACCGCTGGGCGACCGAGGAAGGCTGCAATGGCTGGTCGTTCGAGGAGATCCGGCAGTATTTCATCCGGTCCGAGGGCAACACGATCCTGTCGGGCGACTGGCACGGCACCGACGGGCCGCTGGGCGTGTCGAACATCCCCGACATGCAACCGATGACCCGCGCCTTCGTGCAATCCTGCCAGGAACGGGGGATCCCCCATAATCCCGATTTCAACGGCGCTGTGCAGGCGGGCTGCGGCGCCTATCAGACGACGACGAAGAACAAGCGGCGCTGTTCGGCCGCCGTGGGGTATCTGCGCCCCGCGATGAAGCGCCCGAACCTGACGGTCGAGATGGGGTGCATGGTCAGGCGCATCACCTTCGAGGGAACGCGCGCCACCGGCGTCGAGTATTTCAACGGCAGGGAACGCCGCGTCGCGCGCGCCGAGAGCGAGGTGCTGGTCACCTCGGGCGCGATCGGGACGCCGAAGATCATGATGCTGTCGGGCATCGGCCCGGCGGATCACCTGAAAGAGCACGGGATCGAGGTTGTCCGGGACCTGCCCGGCGTCGGCTCGAACCTGAGCGACCACTTCGGGATCGACATCGTGGCCGAGCTGACGGGGCATTACAGCCTGGACAAGTACAACAAGTGGCACTGGGCGGCCTGGGCCGGGGCGCAATACGCGCTGTTCCGGTCGGGACCGATCACGTCGAACGTCGTCGAGGGCGGCGCGTTCTGGTTCTCGGGCGAGGCAGGCGACGTGCCGGACCTTCAGTTCCATTTCCTGGCGGGGGCCGGTGCGGAAGCGGGCGTGCCCAGCGTGCCGCCGGGGTCGTCGGGCATCACGCTGAATTCCTATACCGTTCGCCCGAAAGCGCGGGGCACTGTGCGGCTGCGGTCGGCCGATCCGTCCGCCCTGCCCGTCGTCGATCCGAATTTCCTGGGGCATCCCGATGACATTGAAACATCCGTCGAGGGCGTGAGGATCAGCCGCGAGATCTTTTCGCAGCCGTCGCTTCGCAAAGTCATCCGCAAGGTTCACTTTCCCGACGACGGGGTGAAGACCCGGAAGGAGATGGAGGACTACGCCCGCCAGTACGGGCGCACCTCGTACCACCCGGCCTGCACCTGCAAGATGGGCACCGACGCGATGGCGGTGGTCGATCCGCAGCTTCGCGTGCACGGGCTGGACGGGATTCGCATCTGCGACAGCTCGGTCATGCCGAGCCTGATCGGATCGAACACCAACGCGCCGACCATCATGATCGGCGAGAAGGCGAGCGACCTGGTGCGCGGTAACAACTGACCGGGCACATGTCGCGTTTCTATTTTTAAATCAGTGTGTTGGTCCCCGCTTGGTGCGGGTCGCCGTTTTCCGGGGGCGGGCCTTAGTCAATCCCATTTCGGCGCCCAGGGCACCAGGTCTTCGGTCACGATCCGGTAGTTGGTGCGGGTCAGCTTCTCGATCCGGGCCATGTCGACGTGGGAAAGCGTGAAATCCATGATCTCGAAGTTCGCGCGGATGTTCCGGGGATTGGTCGACATCGTGTTCACGCTGACGCCCTTCTGCAAGATCCAGCGCAGCACCACCTGCCCCGCGGACTTGCCGTAGGGCTTGCCGATCTCGGCGAATTCCGGGTGCTTGAACACCTCGCCGCGCGCGACCGAGGAATAGGCGGACAGCGGAATCCCGACCTCGTTCGCACCTGCGAGCAGCTTGTCCTGATTGAGCAGGGGATGGAATTCGACCTGGTTGGTGACGAGCGGCGCATCGACGATCTGCACGGCCTGGCGCATCATGGCGACGGTGTAGTTCGAGACGCCGATATTGCGGGTCAGGCCGCGCTTCAGCGCGTCTTGCAGCAACCGGAGCGAGGGCGCGATGTCGCCGCCGATCGGGGGCCAGTGCAAGAGAAGGACATCGACGTAATCGGTCTGCAAGGCTTGCAGACTGGACTCGACCGACGCAATGAACCGGTCCCCGGCGAAATTGTCGGGATGCACCTTGGTGGTGATGCACAGGTCTTCCCTTGGAATCCCGGTGCCTTTCAGCGCCGCGCCGGTCTCGGCCTCGTTGCCGTACATCTGGGCCGTGTCGAAGGCCCGGTATCCGACTTCGGCGGCGACCTCGATAGCCTGCCTGGCCACGTCGCCGGTCAGCGGGAAGGTTCCGAAACTGCGCTGGTGGGTCTTTTGAAAGTAGATATTCATTTCTGGCTCCCTGAGTCGCTGAGCTTTTGTAACCTAACGGTTACTTAGAGCAAACAGGAGACTTGGGAATCATTGATTCTTCTGGAAAATCCATGCTTGATTAACCCGGATCTGATTGGCATATTTCCATAACCAACCAGTTACTTTAGCGCCATCAGCCGATGGAGGGAACTTCCGTGAGCAAGGTGAAGACGGCGGGCGAGGCCGTGGCCCTGATACCAGACAATGCCGTGGTCGCGGTCAGCTCGTCCAGCGGGCTGGGCTGCCCCGATGCCGTTCTGGCGGCACTGGGCGCGCGCTTCGAGGCGACGGGATCGCCGCGTGACCTGACGTCGGTCCACCCCATCGCCGCCGGCGACATGTTCGGCACAAAGGGCGTCGACCATATCGCCCGGCCCGGCTGCCTGAAGAAGATCATCGGTGGCAGCTATCCGTCCGGCCCCACCAAGGCCGACCCGCCGCTGATCTGGCAGATGATCGCGAGAAACGAGGTCGCGGCCTACAACGTCCCCTCGGGCATCGTGTTCGACATGCTGCGCGAGGGCGCCGGCAAGCGGCCCGGCGTGCTGACCAAGGTCGGGATGGACACCTTCGTCGACCCGGACCAGGACGGTTGCGCGATGAACGATGCGGCAAGGGCCGAGCCGATCGTGCGGCACGAGACATTCGATGGGGAAGACTGGTTGTATTTCAAGGCGTTGCAGCCGGATGTTGCGATCATCCGGGCGACCACGTCGGACCAGCGGGGGAACCTGAGCTTCGAAAGCGAAGGCGCCTATCTAGGCGCGATGGAGATGGCGCTGGCCGCCCACAACTCGGGCGGTTTCGTCATCGCGCAGGTGCGCCGCGTGGCCCGCAACGGCTCGATCCGGCCGCATGACGTGCATGTGCCGGGGATCCTGGTGGATCACGTCGTGGAAGCGCCCGACATGCTTCAGACGACGGGCACGCCCTACGATCCGGCGATCTCGGGCGAGTTGATCCGGCCGCTGGACAGTTTCCACCTGATGGAATTCGGGGTGCAGAAGGTCATCGCGCGGCGCGTCGCGCAGGAAATCCGGAACGGCTGGGCGGTGAACATCGGGTTCGGCGTTTCGGCCAATGTGCCGCGCATCTTTCTTGAGGAAGATCAGCACGGCAAGGCGACCTGGGTCATCGAACAGGGTGCCGTGGGCGGCATCCCGCTTCTGGATTTCAAGTTCGGCTGTTCGGCCAATGCCGAGGCTTTCGTGACCTCGCCGCACCAGTTCGCCTATTTCCAGGCGGGCGGGTTCGACTGCTCGCTTCTGTCGTTCCTGGAAATCGGCGCGGACGGGTCGGTGAACGTCTCGCGGCTGGCGGCCACGCCACACCGGACCGCCGGCGCGGGCGGCTTTGTCGACATCACGGCGCGCGCGAAGCGGATCGTCTTTTCCGGCACCTTCAACGCGGGCGCGAAAATGCGCGTCGAGGACGGGCGGATCGTGATCGACAAGGAAGGGCATACGGCCAAGATCGTGCCAAAGGTCGATCACGTCTCGTTCTCGGGGAAGCGCGCGCTGGTGCAGGGGCAGAAGGCGAAGTACATTACCGAGCGCTGCGTGATCGAACTGAGGGAGGATGGTTTGACGGTGACGGAAATTGCGCCGGGACTGGATCCTGAACGCGACGTGCTTGGGCAAAGCGCCACGCCGCTGCGGGTTTCGCCCGACCTGCGCGAGATGGATGCAGCCCTGTTCCGGCCGGAACCGTTCGGGTTGTCCCTGTGACAACTTCACCGCGTATCCATCTTGAAACCAAAGGCGGAATCGCCTGGCTGAAACTTTGCCGTCCGGACAAGCTGAACGCGCTGGACGCCGCGATGGTGGATGAACTGGCGCTTCGCTGCCGCGAGTTCGAGCGGAGCGATGCCCGCGTCGTCATCCTGTCGGGCGAAGGCAAGGCGTTTTCGGCCGGCGGCGATATCGAGGCCTGGTCGGGAGAGACGCCCGAGGTCTTCGGGCGCCACTGGGTGCGCGAGGGGCACGCCGCTTTCGACGCGCTTGCCCGGCTGCGCCAGCCGGTCATCGCGGTTCTGGACGGGCACGCGCTTGGCGGCGGGCTGGAGCTGGCGGCCTGTGCGGACCTCAGGATCGCCGAGGCGCATGTGAAGATCGGTCAGCCCGAAACCGGCCTTGGGATCATACCGGGCTGGTCGGGCACGCAGCGCGCGGTGCGCCGGTTCGGCGCGCAGGCGGTTCGCCGGATGGCGGTTTTCGGCGACGTGTTTTCGGCCGAGGAAGCCCTGGCACTTGGCATCGTCGATCGGGTCGTGCCGACAGGCGCGGCGATGGCGGCGGCGGAAGAGGCCGCGCGGCGCGTGCTGGCACGCGGGCCAAGGGCGACCGAACTGACCAAGATGCTGATCCTGGCGGCCGAGGGGGAAGACCGCGAACGCGTTCTGGAATCGCTCGCGGGCGCGCTGGCCGCAGGCTCGGACGACCTGAAGGAGGGCCTGGCGGCATTCCGCGAGAAACGCCCCGCCCGTTTTGGAGCGGATGAAGAATGATACGCCATCTTGTTGCCTTGAAATTCAAAAATGGCATCAGCGACGAGACGAAGCAGGGCCTTTACGCCGATCTGGAGGGACTGGGTTCGCGGATCGACGGCATCCTTGATTTCCAGTCGCGGGCGAACGTCAGCGTCGAGGATCCGCTGGTCCGGGGGTTCCGGGATCTGTTCTGGTTCGACTTTCGCGACGTTCATGTCCGCGACCGCTATCTCGAAGACGAGGTTCACAAGGCGATCGGGGGACGCATCGTAGCCGAACTGGAGGGCGGCGCGGACGGCGTGTTCGTGATGGATTTCGAAGTCTGAGGCCGGGGCCTAGCGCTGGACCATCAGCAGGTTCGTGCCTTTCTGGACGATCTCGCCGCCTGCCCTTTCAACGTCGAACCCAAGACGAAGAATGCCGCGATCCCGGCGGGTTACGGGGCGTTTCTCAAGCAATGTGATATGCGCGGCGAGGACATCGCCGATGAACACCGGCCTGGCGAAGGTCCAGTCCCAGCCGAGCGAGGCGACAGCCCGGAACTGCGCGCCGGCCTGGTTCTTCAGGCCGTCGACCAGCGACAGGACCAGGAGGCCGTGCGCGACGCGCGCCGGAAATCCGAGCGCGCGGGCGGCCGCGTCGTCCATGTGGATGGCGAAACGGTCGCCCGTCAGGTCGGCGAAAGCGTCGATGGCCGCTGCCGTCACCGTGCAGGTTCCGGTCTTTACCCTGTCACCGACGGCCAGGTCGTCGAAGCCGTAGACGCCGGGGGCCAGAAGCGAGCCGGTCATGCCGGTGTGGGCGCGTCTTCGCGCAAGACGCCCTTTTTCTTCAGGTCGGCCCAGAAGTCCGCCGGGATCGGGTGGTCGAACCATGCGAGGTTCTTCTGTAGCTGGTCTACCGTTCGGGTGCCGGCGATAAAGCTGGGCACCGCCGGGTGCGCCACCACGAATTGCAGCGCCGCGGCGGGAAGCGGCACGTCGTATTCGGCGCAAACGGTTTCGATCCGGCGGACCCTCTCGATGATGTCGGCGGATGCGGGCGCGTAGTTGTACTTGGCGCCCTCGACGGCGCCGGTGGCGAGGATGCCCGAGTTGAAGCCGCCGCCGACGACAACCGCCGCGCCGCGCTTTTCACAGAGCGGCAGGAACTGGTTCAGCGAATCCTGTTCCAGCAGCGTGTAGCGCCCGGCCAGCAGGAAGCAGTCGAAATCGCGGGCCTGAAGTGCCGCATGGCAGACTTCCCACTCGTTGACGCCGACGCCGATGGCCTTGACCACCCCTTGGTCGCGCAGATCCGAAAGCGCCTTCCAGCAGCCGTCCATCGCCTGTTCGAAAACCTTCGGCTGGTCGGCGCCACGGGTGAAGACGTCGATATCATGGATGAAACAGATATCCATGCGTTCGAGGTTCAGCCGCTGAAGGCTGTCCTCGATCGAGCGCATCGTGCCGGCGTAGGAATAGTCGAAATGCATCTGGAAGCGCCCGGCGTTGGTCCAGGGGGCATAGTCGATGTCCTGCCGGCGCGCGGGCTTGAGAATGCGGCCGACCTTGGAGGACAGGACGAAATCATCCCGGTTCTTCCATCGAAGCGAATGGCCGGTGCGCAGTTCCGCCAGACCGTGCCCGTACATCGGTGCGGTGTCATAGTACCGGACGCCCGCGTCCCAGGCCTTCTGGAACATCGCGTCGGATGCCTGTTCGTCGATTTCGCGGAAGATGTTGCCCACCGGCGCCGTTCCGAACCCGAAGGCGGTGACTTCGAGATCGACGCGGCCGAACTTCATCTTCTGTGCCGGGTTCATGGTTATCCTCTTCAAGTAACTATTTGGTTATATAACAGTGCGAGCGGCCGGGCGGCAAGGAGATATTCGCTGACCCGCCCTATTGACCCGGCGACGGAAAAGCGCATAAAGTAACTATTCAGTTACCATTGGGGTCATCGATGTACCTTAACGAGACTCACATCCAGGTCCGCGGCATGGTGCGCGAATTCGCCAACGGGGTGATCCGCCCCGCCGCGGAAGCGCTGGACCGCGACGAAAGCTTTCCCGCCGACATCTTCGACCAGATGGGCGCGTTGGGCCTGTTCGGCATCGGCGTTCCCGAGGAAATGGGCGGACCGGGCTTCGACACGCTGACCTATGCGCTGGTGATGGAGGAATTGTCGCGCGGCTATGCGTCGATCGCCGATCAGTGCGGCCTGGTGGAGCTGATCTCGACGCTGCTGGTCCGGCACGGCACCGAGGCGCAGCGCGCCCGGATGCTGGCGGACATGATGTCGGCCAGGAGCCGGGTCGCCTATTGCATTACAGAACCCGAAGCCGGAACCGATGTGTCCGGCATCCGCACCGAGGCGGTTCGCGATGGCGATGGCTGGATTCTGAACGGCGGCAAGATCTGGATTCACAACGCGCCCGTCGCCGATTTCGGTTTTGTCCTGGCCCGCACGGACCGCGAGGCCGGGCATCGGGGCATGTCGATCTTCATCGTCGATCTGCATTCGGCGGGTGTCGAACGGGGGCCGAAGGAGCACAAGATGGGGCAGCGCGCCAGCCAGGTCGGCGCCCTGAACTTCGCGGATGTGAAGTTGCCCGCCGACGCTTTGCTGGGCGAGGAAGGCCGGGGTTTCCACATGATGATGAGCGTGCTGGACAAGGGGCGCGTCGGCATCGCGGCACTGGCCGTCGGGATCGCGCAGGCCGGTCTGGAAGCGGCCGTCGACTATGCCGGGCAACGCAAGCAGTTCAAGAAGCCGATCGCCGAGTTTCAGGGGGTTCAGTGGCTTCTGGCGGACATGGCGACCGATATCGAGGCGGCGCGCCTGCTGGTGCATTCGGCCGCCGCCAGGATCGACGGGGGCACGGACCCGACCAGGGCCTGTTCGATGGCGAAGTGCTTTGCCAGCGACATGGCGGTTGCGCGAACCGCCGATGCCGTGCAGGTCTTTGGCGGGTCAGGCTATATCCGGGGGTTCGAGGTGGAACGGCTGTATCGCGACGCGAAGATCACGCAGATCTACGAGGGCACGAACCAGATTCAGCGCATGATCATCGCCCGCGAACTGATCAAACACGGGGCGGCGGCATGAGCGGTCAGGTCGCGCTTGTCACCGGATCGAGCCGGGGCATCGGTCTTGGGGCCGCGCGGGCGCTGGCGCGGCAGGGGTTTTCGGTGGCGCTGAACGGCCCGTTCGACGACGCCGAGCTTGCCGGGGCGGTCGAGGCGGTCAGGGCCGAGGGCGGCAAGGCCGCCGCCGTTGCCTTCGACGTCTCGGACCTGGCGGCCCACGAGACGGCGCTTGCAAGGGTCGAGGACGACCTGGGGCCCCTGACCACGCTGGTCAACAATGCCGGTGTCGGCGTCCTGAGCCGGGGGGATCCGCTGGAGGTCAGCGCGGAAAGCTGGGACCGGTGCATGAGCGTCAACGCCAGGGCGGTGTTCTTCCTGACGCAGGCCTTCGCGGCGCGGCTTTTGGCCCGGGATCGCGATCCGGGCCTCTTTCACTCCGTCGTGACGGTCACGTCGGCGAATGCCGCGGCGGTCGCCGTGCCCCGGGCCGAGTATTGCGCCTCGAAGGCCGCCGCCGCGATGGCGACGCAGGCGTGGGCGGTGCGGCTGGGACCGGAGAACATCCATGTCTACGACGTGCGCCCCGGGCTGATCGCCACGGAGATGACGGCCCCGGTCATAGAAACCTATGAGAAGCGGGCCAAGGATGGCCTGACGCTGCTGCCGCGCATCGGCACGCCGGAAGAGGTGGGCGAGATCATCGCGTCTTTGGCATCGGGTCGCCTGCCCTATACAACCGGCCAGGTCATTTCGGCGGATGCCGGTATGCTGGTCCCGAGATTCTGAGGTCCGGAATGAAGATTGCCCTGCCCGACGAAACCGGCGTGCTTCACGATTATCGCCTGACCGGGTCTCCGATCGAGCCCGTGAGGCTGGGACCCGATCCCGCGCGCGTCATCTTCTCGGCGGCCCACGTGGTGGCCGACCCATTCACGGCAGGCGATCCGACCGGGCCCGCGAAGGTCGACTGGGACGCGACGATGGCGTTCCGCCGCTATCTGGTGGACCTGGGCCTGGGGATCGCCGAGGCGATGGATACCGCGCAGCGCGGCATGGGGCTGGATTGGCCGGGCGCGCATGAACTGATCAGGCGGACAACGGCCGAGTTGCCGGATGCGCTGGTGTTCAGCGGTTGCGGAACCGATCAGCTGGCGCCGGGCGACGCGAAATCGGTCGACGACGTGCGCCGGGCTTACCTGGAGCAGGTCGAGGCCGTCCAGAAAGCCGGCGGGCGGATCATCCTGATGGCGTCCCGCGCGCTTGCGAAGGTGGCGCGGTCGCCCGAGGATTATGTCTCGGTTTACGGCGATGTGCTGTCGGCCTGCGACCGGCCCGTCATTCTGCACTGGCTGGGCGAGATGTTCGACCCCGAGTTGGCCGGATACTGGGGCGGATCGGATTTCGAGGCGGCGATGGAGACGGCGCTGGCGGTCATCGGGCAGAATCTCGCGAAGGTCGACGGCATCAAGATCTCGCTTCTGGACAAGGACAAGGAGATCGCCATGCGCCGCCGCCTGCCGGACGGCGTGAAGATGTATACCGGCGACGACTTCAATTATCCGGAACTGATCGCGGGCGACGACCGGGGGTTTTCCCATGCCTTGCTGGGTATCTTCGATCCGCTGGCCGTCGCGGTCGGCAAGGCGGTGAGCCGGCTTGGCGAGGGCGATGTGGCGGGCTTTCGCGCGACGCTCGACCCGACCGTGCCGCTGTCGCGCCTGATCTTCCGCGCGCCGACGCAGCACTACAAGACCGGTGTCGTGTTCATGGCGTGGCTGAACGGATTCCAGGATCATTTCGTGATGCTGGGTGGGGCGCAGTCGATGCGGCCCCTGCCCTATTTCACCGAGTGTTTCCGGCTGGCGGACCGGAACGGGCTGTTGCGCGACCCCGAGCTTGCGGTGGACCGGATGCGCGCGCTTCTGCGCCTTTACGGCGTCTGATGCGCGACTTCTCGAACGATCATTCCGCGCTGGCGCTGAACACCGCAACGCTGGGTCACAACCTTGACGGGCACGGTGCGGGGTGGCCGCCGGAGCGGGTGATCGACGCCTGCGCGGAACGCGGGCTGGCGGGGATCGTGTTCTGGCGGCGCGAGATCGGGACCCGCGCGGTCGAGATCGGCGCGCGCGTGCGGGCGGCGGGCATGCAGGTCACGGGGCTGTGCCGGACACCCTATCTCGTCGGATCGGAGACGCCGGAGAAGATGATGGACGAGGCGAAGGCGTCTGTCGACATGGCCGCCGGGCTTGGCGCCCCGATCCTGACCCTTGTCAGCGGCGGCACCGAGTCGGGCACGAAGGGCGTGCGCGAGACGCAGAACATCCTGGCGGACCGGGTGGCGGACCTGGCGCCCTATGCCGCCGAGCGGGGCGTGAGCCTGGCGCTGGAGCCCCTGAACCCGATGTTCGGCGGCAACCGCACCTGCATGATGACCGTCCGTGACGCGCTGCGGGTCTGCGACATGGTGGATGCGCCGAATGTCGGCATCGCCGTCGACGTCTACCATGTCTGGTGGGACACGACGCTGGCCGAAAGCTGCGCCGAGGCGGGAACCCGCATCCTTGGGTATCACCTGTGCGACTGGCTGGAGAACACGTCGGACATGCTGCTGGACCGGGGCATGATGGGCGATGGCGTCGCCGATCTGAAGGCGATCCGACGGGCCGTCGAGGATGCGGGCTACGCAGGGGTCTGCGAGGTCGAGATATTCTCGGCCGCCAACTGGTGGAAGCGCGATCCGGGCGAGGTTCTCGACACGATGATCGAGCGCTTTCGGGCGGTCTGCTGAGTGAGGGGGAAAAGCGTGAGCGATCCTGTCCGGAACGTGCCGGTCCTGACCTACGACGCGGCGGCGGCGCTGATGCACGAGGCCATCCGACACGCGCGCTCGAACGGCTGGTCAGTCGCCTGCGCGGTGGTCGATCCCTGGGGTCAGATCCTGGCTTCGGGCCGGATGGACGGGGTTGCGCCGGCGGTTCTGGAGTTTGCGGCGGACAAGGCCTATACCTCGGCGCCGGGCCGCACGACCAAGGGCTTTTTCGAGCGGATGTCGTCGAGCGGCGACCTGACCCTTGGTCTTGGCAACCGCCCCCGGCTTTGCGCCTGGGAAGGTGGCCTGCCGATCCGCTGCAGCGGTGTGCTGGTCGGGGCGATGGGCGTATCGGGCGCTGCCGGACACGAGGACGCCGCCTGCGGACAGGCGGCGCTGGAAAAGCTGGGTCTGGGCACCTAGCCTGCGACCGGCCGCGAGCGATCTGCGACACTACTTTCACAAGTTTCGCCTTGAATTTATCATGATTAATCGATCAGTCTTGCAGACCTGAGACCCCCCGGGAGGACACCACGCGACATGACCGCAGAAGAACCTTTCAGGATCGACCGCGCGCGGCGCTCGCGCCCGCAGCGGGTGGCCGAGGAGATCAAGCAGTGGGTGGTCGAGAAGGGCATGGAACCGGGCGACCGGCTGCCGGGCGAAGCGGAACTGATCGACCGGTTCGGCATGTCGAAGGGCACCATCCGCGAAGCGATGCGCCTGTTGCAGGCGCAGGGCCTTGTGGTGACCAAGACCGGTCCGGGCGGCGGCAGTTTCGTCGGCGAGGTCTCGGCCGATCGCGCCAATGCGCTGCTGGCGAACTATTTCTATTTCCAGAACATCTCGATCGACGACATCTACGCGGTGCGGATCGCGCTGGAGCCGGAGATCGCAGGTATGCTGGCCGGCCGTCTGTCGGATCATCAGATAAGGCGGCTGGAGGCGGTCATGGCGACCTATGCGGAACCGGCCGGCACGCCCGACGAGGAACGCCAGCAGCACATCGATTCGCTGCGGTTTCACGCGCTGCTGGCCGAGTTCTCGGATAACCGGGTTCTTGGTTTCTTCGTGGGGTTCATGTCGCAGATCCTGACCGATCTCACGGTCTTCCGGAAACTCTATTCCGAACCCAACCGCCAGCTCTGGGCAGAAGGACGGCAGCACCAGCTTGACCTTGTCGAGGCGTTGAGGTCAGGCGATGCGGAGCAGGCCCGCACGATCATGCGCGAGCACATGGAGCTGGCCCGGCGGCTGATGGAGGATCAGGAGGCGGTGGTGATGAAGAGGTTCATCGCCGAATAGGCCTAGCCCGCGTTTTCGAGGAAAGGTTGGTCTTTCTGCGGTTCGTCGAGAGTGGGCACGTGCGTGGCCCAGCGGGCGTAGCCGCCCGTCGTTGCATGGCGATGGAGCGTGCGCAGGTCGGACAGTGGCGACCCGGAACGGTCGATCCGAAGCGTGAGCGGCGGCGCGGCGCGGCTGACGACCAGAAGCGCTGCCGACAGGAGCCCGCGGCTGTCGCCCCCCGCCGCGGCCGCCGCGTCGAGGGCGTCGAGCAGGCGCACGTCGAACGTGCCCGGGGACGCAAGATAGCCCTGAAGCGCCGCGTCGAGAACGGCCTCGGATTGCAGAAGGTTGCCGGCGACCACGACCTTGTCGCCTTCGCGCGCGCCCGCCGCGGGGATGCTTTCGGCGCCGGTGAAGCTGGCGACGCCGCCTTCGAGGTCCAGCGCCGTCAGTTGTCTCTGGTCGCGGCCCGCGTCCCGGGCAACCGTCTCGCCGACCGCCTGGACGGCGCTTTTTCCGGCGCGCATCAGGTCGAGAACGCCCGTGCCCCAGATGGTCGACGGCAGCGATCCCTGCGACGCGCTCATCCCTGATTCGGGGTCGCCGCGCAGAACCCAGCCGCCCACGCACAGGCTGCCCGTCGTTGCCGCACCGCCGTAACAGCCTGTTTTTTCATCGAACGCGAGGATCGAGATCGTCATTTACGCGCCCTCCGGATGCAGGCTTGAATTTATCATGACAATTTGGCCTTATCGAATTAATCATGATAAATTAATGCCCAATTGAACAGCGGAGGTAAAGTTCATGTCGCTCTTTTCTTTCACACGGCGCGGAATGCTGGCGGCGGGGACCGCCCTGGCACTGACCCTTGCGTCGGCGGGTGGCGCCGTGGCGCAGACCCCGCCGGGCGTTCTGATCGTCGGCCAGATCGCCGAGCCAAAGTCGCTGGACCCGGACACGGTGACGGCCGTCAACGATTTCCGGATCCTGTTCAACGTCTATGACGGGCTGGTGCGCTACAAGTCCGGCACGCTCGAGGTCGAGCCCGCGCTGGCGGAAAGCTGGGAGATCAGCGAGGACGGCACGGTCTATACATTCACGCTGCGGGACGGCGTGAATTTCCACGACGGCTCGCCCTTGAATGCCGAAGCGGTGAAATTCAATTTCGACCGGATGCTGGACGAGAACCATCCCTATTACGACACCGGTCCCTTCCCGCTGTCGTTCTTCTTCTCGGCTGTCGAGAACGTCGAGGCGGTGGACGACAGGACCGTGCGTTTCACGCTGAACGCGCCTTACGCGCCCTTCCTGTCGAACCTGGCTTACACGCCGGGGCTGATCGTGTCGCAGGCCGCCGTCGAGGAGCGCGGCGCCGATTTCGGGCGCAACCCGTCGGGAACGGGGCCGTTCAAGTTCGTCGAGTGGCGCTCGAACGAGGCCGTGGTGGTGGAGCGCAACCCGGATTACTGGGACGGCGCGCCGGAACTGGAAGCCGTGGTCTACCGGCCGATCACCGATGCCAACACCCGCACGGCGGAAATGCTGGCCGGCGGGATCGACGTGATGGTCGAGGTGCCGCCGGTCGCGCTGAGCGAGTTCCAGGGCGGCGGCTTCAACATCGTGGAACAGGCCGGACCGCACGTCTGGTTCCTGATCCTGAATGCCAAGGAAGGCCCTTTCGCCGACAAGCGCGTGCGCCAGGCGGTGAACTATGCCGTGAACAAGTCGGCACTGGTCGACGAGGTGCTGGAAGGCACCGCCGAGGTCGCCGCGGGACCGACGCCGCCGGCCTTCGCCTGGGCGCATAACGAGGAACTGGAGCCCTATCCCTATGATCCCGACAAGGCGCGCGAGCTGATCGCGGAAGCCGGGGTCGAGGGGGCCGAACTGACCTTCTACGTCACCGAGGGCGGCTCGGGGATGCTGGACCCGGTCGCGATGGGCACCGCGATCCAGGCCGACCTGGAAGCCGTGGGCTTCGACGTGTCGATCGAGACCTACGAGTGGAACACCTTCCTGGGCGAGGTGAACCCGGGCCTCGAAGGCAAGGCCGACATGGCCGAGATGGCGTGGATGACGAACGATCCCGACACGCTGCCCTTCCTGGCGCTGCGCACGGCGGCCTGGCCCGAAGAGGGCGGGTTCAACTCGGGTTACTATTCCAACCCGGAAGTGGACCGTCTGCTTGAGGCAGCCCGTGTCTCGACCGACCAGGAGGAGCGCGCGCGGCTTTACAAGGAGATGCAGACGATCGTGCAGGAGGATGCACCCTGGCTGTTCGTGGCGAACTGGAAGCAGAACGCCGTGACCAGCGACCGGGTCGAGAACTTCACCCTTGAGCCGTCGTTCTTCCTGCTGCTTGATGACGTGGTGAAGAAGTGAGCTTCGGGCCGGGCTGACGCCCGGTCCGACCCAAGGCGCGCGGGGGGTGTCGCCAACGGTCGCCTGGACCGGTGGCGCATCCATCGATAATCCCCTCGCGCTTTCCCGCGGGATTTTCACCAGCAAGAAGGGGTGCGGGCCATGTCGGGTTACATCCTCAAACGGCTTCTCTCGGCGGTGCCCGTGCTGCTGGGGATCACGATCATCGTTTTCCTGATCATGGCGCTGATCCCGGGCGATCCGGCGACAGCCATCCTGGGCAGTTTCGCCACCCCCGAGAACGTTGCGCGGCTGAACCGCGATCTTGGCCTCGACCGCAGCATGGTCGAGCAGTATTTCATCTGGCTGGGCAACATGCTGACCGGCGATTTCGGCACCTCGTTCGCGCTGAACCGGCCGGTGCTGGACGAGGTTCTGGAGCGGTTCAACGGAACGCTGATCCTGGCCGGGACGGCGTTCGTGCTGTGTTCGGTCTTCGGCATCATCGCCGGGGTGATCTCGGCGGCGAACCAGTATGGCTGGGCGGACAAGGCGATCACCTTCGCCGTGCTGCTGGGCATCTCGATCCCGTCGTTCTTTCTGGGCATGATGATGATCCTGACCTTCGCGGTGAACCTGCGGCTGTTTCCCGTCTCGGGGATGTGGCCGATCTACGGTGATCGCGACCTGGCCGCGCTGGTCAGTCACCTGACCCTGCCCGCGATCGCGCTGGCGGTCGTCGCGACCGGGGTGATCGCGCGGCTGAGCCGGTCGGCGATGCTGGAGGTGCTGCGGCAGGATTACATCCGCACCGCCCGCGCCAAGGGCGTGCATGAGCGCGGCGTGATCTGGCGCCATGCCCTGCGGGCGGCGATGGTGTCGATCATCCCCGTCCTCGGCATTCAGGCGGGCTTCGTGCTGTCGGGCGCGGTCTATATCGAGATCGTGTTCCAGTGGCCCGGCGTCGGGCGGATGCTGGTGGACGCGATCCTGAAGCGCGACATCCTTCTGGTGCAGGGCGGCGTGGTCTTCGTCGCCGCGTGCTATGTGATGTTCAATATCGCGGTGGACGTGGCCCAGAGCCTGCTTGACCCGAGGATCAAGACGTGAGGGCGTTTCTGGCGCTGCTGTCGCGGAACCGGCTGGCGCTGGCGGGCGGGATCGTTCTGTGCCTGGTGGTCGTGCTTGCGCTGATCACGCCGCTTCTGCCGCTGGCCAATCCCGACGTGACTGACACCGCGAACCGCTTCAAGCGACCGTTCTCGGAGGGCGCGCTTCTGGGAACCGATCACCTTGGGCGTGACCTTCTTTCCCGTCTCTTGTGGGGCACGCAATTGTCGCTGGCCGTCGGGTTCGCCGCGGCGGTGATCGCCGCGACCCTCGGCGCCGCGATCGGGATCGTCGCGGGCTTCTACGGCGGGCGCACGGACAACGTGATCATGCGCGGCGTCGATATGCTGATGGCCTTTCCCTACATCCTGCTGGCTCTGGCCATCGTGGCGGCACTGGGACCGGGGCTGTTCAACGCGCTGATCGCCGTGTCGGTGGTCAACATCCCGTTTTTCGCCCGCAACATCCGGGGCATCACCGTGGGGATCGCGAACAAGGAATTCGTGGACGCCGCGCGGCTTTCCGGTCTGTCGAACGCGCGCATCATCCTGACCGAGATCCTGCCGAACGTGCTGCCCGTGATCGTGATCGCCATGTCGACGACGATTGGCTGGATGATCCTGGAGACCGCCGGCCTGAGTTTTCTGGGCCTTGGCAGCCAGCCGCCGCAGGCCGATCTCGGCTCGATGCTGGGCGAGGCCCGGTCGGCGCTGATCACCAATCCCCATACCTCGGTGGTACCGGGGGTCATGATCCTGGTCATCGTCATGTCGATCAACCTGCTTGGCGACGGGGTGCGCGACGCGCTGGATCCGCGGCTGAAGTCCGGGGCGCTGTCGCGTCCGATGGCGGCGACGATGGTGGACCGGCGCGGACCGGTGCCGGCACCCGAGGGCATCGGCCTTCTGGAAGTGCGGGACCTGGAGACCCAGTTTCACGTCAAGGACCGCGTCTACCGCGCGGTGGGCGGGGTGTCGCTGCACGTCAAGCCCGGGGAATGCCTGGGCATCATCGGGGAAAGCGGATCGGGCAAGTCGGTCACGGCCCTTTCGGTCATGGGCCTTGTCGCGTCTCCGCCCGGCGTCATCACCGGGGGGGCCGCGCATTATGACGGCGAGGACCTGATCGGCGCCCCTTACCGCAAGCTGCGCAGCATGCGCGGGCGCAATGTGGCTTACGTGTTCCAGGACCCGCTGACGACGTTGCATCCGCTTTACCGCGTCGGCGACCAGCTTGCCGAGGCGATCCGGGCGCATCGCCCGATCAGCGCGGCCGAAGGCAGGGCCAGGGCCGTGGAACTGCTGAAGGACGTGCGCATTCCGAACCCCGAGCAGCGCATCAGCGATTTCCCGCACGAGATGTCGGGGGGCATGCGGCAGCGGGTCGGTATCGCCATGGCGATGGCGAACGATCCCGACATCATCATCGCCGACGAACCGACGACGGCGCTGGATGTGACGGTGCAGGCGCAGATCCTGTCCCTTCTGGACAACCTGCGGCGGTCGCGCGGACTGGCGATCGTCTTCATCACCCATGACTTCGGGGTCGTGGCGCAATTGTGCGACCGCGTGGCCGTGATGTACGCCGGGCGCATCGTCGAGGAAGGGCCGACCGAGGCGATCCTGGACCGGCCCGCGCATCCCTACACCGCGCGCCTGATGGCCTGCGTGCCGGAACTGGGGCGCGGCAAGCGGCGGCTGGAGGCGATCCCGGGGCTGCCGCCGGCCGTCGACCGGCTGCCGTCCGGCTGTGCCTTTGCCGACCGCTGCGACAGGGTCCGGGATGCCTGTCGGCAGTCCGAGATTGCCCTGACGCGCGAGGGAGACCGCGCGGTGCGGTGCCTGTTCCCGGTATCCCCGAAAGCGGAGGCGGCCGAATGACCGATGCCCTGGCACTGACCAACCTGTCGAAGACCTTTCCGGTCGGGCGCCGCCTGTTCGGGTCGCCGAAGGTCTCGGTCAAGGCCGTGCATCCCGTCACGCTGACGGTGAAAGAGGGCGAGACGCTGGGGATCGTCGGAGAATCGGGCTGCGGGAAGTCGACGCTGGCGCGGATGCTGGTGGGACTGCTGGAGCCCACGACCGGCACCATCGAAATCGAAGGCGAGGCCCTGAACAACGCCGATCCGGCGGCCTTCGGCCGGCGCATTCAATACGTCTTCCAGGATCCGATTTCGTCGCTGAACCCGCGCAAGACCATCCGGCAGATCATGGAGACGCCCCTGAAACGCCTGCACGGGATGGCAAGGGCCGACCGGGACCGGCGGATCGACGAGATCTTCGACAGCGTGAACCTGAGAGCCGAGTTCCTGGACCGGTATCCGCACGAGTTCTCTGGCGGACAGGCGCAGAGGATCGGCATCGCGCGGGCGCTTGCCGCCGAGGCGCGCATCCTGATCCTGGATGAACCGGTCTCGGCGCTGGATGTGTCGGTGCAGGCGCAGGTGCTGAACCTTCTGGCCGATCTGAAGAAGGAATTCGGGCTGACCTATCTGTTCATCAGCCATGACCTGGCCGTCGTCGAGGCGGTCAGCGACCGGATCGCGGTGCTGTACTTCGGCTCGGTCGTCGAGCTGGGAGAGGCGGAGACCATCTTCAAGGCGCCGCGCCACCCCTATACGCGCCTGCTTGCCGAAAGTGCCCCGGTCGAGGGACGGCCCCTGACCGCGCCCGAGGCGGCGGGCAGCGAGTTGCCCGACCCCCTGAACCCGCCGCCGGGCTGCGCCTTTGCCGCCCGCTGCGCGTTCAGCAGTGACAGGTGCCTGAAGGAAACGCCCGTGCTCGGCGGACCGGAGAAGGCGAAGGTCGCCTGCCACCATCCGCTGACGTGAGGGGCGGCCAGCGGCCCCTGCCCTGCGGTCGATGCCGTGCGGGAGGCTTGGGGCCGCGACCGGTTTAGCCCAGTTCCAGCGTCGAGACGGCGAAATGGTCGGCACACGTCGCGGGGAATGGGCCCCGGTACATGCGGGCGGTCTGGAAGCCGGGGGCGAGATGCAGCGCGCCGCAAAGCCTTTCCTGACCGGCAGAGCTGGAAGGCACGTCGATCACGATCTGGTTGCCGAACCGGGTTGCCGCGTGGGCGATCAGGTTTCCGGCGACGGTTTCGTCCGATGCCACCAGGGGACCGATCTTGCTGCCGGACCGGCAGCGCCGGACGGTTGCGGCGCCGGCAAGGGATCCGTGCCTGTCGCAGACCAGCGTGGTTCGGTCGGGGGTGTTGCGGAACCAGGCGTCGAGGGCGGCCGGTTTTCGCCACCCCGAAGCGGCGGCTTCCATGTCGATCAGCGCCGGCACGTCTTCTTCAGCGGCGAGGCGAATGTCCGGGCTTTCAAGCGCGTCCACCGGGCCGGAGAACCGGGTCGTCCGTCCGGCGAGGGTGAAACCGGATCGCGCGTAGTTCGCCTGCTGGTCGGGCACGCCGTCCAGCCCCACCGTCCTGTCGCCGGCATGGGTCAGCGCGTGTTTCCAGAGCGCATGGCCGATGCCGCGGCCGCGATAGCCGGGCAGACAGAGATAGAGGCCGAGAAACGCGAAATCCGGGGAGTGGTTGACGACGGAGATCGCGGCGACCGGCTTTTCGCGGTCGACCGCGAGGAAGAACCCCTGCGGGTCGGCTGCGTGGAAGGCTTCGGCGTCGCCTGTTCCCGGATTCCATCCCTCGTCGGCGGCCCAGTCGAGAACCAGCGCCAGATCGGCGACGCTCATCCGTCGATGCCGGATCATCCGCCCAGCGCATCGCGCAGCGACGTCGTCCGCTTTGGCTGCGACCGGAGATCGAGCTGGGACACGATGTCGAGCAGATGGCCCTTCATGAGATCCTCGGCCGCATCGCCATCCTGCCTGCGGAGCGCGTCGATGAGCGCGTGGTGCGCGTGACTTTCGCACATCGCATTCCGTCGGCGCCAGTAGAGCGCGATGACCAGCGACGAACGCGAGACAAGCTGCCGGATGAACTCCTCGATCGTCGCCTGATCCGCGATGCGCGCGATCTCGACGTGGAAATGGCCGGAGAGCTTCAGCGCGCGTCCGGCCTCGTCGGCGGCGAGCGCGGCGTGCTCTTCTTCGATATGCTTTTCCAGAAGCGCGATATCCCTGGGCGTGGTGCGTTCGGCCGCGGCCCGCGCCGTCCGGGGTTCCAGCAGCGCGCGGGCTTCGAAGACTTCGCGCGCTTCCTTGACCGAGGGCTTGGCGACATGGGCGCCGCGGTTCCGCTCGATCCGGAGCAGTCCGTCGTGCGCCAGCGTCCTGAGCGCCTGACGCACGACGGTGCGCCCTACCCCGAAAACCTCGCCGACCTCGTCTTCGCTGAGTTTCATCCCGGGCAGCACACGGTGCTCGTGAACGGCCTCGGTCAGCCGCGCCGCGATTTCTTCGGCGGTTGTTGCCGTGGTTGGATCAAAGTTTTTCAAAGAATGCGCCTCCGTGGTCGATTCCTAGTCAGAATCACTCATTGACGGCAAGAGCGGTGACGATTGGCGACACATCCAAAATATTATCGTATACAATTTCTGCTCGTTTTTTGCACAACCCGCACCCCCGGCGCACGGAAATCCGCCAGTTGCCGGTGTGCCGCTCCGCCGGACAACGATAGCGTTTCCGCGTAACGCGTTCCCCCGCCAAGTCTTGCCGAAAGACCAGGGGGAAACGTGCGATCAGAACTCGATCTTGAACTGGTGGGGCTGACCAAGCGGTATGGCGACGCCCTGGCCGTCGACGCCATAAATCACCTTTTCCATGCCGGCACCTATGCCTGTCTGCTGGGACCTTCAGGCTGCGGCAAGTCCTCGACGCTGCGGATGATCGCGGGCCATGAGACGGTGACGGACGGCGCGATCGTTCTGGGCGGGCGCGACATCTCGCACCTGCCCCCGGCCAGGCGCGGCACCGCGATGATGTTTCAGAACTATGCGCTGTTTCCGCATCTGAGCGTCGTCGACAACGTCGCCTTCAGCCTTCGGATGAAGGGCGTCGACCTTGCCGACCGGCTGCGGCGTGCGAACGGCATGCTGGAGCTGGTCGACATGACGGCTTTCGCCAATCGCCTTCCCGCCCAGCTTTCGGGAGGGCAGCAGCAACGTGTCGCCCTGGCCCGCGCGCTGATCACGGAACCGCAGGTTCTACTGCTGGACGAACCCTTGTCCGCACTGGACCCCTTCCTGCGTATCCGGATGCGCGCCGAACTGCGGCGGCTTCAGCGCGAACTGGGCATCACTTTCCTGCACGTGACGCATGGCCAGGACGAGGCGCTGGCGCTGGCCGACGAGATCGTCGTGATGAACAACGCCCGGATCGAGCAGGCCGGGTTGACGCGCGAGGTCTTCGATGCGCCCGCGACCGCCTTTGTCGCCAGGTTCCTGGGGTCGCACAACGTGATCGCCCTGCCGGAGGGCAGGATCGCCGTCCGGTCCGACGAACTGCGGCTGACAGGGCCCGACGGGGCACGACTTGCGGGCCGTATCGCGGCCATCGAGTACCAGGGAACGCATGTGTCGCTGACCACTGCCATCGCGGGGGATCAGGAAGTGACCGTTCTTCTGACAGACAAGGATTTCTTCGGCGCGCCGAAGGATTTGGGCGAGGCCGTGGGTCTCGACTGGGACAGTCAGGCGGCGCACGCGCTGAGAGCCTGACGGATTGAACACTTCAAGACAGGGAAAAAGACAATGACCACGATACCGAAAATCCGCTACTCGCGGCGTTCGCTTCTGAAGACCGGTGGCGCGGCGATTGCGGCGACCGCACTGCCCGCACCGATGGTCTGGGGGCAGGCCACGAAGGACATCACGCTGCGCCAGTTCGGCACCGGCGTGTCGAACCTGAACGAAGTCGCGCAGAAGGTGAAAGAGGAACTTGGCTTCACGCTGGAGATGACGGCGCTGGATTCCGACAGCGTGACGCAGCGCGCGGCGACCCAGCCCGACAGCTTCGACATTGCCGATATCGAGTACTGGATCTGCAAGAAGGTCTGGCCGACCGGCAACCTTCAGGCGATGGATACGTCCAGGATCGCGAATTACGACAAGATCGTCGGCATCTTCCGGTCCGGCAAGCTGACGCCCGAAAGCGTCATCGCGCAGGGAACCGCGCCGCATTCCGTCGGGTTCGTCGAAGGTCCGGGCGCGACCGAGTTCGCGTCGGAAGAGACCGGCTGGATGACCCTTATTCCGACGATCTACAACGCCGACACGCTGGGTATCCGCCCTGACCTGATCGGCCGTCCGATCAGCAAGTGGTCCGAGCTTCTGAACCCCGAGTTCAAGGGCAAGGCCTCGATCCTGGACATCTCGTCGATCGGCATCATGGACATGGCGATGGTCTGCGAGTCGATGGGCGAGATTCAGTATGCCGACAAGGGCAACATGACCCGCGAGGAGATCGACAAGACCATCGCGATCTTCACCGAAGCCAAGCAGAACGGCCAGTTCCGCGCCTTCTGGAAGACCTTCGACGAAAGCGTGAACCTGATGGCGTCGGGCGAGGTGGTGATCCAGTCGATGTGGTCGCCGGCGATCACGGCCGTCAAGTCGCGCGGCATTCCCTGCGTCTACCAGCCGCTGGAGGAAGGTTATCGTTCGTGGGGCGGCGGCATCGGGCTTTCGACATCGCTGACCGGCATGGAGCTGGACGCGGCCTATGAATACATCAACTGGTATCTGGACGGATGGGTCGGCGGCTTCCTGATGCGCCAGGGCTATTACTCGGCCGTTCCCGAAACCTCGAAGAACCACATGTCGGAAAACGAGTGGGGTTACTGGTTCGAGGGCAAGGCCGCAGCCGAGGACATCACCAACCCGTTCGGCGACGTCATGGCCAAGGCCGGCGAGATCCGCGACGGCGGATCGTTCTACGACCGTATGGGAGCGGTCGCCTGCTGGAACGCCGTCATGGACGAGAACCAGTACATGGTCCGCAAATGGAACGAGTTCATCGCGTCGTGATCCCTTCCGCACGATGAACCCGCGCTCCGGCCACCCAAACCTGGCCGGGGCGCATTTCCAGCAGGTGGCGCCCAAAGAATGACCGATCAGGCCCTGTCCGCGCCTTCGCGGCAAAAAAGACCCCCGGCCAAGGCAGAGGGACTGTCCCGGCATCTGGCGGGATGGCTGCTGGCGGCGCCCTTGGCCCTGGTGCTGGCCGTCTTTCTTGTGCTGCCGATCATCATGATCGTGATCGTCAGCTTCTGGGGGGCGACCGAGTTCTCGATCTACCCGGCCTTCCTGTTCGACAACTACGCGTTCCTGTTCGGCTCGGAAGTCACCTACCGGGTGTTCCTGAACACCTTCAAATACGCCGCCATCACCTGGGCGATCACGCTGGTGCTGGGCTTTACGGCCGCGTATTTCCTGGCATTCCACGTCCGGACGCTGAACTGGCAGATCGCGTTGTTCCTGCTGTGCACGATCCCGTTCTGGACGTCGAACATCATTCGGATGATTTCCTGGATTCCCTTCCTGGGGCGCGAGGGCCTGGCCAATTCGGCGCTCATATCCTGGGGTGTCATCGATGCGCCGCTGGAATGGCTGTTGTTCAGCGATTTCAGCGTCATCCTGGCCTTCGTTCACCTTTACACGCTGTTCATGGTGGTGCCGATCTTCAACACGATGATGCGGATCGACAAGTCGCTGATCGAGGCGGCCGCGGATGCCGGCGCCAGCGGCTGGCAGACCCTTTGGCATGTCATCGTTCCGCTGACCAAGCCCGGCATCATGATCGGCACGATCTTCGTGGTGACGCTGGTGATGGGCGACTTCATCACCGTGCGGTTCATGTCAGGGTCGCAGTCGGCCAATGTCGGCCGCCTGATCTCGAACGACATCGGGTTGCTGCAGTATCCCTCGGGCTCGGCTACGGCCGTCATCCTGCTGATCACCGTTCTCATGGTGATCGGCATCCTTCTTCGCTTCGTCGACATCCGGAAGGAACTGTGATGGAACCGCGTCCCCGCTCGTTCTACATCCTGTCGGCCTTTTTCGTCCTGTTCCTTCTCTTTCTGTACGGTCCGACCCTGACCATCGCGGTTCTTTCCTTCCAGGGGCCGCAGGGCGGGCTGACCTTTCCGATGCGGGGCGTGTCCCTGCACTGGTTCAGGGATCTGTTCGAGGAGCAGGCGGTGGGCGATATCTGGGGGTCGTTCCGGCGTTCGTTCGTTCTTGGCCTGATGGTGATGGTGACGACCGTCGTGGTCTCGGTGATGGGCGGGCTTGCCTTTCGGAAGCGCTTTGCCGGATCGACCGTGCTGTTCTACCTGATCGTCACGTCGCTGGTGATCCCGTCGATCCTGGTCTCGCTTGGCGTCGGCCTGATCTTTTCGCAGTCGGGGCTGAAGATACACTGGGCCACCAGCGGGTTCGGGGCGCAACTGACGTGGACCCTGCCCTTCGGCCTGCTGATCATGTTCGCGGTCTTCAACCGTTTCGACAAGAGCTACGAGGAAGCGGCACGCGACCTGGGCGCCTCGCCGTGGCAGACGATACGCCATGTCGTGCTGCCGATCATCGCGCCGTCGCTGATCGGCGTCGCGCTGTTCGGCTTTACCCTGAGTTACGACGAGTTCGCCCGCACGCTGTTGACCTCCGGCAGCTACAACACCTTGCCGCTGGAGATCTTCGGGATGACGACAAACGTGACGACGCCGGTGATCTTCGCCCTTGGCACGCTGACGACCGCGTTCTCCTTCATCGTGATCGGGACGTTTCTGCTGATCGTCTGGCTGACCGGGCGCCGTCGGGCACGGCGGGGCTCGGACGCCGGAAAAGGAATGGTCTGACCCCTTGACCGTCGTCGTCATCAACCCGAACAGCACCGCGGCCATGACCGACGCGATGACGCAGGCGGCCCGCCTTGCGGAACCGTCGCTGGCGTTCGAGGGATGGACCTCGGAAGGCGGCCCGCCGGCGATACAGGGCGCGGAGGATGGCGCGGCCGCGACGCCGCCTCTTCTGGCGCTTGTCGGGAAGGCCGCGGCGGGTGGCGCGTCGGGTATCGTCATCGGCTGTTTCGACGATACCGGCCTGGCAGAAGCCGCGCGAAGCGTCGCCTGCCCCGTTCTCGGGATCGGCCAGGCGGCGTTTCACCTGTGCGCGCTGCGTAGCTGGCGGTTCAGCGTCGTCACGACCCTGTCGGTGTCGGTTCCGGTCATCGAGGCCAATATCCGGGGCTATGGCCTGTCGGACAGCCTGGGGCGGGTGCGGGCGTCGGAGGTTCCCGTTCTGGACCTGGAGAGATGGCCCGACCGGGCTGCCACACCCATACTGGAAGAAGCCAGGCGGGCCGTCGAGGTGGATGGCATCGACGCCGTCGTCCTGGGATGCGCCGGCATGGTGAACGTGACCGCGAAACTGAGGGCCGCCCTGCCCGTTCCGGTGATCGATCCGATCGAGGCCGCCACCGGCGCGATGGCGTGGATGACCCGGCGGGACCGCGTCGGATAGGCGAACCGGCGACGGTTCGGGTTCGCAACGCGCGCGCATTGAGGTATCAGACACCCCGAAGGACAGGCTGAGGGCCGTACATGGACCGCGAAGAAGAGTTGCTGCGCGCCGAGATCGTGGCGTGTTGCCGGGAGATGAACGCATCGGGCATCAACCAGGGCACGTCGGGCAACATCTCGGCCCGGTATGGCGAGACGATGCTGATCACGCCCTCTGCCACGCCCTATGACCGGATGACCCCCGACATGATCGTGTCGATGCCGTTCGGCGCCGAGCCGGGCGCATGGGATGGGCCGCTGCGGCCTTCTACCGAGTGGCGTTTTCATTTCGATATCCTGACGCGGCGCCCGGAAATCAACGCGGTGGTCCATGCGCATCCGATCCATGCCACCGCCCTTGCCATGACCCGGCGCGAGATCCCGGCCTGTCACTACATGGTGGCCGCTTTCGGCGGAAACTCGGTGCGCTGCGCGGGCTATGCCAGGTTCGGGACGGCGGAATTGTCGGCGCTGGCGCTGGAGGCGCTGGAGGACAGGACCGCCTGCCTCATGGCCAATCACGGCATGATCGCCCTGGGAGAAACGCTGGAAAAGGCGATGTGGCGTGCCGTGGAACTGGAAACGCTGGCGCGGCAATACTGCGTGTCCCTGTCGATCGGCGGCCCGGTGCTGCTGGGCGACAAGGACATCGACGAGACCAAGGCCGCCTTTGGCAGTTACGGGCTTCGGGACCTGGACGACTGAGGGTCGCTGCCGGGGAATGCGGGCGGGGAACGATCAGGCCCGAAACGGATCGAGGCTGTCGCGGAAGGCTTCGAGGAATTCCAGCGTGACCATCGCGGCGTGTTTGTGGACCGGGCGGACCAGCGCGAGATTGTGCGTCAGCGGCGCATCGAACGGACGCATGTTCAACCCCCTGTCACCGTAGCCTTTCGCGTCGAGGGCGCTGACCACCGAGACGCCCGTTCCGCGCAGGACCAGCTCGCAGGCCGCGGTGAACTGTCGGGTTTCGACCAGTGACAGCGGCTCGACGCCAGCCGCCCCGAGACAGTCGCGAAGATCGCGGTAGAAGACACTGTCGCGACGCGTGTGGATCAGTTCCTCGCCGGCCAGATCTCCTGGCCTGACCTTGTCGAACGACGCGAACCGGTGTCCTTCGGGGAAAATGCAGCAGGTCCGGATCGGGATGACCTCGCTCTCGGCGGCGGGGTGTCCGTCGAAACTGTCGGTGATGCCGCAATCGTACTGTTCGCCGATGATCCATTCGAGGATGCGTTCGGGCCGGTCAGGTTCGAGCGTGACGGTCACGCCTTCGCGGTCGCGCAGGAAGTCGGTCAGCACCGCAGGCAGGTGGCTGGTGGCGAAACCCGGCAGGCAGGCGATGCGAAGATGACCGGCCTTGCGCTCTGTCAGGTTGAGGCCGACTTCCTCGATCAGCTCCATCGTCTCGATGACGCGGCGCACATCGGGCAGGACGAAACGTGCCTCTTGCGTCGGCATCAGACGGCCATCGCGACGGTCGAGAAGCTGAAACCCCATGCACTTTTCCAGATCCGCGAGAAGGCGGCTGACGGCGGGTTGCGTCACTCCGAGTTCCTGCGCGGCGCGCGTCATCGAACCATGCTGCGCAACCGCGTACAGCGCTTCCAGTTGGCGTAGTCGGAGTTTCATTCATGCCGCCTTCATCTCATAACATGCCATTATGTTTTTTATGCACAAAATATGTTCTTATTATAGTGAGAATCGGCTAAGCCTTTGGCACAATCGCCGGAAAACGGCTGTTCGCGGAAATATCGGGGGGAACGTCATCAAACCTACAAGAAGACGTGGCTAGTTCCCGCCCATCAATGGCCCCGCTTGCCGGGCAAAAAACCACACGGAGGAAATAGATGAAACGTATACCACTGGCGCTGGCGCTTAGCATGACGACCGCGCTGCCGGCGGCCGCGCAGACGGAAATCGAGTTCTGGCACGCCTTCACCGGACGTCTTGGCGAACTTGTCGCCGAGCAGGTCGAAACCTTCAACGGCAGCCAGAGCGACTATACCGTCGTGGCCACCCACAAGGGCAACTATTCGGAAACGCTGAACGCCGGTATCGCGGCGTTCCGTGCGGGCGAGCAGCCCGACATCCTGATGGTGTTCGAGGTCGGCACCGCCACGATGATGGCCGCCAAGGGCGCGGTGAAGCCGGTCTACGAGGTCATGGCAGAGGCCGGCGCCGAGTTCGACCAGTCGAAATACATCGGCGCCGTCGCGGGCTATTACACCTCGCCCGAGGGAGACATGCTGTCGCTGCCCTTCAACTCGTCGACCCCGGTTCTCTGGGTCAACCGCGACAAGCTGGAGGAAGCGGGCATCGATCCCGACACCGATCTTTCGACATGGGAGAACGTCGGTGCGGTTCTTGACCAGCTGAAGGAAGCCGGCGTCGATTGTCCGATGACGACGGCCTGGCAAAGCTGGATTCACCTGGAAAACCTGTCGGCCTATCACGACACGCCGTTCGCCACGAAGGACAACGGTTTCAGCGGGACGGACACCGAGCTGGTCTTCAACGGCCCGCTTCAGGTCGCGCATATCGGCGCGATGGGCGAATGGGCCCAGGACGGCAAGTTCGTCTATGCCGGCCGCCGCAACGAAGGCGGCGCGAATTTCCGCGCCGGCGAATGCGCGCTGTTCACCGAATCCTCGGCCGGTTATGCCGGGATCAAGGCCGAAGCGCAGTTCGACTTCGACGTACGCCCGCTGCCCTACTGGGAAAGCCAGGTCAGCGAGCCGCAGAACACCATCATCGGCGGCGCGTCGCTGTGGGTGATGGAAGGCCAAAGCGACGAGGAATACAAAGGCGTCGCGGCGTTCCTGAACTTCCTCTCGTCGCCCGAGATCCAGGCCAAGTGGCATCAGGACACCGGGTATCTTCCGATTACCGAGGAAGCCGGCGACCTGACCCGCGAGCAGGGCTTTTACGAGGCCAATCCGGGCACCGACGTTGCGGTGAAGCAGATGACCACGAACGAGCCTACGGCGAATTCCAAGGGCATCCGGCTGGGTTCCTTCGACCAGATCCGCGGCATCATCGACGAGGAGCTGGAAGCGGTCTGGTCAGGCGACAAGGACGCGCAGGCCGCTCTGGACAGCGCAGTGGAGCGCGGCAACGGCCTGCTCAGCCGGTTCGAGCAAGCCTCGCAGTAAGCACGACAAGGCTGCCCCGGTCTACCGGGGCAGCCGCATTCCCCCATGGAAAAACGCGTCACCTTCAAGGGCATCTGGTTGCCGCTTCTGCTGGTTCTGCCGCAGATCGTGATTACGGCCGTGTTCTTTTTCTACCCGGCCGGACAGGCGATCTGGCAGTCGCTGTTCATTCCCGATCCATTCGGGCTGTCGATGCAGTGGGTCGGTCTGGGAAACTTCGAGTTCCTGCTATCGAACCGGTTCTACCGCGCGTCCTTCGTCACGACCGCGGTCTTTTCCATCCTCGTCACCGTGGTGTCGATGGGCGTGGCGCTTTACCTGGCGGTTCTGGCGGATCGTCTGATAAAGGGATCAGGGACTTACCGGACGCTTTTGATCTGGCCCTATGCCGTCGCTCCGGCCGTTGCGGGCGTTCTGTGGCTGTTCATGTTCAATACCCGCGTCGGAGTTGTGACGTGGTACCTGGGGCTGTTGGGTTATGACTGGAACCATGTCCTGAACGAGGGCGAGGCGATGGGTCTTGTCGTCGTGGCCAGCGCCTGGGGGCGGATCAGCTATAACTTTCTGTTCTTCCTTGCCGGGCTTCAGGCGATCCCGAAGTCGGTGATCGAGGCCGCCGCCATCGACGGCGCGCATTTCTGGACCCGGTTCCGCACCATCGTCTTCCCGCTACTCTCGCCCACCACCTTCTTCCTGCTGGTCGTCAACATCATCTACGCCTTCTTCGAGACCTTCGGCGTCATCCACACGATCACCTCGGGCGGCCCGCAGCAGGCGACGACCATCCTGGTCTACAAGGTCTATTCCGACGGCTTCGTCGGCCAGGACCTGGGCTCGTCGGCGGCACAGTCGGTCATACTGCTTTTCATCGTCTCGCTTCTGACGGTGATCCAATTCAAATACATCGAACGCAGGGTGCACTACTGATGGCCGAGCGGACGGGCATGGTCGAGAAACGCGGCGCGGGCCTCTGGCTGACGCATGTGGGGCTGATCATCGGCGTCGCCTTCATCTTCTTCCCGATATGGCTGGCCTTCGTCGCCTCGACCGTCAGCCAGCCCGAGATCGTCCGACCGCCCATGCCCCTGCTGCCGGGCGACCGGTTTTTCGAGAACTATGCCAAGGCCTTGACCTCGGGTGTTAATGCGCCGGTGGCGATCATGCTGATGAACTCGTTCTTCATGGCGATGGGGATCGCGCTGGGAAAAATCGCGATCAGCCTGCTGTCGGCCTTCGCCATCGTCTATTTCCGCTTTCCGGGCCGGAAGATCTTTTTCTGGCTCATCTTCCTGACGCTGATGCTGCCGGTCGAGGTTCGGATCGTGCCGACCTACGAGGTGATCGCGAATTTCGGGATGCTGAACAGCTATCAGGGCCTGATCCTGCCGCTGATCGCGTCGGCGACGGCGACCTTCCTGTTCCGGCAGTTCTTCATGACCGTCCCGGACGAGCTGGCCGAGGCCGCGCGCGTCGACGGTGCGGGGCCGATGCGGTTCTTCTTCGACATTCTGTTGCCGATGAGCAGGACGAACATCGCCGCGCTTTTCGTCATCCTGTTCATCTACGGGTGGAACCAGTATCTGTGGCCGCTGCTGATCACGACCGATCCCTCGATGAATACCATCGTCATGGGCATCAAGCAGATGTTCCCGTCGGGTGACGACATCGCCGACTGGCCCGTCATCATGGCGACCTCGATCCTGGCGATGGTGCCGCCGGTCATCGTGGTGATCGGGATGCAGAGACTGTTTATCCGCGGACTGGTGGAAAGCGAGAAGTAATGGCAACGCTGAGCCTTGAGAACGTCAAGAAATCCTTTGGCAAGACGGACGTGATCCACGGCGTCTCGATCGATGTCGAGGAAGGCGAATTCATCGTGATCGTCGGGCCGTCGGGATGCGGCAAGTCCACGCTTCTGCGCATGGTCGCGGGGCTGGAGACGGTGTCTTCCGGCGAGGTGCGGATCGATGGCCGGCGCGTGAACGACGAAGAGCCGATGGCGCGCGATATCGCCATGGTGTTCCAGAACTATGCGCTTTACCCGCATATGTCGGTCTTCGACAACATGGCCTACGGGCTGAAGATCGCGAAGGTGCCGCGGCCCGAGATCGAGGAACGCGTGGCCACGGCCGCGAAGCTGCTGCAACTGGAGCCCTACCTGCAAAGGAAGCCGCGCGAGTTGTCCGGCGGCCAGCGCCAGCGCGTCGCGATGGGACGGGCGATCGTCCGGAAACCCGCGGTATTCCTGTTCGACGAGCCGCTTTCGAACCTCGACGCCAAGCTGCGCGTTCAGATGCGGCTGGAGATAAAGGCGCTGCAGCGCGAACTGGGCGTTACCTCGCTGTACGTCACGCACGACCAGGTCGAGGCCATGACACTGGCGGACCGCATGGTCGTGATGAACGCCGGAGTGGCGGACCAGATCGGCGCGCCGCTTGAGGTCTACGCCAATCCGCAGACGTCGTTCGTTGCGGGTTTCATCGGTTCTCCGCCGACGAATTTCATCGATGCGTCGTTGCTGGGGGGTACGGAAGGCCAGATCGGGATCAGGCCGGAGCACGTGCGGATATCAGACAATGGCCGTATGCAGGCCAGCGTCGTCTATGCCGAGGCGCTGGGTGCCGAAACGCTGGTGCACCTGCGCGCAGGCGACGGAACGCAGGTGACGATCCGCCAGGAGGCGTCCCGCGCCATCCCCGTCGAGGGCGAGACAAAGGGTCTGGACTGGGACGAGGAAAACGTGATGCGCTTCGATGCGCATGGCCAGCGGATCCAGAGCGCCCGGCAATCCTGAGATCGTCGGGCACGCTGGTGCGTTGAGCCGCGTTGTGGGCCGGGTGGGGTCAATTCGCCTTGGCGAGCCAGCCCGGCAGGAAATCTCGTGCGCTTCGAACGGTGTTGCCGGCGAGGGTGATCCCCCGGGCGGCCAGAAGCGGCGCCAGCCGGCCTTCGTCGAAGGCGGTCATGGTCTCGCTGGCGCCACCGATCAGCGTTCCGCCGACGAAGATCTGCGGGATCGTCGGCGCACCTGCGCGTTCCGCGAGCGCGGCCCTGACCTCGGCGGCGAATGCGCCGCCACCCGGGAAGCCGGGATCATCGAGATCGATCGAGCGGAACGCGATGCCGGAGGCATCGAACAGCTTTCGGACCGACCAGCAGAACTCGCACCAGGCCAGCGCGAAGAGGACGACGGGGTGCGCCGGATCGTTCACGGCGGCGTCGACGAAGGCCCGGGCTTCGTCTTTGGGTGCCGACCGGGCCGACGAAGGCGTTGCCGCCTGAGAGGGTGCGTCCGGTACGGAATCCGCCATGCGGCGTTCCTCGGCGGTCATGTCGTCGCCCAGATGCTCGAAGAGCGGCGTCGAGAGGTAGCGCTCGCCGGTATCGGGCAGCATGGCCAGGATTTTCGCCCCTTCGGGCGCGCGGCTGGCGATCTCGATCGCCGCGGCCAGCGTCGCGCCGCCGGTGATGCCGGCGAGGATGCCCTCGCGCGCCGCCAGATCCCGCGCCGTCGCCAGTGCCGCCGCACCCGAGACCGGCTGGAAGGCGTCGATGACGCCGCCATCCGCCGCCTCGGCCGCGATCGGAGAGATGAAGTCGGGCGACCAGCCCTGCATCGGGTGCGGACGGAAAGCGGGATGCGGTGCTGGCAGACCCTGCGTGTCCTGCCCCGGACGCATGCCCGAGGCCAGCATCTGCGCATTGTCCGGCTCGGCCACGATCACGCGGGTCGCGGGCGAGCGGGCCTTGAGAGCCCGCCCGACGCCCAGAAGCGTGCCCCCGGTGCCGTAGCCGCTGACGAAGACGTCCAGACCGTCCGGCCCGAAGTCGGCGAGGATCTCGGCGGCGGTCGTCGCCTCGTGGACCGCGGCGTTGGCCGGCGCTGCGAACTGGTCGGCCAGGAACCAGCCATGCGCCGTGGCGAGCGCGCGGGCCTTGGCGAGCATCCCCGTGGCCTTGGCCGCCGCGGGCGTCAGCACAACCTGCGCACCGAGCATGCGCAGCAGCTTTCGCCTCTCGAGGCTGAAATTCTCGGCCATCACGATGACCAGCGGATAGCGTTTTTGCGCGCAGACCATCGCCAGCGCGATACCGGTGTTGCCGGATGTGGCCTCGACCACGGTCTGTCCGGGGCGGAGCCGCCCGTCACGCTCGGCCGTCTCGATGACGGCGAGCGCCATGCGGTCCTTGACCGACCCCATCGGGTTGAAGGACTCGAGCTTGGCGTAGAGCGAGACGTGGCCGGGGCCGATGTTGTTAAGCCGAACGATGGGCGTGCGGCCCACCGTGGCCAGCACGGACGGGAACGGGCCGTCTGTCGGAACGGCGCGGGTTTCCGCGAGCGGTGCCAGTTGCATGGGATATCCTTTCGTCAGGCGGCGCGGCGGTGCGCGTCGAGTTCAATTGCCAGCGCCGCGCCCTCGGCCTTGATGAGCCGTGCGAGATCGAGGTGCATGGCCCGAACCTGGTCCAGCGACCAGTCGAGCGCGGCGATCCGGTGGGTGAGCGACAGCATGGCGGGCGCGTGGGCGTCCCGCGCGGCCTGATAGGCTGCCGTTTTTCCGGGTCCGGCAATCGCGGCGGCGAGACGATGCGCGTCGAGCAAGGCGTCGGTGATGCCGTGCGCCGTGACCGGGTCCTTGAAGTACCCGGCATCGCCCACCAGCGCCCAGCCCTGCCCGGCGCAATTGCGGATATGTCCCGGCGCCCCGCCGTAGCGGCGAAGACGCGGGGCGGCGCGGCGGACGGCCCGGGCAACATCGACCTCCCAGCCCGCGATTCCGTCGGCAAGCGCCTGGAGCGGATCGGCGCCGAAGCGGGCGGCGGCGTCGGACTGGCGGCAGGACAGGAACACGCAGTGATCCCCGCCCGTCGTCGGGATCGCCCCGCCGGCGATGCCGGGGGCGAAATACCAGCGATAGCCCTCGTTCGGCACGCCGGGGACATAGCCGTAGATGGTGGCGCAGGCGGTTCCGGCCTGGGCCGTCACTTGCGCGCCCACGGCTTTGGCCAGGGCGGAAAGACGGCCATCGGCGCCTATGAGGATGTCGCTGGACACCTCGGCGGGGACACCCCAGCGGCTGCGCAGAACGGCACCCGTCACGCGCCCCGAGCCGTCACGGATGACGTCTTCGAAGGCGGTGCCGAGCTGAAACTCGGCACCGGCGGTCAGGGCGGCATCGCGGAGGGCCTTGTCGAGCAAGGTGCGGCGGGGAGCATACAGCCCCTCGGCGCGCCCGGCGGGCGCAATCGGCACTTCCACGGCCTGGTCGCCGTAGACGAAGCGCGTCTGCTGCACGGCGGGCGTCCCGCCCTCGGCGATGGCGGGCAGCACCCCCCAGGCATCGAGCAGCGTGATTGCGGGGCGCATCAGCGCGTGGGTGGAGATCGTGTCGCCGGGTGCCGGATCGCGGTCGACGAGAAGGACGCGGGCGCCCTGGCGGGCCAGGAGCATCGCCGTGGCAGCGCCGGCGCAGCGTGCGCCGACGATGACCGCGTCGTAGTGGGTATGCGAGAAGGTATGTGTCATTTTCCGGTTCCCGGTTCAGGCTGCGAGACGGTCCGCGAGGGACGTCTGGAGGTGGTTGGCGAGGTCGCGCGCATCGGCGCCGGCCCCGTCGATGTGGACGGAGTTGCGGCGGCGCAGGAATGGCAGGCCCATGACGTAAATACCGGGCGCCACCACGCCGCCGTCATGGCGAATTCGACCCTTGGCGTCGAAGACAGGCAGGTCGAGGAAGCCGTGATCGGGCGTATATCCCGTGGCCCAGACGACGCTCGAGATGCCGTCGGCGGCGAAATCGAGCGCGAGACGGGGCGTGGCGGGCAGCCTGGTCGGCGCGGGACGGTCCGGAGGCGCCACAAGTTCGTCGAACCCGTGCTCCGAAATCCATGCGTCGACGGCATCCAGCAGCCTTGCGAGCTTGAGATCGGCGGTCGCGCAGGCATTGGCCAGCGCGCCGGAGAACTGCGCCCGGCCATTTGCGGCGCCCGCAAGCCGACCGACGATCCGAACGCCGATATCCTGAAGCGCATTCAGATCGATGGAACGCCCCTCTGGATCGCCCATGAGCTGCATCGAGGGCGTGCGCCGGACGCGATCGAGGTCGTCGACCTCGGTATATTCGAGGTCGAGAAGGCCCAGGCGCTCCATCCAGAACATGATGTCGCCGCCCCGGTAACTGCGAGGCAGACGGGTATGGGCGCCGACGGCGACGGTCACGTCGCGCCCTGCGAGACGCAGTTGCCGGGCGATCTGAACGCCGGACGCCGACGCGCCGACGACCAGAACGCCGCCTTCGGGCAAGTCGCGGGGCGTCTTGTAGGCCAGGGGCGTCGTCTGGTGCACGAAGGACGGCAGGTCTGCCGCCGATGACGGCAAACGGGACCGCGCACAGGCGCCGGTGGCGATGACGACGCTGTCGCAGGCGATGGCCCCGGTGCTGGTTTCCACGACATAGCGCCCGGCCTCGGCATGCACGCGATTGACGGCCGTCCCGGTGCGAACGGGAACGGATTCGGCCACTGCGAAGCGATCGAGCGTTTCGGCGAATTCGGACACCGACATGAAGCCTTCCGGATCGGTCCCCGCATAGGGGTGTCCGGGCAGGTCGTTCAGCCAGTTGGGTGACAGCAGGCGCAGCCCTTCCCAGCGCTCTTCGCGCCAGGAATTGCCGATACGGCCGCGTTCGAGGACGACATGGTCGATCTCCCGTCCGGTCAACTCGCGGCTCATTGCAAGGCCGTTCTGTCCGGCCCCGATGATGACTGTGGTGACGCGTTCCATGCGCGGTCTCCTGGATATGCGGGCGCGGTCAGGGCGCCTGGTCAAATGGGAAAAGAGAGGATGCAGCGGCGCCGGGGAGCGGGCGCCGCCGCGGGGAACGGGCACTTAGCCCATCCAACGGTAGGTCCTGAGGATCTCGTGATGCACCGCGTCGCGGGTGATCCCGATGTCTTTCAGGATACGATCGTCGAGCGACATGAGCTGACGGTATTCCCTTCTGTCGGACGCGCGGCGTGCCTGGTCGCGGAGGACCCTGCCGGCCGCGCTGCCCCACGTTGCGAAATACCGGCGGCTGCGAAGTGCCTGTGTCGGTTGCATGGTGTCTTTCCTTTCTGGGGTGCGAGCGAGCGGGCCTCCGGCCGGTGGCCTTCAGGCGACGCTCACCCGCACGTTTGTCGGGTTGGTGATGATGTCGAAGACGGCGGAGCGCTTTTGCGACTGGGCGACGACGGCGGCGATGTCTTCCTTGCTTGCGTCGGCGTCGATCTCGAAGCGGACCCGGATCTCGCTGAAGCCGTTGCGGACCTCGGCGTCGATGCCGAGGATGCCGGCGATGTCCATGTCGCCTTCGACGATGGCGCGGACCGAGCGCAGCGCGATCCCGCGGTTCTGCGCGACGGCGGCGACGCCGGCACTCAGGCAGCTCGCAAGCCCCGACAGGACGATCTCGACGGGCGTCGGGCCGTTGTCTTCGGCAGCGAAATGCGGCGGGTGGTCGGCCTCGATGGCGAAGCTGCGGATGTGCTCCTGCTCTTCGCCGAGACCGAAGAAGCCGCGAATGGTCGAGCGGCTGTGAACGCCGGCGATCCAGTCGCATTCCGCGCGCCAGGTGAACTGAGCGGCTTGCGGCATCTCTCGCAGTTGCTCGCGCGCGGCAAGCAGGGCAGCGACGTTGACACCGTTGTCAGCCGGTTTCGTTGTGGTCTGAACAGTCATGTATTTCTCCATTGGTGTGCCCGAAGCGGGCTTGTTTTCAGGAAACCGGCGGCGGTGCGTCTTGCCCGTCCCGTCGGATGCGCCGTGCCTATGCGGACCCGGATCGCCATACTTGGCGGAGCCCTGGAGAAGACTTGGAGAAGTTCTGGAGAATGCTGGAGACGGGTGTGGAAACGTGGAGAGAGGAAACGTTTCCGGAAAAATCCGAATTGGGATAAACTTTCATTCCGGAGGGAAACATGGCCTTCGCGTTCGACCGATACGTGCTTGACGGCGTGCGCGCCGAACTGCGGTGCGACGGTGTCGTCGTGCCAGTGGAACCCCAGGTCTTCGACCTTCTCGAACTCCTTGTCTCGTCCCACGGCCGGGTGGTGAGCCGCGACGAGATCTTCGAGCGGATATGGGGGAACCGGATCGTCTCGGACGCGGCACTGTCCAGTCGCATTCGCGACGCCCGGCGGGCGATCGGCGACGATGGCGCGGCGCAGCGTCTGATCCGGACGGTGCATCGCAGGGGTCTTCGTTTCGTGGGCGACGTGCGCGAGGCGGAGGAAGACACGCGGCCGCAAACCCCTTTTGTGCCGGTGCTCAGGACGGAACCGGATTTCGAGAGACCGGCGATCATCGTGCTGCCATTCCGCGAGACCTCGGAGCCGGGCGCGTCACCGCTGGCCGAGGAACTGACCGGCGCGGTCACGGCCGCGCTGAATGCCTGGCGCATTTTCCCCGTCGTTTCCCGCACGACCGCCGCGCGCTACGCGGATGCCGACAGCGCGACGCTGGCCGCCGAAACCGGTGCGCGATACGCGATAACGGGCACGGTGCGCGCGACCGAGGACCAGTTCCGCGTGCAGGTGGAACTGACCGATACCGAGGCCGACCGGCTTTTGTGGAGCGAGCGCGTCACCCGCGAGCGGGCCGACCTTCGTGACGCGGAAGAGGAACTGGCCGCGCAGATCGCCACAATGGCCATGCCCGAACTGGAGGGGGCCGAGGCGCGCCGCGCGCTGCGCAAACCGAAGGACGAGATGACGTCGTGGGAGATGGCGATGCGGGCGGCGCAGCTTATCCACGCCGGCGGCGCGGCGGGGTTTGCCGAGGCCGAGCGCCTTGCCATCGCCGCGGCCGACCTGAAGCCGGACTGGGCGCTGCCCCATTCGCTGATCGCCGTTGCGCGATTTCAGCAGGCGATGCGCGGCTTTTCGGCGTCCGACAGCCGCACGGCCTTTGCCGACACGCTGGACGCGGGGCGCCGCGCGCTGGAGATCGACGACCGGGCGTGGATCGCGCATGCGCTTTCCGGGGTGGGCGAGCTTTGGACGAACCAGAACCACGAGCGCGCCATCCTTCACGTGAACCGGGCTATCGACCTGAACCCGAGCGCCTCGATGAACTATCATTTCGGGGGCTGCGTCGCCGGGTTTTCGGGCGATCTGGAGACGGCGCATCGACACCAGAAACGGCTGTTCCGCATGGACCCCATCTATCCCTACACCGCGGTGATCGAGGCGGATCTGGGTCTGTGGCACCTGCTGGGCGCGGAACACGATGCCGCCGAGGAGCGGCTTGTCCGCGCGCACCGCTGGGATCCCCGGTATGGGCGGGCGCTGCAGCGGATGATCGCGCTTTATGGGCTGCGCGGCGAACCGGAGCGGGCCCGGCAGGCGGCGCGCAAGCTTTCCGACCTGGGATTGCCGATAAACCTGGACGTGATCGCAGCCTCGTATCCGTTCCGGCGGGACGCCGACCGGACGCTTTTCATCGAAGGCTTGAAGCATTCGGGCGTCGGGCTGTGACGGTCCGGAGATTGCGCGGGGGACGATGCGTGAGCCTTGGACAGTTCGCAGGCAATCCCCGATAGTGACAACCGGAAATCACGGATCAAGGACACCCGGCAGGTCATGGCCTTCACGCTTCGCCAGTTGCAGTTCTTCGTGGCGGCCGCGGAACACGAGAGCGTTTCGGGGGCCGCGAAGGCCCTTTCGATTTCGCAGTCTTCGGTGACCGAAGCCATAAAGGCGCTTGAAGCCGATCTGGGTGTCGTGCTTTTCGAGCGCCGCGCACACGGTCTGGAGATCACGAACGCGGGCCACCAGTTCCTGCGCCATGCCCGGAAGATCCGCGAGGATGTCTCGGACGCGCGGCGCGCCTTCGCGGAGGCATCCGAAAACCGCGAAGGTGAGATCCGGCTTGGCGTCACGTCGCTTGTCGCGGGATACGGGCTTTCGGACGCTCTTGCCCGCTTCCGCCGGACATTCCCCGCCGTCACGATCTCGGCCATCGAGGATTCGGGCGACTACCTGGAGCACCTTCTGATCGGCGGCGAGATCGACGTTGCCTTCCTGATCACGTCGAACCTGCACAACCGAAGCGCGCTTCAGATCGAAAGCATCGCCGTGTCGGCGCAAAGGCTGTGGCTGCCGCTTGGCCATCCGCTTGTCGCGAAGGAGGCGATCTCGCTGGACGATATCGCGGCCGAACCGCTTATCATGCTGTCGGTCGAGGAAATCGAGGAAAGCACCTCGAGGCTGCTGGCCTCGCTGGGCGCCCGCCCGAACGTCGCGTTTCGCACGCGTTCCGTCGAGGCGGTCCGAAGCCTTGTCGCGACCGGGATGGGTTTAGCGCTTATGCCCGACCTGATCTATCGGCCCTGGTCGCTGGAAGGCGACCGGATCGAGTTGCGCGACGTCTCGGGCGATCTTCCGAACCTTCAGGTCGGACTGGCATGGAGACGCGGCGCGCCGCTGTCCGATATCAGCCGCGATTTCATCCGGCTGGCGCAGACGGCCTTCCAGGCCCACGCCTGAACGGACGGGCGAACGCAGGACATTTCCGCTTCGGTATCGGAATTTTCGATAATGCCTTTCAGAATTTTGTTATTGCGAATTTTTCGATCCGCTTCACTCTATGCGCAAGCTCGTCCAGGGGGCGCTTGAGCGAGACGGACCACCTGTGCGTCCCCCCAACCAGAACTCAGCGGGGAGATGTCAAGAATGGCAAATGCAAGATTGCTTGGAACGGTCGCACTGTCGGCCATGCTGACCGTGCAACCGGTGCTGGCCCAGGTTTCGGAACTTGGAGACGGTGAAGGCCGCGTGGATATCGTTGCCTGGCCCGGCTATATCGAGCGCGGCGAAACGATGGCCGAGTTCGACTGGGTCACCGGCTTCGAGGAAGCGACCGGCTGCATGGTGAACGTCAAGACGGCGAACACATCGGACGAGATGGTCGCCCTGATGAACGAAGGCGGGTTCGATCTTGTCACCGCCTCGGGCGATGCCTCGCTGCGTCTGATCGCCGGCAAGCGGGTGCAGCCGGTCAACCTGTCGCTTATTCCGTCGTGGAATACCGTCGACGACCGCCTGAAGGATGCACCCTGGTACGTGGTGGACGGCGCTCACTACGGCGTGCCCTACATGTGGGGCCCGAACGTCCTGATGTACAACACCGAGGTCTTCGGCGACCAGCCGCCCTCGTCCTGGAACGTGGTCTTCGAAGAGATGACGCTGCCCGACGGCCAGTCGAACAAGGGCCGGGTTCAGGCCTATGACGGGCCGATCCACGTGGCCGACGCGGCGAACTACCTGATGCATCACAATCCCGACCTCGGGATCACGTCGCCCTACGAACTGAATGCCGATCAATACGCGGCAGCACTTGACCTGCTGCGCACGCAGCGCGAGCTGGTCGGCCGCTACTGGCATGACGCCTTCATCCAGATCGACGATTTCAAGAACGAAGGCGTCGTCGCCAGCGGCTCGTGGCCCTTCCAGGTCAACCTGCTGGCGTCCGAAGGCCAGCCCGTGGCGTCCGTGATTCCCGTCGAAGGCGCGACGGGCTGGGCGGATACGACCATGATGCATGTCGACGCCGCGCACCCGAACTGCGCCTATATGTGGATGGAACACACGCTGTCCTCGAACCTGATGTCGGATCTTTCGGTCTGGTTCGGCGCCAACCCGGGCGTGCCCGCCGCCTGCACCGACGGGCGCGGCATGCAGACCGCCGAGGGCTGCACGCTGAACGGCATGGACGAGTTCGACAGGATCAAGTTCTGGACGACGCCGGTCACGAGCTGCGCCAGCCAGGGTGAATGCGTGCCGTATTATCGCTGGGTCAGCGATTACATCGGCGTCATCGGCGGACGCTGATCCTTCGAGACGCAATGTTCGGTTCCGGCGGCTTCCTGCCGCCGGACAAGATCGGTTTTATTCCCTTATGACCATAGCTGTCGAACTTGAGAACGTGTCCCGCCATTTCGGAGAGATCCGCGCCGTCGACCGGGTCTCGCTGGCCGTCCAGGAGGGACAGTTCTTTGCGATGCTCGGCCCCTCGGGTTCGGGCAAGACCACCTGCCTGCGCCTGATCTCGGGGTTCGACAGACCCAGCGACGGGCATGTGCGGATCTTCGGCCAGAACTCGGAGAGCATCCCGCCGAACCGCCGCCCCGTGAACACGGTCTTCCAGGACTACGCGCTGTTTCCCCATCTGACCGTCCGCGAGAACGTCGCCTATGGCCCCAAGATGGCCGGCGTCGCGAAGGCAACCCGCGAGAACGGCGCCGAGGAGATGCTGGCGCTTGTCAAACTCGCCGGATACGGCGATCGCAAACCGGCCGAACTGTCAGGCGGACAGAGGCAGCGCGTGGCCCTGGCACGCGCGCTGGTCAACAGCCCCAAGGTCCTGCTGCTGGACGAACCGCTTGGCGCGCTTGATCTAAAGCTGCGCGAGGCCATGCAGGAAGAGTTGAAGTCCTTGCAGCAAAGCCTTGGAATCACGTTTATTTTTGTTACCCACGATCAAGGAGAGGCGCTGTCGATGGCCGATCGGGTTGCCGTGTTCAACCAGGGCCGGATCATCCAGGAGGGATCGCCGCGGGATATCTACGAACGTCCGCGCACGCGCTTCGTGGCCGACTTCGTCGGCTCGGCGAATGTGCTGTCGCCCGCGATATCGGCCAGGGCGTCAGGCCCGGAACGCTGGGCAAGCCTGCGGCCCGAGGCGATCACGCTGACCGATCCGGCCGCCGCGCGGTTGTCGGGCACCGTCCGCAGCGCGCGGTACCTGGGTGCTACGGTCCGGTTGACGGTGGCGCTGCAGGATAGCGAACTGACCGCCAGTCTTCCGGCATCGGACCCTATCCCGAACGAGGGAGAGACCGTTGGCCTGACCTGGGACGACGGCGCGCTGCACGAGATGGACGGTGACATCTGATGGTGTCCGGCACCTCGAATACCGCGTTTGGGAGGCTTTCGGATCAATTGTGGCGCCGCCCACGGCTGTTCCTGGCGCTGCTGCTGGCCCTGCCCCTGATCTGGCTGGGGGTCATCTACATCGGGTCGCTCTTTGCCCTGCTAGCCCAGAGTTTCTTTTCCATCGACGAGTTTTCGGGCCTCATCAACTACGAGCTTACTCTCAAGACCTATGCCGAACTGCTGCGCCCGGCGAATTTCGACATCATCCTGCGAACCACGCTGATGGCGGCCTCGGTGACGGTCGCCGCCGGCATCATCGCCTTTCCCATCGCCTATTACGCGGCGCGTTACGCGAAGGGCCGGACCAAGGCGTTCTTCTACCTTGCGGTCATGTTGCCGCTCTGGTCGAGCTATCTTGTCAAGGTCTACGCCTGGAAGCTGATCCTGGCCAAGGAAGGCATCCTGAACTGGGCCGTCGAAGGCGTTGGCGCCTCGTTCCTGCTGCAGGCGGTCCTGTCGCTGCCGGTCATCGGGGGCAACTCGCTGTCGGTCAGCTATATCGGGACGTTCCTGGTCTTCCTCTACGTCTGGCTTCCATTCATGATCCTGCCGC
>JAVJUV010000093.1:0-2082 GCA_040220415.1 Silicimonas sp.
GTTCCTCAAGATCGACATAGCTGAACAGCGACCTGCTCGTTTCATCTGTCCCGCGCATCTTGACCCCCACCGTTCTCCTGCGGAGGAGGAATCATGTTCTCAAATCGTTGTCCAGAAGGGACTATTTCAGCACCCTGTTAGGGGCGCTGAAATTGCAGTACCCATCGGCTAACACATTCAAGTTTGGCGATAGCGCCGCTTTATGCGATGCGTTGCTGTCGTTGGTGCGGAGTGGAAAGAAAGGAGCAACCTGCAGCGCGCTGCACGAGTTCCAGAACGGCGAGCCTTTTCCGGAGGTCGGTAGGCGCGACATTGGCCTCAATTGGGACGGCACTCCGGCAGTTGTGATCGAGACCGTTGAGTTGATCCAGTGCCGGTTCGATGAAGTTACCAAAGAAATGGCTCTTGCGGAAGGCGAGGATGACAGTCTCGAAGGCTGGCGTGTAGGACATCGAGGCTATTTCGAACGGAATGGCGGGTTTTCACCGGACATGCCGATTATTTGGGAACGGTTCGTTCTTATCGAAGACATTGCGCAAGAACGATGAGCCGCTTTACCGCAAAGCCAGTCTGAAAAGCCAGAAAATCAAACGATCCGGTTGTTTTGATCGAGCGATACATACGTCGGTCAGAAAGTGAAACGGCGACCTGGTACCGCGTTGCCGACCTTCATGCACCGCGTGACGAAGGTCTGGATCGAGCCCGAAGCAGATAAAATACCTCAGCCTTCACAGTTGTCTGCTTTGGGAATGCTGAGCGATGTCTCCGATGCGTTCAAATTGAGGCTAGCCAATGGTTGAGCACAGGAAGCAGAATCATTTCCTATTTCAGTCGCTCGAACCACGGTCAGAGATCGACAAACGGCTTGATCGATCCGAGCAACGATGAAACATTCGAATGATGTGCTAGTAAAGGAGATTGCCCGTTCCGAAGTTAGAACCTCGTGGACAAGTACGAATTAGAATTAGACGCCAAATACTGATTTTGAACGGATAGCTTGGGAGAGATGATTTGGCCTTAACTGCAAAGTTTGCACTCAAGGGTTGGGGGGGCGCCATCTGCCTTATGCTCTCTGTTGCTGCCGATGTGGCGAGCGCGCAGTGGGTGGAACCGGGCGGTCTGCACAACGAGTCGCGCAGGAGTTTCACCGACCCCAATGACATGCTACAGGCGGATTTGATCGACCCTGAAGAGAAGATGCGGACGTGGAACCGAGCCGTGGTTTGGGTGCCTGACGGACTCGGCAAGTCTCGTCGGGTAACCATGCAGGAGCTTATCGAGACATACACCGACAGTGGTCAGAAATTCCCGACCGCCATTTATCTGCACGGCTGTGCAGGCCTGTGGGCGGGGTCCAGCCGGCGCATGAAGTTTTTGGCCGACAATGGATTTGTCGCCATCGGACCTGCGAGTTTCGCGCGCAAGAAATACGCCAAGTCCTGTGATCCAAGGACGCACAAGGGTGGCTTTTATCGGCAGGTTGCCACGCTTCGAAGAATTGACGCGGGTCATGCGATTGACCGCGCAAAAGAGCTCCCGTTCGTCGACGGCGACAATATGCTTTTGCTTGGTCTGAGCGAGGGCGGATTAACCACAGCAACATTTTTTTCCATGAACAAGGAACGATCCGTCAAGGCGCGGATCATCGAAGGATGGCTGTGTCATTCACATTGGTCCGAATATGCCGGAATAAACGCGCCTGCTTCGGAGCCGGTCTTGGCCTTGCTTGGCGTCAACGATCCGTGGTTTTTGGGTTGGTATAATCCACCCCGCGATTGTGGTTCCTACATCAACAAGGAAAACGGCAGTCGTTCCATAGTCTACAGAACCGGGCCCGTGTCTTACAAACATGAGCTGTTGGACTCCCGCGTGGTGCAGGAAGACGTGCTGTTGTTCCTAAGAGAACACTTTGACCTGCCTCTGGGGGTTCGTGAGGTGCAGCGGTGCTGTCAGACGGATTCGAACTCGTCTCGCCTTGGACAGTAACGCTGCCCTTTATGCGACGCAGAGTTGACGCCACTCTGCGAGAGCAGCGGCTCGGTTCCGTTTGAAATTCTGTCTGCTGTAGAGGCTTCGCTCCGA
>JAVJUV010000094.1:0-12403 GCA_040220415.1 Silicimonas sp.
CTGCCGTCGCGTCCAGCTTTGGCATGAGAGCGGGGCCGATATCGGTAACGCCATGGCCGCACTCTCGACCTATGTCGGCCACGCCAAGGTGTCCGACACCTACTGGTATCTGACCGGGGTCCCAGAACTGATGGCGATCGCCGGTGGTCGCTTCGAGCGCTTCGCAGCCGTCGTCGGAGGGGATCACAATGGCTAATTCGACTTCGACGCCGTCTTTTTCCACCTTGCTCCAGCGCTTCTTCGTCGAGCACTTGGGACATCAGCGAGCGGTCAGTCCGCGCACCATCGCCGCCTATCGAGACACGTTTCGGCTTTTTCTGAGCTTCGCGGAGGTCAGGATCGGTAAGGCCCCCACCGAATTGGCGTTGGTCGATCTCGACGCCGGATTGATCCTGAGCTTCCTCGATCACCTGGAGAAAGACCGGAACAACGGAGCGCGCAGCCGCAACGCCCGCTTGGCGGCGCTCCGATCGTTCCTGAAGTATTCCGCCCACTACGACCTGACCGCGCTCCCTGTGATCGAGCAGGCGCTGGCCATCCCGATGAAGCGGTTTGAAAGGCCGGTACTTGGATTTCTTTCGCGCCATGAGATGCAGGCGATCCTCGAGGCCCCGGATCCACGAACCTGGGCAGGCCAGCGGGATCGTGCGCTTTTCAGCCTGATGTACAACACCGGCGCACGAGTGTCGGAGGTCATCGGTCTGCGGGTCGGCGATGTCGTCGTCGACGGGACAATGGCTGCGCACCTCCGCGGCAAAGGGCGCAAGCAACGAAGCGTGCCGCTCTGGCGATCAACCACGTCTCTGATCCGAGGTTGGAAACACCGGCTGGAAAATGCTACCGATGACAGGTTCCTGTTCCCAAGCCGGAGCGGAGAAAGGATGGCGCGCTCGAACGTCACTCAACGCCTCGCCCTTGCCGTCTCGGCCGCCGCGGAGCAACACCCCCAACTCGCCCGACGCTCGATATCACCGCACACCATCCGCCACACCACGGCCATGCATCTCCTGCAGGCCGGCGTGGACATCACGGTGATTGCGCTCTGGCTGGGCCACGAGAGCCCGGCCACGACCCATGTGTATCTCGACGCCGATCTCTCGATGAAGGAGCGCACCCTCGACCACCTACAACCGATCGGAGCACGCCCCGGCCGGTATCGGCCTCCAGACCAACTGATGCGGTTCCTTCAGAGCCTTTGAATTATGCGCAGTTCGCCGTACCGGAAATCCCCGACGAATGGAGCCTTGCCGCCTCGGGCTGTGGTGAGCTGCGCATAATCACTTGGGCGGCATAATTCCGTTTATGGAGATGTCTCCATAAAAGAAAGAACGCGTTATTCGCGGGTCATGATGAAGGCGGCCGAGCCTGGGGCCGCATCGCCTCACTGATCGAAACATGCAAGATCAACGGGGTGGAGCCCTTCGCCTATCTGAAATCCACGCTCGAAGCGATCGCGGCAGGCCATCAAAAAAACCGCATCGACGACCTGCTGCCCTGGAATTTCAAGCCGTCAAGCTGAAAGCCCGGTGCTGCTTAGACAGCGCTTACGTCCTATTTCGCTTTGTCGTCGCAAGAATGATCACCGTTTTGCCACCAAGATATTGCCATCGGAAGGCCCCGCCTTTCCCGATTTAGTCTGTCGGCGCGATCTCCAATCTGACCTTCGCATACCAGTCTGCGGCTGCGCGGATTTCGTTGTCGGTCAACGCCGCTGCGATGTCGGACATGATCTCGTGGCTGCGTTTGCTTGTCCGATAGGCCTTGAGCTGCGTCTCAATGTAGATGTTTGTTTCGCCCGCCAAATGCGGCGCATCCTCGACAACTGCGATGCCGTCCGAGCCGTGGCAACCAGAACAAAGTTCGGGCGCATTTGCAGCGTCGGTGTCCAGCGTCGCGGTTGCAGTGTGCCTGGCGTACCAGGACGACACGTCCAGAATTTGCTGATCGGAGAGTCCACGTGCCACGACCGTCATCATTTCGTGCTCGCGCGTGCCATCGCGAAAGGCGGTCAATTGGCGCGAGAGGTAGGCGGCAGGTTCACCACCGACATGGGGCGCGATCGGAATCTTGGCATAGCCGTCCAGCCCATGGCAGGTGCGGCACATGCCGGCAACCTTGCGTCCGGCCTCGGGGTCTCCGGCAGGCAGCGCCTCTTCGCCCGGGGCGGCGCTGGCGAAGAAGACCCCGCCAAGCGCCAGTTCCAACAGCCGGTTCATTCGCCGTAACTGATGCGATAGAGCGCACCGGCCAGGTCATCCGACACAAGGATAGAGCCGTCGCGCAACTGCGCCACATCCATCGGGCGGCCCAGGTATTCGCCGTTCTCGTCCAGCCAGCCTTCGGCGAAAGGTTCCATCGTGGCATTGCCCTCTTCGTCGATGAAGGTGACCATGACGCGCGCGCCTACCGGGGTTGTCCGATTCCACGACCCGTGCTGCGCCGAGAAGATCGCGTTCTTATACTTGGCCGGGAACATGTCCCCGGAATAGAAGGTCATGCCGAGGTCGGCCGCGTGGGCCACGGTTTCTACAGCAGGGAAGATCAGGTTCTCTGGCGGGGTCTCCGAGGCGTATTCGGTGGTGCGGGTGTCACCGCCGCCATACCAGGGGAAGCCGAAGTTCTGGCCTGCCGCGGTCTGACGGTTCAACTCGCCCGGAGGGATGTCATCGCCCATGCCGTCGACCTGGTTGTCGGTGAACCACAGCTCGCCGGTTTCGGGATGGAAGTCATGCCCGACCGAATTGCGGATGCCGTAGGTATAGACTTCGCGGCCGGTGCCGTCGCGGTTCAGGCGGATTATCCCGCCAATGCCCTGCTCGTTGTAAAGGTCGGACTTTTCCTGCGGCGGGACATTGAAGGGCTGGCCCAGCGAGACATAGACCTTGTCATCCGGCCCGACCTTGCAGACGCGGGCGGAGTGGTTGTAGCTTTCTTCTTCCGGTGGAATGAGTTCCCCCTGTGCGATCAGGTTGAAGGCCGCGACATCCGGGCTTTCGTAGAAGAATTCCGCCGCAGGGAACAGCAGGACCCTGTTCTGCTCGGCGATATAGAGGAAGCCGTCCTTCGAGAAGCAGGGCCCGTTGGGGATCGAAAAGGTCAGCGAGGGCGCGAAATTCTTGACCTCGTCGGCGACGCGGTCCTTGTTGCGATCGGTGACCGCCCAGACCTTGTCCTTGCGGGTGCCCACGAAGGTCACGATTCCCTGCGGCCCAACGGCCATTGTTCGGGCGTCCGGGACAACGGCGTAAAGCTCGATCTTGAAGCCTTCGGGGACGGTGATGTCATTGGCGAGGATTTTCTTGATTCCCTCGGCAAATTCTCCGTCCTGCTCGATATAGGTAAATTCGGTCACGCCGGTGCTCTGGAAGTTCGAGAGCTTTTCCAGGTTGTCCGGTACATCCGGCGACTGTGCCAGCGCCGGTGCGGCGAGCGCCATGCAGGCGGCTGTTATAATCAGTTGCCTCATGTCAAAGTCCTCCCAGTTGAATTGAAAAGGGCGTCGCAGTTCGCGGCGCCCCCGGTTGGCTTAGATATTGCCGGCGTTCATCTCGCTAGCGATGTGGTCGGCTTGCCGGATCGCAAGGGCCACGATGGTCAGCGTCGGGTTCTCTGCCGCCCCCGTGGTGAACTGTGACCCGTCCGAGATGAAAAGGTTGGCGATGTCGTGGGTCTGGCCCCACTTGTTGACCACGCCGTCTTCGGGGTTCTCGCTCATCCGGTTGGTGCCAAGGTTGTGGGTCGAGGGATAGGGCGGTGTCGGGAAGGTGCGCGTGGCGCCCACCGCGTCGTAGATCGCCTGTCCCTGCGCATAGGCATGGTTGCGCATGGCGATGTCGTTGGGGTGGTCGCTGAAATGCACGTTGGCCACCGGCAGTCCGTGCTGATCCTTGACGTCCATGTTCAGCGTCACGCGGTTGTCGGCCTGCGGCATGTCCTCGCCCACAATCCACATGCCTGCCATGTTTTCATAGGCATCCAGAGCCGAGGTGAACTCGCGCCCCCAGCTGCCGGGGTCGAGGAAGGCCGCCATGAAGGGCAGACCCAGCGAGAGGGTCTCCAGCTCGTAGCCGCCGACGAAGCCGCGCGAGGGATCGTGACGCGCCTCGTCCTGGATGATGCCCGCCATGGTGGTGCCGCGCCACATCTTCACCGGCTTGTCGAAGACCCCGTAGACCGAGCCTGTCATGTGCCGCATGTAGTTGCGTCCCACCTGATCGGACGAGTTCGCAAGCCCATTGGGGAACATCGTCGAGGCCGAGTTCAGCAAGAGCCTAGGGCTCTCGAAGGAGTTGCCGGCGAGACAGACGATCCGCGCCTTCTGCATCTGCAGATTGCCGCCCTCGTCGAAATACTCGACGCCGGTGACCTTTCCCGCGTCATCATGCAGGATGCGCGCGACGTGGGAATGCGGCCGGACCTCGAGGTTGCCGGTGGCTTCGCCTTCGGGGATATCGTGATAGCCCGCCGACCATTTGGCGCCCCATTTGCAGCCCTGAAAACAGAAGCCGGTCTGCTGGCAGGTGATCCGATCGCTGTTTTCGCTGTTGGCGATGGCCATGCGCCCGGTGTGGACCTTTTCGTAGCCCAGCGCCTTCGCGCCCTTTTCAAATACCAGATAGTTGTTGCTGCCCGGCAGGCCGGGGCGGTCTCCGGTCCGGGTAACCTGAAGCTTGTCCTCGGCCTTGGTGTACCAAGGGTCCATCTCGGCAGGGTCGATCGGCCAGTCCAGCAGCGAGGCTCCGGCCACCTCGCCATAGGTCGTCTTGGCCTTCCATTCATGGTCCTGGAACCGCAGGCTGGCGCCCGCCCAATGTTGGGTCGTGCCGCCCACCGACTTCACGATCCAGGCCGGCAGGCCCGAGAAATCCTTGGCCACACGCCAGTCGCCCGATGTGGTGCGCGGATCAAGCCAGGCCAGCTGGCCGAAGCTTTCCCATTCATCGTTGACGAAATCCTCGGGGAAATGCCGCCCGCCGGCTTCGAGGGCCACGACCGAGACACCTTTCTGCGCCAGTTCGTTCGCCAGAACGCCACCACCGGCGCCGGTCCCGATCACGACGACCACGCTGTCGTCGGAGTGCTCAAATGGAGCTGTCATTTGTGTCTCCTCCTTACAGCCAGTTGATGTCGTTGAAGCCGCGGTCGATGTAGCCGCCTTCGGAAAAGCTCTCGCCCTCGTAGCCGAAGATCGGCCAGACCGCCTTCTGGTTGTAGAGCCCGGTCACGAGCCCGCCGCGGATCTGCTGGAAGAACGGATCGTCTTCCATGCCGCGCAGGATATCAACGCGGTCGCGTTCCCACCCGGCGGCAAGATAGCTGTCGTGCCCGGCGGCCTGCGCCGCGGCATTCAGCTTGGCGACCCCGGCCTCGATGCCATCGGCGGCCTCGGCGATGTCATAGCCCTTGACCGCAATGGCGTAGTATTCGTCACCCACCTGATCGTGCGGATAGATGTCACGCGCCATCTGGATCAGCGTGGCCATGGTTTCCGGTTTCAGTGCGGCGGTCTCCATCGCCCATGCACCGTTCGGCGCGGCCAGGAACCCGGCCCCGACGACAAAAGACGCACCGGCCGCGGTGGCCCGCGCCAGTAGTTGTCGCCGTGTCAGCCCCTTCGGGCTTGGTTTGTCAGACATGATTGCTCCTCCCATCCTGTCCATTCACATCACTTGAACCGGCCGCCCCGCTGCAGCACCTCGATCTGGTATCCATCGGGGTCGGCCACGAAGAAGAACCGCGCTACGATCTCGCCGGCGGGTGCGAATTCCACGAGTTTTCTGGGGGCCAGGCCCTCGGCCTCGAAGCGGGCATGTTCAGCGTCGATGTCGTCGACCGAAACGGCTAGGTGACCGTATCCGTTGCCGAGGTCGTAGGCTTCGGTGGTGCCCTTGTTGATGGTCAGCTCGAGCTCGAACTCCGACTCCGCGTTGCTGAGATACACGAGCGTGAAGTCCGCAAAGTCGAGCCGATCCGCGACCTTCAGTCCAAAGGCCTTGTCATAAAAGGCGAGTGACCGATCCTCGTCGAGTACGCGGATCATCGAGTGTATTGCCTTGGCCAATTTCCGTTCCCCTGATCTTGACTGGATCAGGAAATGCTAGGCCAAGCGATTCCGCGCCGGGTAGTATGTTCATACTACCTTCGAGAATTTGAACGGGGCAGACTGTCCTTGCTACTCGGCAGCGATCGGAAGCGATGCGCGATCAGAGGACAATTCCATGAACTTCAGGCAGGCACAGCGCAAAAGGGAGGTGAAATTGCCGGGCTCACCGCGTTGTGCGAGCACTTCTGAGTGCAGCGTGGAAATGAAGCAGGGTGTCGACACCCCGTCACGTGCTGCGATCTCGTCAATCGTTGCCCAAAATGCGTTTTCAAGCCGGATGCTGGTGCTCTGCCCGTTCAGTCGAAGCCGCCGCGTCGTGCAAGCATAACGCTCCGGATCCTGTCCGGCAAAAACCTGGCACATGTTGTTGTCCTCTCCGTGTGGGTCGGCAGATGGCCGAAAAGGTCAACGCCATTCAGTACCAAACTTCGTATACGAAATACGACATATTGTCAAATCCACTTTTGGCGACTAAGGTCTGATTGGCCAGAGAGGTACTTCAATGCAGTCCGTTAAGCCCAAGAAATCATTGGCTGAAGAGACCTACGACATCCTGCTGGATGCCATATGCAGCGGCGAATTTTCGCCGGGAGACCGACTCCATCAGGATGAGATTGCCGCGCAGCTTCACGTCTCGCGCCAGCCCGTCAACAGCGCCATAGCGGTCTTGAAGGCCGAGCAGTTGGTCAAGGACACCGGCCGGCGCGGCGTCGTTGTTGCACCGCTCGATCCCGACATGATGGCTGCGATCACCGAATACCGCCGATTGGTCGAACCCTTCGCCGCGCAGGCAGCGGTGTCTCGCAAACCCGAGCGGGCCGCAGCCACTGCACATGAGGTTCTGGCGCGCGGGCGCAAGGCTGTCGAAACCGGCGTCATCAAGGAACTCCTGAATGCCGACCGTGCCTTTCACGAGATGATATACGATTGGGGAGGCAACCGGGTCATCCAGACGTCAATGCGCAGCAACTGGAACCATATTCAGCGCGTCATGGCGGAAATCCTTCGCGATCCGGCAAAGGCGCAGCCGGTGTGGGACGAACACGAAGCCATCGTGGACGCGATCCTTTCAGGAGACGGTGCCGTGGCCTCGGATCTGATGCAGGCGCACATCAAGAATGCATATGACCGCAACTTTTCCCCGCCGGGTAGCGACATCGAGGCGCGCTGATCATGACCGCCGCCTGAGCGCTTCGCCTTGGCGGCGTGGGCAGCCTCAAAGCGCGTGCGCGCGACCCTCGGCTATCTCAAGAGCGAGACGGCAAATCGGCGCGCCAGCGGTGCCAGACGAGCGGCTTCCGGGTCGTTCGACGTACCGGCGCGGGCGCGGTCGGCGATGCCGACGAAGATCACCGCGAAACGGTAAAGGGCAAAGGCCTTGTGGAAGTCGTTCAGCGGTGCGGACCCCGGTCGAGCGGCCATGTAACGAGCGCAGAAGGCGTTTTCATGCAGCAATAGCCGAGATCAGCCAACGGATGTCCCAACGTCGACAATTCCCAGTCGAGTATGGCCATGACGCGCGGCTCGGTCGGGTGAAACATCAGGTTGCCCAGCCGGAAGTCGCCATGGCAGATCGCGATGGCGCCATCGTCGGGCAATTGATGGTCGTCGAGCCGGCCCTGACCGAAATGAAACGGGTGGAGCCGTCGTTCTCGGTCTCCGAGTTCATGGGCGGGGCGCGGGGCGCCTACGAAATGATCCTGATGGGCTTCGAGCGCGGCGACCTGGCGGAGATCAGGCCGTTCCTGTCCGAAGACGTCTTATCTCGTTTACAACGGACCATGGCGGGTTTCTCAAGGAAACGGTCTTTGCGCTGTTTTCCCGCTGCGGCGTGGTGCCTGACACGCGCATGGAATTCAGCCAGACCCACGCCATTATTAGTATGGTCAACCAGGGTATCGGCTTTGCCATCGTGCCAAGTTCCGCGCGCGTCCTGCAGATGGAAAACATCGTCTATCGCGAGCTCGACCTGCCCGGCGAGTTTCGGTCGGACATGTACCTCGTGTCCGGCCGCAGCCAAAGCTCGCACCTGCGTGATCAGGTCAAGCGACTGATCGTCGACACTCTTCGCCCGTTCCACGCGGCATAAAACGCACGACAGTCCGATCCGGAATGTTCGCCCTGCTCCCGCTGGCCTGAAATCAGACGGTAGCGGCCACTAATTGCCACGGCAACCAGAGCGCAATGTCGGGGAACAGGATCACGAGAAGCAGGATGATCAGCATTGACAACAGGATGCTCAGCACGTCACGCAGCACCTGCACCACGGGCGCAGTCATCCAGTTGACGAAGGCCCGAAACGGCGGGCCGCGCCGCAGCGGCCATGGCAGCGCCTGAACGGCCGCATAGGGCCGTCCCTACGGAACGGCCCAAGGTATTCAGATTTCCTCCGCCTCGGCGATCGCCAGCGCGTCTTCCAGTTCGACGCCCAGATACCGGACTGTGCTATCCATCTTGGTATGGCCGAGCAAAAGCTGAACCGCTCGCAGGTTGCCGGTTTTGCGATAGATATGCGCGACCTTCGTCCGGCGCATCGAATGGGTGCCGTAAGACGTCGGATCCAGCCCTACGGACTTCACCCACTCGCGGACCAACCGGGCGTACTGCCGCGTCGAGATGTGCAACCGCTCGTGAAATCTGCCAGGCCAAAGAAATTCCGATCCGACCATCAACGGCTCCTCCATCCAGCGCAGGATCGACTTGCGCGTGCCTTCGGTGATCTCGAAACGCACCGGCCGCCGGGTCTTGCTCTGGATGATCGAGGCGCGTTCCTTGACCTGGCCGGAGGCGTAGATGTCGGCGACCTTCAGCTTGACGAGGTCACAGCCGCGCAGCTTGCTGTCGATGACAAGGTTAAAGAGCGCGAGGTCGCGATGGTTCTCGGCGATTTCCAGGCGTAAGCGGATTGCCCACACGTGCTTCGGCATGAGGGGACGCTTCTGGCCGACGACGCGCCCATTGTTCCATGCCGGACGGCAAGCGCGAATGGCGGCTAGGTTGGCGATGGTCATGGTGGCTTCTCCTTTCCGCCTCAATCCGCCACAGCGCCAACCCGATGTTGGCATTGAAAGATAACACGCCCAAGTGCGGTCGCGGAGAAGGTCCGCGACGAGCCCTTCTCGACACATACCGGGAAGCGGCCGACTTGGAGGGAGGCTTAGAAGTGCCAATCCGGCGGCGCGTGTAAGAGACTTCGGCACAGCCCAGTGCATGCTGTTTCAGGAGCCATGGAGGTCGGTGGGCATGGGAAGGCCCTGCGCAAAAAAACGCCCTGGCGGTTGCTGCATCTGGCCGGGCCATGCTTTCGGAAACTGTCCTCAGACCAGTGTCGACATGTCCACGACGAAGCGGTACCGGACATCGTTCCTATCCAGCCGCTCGAAGGCGCTGTTGATCTGGCTGGCGCCAATCCGTTCGATGTCTGCAACGATCCCGTGTCGGGCGCAGAAATCCAGCATATCCTGGGTCTCGGCGATGCCACCGATATTGGAGCCGGCGAGGCTCCGGCGCCCCTGCACGACGCTGAATGGCTTGATGAAAAGAGGCTGCGGCGGCAAGCCGACCAACACAACGATTCCATCGATGTTCAGCAGGCCCAGATAACTGTCCAGGTCATGCTGCGCCGAAACCGTATCGATCACGATATCCATCGTCGACTGCAACTCGCGCATTTTCTCGGCATCGCTGGCGAGCACTGCATCGTCTGCGCCCAGGCGCGCCGCGTCCGCCACCTTCTCAGGCGATGTGGTGAGCGCGACGACACGGGCGCCCATCGCCTTGGCGATGCGGATCGCCAAATGGCCGAGCCCACCGACGCCGATGACAGCCACGGATTTGCCGGGACCTGCGCGCCAGTGCTTGAGCGGCGAATGGACAGTGATACCCGCGCAGAGCAGCGGTGCGGCGGCCGCCGGATCGAGATTTGCCGGCATCCTGAGGGTGTAACTTTCCTTGCAGACGTAGGTTTGTGCGAACCCGCCATAGGTCGTGCCACCGATGTGCCTGTCGGGCGAGTTGAACGAAAACGTCGTGCCGCCCTTGCCCGAGCAAAATTGTTGCAGGTCGCGCGCGCAGGCAGGACATGCGCCACAGCTGTTGACGATGCAGCCCACAGCGGCCAGTTCACCTACTCTAAACTTCGTGACATCTGAACCGACCGCCGTGACCCTCCCGACGATTTCGTGCCCCGGCACCATGGGATAGTTGCCGGCGCCGTAATCATTCTTCATGTGGTGCAGGTCCGAATGACAGATACCGCAGTAGAGGATCTGGAGTTGCACATCGTCCGGTTGCAGGTCGCGACGCAGGATGTGCATTTGCGCCAAGGGCTTGTCTGCGGCCGTGGTCCCGAGGGCTTTGATCTGAGTGGGCATAAGGAGCTCCTCTGCCGTTGCGCGCGAAAACCTCGAATGTCGGATTTGCAGACTCTGAAAATTTTACGTCTGCGGTCCGGACAGCATGACCGAGGGCCGGGGTGTTAGTGTGCTTGCTTTGCCGGCGTTCGGCCATCGGTACCGGTCAGGTCGCGAATGGTCCGGATTTCCTCTGGGTTGTACGGCGTGCCGTCCTGCTCCAGCAGGTCGTGGAACCAGGTATTCCGATCATTGACGCCGCCATGTGCGGTGAGCAGGGCTTCCGGCCACGGCAGCCATGTCTGGGTGCGACCTTTCACCAGCCCCCATTGGAAACCGCCGACCCCGCGGGCGTGAAACATCGCCAGTTGGTCGGGAATGCGACTGTCCACCGTGCGGGCCATCCATTCGGTACAGATGATCGGCCTTCTCAGGTCTTCCAGGTAGTCGAGGAAGCCGGCGACGCGCGCGCAGTTCAGATAGGCGTGGAAGGTCACGATATCTGAATGCGCCAGGGCGCTGCGGTCGATGTCGGTTTGATACGGAAGTGCTACTTCCTGCGGCGACGGGGTGTTCCACGCTGCAACCGTCAGCGGATGAAAGGGGGCTACGGAACGTGCCCATGCGAAGCAATCCTCCATCAGGTCAAGAGCGGCGCGCTCGAGTGCATCGGAATACAGACGGAAGCCGGAGGGTTCGAAAATCATGCGGTTGCCGGGCTCGTTGTAGAGATCCCAGAAAAGCACCCGGTCGTCGGTTCGGAAGGCTCCGATGACGTCGCGTACATAAGCTTCGAGTTGAGGACGCTGGGACGGATCGAGGACTGCATTCCGGCCGGGGGACGCGACGGCGCGGCCATTGTGGACGTCGGGAAGCGGGTCGGGCTGGTCGCCCCAGACAGGTTCGGCCCCACCGAACCCGCAATCGTCGAACAGGCAGGGTACGGTGGCCATACCATTGCGGGACGCGATATCCATGACCTGGTTGAACCGATCCAGAAGCCCGTCGCGATCCTGTTGCCAGCCCTGGAGCGGCAAGTTTATCCGGATCGCGTTGAAGCCCACCTCGGCGGCCCAGCCGAGTTCGCGCGAAATTGTCTGGGCGTCAAAGGTATCGCCGTGCCACATCTCGATGAAGTTCACTGCGGTGGACGGCAGGAAATTGCAGCCGCAAATCCAGCCTTTCGATCGCGCCCAGCTTTGGGCCTCGGCTTCGCTCCAGCGTTCCATGCTTAAGTACTTTCGTATGTCGGATATTTGGGGAAGGCCCCGCAGGCTTGGCGCCGGCGGGGCCGAACGGATTAGCGGTCCAGAAGGTCCTGGACTTCGATCTCGGCGTCAGCCAAGGCCGCATCGACGGATTTCCCGGTCAGCCAAATCGCCTGTAGCTCGCGGTTCAGCACGTCCTGGATCGCGCCGTAACGCTCGCTGGGCGGCGTGTCCTTGGCGATCGCCGCGGTGCCGGCGTATTCGCTCCGATGCGGCAGAGCCGAATATTCTTCGCCTTCCACAACAGAGGTGCGAACCGCCATGTGTCCTGTCCGCGCCCAGTCAACGTTGTGATCGTTGATGAATGCAAGCACCTTCAGCGCGGCCTGATATTTCTCCGGCTCGTTCGCTTTTAGAGGTGCCGGGATGGCCCACATGTGACTGTCGGCCCAGGTCGCACCGGTCTCGAACAATGTCGGGAAGTCGGCGGCGTAGTATTTGTCCAGCGCGACCTCCTCCTTGGCCGCCTCGGCGGTGTAGAAGTCTACAACCCAGGTGCCGTTGACGAGTATCGCAGCTTCGCCGTTCAGAAAAGATTGCTGGCTGTCGGCGTAGTTCAGCTGTGGACTGGAGAGCCCGGCGTCGAAAAGCTGGGTGATCGCGTTTACTGCCTTGCGACCGGCCTCGGTATCAATGGTCGCTGTGCCGCTCTCGTCGAAGATATTCGCGTTTTGCTGCCA
>JAVJUV010000095.1:0-15107 GCA_040220415.1 Silicimonas sp.
CGCGGCCGTCGTCTCGTGGCTGACGCCCTTCCGCATGGGACCGCGCGCCATCGCCAAGGCGTTCGAACTGGCGGGCATCATGTCCATCCAGATCATCGCGGTCTGCGCCTGCGCCGGCATTATCGTGGGTGTCATCTCGCTGACCGGCGTCGGCGCGCGCTTCTCGTCGCTCCTGCTCGGCATCGCGGGCTCGTCGCAACTGCTGGCGCTGTTCTTCGCCATGTGCATCGCGATCCTGCTGGGAATGGGCATGCCCACGACTGCGGCCTATGCCGTGGCCGGCAGCGTCGTCGCGCCCGGCCTGCAAGGCCTCCTCTTCGAGGGCGGTCTCAGCGCAGACACCTCACTGCTCGTCGCTCACTTCTTCGTCTTCTACTACGCGGTCCTGTCGGCCATCACGCCACCCGTGGCGCTGGCCAGTTACGCCGCGGCGGGCATCTCGGGCGCCAACCCGATGGAAACGTCGGTCGCCTCCTTCAAGATCGGCATCGCCGCTTTCATCGTGCCCTTCATGTTCGTCTATAACAGCGCGCTTCTGATGGAGGGCACCTGGGCGGAGGTCATCCGCGCCGGCGCCACGGCGACTTTCGGCGTGTTCCTGCTGTCGGCCAGCGTCCAGGGCTGGTTCATGGGCCGTCGCTCGGCCTGGTTCGTCCGGGCGATTGTCCTGGCAGCCGCGCTCTTCATGATTGAAGGCGGAGGTGTGACGGACATCATCGGACTTGCCCTGTTCGGGCTCGCCTTCGGGATTCAAAGCCTGTTCAGGCCCAACCCCGACGCACCGATCCCGGTCAGGGGGGCCGACTGACGCACCCGGCCGGGTCCCTTCAGGACCCGGTCAGCCTCAGCCATCGCCCTGCCAGCTCCGGCAGCTTCTCGGCCTTTGCGGCGATGAAGGCCGACACCTCGCCGGCCTCCACGAAAAGCGCCGCCGCGCCGGTCCTGCTCATCGGGCCGATTGCGGTGGCCGAGGCCCCGGCATCGTCGGGATAAAGCGTTTCGAACTTGCCGAAATAGCCATCCAGGAAAACCGCCGCCTGTTCGCCCAGCGCGTCAAGGTACTCGGGGTCGCCACCCTGATCGGTCACGTCTTCACCCTCGATCCGCAGCCAGGCAACCGCGTCGTCCTTCAGTTCCGACAGGAAGCCCGAGACCAGCGCCCCCGCGCTCGGCGCCTCGTCGGGTGTGTCCGAGACGCCCCAGGCCCGCGCCAGGATATTCGACGGGATTCCGATGTCCGACGCAAAAACCTCTGCCGCCGGTCGCGCCGACTGTATGGATACCGGCTTGGCATCGGCGAAAGCCGCCAGCAGAACATCCTTAACGGCCCGCGCGTTCGCGTCCTCGGCATCGGCCAGCGGCCGGTCGGCAACCGCGGCGGCGTCGATACCGGTCAATCCGGGCGCGGGCGATACAAGCGCCTGCAAGCGGCGGTTCGCCACGGCCAGATGCACGGTCACGCCGTCCTCGACGGAAAAGCTCAGGCGACGCGGCAAGATGGTCTCGTCGATCTCGGTGACGACACCCGCCAACAACGCCTCGGGCGTCGCGCCGCGCAGGCGACGGCCCTCGCCCGCGATCCGTTCGCGCTGGCGCAGCTTTGCAAGTTTGTCTTCAAGACGGGCGAAATCGCTCAAGGGTGCTCCCGACATCAGGTCTCGGATACAATACCGTCCAGCGTCGACCGACCGCAATCCACCACTTTTCGCAGATCGGCATCCGGCGCGCACACGCAAACCAGGGCCTCCGGCGTGTTTCCCGGCGATCTCAGGAAAACCTTGGCGTCCACGCCCGAGACCAGCATCGCGGTCCCTGCACGGGTGTCGCCCCCGCCGGTCTCCAGAAGTGGTCCCGCACTTTCCGCCATGACCCCATCCAGCATGATCTGGGCCAGTTCCGACAAACGGTCCAGCTCTTCCTGGCCGGGTTTGGCGGCGGCGCTGCTGCAAAGAACCAGCCTGGACCCAAGATCGGTGAATGCAACCAGCGAGCAGCCCGGCAGTTCTGACCGCATGGCGTCAAGCTTCTCGGTCACATCCATATCGTCTCAGCCCCGTTTCCCGGCCTCGAAAGGCTCGTTCCCTTTTGGAAGGCCCGCACGGCAGACGCAAGCCCTGCCGGGCCTGAAGAGGGGATGGAAAAGTAGCGGATCAGATCCGCGACGTGGGCGTTCCGGCCATGCGCGACGTCAGCGGACGCGGACGGACACGGGTCGGCATCACCACGCGCTTGGGCCTTGCCGGCTGCGACAGGTCCTCGCCAAGCGAGGCCTCGATGCCGGGGGCCGCTCTCGAACGAACCCGCGAAACCGTCCGTCCGGTGGTGCCGCTCGCGACCGCATCGATCAGGTCGACCAACGTGTCGGAAAGTGCAGCAGCGCCGCTGTCTGCCCATTTCGAGGAATCGTCGCCCGCTTCAAGCGCCCGGGTCAGCGACACCGGCAGAACCTCGCGGAACAGACCCTTTGTCTCACGCTCCACGCGCCGGATGACTCGCTCGCGGTCGCGGTCGGACAGGATACGGTCCATGCGCGTCAGCAACAGCAGGCTCTTGTCGTAAAGGTCCGGCGGGAAAGTTCCCCAGACCGCAGCCTCGCTCTGGCGCCATGCCTGGGTCGCGTGCGAACACCACAGGACGATGTCGGCATGATGCATCATGTTCCGCCAGACATCGGCCGCCATGTTCGGGTCCGAGATGCCGGGCATGTCGATCAGATCGCAGATGTCCAGAAGCTTGGACTGGCGAAAAATGCGGATATGGCTCGTATCGCGGACCGACACCTCGGCAAGCCGGTTCAGATCGATGTCGGATTCCTCGCCATCGAGGCCGACACGATAAGGCGTGTCGTCGCCCTTCGAAATCCAGACAGGCGGCAATTGAGTGGCGGTCACGTTCACCGGCAGCGCCGAAGCCCCGATCAACAGGTTGGACAAAGTGCTCTTGCCCGCCGAAAACTCGCCCATCAGGCAGACACAGGGCTTGCGTTTCTCCGGCGATGCGGCCGCGTCGGGCGAAGCGGGCTTGGACTGCGGGGGGACGCGAAGGCTTTGGGGTTCGCCGTTCGGCTCCTTCGGGTCCGTCGTTCCGGAAGCAGGCTGATCGTATCCACTCATCTCGATTTCCCCAGCATCGGTTTCAGGCCGCGAATTCTGTCAGCGTGGCCATCGTCTGTTTCAGTTGCGCCCGCTTTGACGCGGCGCCGTTCTCATCCAGAAGCGTGCCGACGCCATCGGGGCGGGCCTCTGCCTCCTCGGCGATGCGCGACAGCATCATTCTCTGTTCATCCAGGAACTCGCGAAGAACCTGCATGGATGCATCGCGGATCGCATCCGCGTGGCTGCCCCGCAGGGCCTCGACGATCGGATCGGTCTCGGCCTTGATCATGTCGGCGAACTCGGTCGCGAAGTTCCGATAGCCGCGGCGCTTGTGCCACCAGCGGGTCCACCAGGTGCCCTTAAGGTCCAGCGCGATGGTCTGACCCAGCAGCACCGGCGACGGGATGCGCGGCGGCGTCGGCGCCTCGATGCCGAAGCCCTCGTCGGACACCTCGAACAGCCGGTGATACAGTCCGGCATAGTCCTGCGCCGTCTTGATCAGCACGTCTTTCGAAGCTTTCTGAGCATTGCGGCCGAACACCTGGTAGGCCGTGCGCATCAGGATGCGCAGTCCGGTCGGATCGTATTCCCAGACGACGTCCGCTCCGCTCTGGTCAAGATGCTGCAAAAGCGAACCCGTGGCCCGCTCCAGGAAACTCCGGTGCGACCGCTCCAGGCGCTTGTTGAAGTCCTCGATGACGCCATCGAAAGCCGCATCCATCGCGGCGATCGACGCCGCCTCCAGCCTCGACAATTCCTGTTCCAGCTTGCCGATTTCCAGGGGCGGCAGGCTGGCGTCGCTGTCGCGGCGCGAAACGACTTGCTGCGAAGCGTTCAGCCCGTTGGCCAGGTTCATCGCGGCCTTGGCCACGCGGTCCAGCAAATCTTGCCCGACACCCTCCACGATGCGCTCGCTGATCGCTGAATAAATCTGCGGCAGACCGGACAACTCCCAAAGCAGCTGGTCGGCGGTCAGCCCCGCCTCGGTATCCAGCAGACCTTCGCCTTTCGCCCAATCGATAAGCAGGTTCCGCGTCTTGTCGTCCAGCGCATCGGCGCGGTCCATCAACGCGGCATTTCCGCAGAAAGCGGAGGCGAAAAGGATCTCGGCCTCTTCCGGCCCGTCATGCTCGGCCAGCGTCTTGCGGATGCTCTCACGGATCTCGGGGATCTGGTTGACCGGATCGCTCAGTTCGTCGATCCGGTTCACGACGATGATGACCTCGCGGGACTTCACGTTCGCGATCATGCGTATCAGCGCCAGGTCGACCGACGACAGCGCCTGGTGCGCGGCCAGCACGACGACGCAAAGACGGCTCTCGCGGATCGCGCGGATCGTGATCTGCTCGCGGATCATGAACGTGTCGTTCACACCCGGCGTGTCACGGATGCAAAGCGGCATCGGAAACTCGGGGCGGTGCACGAACAACTCGGCCGACTTGGTGATGTCGGCGAACCGGCCCTGCGCCTGGCTCGTTTCATAGTCTTCTTCGAAATCGTCGCCAAGGCAGACATAGCGCTCTATCAGATCGCCATCGAAGTAATTGTAGTCGTGCTGCTGACCCAGAAGCATCTCGAACTTGTCGCCAAGACGCTTGCGGCTCTTCTCGCGCATCTCGATGACCTGATCGCGCACTTTCTCCAGTTCGCTCTCGGCCCCGGCCCGCGCGGCCAGTTCGCCGATACGCCCGCCACGGTCCAGAAGCCGGCTCCACTCCTCCATGTCGAAGAAACGGAAACTCGACCGGTTGTCTTCGGGCGCGATATGCGGGTTCAGATGCAGCGAGGTGACGACCGACGTCCACGGGTTCACATCCGCTGGCAAGAGATCGGGCAAACCGACCATGGCGTTCACCAGCGAGGTCTTCCCGGCCTTGACCTGTCCGATCATGGTGATCGACGGCTCGGCATGTTTCAGTTGGTGGTGCAGCTTCCGCGCCGCCCGGTTCGTCGCCTTGTCGCCGATCTTGCCAAGACGTACCAGCGCCTGGCGCAATTCCAGCGACTTGGCCAGATACGGCTGAAGCCCCTCGAACCCTCGGGCAAGAAGTCGGGCGCTGCCGCGAGCGGGCACCGCACCTATCTCTTCTATTGTCGTATCAGCATTCATCGCACACCTGTCAAATCGCACTCACAAAATCATCACTACGGTCCACCACTTCCGGAAAACGCGCACGTGTCCCGGCAATGGATACAATCTCGGGCCAAGATGGCCATTTTGTGGCGCATATTCGGTCAATCGGCGGTCCCGGGACCGATCATGCAGCCAGCTTCATTTCCATATCCCGCCGCAATTGCAGCAGCAGCGTCGCGGCATCGGCGGCCGGGCCGTCGCCATCCTCGACCTGCATCAAGACCATCATGTCCGCCGCTTCGGCCAGTTCGTCGATGAACGCGTCCGCGACCGGACAACCACTGTCATCCCGGCTGAACATGTCCACCAGGTATTCCACGGCATCGACACACTGATCCATCAAGCCCTTGGCACGGCCTTCTCCCAGGTCGGCGGCGACACCGCTCAGAGACTCGCCGCGCCGTTTCAGGAAGCGCACGGCATCCACGAGCAGCTCCACATTCTCGACACGCTCAGGGACCTCGGTATCGGCCACGGGCAGCGGCGTCGACTTCTCCCGGATCGGCTCCAAGGCAACGATCTCCGAGACGACGGCCATCCCGGCAGGCTCTGGCGCCCAGGACGTCTCTACAGCCCTAAGCTGCGTCTTTGTCCCGGCATCGGCCGGATTCGCTCTCTTCCGGGCATCCTGACCGGTATCGGGACGAATCTTGTACCTGGCCAGGAACATGTGCGCGCCATCGAAATCTGCCCGCCTGCCACGCTCGGCATGACGCAGGATCTCGGCCGTCAGCGCACCACCGCCCGATGCGTGGTACATCGGCTCGTCGATCGCGCCATCCGTCCGATAGGACTTGATCGCCTGAAGCGTGGCGACCGCGAACAGCGAATGGAACTCCTCGGCGACGACCGTCTCCAGCGACGCAACCCGCTTCGAAAGCGATTTTTCCGCGGAAAGCTCGTCAGCCTTCGTCAGGACCAGGAATGCGTGATCCTTCAGGCTGTCCGGCACCCGGCGCCAGACGGTCTGCTCGTCCTCGTCGAAAGACTGCGAACACCACAAGGCGATGTCCGTGCGCCGCACCGACCAGTCGATGGCCGACGACAGCTCGATCGCCGTTCCGTCCGTCACGACCTCCAGCAGGGAAATCCGCTGCAGGATGGCAGACGGCGTCTCAAGTTTCAGAAACGCGGCCTTCTTGCCCGGAACTTTCGAGATATCGATCTTTTCCTCGGTGACGATCTTCCCGTCGATCCGCGTGATCGTCATCCGCTCGGTCTCGCCGTAAACGATCTCGGTCGTCGGCAGGACGCAATCCTTCGGCAACAGACGGCGCCCGACAAGCATGTTGATCAGCTCGGACTTGCCGGAACGCGGCAGCCCCAGAACCGTTACCCGCACCGGAGAACTCAGTCGGCGCAGAAGGTGTCTTGCATAGTCCCGGGCCGCGGGCGGCAACTTATCCGAACCAAGTGCGGCTTCCAGGGTTTCGATGACTGTTTCGTCTATCGTCGTGTCCTTCATGCCCCACCGTCCGTTGCAAGCCAGCGCCGTCTCAGGAAGATCGGCGTTGCCTCGGTCTTCTCCTTCTTTGCGGCGCTGCTGCTTGCGCCTGTCTTGGCACCACCGTTCATGTCGTTCCGCGTGCCGCCGTTCATGTCGCCCTTGGCGCCACCATTCACGCCGTTCTTCGCCCTGACCGGCTCTTCCGTCGCGGTATCTTCACGCGACACGGCTTTCTCGGTCTCGTCCGATCGTGCCGGCGCGATCGGCCGCGTCGTCACCTGGCGCGGTCGCTGCGCCGGACGGTCGAATTCGGCGGTGAAGATGTTCGTGTTTGCCGCAAGCTCGTTGCGAAATTCGACCCGGATGACCGAAAAGCACACGTTGTCCTGTTCGGGATCGCCAAGTTCGCGCAACTCGTCCAGCAGCGTCTCGGCGATGACCGCGCTGCCCTTCTCGTGTTGCTCGGACACGATCTCGGTGATCTGGCTGTCGCTCAGGAACTGAAGACCGTCGCTGGCCACGATCAGGATATCGTTGTTCTTCAGCTTGAAGGGACGATCCGGGCAGTCGATGCGCTCGATCGCCTCGCCGATCAGAACGCTGGTCAAGGCGTTCCGGTCGGGATGGTTGCGGCCCACGTCCTCGCTCATCATCCCCGAACGGACCATGTAATCGATATGCGGCCCCAACGAGTGATCCTCGTTCAGTTGCCGCAGCCTTCCGTCACGCAGAAGATACAGCGGCGAATCTCCGATCGAGATCCAGAACAACTGATCGCGAACGAAGACGGGTGCGACCAGCGTCGCGCCCATGCCGGCGGTGTCCGGATTGGTCGCGGCGTGCGCTGCCATGCATTCGTTTGCCGAGATCGCGGCGCTTTTCAGCACCTTTCCCACGTTTTCGGTGAACTTGCCGATATCGGACGACTGGAACTTCAACTCGCTGAACACTTCGGTCACGACGATCTTCGATGCGACGTCCCCCGCCGCATGTCCGCCCATGCCATCCGAAAGGACGGCATAGCCGAACTCCGCACCCAGCGGGAAGTCCGTGGCGATCGCGTCTTCCTGGTAATCGCGGCAGCCGCGATTCAGGACAGAAGCTACGTCGAACCTTATGTCCGCAGACTTAGGCATTCGCGTTGTCGGCTCCTTCGGTGGACTTCCAGGTAAACTCCTCGCCGCAAAGCGCGACGAATTTCAGCGTGGTCTCGCCGATCCGGATCTGATCTCCGTTCGACATCTCTTCGGTCGACAGAACCGGACGGCCGTTCAGCCGCACCAGGTTCGACTTGCCGCCGTGACCCAGGAAGAACTTGCCCTGCTCGTCGTCATAGGCGACGGCGGCATGGTTGTTGCGGCTGATCGAGGTGTCGCCGAAGTCCAGGCGCACCGCCTGCTCTTCGCCGCGGCCGATCTGGCTGACGCCGTTGTGCAGCGTGAAACATGCGCCGCGGCCAGGGCCCTCCACGACCACGATCCAGCCCGCCGGGAAGTGCGTCGCCTTCGAGGCAGCTGCCTTCTCGGCCGACTCCTCGAAAACATCCTTCGGACCCTGCGCGTCGGGCTGGAAGCCCAGCATCCTGGTCTTCACGCGGCCGGCGCTTCTGCCGGCACGGCCAGCGACCACCGGGGCGACATCCACGACCGGTTCGATCAGCGTCGAGCGGTTGCGTTGGACCTCAGATGCCACTTCATCCGTCATTTCCCATATCTTGCGGCGCACTTCGCTCTCGTCCGGCTCCAAGTTGACTTCCTCGTCGGGCGCATTGGCGAACGCCACCGCTTCCGACACGACCCTGCTCGGGCGGGGCGCGAAATCGTCTTCCTCGTCGAAGTCTTCGTCGAACTCATCCGCGCCGAATTCCACAGTGGGATCGAACGCGTTCACCTCGTCTTCCGCCTTGACCTCGTGGTCTTCCATCTCGGACTCCTCAGGCTCTGCGACGCCACCGGCGAACGGGCTGTTCGGAAAATCCACGCCGTCGTCGTCGTCATCCTCGAAGTCGCCCCCGAAGACCGAGTCGTCCTCGAATTCCTCTTCGCTCAGTTCGATCGGCGCGCGCGCCAGGCGTTCGGCCTCGGCAGCGGCCAGTTCCGCCTCGATGGCGGAATCGGTCGTGTCCTCGTCGGTCGACGCGGCGTAAAGCGCGGCGTCCTCGTCACCTTCGCCCTGGTCCCAGATCGCGCGCCGCGATTCCTCCTGAGTCACCTGGCGGCTGATCGGCCGGCTGGACGGACGATGCGGGCGGACCACTTTCGCCAGGTCGTCCCGATAAGGGCTCTGTTCCTCGGGATCGGCCGACGGATCGCGGCTGACCACGTGCTTAAGAACGCGGTCGGCCTTGGTCGCGGCGGCGGCGGCCTTCAGGTGCGCCATGGCCGACCGGCGGCGGCTTGTCTCGCGATCCGTCATGACCGTCTCCGTCTTCTCCAGAATTCTGTCTTCGGCGTCGGTGCTGGTCAGCTGGCTGCGGGCAATCGCGCGGCGGCCGAACTCCTCGTCGTCGGACCAGCGGTTCCGGAAGCCATCGCCATCCTTCGCGTCGCCCTTGGGCGCGTCCGGCTGAACGTGGCTGACCGATCCCATCGCTTCGCGGATCTCGCTCACAAGATGCGCCTTGTCCTGCGTCGCCTTCAGATCGCGGGCCGGATCATTCGCGTCCAGATCCTCGTTGCCCCAGTCTTCGTCATCGTCCCACTCGTCGTCTTCCCAGTCGGCATCTTCCCAGCCCTGGCCCACCACTTCGGGTTCCGGCTCACGCGGAGGCTCCAACGCGTCGGATTTCGAGTGAATGGGACGCGAGCGGTCCGCGAACGGCGGATCTTCCGCTTCGGTGCTGGTGCGCGACCGGCCCCTGGGCTCCGCCTCGCCATCCCTGCGGCGCAGCGGCTCCAGATCATCGTCGAGATCAACCTTGTCCAGCGCCTGCTGGGGCTGGGGCTTTCTGGTCAACATCCGCGAAAGTATCTTCATATCGCTGCCTCTCAGAGATAATCCGACCGACCGCCACTGCGGAAGGTTCCGCGCAACAGTCCGAAGGGAAGGATACGGCTCAGAAGCGACCGCTTCTTGCGCCGGGTGCCGGTAATTTCTTCATGCGCGTTCTGCGCCGAGCGGCGCGAGGCCATCTCAAGGGCGCGCGCCTGTTCTTCCTGCCAGACATTGTCGTCCAGCATGGCCAGTTCATCCAACGTCTTCTTGCGCTGGCGGGCCTGCTCTTCGGCCAGTTTCTGCAGACGCTGGGCCTCTTTCTTCTCGGCCTGCGCCTTCGTCTGTTGCGCCTTGATATCGGCTTCCACGGCCTTGTTCGTTTCCTGAACCAGCTTCGAGATCGACAATTCGATCTGACGGTCCAGTTCCGCCTGCGCCATCGCCGCGGACCGGCGGCGCTCGGTGTCGACCAGCTCGATCCACTCGCGCGCGGACTGGATGCGGTCCGGCGGGAACACGGATAGCGCCTTGTCGATGGCATGCAGGAACGCATCCTCGAACTGCGGGAACTTGCCGGATACCGGCTTGTAGGGATCGGGCCTGTCGGCGGCGATCGCCGAAACCCGCGCCTGGCTGTCCGGCGGCGCGATGCCCGTCAGCACGTGATAGAACGTGGCACCCAGCGAATAGAGGTCCGAAGACGCATCCTGCGTCGACCCGGCGATATAGAATTCGTGCGGGCTGTAGCCGTCCTTGACGACGTGCAGCGCCGACAGCGCGCGCGAGGCCCGCGTCGCCTCTTCCTTGGCGGCGCCAAAGTCGATCAGCACGGGGTTGCCCTTGCCGTCGATCAGGATGTTGTCGGGGCTGATGTCCCGGTGCAGCACGTCATTCGTGTGAATGTAATGCACCGCTTCCAGGCACTTCAGCAGAATGTCCTTCACGTCGCGCGGATGCAGCTTCATCCGCGGATCTTCGATCGTGTCCAGCAGATCGCGGCCCCGGACGAAGTCCAGCGCCATGTAAGCGGTCATGTTGTCTTCGAAGACCTGGTGGATGCCGACGATGTTCGGATGCTGCAGCTTCGACAGTCGCCGCGCTTCGGCGCCGAAGTGCTTCACGACCGCGTCGAATTCCGCCTGGTGCTGGCGCGACCGCGCCATGACGTTGCCGTTGTTCCGGCAGCACATGGACGAGGGGAAACATTCCTTGATGACGACGATGCGGTCCAGGCTGTCGCGCGCAAGATAGGTCATGCCGAAGCCGCCGGCGTTCAGGAACTTCTCGATCCTGAACTGGCCATGCAGAAGCTCGGTGCCGGGCTTCAGCGCGTCGGCGAACGACTCGCTGTGTCCCGGTTCGACCTGATTTTGGCTCGCGTCCATACGCTTCCCGTCTCAAACTCGCTTCTGGTCAGGCGGCTTGTAGGACGGCCCTTGATTCCAAGGGGTTTTGTCGTGTCCAGCCGCCACCTGCTTTGCTGCGACGGGTTCGGTCTATCGACAGAATCGGCCAATAATGTGGCGGGACTGGGCCTTTAGGTATTCAATCCTGCGGCATTTTTAGAATTGTCTACGGATCCTGAAATCGCCCGAAAATCGTCGTATACTCGCCCGCCCGGCACCGCCCGACGACCGGACATCGTTCAATTTTGCGTTGAACCGTTGACAGCAATTGCAGCCTCGGTTCCAAATCGGAACCAATGGTCGCGGCCGCCAATCCGCGACATAACGTACCCAGGGAGGAACTCATGGCATCGGTATCCATGACCGTGAACGGTCGAAATGTTTCGGCCGAGGTCGAGGGGCGCACGCTTCTCGTCGAACTGCTGCGCGACAAGCTGAATCTCACCGGCACCCACATCGGCTGCGACACGTCGCAGTGCGGCGCCTGCGTCGTGCACGTCAACGGCGAGGCCGTGAAGGCCTGCACCATTTTCGCCGCCGACGCCGAAGGCGCCGAGGTGACCACCATCGAAGGCATGGCGAGCGGGGAGGAACTGCACCCGATTCAGGCTGCCTTCAAGGAATACCACGGCCTTCAGTGCGGCTTCTGCACGCCCGGCATGATCATGTCCGCCGCTGCTCTTCTGAAAGAGAACCCCAAACCGACCGAGGCCGAGGTGCGCCACTACCTCGAAGGCAACATCTGCCGCTGCACCGGTTATCACAACATCGTCAAGGCGATCATGGCGGCCTCCGGTCAGGACGTGCCCGCCGTGGCCGCGGAATAAGGGAGGAAAGACCATGCCCAAAGACAGCGTTATCGGAACCTCTCCCCGCCGCCGCGAGGATCAGCGTTTCATCACCGGCCGCGGCCGGTATACCGACGACATCAACCTCCAGGGTCAGACCTACGCCGCCTTCGCGCGATCGGACGTGGCTGCCGGGATCATCCGGTCGGTCGACACCTCGAAAGCCGCGAAGATGCCCGGCGTTCTGGCCGTCTTCACCGGAGAGGATTTCAAGGACGTGGGCGGCAATCCTGCCGGATGGCTAGTCCACAGCCGCGACGGCTCGCCCATGAAGGAACCCAAGCGGCCCGTGCTCGCGCACGGCAAGGTCCGCCATGTCGGCGACGCCTATGCCGCGGTCATCGCCGAGACCGCCCAACAGGCCCGTGACGCCGCCGAGGCAATCGAGGCCGACATCGAGCCGGTCACTCCCGTCCTCAACATGAAGGACGCGCTCAAGGACGGCTCGCCGCTGGTTCACGACGAAATCGAAACCAACCTCTGCTACGACTGGGGCTGGATCGAGGACAACCGCGAGACCGTGAACGAGGTTTTCGAGAAAGCCCCGCACGTCACCACGCTCGAACTCGTCAACAACCGCCTGGTTCCCAACGCGATGGAGCCCCGCGCTTCCACCGGCGTCTACGATCCGGGGACCGGTGACTACACGCTCTACACCACCAGCCAGAACCCGCACGTGACGCGGCTTCTGATCTGCGCCTTCGTAATGGGCATCCCCGAGAACAAGCTGACCGTCATCGCCCCGGACGTGGGCGGCGGTTTCGGATCCAAGATCTACCACTACGGCGAAGAAGCCCTGGTGCTGGCCGCGTCGAGGAAGCTCGGGCGCCCCGTGAAATGGACCTGCTCGCGCGCCGAATCGTTCCTGACGGACGCACACGGGCGCGACCACGTCACGAAGATGGAAATCGCCTGCGAAAAGGACGGCACTTTCCTGGCCTTCCGCACCGAAACCTACGCGAACCTCGGCGCCTATCTGTCGAACTTCTCCACCTCGGTGCCGACCTACCTGCACGGCACACTGATGGCGGGCAACTACAAGGTCCCGCATGTCTACGTGAACGTGAAGGCGGTGATAACCAACACCACGCCCGTCGACGCCTACCGCGGCGCAGGCCGGCCCGAGGCGACCTTCCAGCTTGAACGCGCCGTCGACAAATGCGCGCGCGAACTGGGAATCGACCCGATCGAGATCCGGCGCAGAAATTTCATCAAGCCGGACCAGTTCCCCTACATGACTCCGGTCGGACTGGAATACGACACCGGCAACTACGACGCCACGATGGACATTCTGGAGAAGAACGCCGACCTGGCGAACTTCGGCAACCGCCGCAAGGAAAGCGAAGCGCGCGGAAAACTCCGCGGCCTCGGCATCGCAAGCTATATCGAGGCCTGCGGCATCGCGCCCTCGAACGTGGCCGGCGCCCTCGGCTCCCGCGTCGGTCTCTATGACGCCGCGACCGTCCGCGTGAACGCCACCGGCAACATCAGCGTCATGGTCGGCGCCCACAGCCACGGCCAGGGTCACGAGACCGCCTTTCCGCAGATCATCGCCGACATGCTGGGCGTCGATCCCGCTTCGGTCGAGATCGTCCACGGCGACACCTCCAAGATCCCCTTCGGAATGGGCACCTACGGGTCGCGCTCGCTGGCCGTCTGCGGCTCGGCGGTGGTCAAGGCGACCGACAAGATCATCGCCAAGGCCAAGCTGATCGCGGCCCACATGATGGAGGCGACGGGCGAGGACATCCACTTCGAGGACGGCGTCTTCTCGGTGCCCGGCACCAACAAGAACGTCCCCTTCGGAGACGTCGCGCTCAAGGCCTACATCCCCCACGACTTCCCGCTCGAGGCGATCGAGCCGGGGCTCGAGGAAACCGCCTTCTACGATCCGGCCAACTTCACCTACCCCGCCGGCGCCTATGCCTGCGAGGTCGAGGTCGACCCCGACACCGGCAAGGTCGAGGTGTTGGCCTTCACGGCGGCAGACGATTTCGGTAATGTCGTCAATCCGATGATCGTCGAAGGCCAGGTCCACGGCGGCCTGACACAGGGCATCGGCCAGGCGCTGGTCGAGCACGCGGTCTACGACGACACGGGCCAGCTTCTGTCGGGCAGCTACATGGACTACACCATGCCGCGCGCCTCCGACGTGCCGATGTTCTCGGTCGACCATTCCTCGGTCACCGCCTGCACGCACAACCCGCTGGGCGTGAAGGGCTGCGGCGAAGCCGGTGCCATCGGCTCGCCCCCGGCCCTGGTCAACGCCGTCATCGACGCGCTGAACTCGGGCGGCCACAAGGTCGACCATATCGACATGCCCACGACGCCCGCGCGCGTCTGGGCGGCCATGAACGGTTGAGGAGACAGACATGTACAACTTCGAATTCACCAAACCCTCGACCATCGACGAGGCCGTGGCGGCGCTGAAAGGCGACGAGGCCCAGGCCCTTGGCGGCGGTCAGACCCTGATCCCGACGATGAAACAGCGCCTGGCCTCGCCCGCGACGCTGGTCAGCCTCACCGGCATCCCCGAAATGCAGGGTGTGTGCCGGGACGGCGACACGCTGTCCATCGGCGGCGCGACCCCGCACGCGGTCGTCGCCCGCGAGGCCGCCGCGCATTTCCCCGGCCTGGCGGCGCTTGCCGGCGGCATCGGCGACCCGGCGGTCCGCAACAAGGGCACGCTCGGCGGGTCGCTGGCCAACAACGACCCATCGGCCTGCTACCCGGCCGCCGTCCTCGGCACCGGGGCGACGGTCAAGACCAACGCCCGCGCCATTGCCGCGGACGACTACTTCGACGGCATGTTCGCAACGGCCCTGGAAGAGGGCGAGATCATCGTCTCGGTCGATTTCCCGATCCCCGAGAAATCCGCCTATGCCAAGTTCCTGCAACCGGCGTCGCGCTTCGCTCTGACCGGCGCCTTCGTGGCGAAATATGCAGGCGGCGTGCGCGTGGCGATCACGGGCGCGTCCGAGAACGGCGTCTTCCGCTGGACCGAGGCCGAGGAAGCTCTGTCATCCGACTTTTCGGCCGGCGCCATCAAGGGGCTTGCGGTCGATGCCTCGGCCATGATCGGCGATATCCACGGCACGCCCGAATACCGGGCGCACCTGGTCGGCGTCATGACCCGCCGCGCGGTCGAAGCGGCCGGCTGATCCGGACGACAAGAAAGGGGGGGGGGGGGGCCCACGCGCCCCCCCCGGGAGTTTTTTAAAATTGAAAAAGAAATAAAAGTAA
>JAVJUV010000096.1:0-3009 GCA_040220415.1 Silicimonas sp.
ACGGCAAAGGAAAGCGCACGATTGACGCTGGAGCGGAACGAGTCCACAGATTGAGCAAGAGGCCCGTCCACCGGTTGAATGGAAATTTCCTCGACGAGAGAGGCGATTTCGGCCGAATCCACCCATGAAACTAAAACGATATGAGACTGTGCTGCAGGTTATCCCCTTATGTCCGATAAGGCAAACTTATTGGACATGATGGGGGCTGGCAAGGTGGGGCGGTTTGCGCACTAAATGGTAGGCAAAAGCGCCGTGAGAGATTAGTGTTGTGGTATGACATATGTCCGACATGCGCTGACTGACGACTTCGAGACGTTACCCCGGATGCCCGCCTGGGTCACCTTTGCACGCGCTGAAACCCTTGAAGATGTTGCGTTTTTGTCGGGCGCGGCGCTGAACCACCTGCATCTTGTGTTGCGACGTGAAGAGGTGCCCCAAGCCTTGTTGCGGGACCGGCTCGCGCTGCGTGCGGCCGAGGCTTGCGTCGCGTTCTCTGGACGGTCGGAGCGGGCAGGGGAGTTGCGCGATGCGGTGCACCTGTTGCGTCCCGGTGATTTGCCAGGACCGTCCGGTGAAGCCTACCTTGCCTGGCGGCGTGCGGTGGAGCGGCCGGTGTCGATCAAAGCTCTGGGTCGCGCCTTGTCGGCTTTCGAACCGGACCGGATCGCGAGATGGCTGGATGCGGGGCAGGGCTCTCCGGTGACCCGGGCCGCGATGGTTCTGGAGGCGGTGCTATGCGAGGCGCCGCGTGCCGACGTAGCAGGGCTGATACTCGCGGATGCGGCCCTGGCTCAAGCACTTGGTTGGGATCATCTGGTGCCGCTACTCACTGCGGGCCTGAAACGCGCTGACCTGCGCAAGCATGGGGACGACTTGAGGCTCGCCTGTCTTCGGGCGTTCGTCTCATCGGCATTCGAGGCCGTGCGTCTCTCCACCGACCTCGTGCGTCGGGCGGCGCACCTGAAGGCGGTTGCACCCAACCTGCGGGCCAAGGCAGCGGGCGACGCGGTCGTGATGTTCCTGACCCGGGACGCCGTGGCGCCGTCGGCCCTGCCTTTGCCGGATCGCGCCGCGCGGCGGCTGTGCGATCGGCTGGTCGATCTCGGCGCGGTGCGCGAGCTGACCGGGCGCGACACCTTTCGGCTTTACGGGGTGTAGCGATGTCGAAGGATCGCTCTGAAGCCGAGCTTGACCGCGAGTTGACTGACCTGCCGCCCGAGCTGCGCTGGCGGGAATGGATGCGCCGGATTGAGGCAGTTCTCTTCGCCTCTGCCTCTCCTGTGCTGCGAAAAGATCTCGCTCGCGTGGTAGGGCAGGGGGCCTCGGTCGATCTGCTGATCGAGGACCTTGTCGCTGATCTGGAGGGGCGGGCCTTCGAGATTGCCCAGGTCGCCGGCGGCTGGATGTTCCGGTCGCGGGCGGCCTACGCGCCCGCGATACGCGCAGCGGCGGACGTCGGGGAGCAGCTATTCGAACTGAGCGAATTTGACGTCGCGGTCCTGGCCGCTATCGCCTATCACCAGCCGATCACGCGCGACGGGCTGAAGGACATCTTCGGCAAAGAGATCAGCCGCGATCTGATCGGGCGGCTCCACGCGCGGGATTTGATTGGCACCGGGCCGCGCGCGCCCAGACGAGGTGCGCCGTATACATTCGTCACAACCGATCAGTTCCTGGTGGCGTTCGGGTTGGAAAGCTTGTGTGATCTGCCGGATCGAGAGCAAATGGAAGATGCAGGTATCGCTGGAGACGATGCGTCGCCTTTGGCACCGGGTTACAAAGAAACTAAATCTCAAACGGTTACCTTTTAGTGTGCGTCCGGGAATCTTGCTATTTTGCGCGAGATCGCTATATTTGGATAGCTATGACCCAAGAGATGCAAACAGCTTTGCTCACGACCGTGAACGCACCGTACCAGACTTATCTGGACGGCTGCGCGTTGGCGGCTGCGCTGAACACAGGTGATATCGCGAAGGGCCAGGTGAACTCGTTCTTCATGGAAACAACGGTGGCGGATCAATTGGCCTTTGCAAAACTGCATGGCGTTCTGGAAAATACCCTGACCGCAACCGCGACGGCATTCGCTACATGGTCCGGTCAGAAGCTCCCCCTTCTCGCGTGACGCCGTTTCCATCCCGTTGGGAAGACCTCCTCCAAGAAGCCTGCTACATTATCGAGGCGGTAAATCGCGATGGTGACATTCTGGGCGGTTGGACTTTCGGTGGCGGCACGGCGATGATGTTGCAAATCGACCATCGTGAAGCCACGACGTCGATCTGTTCCTCGATGATCCACAGCTGTTGCCTTACGTTGAAGCAACCGTTGCCGAGATGCAATTCCAGATCGGAAACGCCACTTATAATGGTGACGGGCGCGGGCACCTCAAGATCGCCTTCGAAGAAATCGGAGAAATCGATTTCATCGTCACAGGACATGTGACAACCGACTACGCTGTGGAGCATTCGCTTCTCGGTCGAGATGTACTTTTGGAAACCATTCCGGAAATTATTGCGAAGAAGATCCGGTTTCGAGGTACACGCATCCAACCCCGTGACGTGTTCGACATCGCCGCAGCCATTGAATCCGGTCATGGGGCGGAGATCGAAGCCGTTCTGGCTGACAACGCGGACGCTGTGGCCATCGCTTCGGCACGCCTTGCGGATTTGTCGTCGGACTATGTCGAGACAGTCATTGGGCAACTCATGATCCGACCCGCGTTCCGAGATCTGGTGCCACGCGCGTTGCCAATTGTAAGAGAGCACTTCGACAACCATTGAGTTGGATAAACAGCCCAGCTCAGATTTGCTGAACAGTGAATATGGCCGGACTCGTGAACCTAGCCTGATTGGAACGGTCACACCCCGAGTACGAATTTCTCTTTGTTGCGCTGCGGGTGACTTTGTCTTCCCACCGTTAACCTCCATGTCTCATCCCCGTGCGAGCAAGGGGATCGCGGGTCTGGTGGACGCCGCCACCCGCGCAATGGTCTGTCCGCTCCATTCGCTGACG
>JAVJUV010000097.1:0-22394 GCA_040220415.1 Silicimonas sp.
CTGGGGCTATACGTCGAGGGGTTCGGCGATGCGGCGGCCTTCGCCGATGTCGTGGCGCGGGCGCGCGCGGCCGGAAAGGGCGTTGTCGTCCTGAAGGCAGGCCGGTCCGAGGCGGGCCGGGCGGCGGCGGTGACGCATACCGCCTCACTGGCGGGCGAGGCGGCGGTCTCGTCGGCCTACCTCAAGCAGATCGGGGCGGGCGAGGTGGCAAGCCTGCCGGAACTGGTCGAGACGCTGAAGATTCTCCATACCCACGGGCCAATCCAGGCCAAACGGCTGGTATCCGTCTCCTGCTCGGGTGGCGAGGCAGGTCTGATGGCGGATGCGGCCGAGGCGGCGGGCGTCGTGCTGCCGCCGATTCCGGCACCCGAAGCGGCACGCCTGTCGGCGGTTCTGGGACCGCTGGTGACCATCGCCAACCCTCTGGATTACCAGACCTTTATCTGGGGCGACGGGGTGCGCATGGGCGAGGTCTTCACCGCGGCGGTCCAGGCCGGGGACGCGGGACTGTTCGTACTGGACCTGCCGCGCGCCGACCGCTGCTCGACCGCCAGCTACGACTGCGTGTTCGAGGCGCTTCAGGCAGCACGGCTGGCGACGGGCAAGCCGGTATTCGCGGTGGCGAGTTTGCAGGACTCGGTGGACGAGACCGTGGCCGAGAGGTTCGCGAAGATCGGCGTGGTGCCGTTGCAAGGCATCGCGGAGAGCTTTGCAGCAATACGTGCCGCCTCGGCGGCCCCGGCGCGCGCGGGCTGGCGGCCCCTTGTGCCATCGGGCGGCGGGGGCGCGGTGCTGGACGAGGTGGCCGGCAAGGCGCTGCTGGCGGCGGCGGGCATCGCCGTGCCGCGGGGTGTCACGGCCGAACGGCTGGACGCGCTGGATGCCGGGGCGCTGGTGCCGCCGTTCGCGCTAAAGGGGCTTGGCTTCGCGCACAAGTCCGAGGCGGGCGCGGTGCGCTTGGGCCTCCCGGACCTCGACGGCGTGGCGGAGATGCCCGGGGCATCGGGTTACCTCTTGGAAGAAATGGTGCAGGGCGGCATCGCCGAGGTTCTGATCGGCGCGCGCCGCGATCCGGTCTGCGGCGTGGCGCTGACCCTGGGTATGGGCGGCGTCGAGACCGAACTGCTGGCCGATACGGTGACGCTGGTCGCGCCGGTCACACGCGACGAGATCGGGGCCGCGTTGCGGCGGCTGCGCCTCTGGCCACGGCTCGAGGGTTATCGGGGTCGGGCCAGGGCGGATGTTGCAGCCGCGGTCGATGTGGCGTTTCTTGTGCAAGGCATGCTGATGGACGACGCCGGGCTTTCCGAGATTGAAATCAACCCGCTGATCCTGCGAGAAGCCGGGGCCGGTGCCGTCGCCGTGGATGCGCTGATCCGGAAGGAGTGACGATGACGCAAGAACCGATCAAGACCCGCTGCGAAGGCGCGATCCTCGAGGTCACGCTGGACAGGCCCAAGGCCAATGCGATCGACATGGCGACCAGCCGCCGGATGGGCGAGGTATTCCGCGATTTCCGCGACGATCCCGATCTGCGTGTGGCGATCCTGCGTGCGGCGGGCGAGAAGTTCTTCTGCGCGGGCTGGGATCTGAAATCGGCAGCCGGTGGCGAGGCCGTCGACAGCGACTATGGCGTCGGAGGCTTCGGCGGCTTGCAGGAACTGCCGCAGATGAACAAGCCGGTGATCTGCGCGGTCAACGGCATCTGCTGCGGCGGCGGGTTCGAACTGGCGCTGTCCTGCGACCTGATCGTCGCCTCGGAAACCGCCAGTTTCGCGCTGCCCGAGATCCGCTCGGGCACGGTGGCGGATGCGGCGTCGATCAAGCTGCCCAAACGCATTCCCTATCACGTGGCGATGGACATGCTTCTGACCGGACGCTGGATCGACGCCGACGAGGCATTGCGCTGGGGCCTGCTGCGCGAGGTCGTCGCGCCGGAAAAGCTGGAAGAAACGGTGTGGGACCTGGCCCGCCTGATCGCATCCGGCCCGCCACTGGTCTATGCCGCCATCAAGGAGGTCGTGCGGGATGCCGAGGATTCGAAGTTCCAGGACGCGCTGAACCGGATCACCAGGCGGCAATTGGCGACCGTGGACCGGCTCTATTCCTCGGACGACCAGAAGGAGGGCGCGCGCGCCTTCGCCGAGAAACGCGATCCGGTCTGGAAGGGGCGCTGACCTTGGGTTTCAGAACGTGCTGAGGTCGGTGCTTTCGCCTTCGGTCAGCTTGGCAAGCAGATGCAGAAGCTGGTCGTATTCCGCATCCGTCAGTTTCGCCTGCATGAGCGCGTTGTTCTCGACGGCGAACGGCACGCCTTGCCGGATGCGTTCCAGCCCCAGAGGCGTCAGCGTGACGCGGGTGGTGCGCCGGTCGCCCTTGCCGGACTGGCGCGTCAACAGCCCCGCGGCCTCCATCGCGCGCAGCGCCCGCGAGGTGGCGGTGCGGTCGATACCGATGAACGTGGCTATGTCCGAAGGTTGCGCATGACCCTCGACCCCGACAGCCAGCAGCACGCACCAGGTGGTACGGGTCAGCCCAAGCGAGCGCAGCGCGTCGTCGAGGCGTCGTTCCTGAAGGCGCGCAGCCAGCGAGAGATTGTAGCCAAGCGAGACGTGAAGCCGGTAAGAGGTCATGGCAGCACTTTCGGGAGCCTTCCCCAAGGTGTCAATCCGATGGGTGAGGGACGGCAATGATCGACGCGATCATCTTCGACAAGGACGGAACGCTTTTCGACTTTCGCGCGACGTGGAGCGTCTGGGCCGAGAGGATGCTCGACGAAATCTCGGCGGGCGATGCGGGAAGTCGTCTGGCGGCGGCCGAGGCGATGGGCTTTGTCGAAGGGGCGGGGTTTCTTGCCTCCAGCGTCGTGATCGCGGGCACCTCGCGTGAGGTCGGCGCGGCACTGTCGGCTGCCACCGGCCTGCCTTCGGCCGAACTGGAACGGCTGGCCAATCGCATCGCCGAGACCACGCCCCAGGCCGAGGTGCCGGGTCTTGGCGACACGCTGCGACTTCTGGCCGGACGGCACGTCCTGGGCCTTGTCACGAACGATGGCGAAGTGGCCGCCCGCGCGCATCTGGCGACGGTGGGCGTCGCGCAGTATTTCGCTTTCGTCGCGGGCTACGATTCCGGGCACGGGGCCAAACCCGATCCGGGACCGCTTCTGGCGTTCTCGGCCGCTACGGGGACGCGGCCGGAACGGACGCTGATGGTGGGCGACAGCCGGCACGATCTGGTCGCGGGACGGGCGGCCGGGATGACCACCGTGGCGGTTCTGACGGGCGTCGCCCAGGCCCCGGACCTGGCGGATGTGGCGGATGCCGTGTTGCGGGACATTTCGCTTTTGCCGGGCTGGATAGAGGCCGCAAGCGCGATCTGAAGGATCACCTGCGACATATTTCGTCGGTTTCCTGTCCGCGAATCCCGCAGATCCGTCGAAGACTGGTGGCAACCTTCCAGGGGAGACCATCATGGCGGATGCCGTCACGAAGAAGCGCAGAACCGGCGGGCGCGCCGCCAACAAGGAGCGCCGGTCGCAAGCGTTGTTCAAGCAGATGCCGTGGCGGGTTCCGCTGAACACGGACCGGCCCACCGAGCCTCTGGACGAGGCCGGGATCGAGGCCATTCACGACGGTGCGATGCGCATCCTGGAAGAGCTTGGAATCGAGTTCCTGAACGAAGAGGCGCAGCAGCTGTTTCGCGAAGCGGGCTGCAAGGTCGACGGTTCGAACGTGAAGATGGGCCGCGACTGGGTGATGGAGATGGTCGGCAAGGCGCCGGCGCATTTCACCCTGACGCCGCGCAATCCCGCGCGCGAACTGACCATCGGCAAGGGCCATATCGTGTTCGGGAACGTCTCGTCGCCGCCGAACTATTACGACCTGGAACTGGGCCGCAAGGTGTCGGGCACGCGCGAGCAGTGCGCGAACCTGCTGAAGTTGACGCAGTATTTCAACTGCATCCATTTCGCGGGCGGCTATCCGGTGGAACCCGTGGATCTGCACCCCTCGGTCCGGCATCTCGACGTGCTCTATGACAAGCTGACGCTGACCGACAAGGTGATGCACGCCTATTCGCTTGGTCGCGAGCGGGTCGAGGACGTGATGGAGATGGTGAAGATCGCGCACGGTCTGACCGAAGAGGCGTTCCGGGCCCGGCCCCACATGTACACCAACATCAATTCGACCTCGCCCCTGAAACACGACCAGCCGATGATCGACGGCTGCCTGCGCATGGTGCGGCGCGGGCAGGCCGTGGTGGTGACCCCTTTCACGCTGGCGGGTGCGATGGCCCCGGTCACGATGGCGGGCGCCGTGACCCTGTCGATCGCCGAGGCGCTGTCGGCCATCGCGCTCTTCCAGTATGTCGCGCCGGGCACGCCGGCGGTGATCGGCACTTTCACCTCGAACGTCGACATGAAATCGGGCGCACCCGCCTTCGGCACGCCCGAATACATCCGCGCGACGCAGATGACAGGCCAGATGGCGCGCTACTATGGCCTTCCCCTTCGGTCCTCGGGCGTCTGCGCCGCGAACGTGCCCGACGGGCAGGCGATGTGGGAAACCTCGAACAGTCTTTGGGCCGCGATGCAGTCGGGGACGAACATGGTCTACCACGCCGCCGGCTGGCTGGAGGGCGGGCTGATCGCCTGCCCCGAAAAGTTCATCATGGACTGCGAAGTGCTGCAGATGCTGCAGCGCTACATGGAGCCCGACGTCTGGGCGACGGGCCCGGACGACATCGCGCTGGACGCGATCCGCGAGGTCGGTGCGAACGGGCACTACTTCGGCATCCAGCACACGCAGGACCGCTACGAATCCGCCTTCTATCAGCCCTTCGTCAGCGATTGGCGAAACTTCGAGGCCTTCGCGCTGGACAACGGCGGTGTCTGGACCGCCGAGCGCGCGCACGGCCTGTTCAAGGAGATCGTCGAGACGTTCGAGCCGCCCCCGATGGACGCCGGCGTGCGGGACGAACTGGCCGCCTTCGTCGAACGGCGGAAGGCCGAAGGCGGCGCGCCGACGGATTTCTGAGCGCGTGGTGTGCGGTGGAGTGCACGCCGCTCTGGACACAAGTGTCTAGATTTGGGTGAAGTCCTTGATTAACGTTTTCGAAAATCGCGCACGACAGGTGCGCAGGGATGCGGGAGGTCGTGTATGAATTCGCATTATCGTGTCGTGGTGATCGGCGGAGGCGTTGTCGGCGCTTCCGTTCTCTATCACCTGGCCAAAAAGGGCTGGTCGGACGTCGCGCTGATCGAACGCTCGGTGCTGACGGCGGGCTCGTCCTGGCATGCGGCGGGCGGCGTTCATACGCTGAATGCCGACCCGAACATCGCCGCCCTTCAAGCCTATACCATCGACCTTCTGCCCAAGATCGAGAAGGAAAGCGGTCAGAACATCGGGTTCCACATGACCGGCGGGCTGACAATGGCGGGCACACCCGACCGCTGGGAATGGCTGCAATCGGCCTTTCGCGTCTATCAGTCGATCGGGATCGAGGATTGCCGGCTGGTGACCGTCGAGGAAGCCGTCGACCTGAACCCGATCATGTCGGGGGACGGACTTTTGGGCGGCATGTGGGCCGACCGCGAAGGGTATATCGACACGACAGGCGTGGTTCACGCCTATGCCGGGGCCGCCAGGAAGAACGGCGCGACGGTGATCGAGCACAACCGCGTGCTTGAGTTGCGCCAGACACTTCAGGGCTGGGACGTGGTGACCGAGAAGGGCACGATTTCCTGCGAGCATGTAGTCAACGCGGGCGGTCTCTGGGCAAAGCAGGTGGGCCGCATGGCGGGGATCGAACTGCCGGTCTCGCCCCTGAAGCACCATTACCTCGTCTCCGACACGATCCCGGCGCTCGAAGGGCTGGACCGCGAGATCCCGATGACCGTGGATCTCGAAGGTTTCACCTATCTCCGCCAGGACCAGAAGGGCGTTCTGCTGGGTATCTACGAGGTCGATCACGAGCATTGGGCGATGGACGGCGCGCCCTGGGACTACGGGATGGAATTGTTCCAGGAACAGACCGACCGGATCGAGGACGAGCTGATCGCGGGTTTCCACCGCTATCCGGCGCTTCAGGACGTCGGCGTCAAGACCTGGGTCAACGGCGCCTTCACGTTCAGCCCCGACGGCAACCCGCTGGTCGGCCCGGTTCCCGGCAAACGCGGTTATTGGTGCGCCTGCGCGGTTATGGCGGGCTTCCTGCAGGGCGGCGGCGTCGGCAAGTCGCTGGCCGAATGGATCATCGACGGCGAGCCGGAAGCGGATGTCTACGGCATGGACGTGGCGCGTTACGGCGTCTGGGCCGAGAACAAGCAATACATCAAGGAAACAACGGGCCAGTTCTATTCACGCCGCTTCGTGATGACCTATCCGAACGAGCAACTGCCGGCGGGACGGCCCCTGAAGACCGCGCCGGCCCACTCGGACATGACCGAAGCGGGTGCGCTCTGGGGGCAGAGCTGGGATCTGGAGGTGCCGCTCTACTTCGCCGACAAGGGGTTCGAAGAGACGCCATCGCTGAAACGGTCGAATGCCTTCGGGATCGTCGGCGGAGAATGCAAGGCGGTGCGCGAAGGCGTGGGGCTCCTCGATATCACCGGCTTTTCGCGCTACGAGGTCTCGGGTCCGAATGCCGAGGCGTGGCTGGACAGGATGATGTCCACCAAGTTGCCGAAACCCGGTCGCGCGCGGCTGGCCGTCATGCTGGGGCATGACGGACGGCTGAAAGGCGACCTGACCCTGTTCAACTGGGGCGACGGCACCTGGTGGATCATGGGCAGCTATTACCTGCGCGGCTGGCACATGCGCTGGTTCCGGGATCACCTGGAAGACGGCGTGACGGTGCGCGACCTGGGCGAGGATACCGCCGGTTTCTCGCTCTCGGGTCCGAAATCGCGCGAGGTCGTCAAGCGGCTGACCGACGCGCCGGTGGCAGAGTTGCCGTTCATGGGCTGCGGCGCCTTCGACATCGGCCTTTTCCGCTGCCGGGTGGGGCGGATGTCGGTTACCGGCGAATTGGGCTACGAAATCCATTGCCGCATGGGCGATCATACCATGCTTCGGCGCCTGCTGCTGCATGCCGGTGCGGAAAGCGGGATCGTCGAGTACGGCTATAACGCGCTGTTGTCCCTGCGCCTCGAGAAATCCTTCGGCATCTGGTCGAAAGAGTTCACGCAAGGATACACGCCCGGAATGACGGGGATGGACCGGTGGGCCGACTGGTCGAAATCCGGCTTCATCGGCGAGGCCGCGGCGCGGGCGGAAAAGGACGCGGGCGGACCGGCAAGGGTTCTGGTGACGCTCGAAGTCGAGGCCGAGGATGCCGATGCCAGCGGCTACGAGCCGGTCTGGTCCGGTGACCGCAAGGTCGGGTTCGTGACCTCGGGTGGCTACGGCTTCACCGTCCACAAGTCTCTGGCGATGGCGCTGGTGGACCGGGACGTGGCGGGTGAGGGGACAGAGCTCTCCACCCATATCGTCGGTGTCGAACGCAAGGCGCGGGTGATCGCCCATTCGCCCTACGATCCGGAAGGCCGGGCGATGCGGGCATGAACGCCGCGGCCGACATTCTGCCGGGAAACGTGAAGGTCACCCGGCAGGATTGGCTGGACGCCGCGAAAGCCATGCTGATCTCGGACGGCATCGAAAGCGTGAAGATCCTGACGCTGGCAGTCCGGATGGAGGTTTCGCGATCCAGTTTCTACTGGTACTTCAAGGACCGCGAGGAGCTGCTCGACGCGCTTCTCGAACATTGGCTTTCGACCAATACGCGTGCCATCGTCGATGCCGCGAATGTGCCGGCGAAGACGGTCACTTGCGCCGTCTGCAACGTCTTCAAAAGCTTCCTGGATCCGCGGCGCTTCGATGTGCGCCTCGATTTCGCGATCCGGGACTGGGCGCGGCGCTCGGCCGAGGTCCGTCGAGTGCTGGATGCATCCGACAGCCGGCGCATCGCCGCCCTGACCGACATGTTCGCCCGCTACGGATATCCCGCCGAGGAAAGCCTGATCCGGGCGCGGGTGCTATATTACATGCAGATCGGTTACAACGATGCGGATTTGCAGGAAACGCTGGCCCAGCGGGTTCGGATGATTCCGTACTACCTGCTGACCTTCACCGGGCGCGAGGCGCGCGCGGACGAGATCGACGAGATGCGCCGCTTTGCCCGGGCGCTGGAGGAGGAGACATGAGCCGGACGGCAGACGCGATCATCATCGGAACCGGGGTCATCGGCACGGCGGTGGCCTATGAACTGGCGAAGGCCGGGTGGCAGACCCTCTCGCTGGACCGCAACAGCCAGATCGGCCACGGCTCGACCGCCGGGTCCTGCGCGATCGTCCGGATGCACTACTCCACGATGGACGGCACCGCCTTCGCCTGGGAAGGCTATCACTACTGGCGCGACTGGCGCGACTATCTGGCGGCCGGCGCGGACGAGACGCTGGCCGATTTCCGGCAATGCGGCTGCCTGGTGATGAAGACGCCCGCCAACGGGATGATGGCCAAGCACCTGGAGATGAGCCGCGCACTGGATATCCCGGTCGAGGAATGGGACGCCGCGCGGATCAGGCAGCGGCTGCCGATCTACGCGCTCGACCGGTTCGGACCGGCCAAAAGGATCGACGATCCGGGCTTCGGCGAACCGACGGGCGGAGAGATCGAGGGCGCGGTGTTCTGGCCGCTGGCGGGCTACGTGACCGACCCGGCGCTGTCGTCGCAGAACCTGGCGGCGGCAGCGAAACGCCACGGTGCACGGTTCAGGATGGGCGTCGAAGTCTCTGAAATAATGCAGGAAGCCGGGCGCGTCACTGGCGTGCGCCTGGCCTCGGGCGAGGAACTGCACGCCCCCGTCGTGGTCAACGTCGCCGGTCCCGGATCGGCGCGCGTGAACGCGATGGCCGGCGTGCTGGACGACATGACGATCACGACCCGCCCCTTGCGGCAAGAGGTGGTGCATGTGCCCGCACCGGCCGGTTTCGACTTCGAACGCGACGGCATGATCGTCTCGGACAGCGACATCGCCTGCTATTGCCGGCCCGAGCACGGCAACCACATCCTGATCGGCTCGGAAGACCCCGAATGCGACCCGCACCGCTGGGTCGAGGCCGACACCGGCTATGACCGCGATTTCACCGACCAGTGGACGACGCAGGCGATGCGCTATGGTCAGCGCGTGCCTTCGCTGGGCATACCCAGCCGGATGCGGGGTGTGGTGGACCTTTACGACGCCTCGACCGACTGGATTCCGATCTATGACCGCTCGATGCTGGACGGGTTCTACAAGGCCTGCGGCACCAGCGGAAACCAGTACAAGAACGCGCCCATCGCAGGCAAGCTGATGGCGGCGCTGATCGGCTATTGCGAGAACGGCGGCGATCACGACTCGACACCGCTGCAATTCGATCTGCCCCATATAAGGCGGGCCATCGACGCCGGGTTCTATTCGCGGAAACGGAAGATCAACGAGGAGTCGAGCTTCTCGGTACTGGGCTAGGTCCGCGCTCTCACGTCACCGGGGCAGGGTTGAAAAGTGCCAGCGCGTTATGCGTGCCGTGCCGCTCGGCCCAGGTCTTCTCGCCGCTTGCGGTGGCGAGGATTCGGTCCAGTACGTGTCGGCCCATCTCCTCGATGGTCGCCTCTCCCGCCGCGATGGGGCCGGCGTCGATATCGATCAGGTCGTGCCAGCGCCGGGCAAGCCCCGAATTGGTCGAGACCTTGAGCGTCGGCAGCGCCTCCAGACTGTAGGGCGTGCCGCGTCCGGTGGTGAAGACATGCACCGTCGCACCCGCCGCCAGTTGCAGCGTCCCGCAGATGAAATCGCTGGCTGGCGTCGCGGCGAAGTTCAGGCCTTTCGTCACCGCGCGATCCCCCGGCGCGATCACGTCCGCAATGGGTGCGGTCCCCGACTTGACGATCGAGCCCATCGCCTTTTCGACGATGTTGGAAAGCCCGCCTGCCTTGTTGCCGGGGGTGGTGTTGGCTGATCGGTCGACATGGCCCTTTTCCAGATAGGCGTCGTACCATGTCAGCTCGCGGATCAGCGCGCGGGCCACTGCGGGCGTGGCGGCCCGCGCGGTCAGTTGCGCGATGCCGTCGCGCACCTCGGTATTCTCGGAGAACATCACCGTTCCGCCCGCGCGCACGATCAGGTCGCTGGCGAACCCCAGCGCGGGGTTTGCGGTGACGCCCGAGAACGCATCCGAGCCGCCGCATTGCAGGCCAACGACAAGGTCCGACAGCGGGCAGGCCTCGCGCCGACGCGCATTCAACCGCTCCAGATGCGCCTCGGCGGTCTCCATGATGTTGCGCACCATCGCGTCGAAGCCGGTGTTCCGGTCGTCCTGCAAGCGGATCAGGTCGGGCAGGGCGGTTTCGGGGAAGAGGCGCTCGGGTTGAAGTTTCTCGCAGCCAAGGCTGACGGTCATGATCTCGCCGCCGAAATTCGGATTCCGGCTGATATTGCGCAGCGTTCGAATCGGGATCACGGCGTCGGGCGCGTCGATGGCGACGCCGCAACCGTAGACGTGTTCCAGCGACAGCACTCCGTCCACGTTCGGAAAGCGCGGCAGCAGTTCCGCCCGGATGCGGCGCACCGCATGATCGACGATGCCGGTAACGCATTGCACGGTGGTCGTGATCGCCAGCAGGTTCCGCGTGCCGACGCTGCCGTCGGCGTTGCGATAGCCCTGGAACGTCCGCCCGGTCAGGGGCGGGCCCAGGTCCGCAAGATTGGTCGAAATCGGCAGCGCCTCGACACCGGGGGCCGCCGGCATGGTCAGCCGATGCTCGTTGACCCATGACCCGGCGGGCAGGTGCTCCACCGCAAAGCCGATGACGACGCCGTAGCGGCGCACCTCGGCGCCCTCGGCGATATCGGTCAGCGCGACCTTGTGGCCCGAGGGGATGCGTTCGCGCAGCGCAACGCCGTCCGGCAGAACAGCGCCTGCGGGCAGCCCGCCTTCGTTGGCGATGATCGCCACGTTGTCGGCCGCGTGCATGGCGATGGCGCGGGGCCGGTCTTTGGAACTTTCAGGCATGTGTCAGAATTTCGGGCGGGCGAATTCCCAGTCGGGCCAGTGTTTTTTCATCTCGGTCACATCGTCGCGCACGGTGATGCCGCAGTCGAGGTAATTCTGGTGCAGCCGCCCCAGCGCCTCGCGGTCCAGCGTCACACCCAGCCCCGGGCCTTCGGGCACCGTCAGAGTGCCATCGGTGAAGGTGAAGCGCCCGCCTTCCACCACCTCGTCCACCTGCCAGGGGTAATGCGTGTCGCAATCGTAGGTCAGGTTCGGCGTGGCCGCGGCCAGATGCGTCATCGCGGCAAGGCTGATGCCAAGGTGCGAGTTCGAATGCATCGACAGGCCCAGCCCCCAGATCGCGCAGATGCGCCCCAACTCGCGGCTGGCCTGCAGCCCGCCCCAGTAGTGGTGGTCCGACAGGATCACGCGGAACGCGTCCTGCGCCATGTTGGGCGGCAGGTGATCGTTGGTGACGACATACATGTTGGTGGCCAGCGGAATGTCCGTGGCGGCCTGCACGGCGGCGTTCCCTTCGATGCCCACGGTCGGGTCTTCGAGATACTCGATCAGGCCGGTCAGGCGGGGCAGCAGTTTCAGCGTGGTCCCGACCGACCAGCCGCCGTTGGGATCGATCCGCAAGGGCGCGTCCGGAAAGGCGGCCCGCAGCGCTTCCAGCCCGGCGATTTCCTCGTCCGGGGGCAGGATGCCCGCCTTCAGCTTGATCGCGTTGAAGCCGCCGATCTCCTTGAACCGGCGCGCCTCGTCCACCAGTTGCTCGGGCGTCAGCACTTCGCCCCAGTCGTCACCGGTGCCGTCGGCATGGGCGGCAAACTTGTAGAAGAGATAGGCCGAAAAGGGCACGCGTTCGCGCACCTGGCCGCCCATCAGGTCGCAGACCCTGCGGACCGTGGCCTTGCCGTAGGCGTCCCACATGGCGACCTCGACCGCGCCGACGACGCGCGGCAACAACCGTTCGGCGCCCACATAGCCGTGCATGTCGCCCTGGACCGCCGCGCGCCCCCGCGCCCAGAGGCCGTTCAGATCGGTCACGTCCAGCCCGGTCAGCGCGGGGGCGAGTTTCGCCAGACCGTCCAGAACGGGCAGGGTGCCATAGCTTTCGCCCAGCCCGATCATCCCGTCCTCGGTCTCGACCTCGATGATCGAGCGCAGCGCGAAGGGCTCGTGACAACCGGCGTTGTTCAGAAGCGGCGGATCGCGAAAGGCGATGGGGGTGACGCGGACATCCGCGATGCGCGTGTCAGCCATGATTCACCGCGTTGCCTTCGATATAGTCCATGTTCAGATCCTGCCCCAGACCCGGTTCGTCCCTCGCATGGACATAGCCGTCGGCGTCCATCTCGTCGTCGATGCGGTTCTGGTATTCCTTGGGCTTGTCGTAGTCGATGAACGGGTGCAGCAGGCCGCGCTCATAGAAGGACGTGTTCGGGATGGCGCAGACGACGGCCAGGTTGCCCGCCCCGGTGCCGTGGATCTCGCAACTCATGTGGAAGCATTCGGCCATCATGGCGGCCTTCATCACCGGGTTGATTCCACCCATGTCCCAGACACCGGCGCGCACGATGTCGCAGGCGTCGTGCTTGACCCATTCGGCACGCGTCCAGTGCTTGCCGGTCATCGTCTCGGGGCCAAGGATGTTAAGATCTGTGTTCGATGTCAGCCACTTGTAGGACGACATCGACGCTTCTTCCATCGGCTCTTCCATCCAGCGGAAATCCAGTTCCGCCAGTTTGTTCGCCAGCCACAGCGTGTCGGTGCGCGAATAGAAATGGTGCGGATCCAGCATCAGCGGAATGTCGGGACCGACGGCCTCGCGCACGGCGGCGCAGGCCTTGTAATCCTTCCGGACGTCGGGCGCACCCGGCACCGGCGGCATCCAGCCGTGCAGCTTGACCGCCTTGTAGCCGCGCGTGTTCACCATCCAGTCGGCGAAACGCGCGTAGTCCTCGGGCGTGGCAAGCCCGTTCTCCAGATCGTCCCCGCACATGGTTGAGCCATAGGCCAGCACCTTCTCGCGGTGCCCGCCGAGCAGCTTCCAGACCGGCTGGCCGGTCTTCTTGCCGATCAGATCCCATAGCGCCAGGTCGACGGCGGCCAGCGTGCGGTCGGTGAGCGATCCGCCCGAAAGTCGCTGCCATTTGTAAATCTTGTACCACAGCTTGTCCGCGCGCATCGGATCCTCGCCGAGGATGTTCGGGCGCACGAAACGGTCAAGGATCGGTCCGGACACGTCCGCAGCCCGGCAGACGGCGCGGCCCTGCGAGCCGTCATCGGCGGTGATGGTCAGAAGCGCACTGGTCGTGTCGCTTTCGGGGCCGGGATGACCGTGCCCGTCGCTGTCGCGGACGGTGTTCGTCTTGTGGCGGAACTCCAGGACGGAGAGTCTTTCGATTTTCATGGGCTTGTCAGGTTTCTCTCAGGCGTTTCAGGAAGGAGGCGGCGCGGCTTACAGACTGCCTGGCGGAAGGCACCAGGCGGCCGCGGTTGATGAACCCGTGGGTCACACCGGGTTCCATGTGAAACTCGACGGCGACACCGGCATCGGTAAGCCGCGCCGCCATTCGGCGGCTGTCGTCCAGAAGCACGTCATGCTCGGCGGCGATCAGGCAGGCGGGTGGCATGCCGGTCAGGTCCTCCGCGTGCAGCGGTGCGATCAGGGGGTCGTGCCGGCGCCGGTTCTCGGGGTCATACATGTCGAAGATTTCGACCATCCGCTCGCCGGTCAGGCCCGGTCCGTTCCGGTAGGCGCGATGGCTTTCGGTGTTCAGGTCATGACCGAAGACGCCATAGAACAGGACCAGCGCCGCCATGTCCTTCCTCCCAAGGGCAAGGCTGGCGGCCAGGGCCAGGTTCGCGCCTGCGGAAGCCCCGCCAAGCGCGACCGGGCCCGTGCGCAGCCCAAGCGTTCCGCTTTCGGCCCGAAGCCAGTGGATCGCGGCCATGCAATCGTCAAGGCCGGCGGGATAGGGATGTTCGGGCGCCAGGCGGTATGAAATGCTGAGAATATTCCAGCCGCTGTCGCGAACCATGCCGCGCGCGGCGGGGTCGTTCAGCTCGATCGACCCGCCGCACCAGCCGCCGCCGTGAATATAGAGCAGGGTGGGCGCGTCGGGGTCGCCGCGATAGAGCCGGGCGCGCTGGGGCTGACGCATGGCGCCGGGATAGGTCGTGTCCTCGTAGGGTACATCCGGCGCACCTTCGCTCCAGAACAGCGCGGCCTCGTCATCCGAGCCAAAGGTCTCGCCCGCGCGCAGCGCCTCTTCCATCCCCGGCGCGAACTTCATCCCGCGGTCTCGACATAGCGGTGCCGGGTCCGCGTGCCGCGCAAGCTCGGGTCGGCGATGGGCACGGACGACAAAAGCGCCTTGGTATAGGGATGCTGCGGATCTGTGATGACCTGCTCGGTGTCGCCGATCTCGACGATCTGGCCCTTGAACATCACCGCGACGCGGTCGCAGAAATAGCGGATCACGGCCATGTCGTGGCTGATGAAGATGAAGGACAGCCCCATCTCGGCCTGAAGCTTCAGCAGCAGGTCGAGAACCTGGGTGCGGATCGACACGTCCAGCGCCGAGGTCGGCTCGTCCGCGATCACCAGTTTCGGGTCCAGCGCGATGGCGCGGGCCACGACGATGCGCTGGCGCTGCCCGCCCGAGAAGGCGTGGGGATAGCGCTCCATCATGTCGGGCGAGAGGCCGACCTCGGTCAGCAGTTTCGCCACCCGGTCATCCAGTTCGCTGCCCGACGCGATGTTGTTGACGATCAGCGGCTCGGCGATGATCTGCTTGACGGTCATGCGCGGATTGAGCGAGGCGAACGGGTCCTGAAAGATCATGCGGACCTGCTTGCGCGTATCGCGCAACTCCGCCGGTCCGGCGGTGATCAGGTTGCGCCCGGCATAGGCGATCTCGCCGGATTGCGGATTGTAGACGCGGGCGATGCAGCGGCCCACGGTGGTCTTGCCCGAGCCGGATTCACCCACGATCCCAAGCGCTTCGCCCTGGCGTAGCTCGAAACTGACCCCATTGACCGCCTTGGTGGTGGCGGTGACGCGCTGAAGAAAGCCTTCGCGTTTCTCGAAATGCAGATGCAGGTCGCGGACGCGCAGGATCTCGGGCGCATCCGGTTTTGGGCGCGACTTGCCCGCCGCCGGTTCGTCCAGCCGCTTGACCGCGCCCAAGAGCTTTTGCGTGTAGGGATGCAGGGGCGTATCGAAAATCTGATGCACATCGCCCTTCTCGACGACGTGTCCCTTCTCCATCACGACGACCTCGTCGGCGATCTCGGCCACCACGCCCATGTCATGCGTGATGAACATGATCGCCATGCCCAGCTCGGTCTGGAGGTTGCGCATCAGGTCGATGATTTCAGCTTGCGTCGTGACATCCAGTGCCGTGGTCGGCTCGTCCGCGATCAGCACGTCGGGACGGCAGGACAGCGCCATCGCGATCATCGCGCGTTGGCGCATGCCACCCGAGAACTCGAAGGCGTAGCGATCCAGCGCCTTGTCGGGTTCGGGGATCTCGACCTGGCGCAAAAGGTCGGCGGCCATCTCGCGCGCCTCTTTCTTCGACACGTTCCGGTGCAGCAGGATCGCCTCGATGATCTGGTTGCCGATCGTGTGGACCGGCGACAGCGACGACATCGGCTCCTGGAAGATCATGCCGATGCGGCCGCCGCGAATCTTGCGGATCTCCTTGCCGAAGGGATCCAGCGCGACGAGGTCGGTGGTGCCCTCGCCGTCGGGATCGAACAGGATGCGCCCGCCGTTGATGATGCCGGGGCGGGGGACCATGTTCAGGATCGTCCGCGCGGTCACCGACTTGCCGGAACCCGACTCGCCCACCACGCAGGTGGTCTTGCCCCGGTGCAGGTCGAAGCTGATGCCATGCAGCACGTCGACGACGCCCTTGCGCGACGAGAAGCCCACGTTCAGGCCCTGGATGGAAATGATCGGGTTCGACATGTCAGTGACTGTACGGGTCGGCGGCATCGCGCATCCCGTCTCCGAGGAAGTTGAAGGCCAGCACCGCGACAACGACGAAGCCGCCGGGAATGAAAAGCCAGGGCGCCTGGCTGATCGAGCGGATGTTCTGTGCTTCTTTCAGCAGCACGCCCCACGAGATCGCCGGCGGCTGCAACCCGAGACCCAGGAACGAAAGACCGGTCTCGGCCAGTATCATCAGCGGAATCGCCAGCGTCAGGGACGCGATGATGTGGCTGGTCAGCGACGGCAGCATGTGCCGGAAGATGATCCGTTTCTCCGACGCGCCGTCCAGACGCGCGGCGATCACGAAATCGTCGTTCTTCATGGCCAGGAACCGGCCACGCACGACGCGGCCCAGTTCCGTCCAGCCGACAAGACTGACGATCAGCGTGATGACGAAATACTGCTGATAGATCGGCCATGAGGGCGGCAGCGATGCCGCCAGCGCCAGCCAGATCGGAATCGTCGGCAGCGACAGGACGAACTCGATCAGACGTTGGATCGCGGCGTCGATGCGGCCTCCGTAATAGCCCGATATGCCGCCCAGCGTGATCCCCAGCACCATCGAGATGGCGACCCCGACAAGGCCGATGCTCATCGAGATGCGCGTGCCGTACATGATGCGGCTGAACATGTCGCGCCCCAGCCTGTCGGCGCCGAAGAGAAAGAATTTGTCGTCCGGATCGACGGTGGCGAACAGCTTGACGTCGGTCGTCCAGAGCCCCCAGAACTTGTACTCCTCGCCGCGCCCGAAAAGCCTCAGGTAAATCTTCTCGCCGGATTTGATGTAGGTGATGGCCAGCGTGTCCGGATCGCGCTGGCGATCCATCTCCCAGACATAGGGGCGCAGGCTGATGCCGTCCTCGGTCCGGTCGATGAAATGGATCATCTGCGGCGGGTGGAAGACCGCGCGCCGGTTCTGCTTCGACGGCGCGTCGGGTGCGACGAACTCGGCGAAGAGCGACAAGAGATAGAGAATGCCGATAACCCACAGGCCGACCTGCGCCAGCCTGTGCTTGCGGAACGCCCACCATGTCAGCTGCCATTGCGAGGCGATGGCCACGCGGTTGGCAGGCGCCGCATCCGCCCCGAGGATCGTCGCGTTGACGGGGTCGTTCAGGCTCTGGTCACTCATAGCGGACCCTTGGGTCCAGAAGGACCAGCAGGATGTCCGAGATCAGCATCCCGATCACCGTCAGCGAGGAAAGCAGCAGCACGAAGGCGCCGGCCAGGTACATGTCCTGGCTCATCAGCGCCTGAAGCATCAGCGGCCCGGCGGTCGGCAGGGACAGCACGATGGCTGTGACCACAGCGCCCGATACCAGGTTCGGCAGCACCCAGCCGATCGTCGAGACGAAGGGGTTCAGGGCAACGCGCACCGGGTATTTCATGATCAGCGCGAATTCCGACAGCCCCTTCGCGCGTGCGGTATCGACGTAGGGCCGGTTCAACTCGTCCAGAAGATTGGCGCGCATGATGCGGATCAGGCTGGCGGTCGCTCCGGTGCCCAGCACGATCACGGGCAGCCAGAGGTGCTGGATCAGGTCCCAGACCTTTGTCGCCGACCAGGGCGCGTTCTTGTATTCGCTGGAAAAGAGCCCGCCCACATCCGTGCCGAAATAGACCACACCGATATACATCAGGATCAGGGCCAGCAGGAAATTCGGGGTCGCCAGGCCAATGAAGCCCAGCGTCGTGAAGAAGTAATCGCCGATCGAGTACTTGCGCACCGCGGAATAGACACCGATCGGAAAAGCGACGGCCCAGGTGAACAGAAGCGTCGCCATCGACAGGCAAAGCGTCAGGCCCATGCGCTCCCAGACCAGCTCGCTGACCGGCTGGCGCCACTCGAAGGACATGCCGAAATCGCCCTGGATCAGGTTGAAGACCCATTTGAAGTACTGGACATACAGTGGCTTATCGAGACCGAACCGCTCGCGCAGGTTGTCGATCGACGACTGGTCCATGATCTCGTTCGATTCGCCCAGCTTGGCGATATAGGTGGTCAGGTAGTCGCCCGGAGGCGCCTGGATCAGCAGGAAGGCGACCACCGAGACCGCGAAGAGAAACGGGATCATCCAGATGATACGCTTGAGGATGTATCGCAGCAGCATGTCTGTCCGGTCCTGCCATGACGCTCCGAAATCGGGCTTCGGTATCGCGTCGGTATCGTGACTTTGTCGGATTGGTGGGGCGCGCGGACCAGCCGCGCGCCCGGACGCCGTCTAGTTGGCGTAGTAGTAGGTCCAGGGAAGTGTCGGGGCCGGGTCCGGATACATCCAGGACGACGGCATCGATTCAGGCACGTTCCGCAGATTGACGTTGACCACACCGATCAGGTCGGGCGCGATCGAGACGCCGATGATCTCGAACTCGTCCGCCGACATCTGGTGGATCTGGCGGAAGATATCGAGCGCCTTTTCCTGGTCGGCCTCGGCTTTGAAGGCGTCATAAAGCTCGAGACGCTTCTTCATCGACTCGCTCGGCTCTTCGCCTTCGGTGCCGCCCGACAGGTACCAGCGGGTCCACGGAATGGCGAACCACGAGGCCTGCGGATGGACGGCCAGCACGTCGCGCGGGCTGAGCGTCGGATCAAGACCGCCGGGCGCGCCCCAGACCATGAAGTCATGCTCGTTGGCTTCGCCGCGGCTGTAGTAGATCGACCGCTCGACCGACGAGGCATTGAGGTCGATGCCGATTTCCTTCCACTGCTCCTTGATGATTTCCAGCGCGTCGCCCCAGTCGGGCTGCTCGATGCCGGTATAGTTCACGTTGAACGTGATCCGGCGGCCATCGGGGAACAGGCGGAAGCCCTCGCCGTCGCGTTCGGCATAACCGGCTGCGTCCAGCATCTCGTTGGCGGTGTCGGGGTCGAAGTCGACATACTGACGTCCAAGCTGTTCGTTATAGAGAACATGCTCGGGGCGCGGCCCGATCTGCCAGGGCTCGCCGATGCCCTGATACACGATGTCGATGATCTCTTCCCGGTCGATGCCAAGCGAGAGAGCGATCCGCACATCCTTGTTGCGCATGAATTCGCGCATCACCGGATCCTTGTGCGTGTGGTTGAAGTGGATCGCCATCGAGTTCGAGTTCGAGTTTGTCAGCGCATAGAGCTTGAAGCCCTTGGACGCGGACGCCTCGGACAGCACGGGCTTGTTCGCCGGGCTGGAAAGCCGGCGCGCCTGCATGTCGATATTGCCGGCGACGGCCTCGAGCAGCAGGGCCTGGTTGTCCTGCACGACGCTCCAGGTGATGGTGTCGACATAGGGCAACTGGTTGCCGGCGGTATCGACCTGCCAGAAGTAGGGGTTGCGCTCCATGATGATCTGGGTGGACCCGGCAGAGTAGCCGTCGCCCGTGATCAGCCAGGGATCGAGCGTCGGGCGCTCGGCGTTGGACCAGCGGTTCGGGGCTTCGACCTCGCCGCATTTCAGCCGGAACAGGCTTGGCCAGTCCTCGACCGCCTCGGTCGCGTCGACCATTGCCTGCACGTCCGGATTGTAGGTCGGGTGGAACTGCTGGCAGTAATGCTTGGCCCAGATGACCGGCTCTTGCGCCAGGGGCGTGGCCAGTTCGGTCAGGAAGGTGCCGTAGGGGGCCGCGAAGATCAGCTTGACCGTCTGGTCGTCGATCTTCTCGGCTTTCATGGTCTCGCCCGCGACGACGAAACGCGCCGGCGCGTTCGGATAGAAGTCGGGGTTGTTCAGAAGGTCGTCGACGAAGAAGACGATATCGTCGGCGGTAAAGGGCTCGCCATCGGACCATTTCATGCCTTCGCGCAGCTTGAAGGTGAATTCGGAGCCCGCCTCGTTCACTTCCCAGCTTTCCGCGACGTTCGGCACCACGCCCGAGAAATCCGGCTTCCAGCGTGTCAGGCCCTGCGGGCCGACGATCCGAAGGAACGAATTGTGATCGCTGGAGCCGCCAAGCACGCGGCGCATCGTCCCGCCATATTTGCCGACCGATTCGAGCGGTGTGATGACTTCGGGGTTCACGGGCAGCCGCTCATCGACCGGCGGAAGCGCGCCTGCGGCCACCTTTTCGGCCAGTTCCGGGGCCTCCTGAAAAGCCCATGCCGCCAAGGGGCTGAGCAACGCGCCCACCGCCGCGCCGGCAAGGAATAAGGGGCGCGAGACGCGCCAGAATCTAGACATCAAAAGTCCTCCCTTTGTGTGAAGCTCTCTCGGGCTCCTGCAAAATTGCTATCAGGCACTTCTCAAATCTGTCAAACTAATTTTCCAAACTTGTATTATAAGCAATGCATTTGTAGGGTTCGCGAAAGAGGGGCTTTTCAAGGCCCGTGGAAGGCCCGAGGGAGGATCGTCATGAAGGTCGAATGCGTCGCTTCAACCAGAAGCCGGGTGGGCGAGGGGGCGGTCTGGGATGACCGCGATCAGGTGTTGCGGTGGGTCGATATCCCGGTTGGCCTTATCCATTGTTACAAGCCTTCGACGGGTGTGAACGACACGATCGGCTTTGGCGAACCGGTGGGTTGCCTTGCGGTGCGCGAGAAGGGCGGGCTGGTTCTGGCCGCAAAGTCCGGTTTCTGGTTCTTCGACCCCGAAACGGGCCATCGCGAGGCCATTTCCGACCCCGAGGCGGATTTGCCTGACAACCGCTTCAACGACGGCGCCACGGACGCAGAGGGCCGCTTCTGGGCGGGCACCATGAAGGACGGCGGCGAGCCGGAGGCGCTGGGCGCCTTTTACCGGCTGGACCCGGACCTGAAGGTCACGAAATGGAAGGATGGGATTTTCACCACGAACGGCATGGCGTTCTCTCCCGACGGGCGACGCATGTATTTCTCGGACAGCAACAAGGCGGTGCGCACGATCTGGGTCGCGGACTACGACGGCGATACGGGCGTGCCGGCCGAGCCGGCGGTCTTCTTCGATACCCGCAGCGTTCCGGGGCGGCCCGATGGTGGGACGGTCGACGCCGAGGGATGCTATTGGCAGGCGGGGATCGACGGCTGGCAGCTCTACCGGCTGTCCCCTGATGGCGACATCCTGATGACAGTGGACATGCCGGTCGAGAAACCCTCGAAGCCCATGTTCGGCGGGGCAGATCTGGACATTCTCTACGTGACGTCGCTGGGCGTCGGCCTGACGCCGGGATCCGAGGCGCGCCAGCCCGAGGCGGGCAGCCTGTTCGCGGTGACGGGGCTTGGCGTCACGGGGCTGCCGCAAACAAGGTTCAAGGGATAGGTCGATGAAGATCACGGGTCTCAGAAGTTTCATGTCCTCCGACCGCGACCGGCCGCGGGTGATCGTCGCCATCGACACCGACGAGGGCATCACCGGCTGGGGCGAGTGTTACAACCACGGCCCCGACCGCGCCCTGCCGCCGATCCTCGACTATCTCTATCTTCAGATCGAAGGCGAGGATCCGCGCCGGATCGAGCGGCTGATCCTGAAGCTGTTGCAGCAGTCGCGCTTTCCCCCCGGCGCGCTGGGGCTGGCGGCGATCTCGGCCATTGACCACGCGCTGTGGGATATCTCGGCCAAGGCGGTGGGCCTGCCGGTCTACATGCTGCTGGGCGGCCATGTGCGCGACCGCGTGCGGGTCTACCTGGGCGTCTATTCCGCACCCGACGCCGAAGCCGTGCGCGATCACTGCGCGGCGATGGAAGAGGCTTGGGGGCTGACCGCGTTCAAGCTCTCGCCCTACCGGATCGACGTGAACGCCAACCCCTGGGGCAAGTCGATCCGTGCGACCGGCGCGTGGATCGAGCGGCTGGCAGAGTTGTGCCCGGACCACGAATTCGCCTTCGACGCCCACGCCAAGCTGTTCGAACCCTGGCAGGCCGTCGATCTGGGCAATGCGCTGAAGCCCATTGCGCCGCTCTTCTACGAGGAACCGATCCGGCCCGAGAATGTCGAGGCCTGGGGGCCGCTGAAAGCGGGTCTGAACGTGCCGCTGGCCACGGGAGAATCGCTCTATTCGCGCTTCGAGTTCCTGCGTCTCATGCAATGCGGCGGCGCCGACATCATCCAGCCCGACATCTGCGTCGTCGGCGGCCTTCTGGAGATGTGCAAGATCGCGGCGATCGCCGAGGCGTTCTATGTCACCGTCGCGCCCCACAACCCGATGGGCCCCTTGGCGACAGCCGTGAACCTGCATTTCTCGGCCGCCTGCCCGAACTTCAAGATTCTCGAATACAGGCTGCCGACGGGGGCGGCCTATCACTCGGACGGGATGGAAGCATCGGAAGAGAAGGCGGCCTATGTCAGCGACCCCTACCTTCCCAAGGACGGCTATCTGGAGCTGCGCCCCGACCGGCCCGGATGGGGTGTCGAGATCGACGAGGATTATCTCAAGACCGACCGCTATGTGCACTGGGAACGCAAGGTGCCG
>JAVJUV010000098.1:0-4954 GCA_040220415.1 Silicimonas sp.
CATTTGCTGCACGCCCAAGAACTGCCGCGCCCTGAGGGCTGCGTATTCTGCGCCACTGGCCCCGCCGATGAGGTAGCGATTGTAGGCCTGCTGGCTTCCCATGGCGGCGCGGGCAAAGCTGTAGCCGCCGCCGAGACCTCCAGAAAGGGCGGGCATCATGATGTTGCCGGAGATCGCGCGGACGATGAAGGGCGTGGCAATGATGAAGCCCTTGGCCATGAGGACCATCATGAAGAAGGGGATGAGCGCGCCTATGTTTGAAGCCCCTTCCGGGTCGCCAAGCTCACCGATCAGAGCGGAAGAGACGCCAGTGATAGTTGCGAACACCCCTGCGACGACGATTGGGTAGAGTGCGAAGGAAACCAGTGCCGACAGCCAGCGTGCGAAGTAATCTTTGGTCACCTCGAAGAGGGTGAGGAAGATCATCACCGGGGCGATTCCGATCAGAAGCGCGATCATCAGGCGGGAGGCCACGAGGATGAAGGCGGCCAGCCCGCCGAGGATCGAGAGCAGAAGAACACCGACGATGTCGAGCATGGCACCCGCCATCCAGTTCAGCTCGGACCCGGCGGCATTCAGGTAATCGCCGAGCTCGGCGATCAGGCGGTCGAATTCTTCGGCGAAAGTTCCAGAGGGTCCCGGACTGCCGCCGCCGACCGAGGCCACCAGCGCGCCCGCGATACTGTCGATCCCATAGAGAATGGCAGATGAGAACGCGTTGAACTGCATCCAGTTGGTCGCGAATATCCCTATGAGCCCGATCTTGACCGCGAGCCAGAAGGCTGTGTGCCCATCCATGGCCCGGTATTGATAGATCATGTTGATTCCGACGAGGATCACCACCAGCGTTGTCCCCAAAACCAGGAGCGTGCCGACCGTTGCCGCAACCGCACCAAACTGGGTCTCAGCGGCGGTGTCGAGATAGGCCTGGGAGGTTTCAACGAAGTAGGTGACGACACTCATCGTGGCGCTGCCTTACCAATTGCCTGCGGCGTCGCAGATGGCCTGGGCGGCAGGGCGCGCGGCGTTGGCGCGGCGGTTGTAGGCGTCCGAGGCTTCGAGCATTTCCCATCGTTCGTCGCTCGCGTAGCTCTCCCGAAACACGGCCTCGGCTGCGTCCCAGGACGGGAACCGGGTCGCGCAGTCGCAGTTGCCGATCTCGACGACCCGCTCGAGATTCTGGGCGCGATAGATGTCCTGAACCAGAACCCGCTGATAGGCTTGGCGCAGGGGGATCTCCTGCATCCAGACGGGCTCGGCGGGCCGGTCCGGACAGACGTCAAAGCTGCGATCGAGGGTTGGCACTAGGTTGCGCTCGGCAACGGCGAAGGCGGGCGTCAGGCTTAGGGCCAGCGCGGCCAAGGCGAGGTGCTGCGCCTGCCTCATGCCGTGGCTCCGGCTGGTGTGGTTTCGCGTTTCAGGAAAACGGTGTGCCCGATATTGGCGAATTCCGAAGTGCTGATCGACACCACCTCCCACCCGTCTGCGCCCTTCTCGTTCAGGCTGGCCTGCATGTCGGAGAGGCTGGTCTTGCGGGTCATGGGAAAGGACAGGATATCGTATTCAAAGGTCTTCATGGGGAAATTCCAATCTCAGTTGCGCCGGGGAGGTAGAATTCCGTGATGCCGCGTTTGCCGTCGTGGCGACCGGCCTGGATGATCACATCGATGGAATTTTCGATGTACTGGATCATGTCGGCATAGGTCATCGGGATTTCGGTCTTTAGTGCTGCGATCGCGAGGCGCTGCACGGCCAATTGCGGGGTTTCGGCATGCAGCGTGGTCATCGAGCCGCCATGGCCGGTGTTGATGGCTTCCAGAAAGGTCATGGCCTCCTTGCCGCGCACTTCGCCGAGGATGATCCGGTCGGGGCGCATGCGCAGCGTCGCAGTGAGAAGCACATCGGCGGACTGGAATTCTGTGTCGCGATTGGCGATGAGGGTCACGGCATTGGGCTGGGTCGGCAGAAGCTCGGCGGCTTCTTCGATGGTGACGATGCGTTCTTCGGCCGGTACGTGAGAGAGGATCTTGCGCGCGGCTACGGTTTTGCCGGTGGAGGTGCCGCCCGAGACAATCATGTTGAGTTTGTTCTCGACGCAGAAGGCAAGCGCATCATCGATCAATCCGGCAGCCACCACGGCGCGCAAGGCGCGCTTCTTTTCCACGCGCAGGTCTTCGAGCTTGCGTTCTTTGCCATAGAGAAAGTCGAGCGCAATGCCCTCGAGCGGCAGGCTCGAGAAGAACCGCAAGCTGATCGACATGGCCGAGAGCACGGCGGGCGGGGTGATGACCTGTGCGCGGATCGGGCGACCCTTGTAGGTGATCGATACCGAGACGATGGGGCGGTCCTTGCTCATCGTGGTATTGGCAGAGGAGGCGATCTGGTTGCCGAGGTCCCTGACCTGAACGCCCGTCAGCCTTTGATCCAGCGCGCGCATGAAGTGATCGCCCTGGAATTCTCCCCAGCAGGTCCCGTCGGGGTTGATGCAGATCTCGATGACATCGTCGCGGGCGGCGGCGTCGATCCGGTCGAGCGAGGTTTCGAGATAGCTCAGCGACATGGGCTCAGAATATCTCCAGATCGCGATCGACCATGACCGTGACGCGTGCGCCTTGGTCGACATAGATGACGGGGCCGATGGAGAGGTAATCACCAATGACGCTGTCCGTGGCATCTGCCAGATCATCGCCAACGTCTTCGAGAACGTCGGCGGCAGTCTCATCCTGGACCTCGGAGGCGGCGGCACTGGGTGCTGCGGAGATCAGCGAGATCAGGGCGGCCGACCCGAAACGCTCGGCGAAGCGTGTGTCCACGAAACCAGTTACGCCGGAGCGACCCAGTTCGTCGCCCCCGAAAGAGCTGATCTGGACGGTTTGGCCCGCGGGCAGGATGATCCGGTCCCAGGCGATCGTGACGCGGCGCTGCGCGATATCGACGCCGGCGCGGTAGCGCCCGATGAGACGGGATCCGCGCGGGATCAGGAGGCGCGCGCCATCGACGCTGTAGACATCCTCGGACACCACGGCACGGGTCTGGCCGGGCAGGGAGCTGTCGAGGGCAGTTTCCATGACGGCCTGGATCATGGTGCCCTGGATGATGGTGTTTGAGGGATTGGCGATCACCTCGGCCTGCGTCACGGTGGAGGGCAACGCCCCGTTCAGCACGAAATCCGTCACCTCGCCATAAGTGCGTTCGGTCAGCGCCGTTTCATTCGCTCCGGAGGCCCCGCCAAACGCGATGGTGGGCGAGGCGATGCGTCGCTCCTGGAAGGCGCGTTCCTCCGCGGCCCGGCGCTCCAGCTCGGCCATGCGCCGGGCTTCTTCCTCACGGCGCAGTCGCTCTTGCTCGCGTGCGCGCAGCTCATCCTCCGTGGGGCCCGCTGGGGCGGGTTGGGGCCGGCTGGCCTCGAGTTGGGCCAGTTCCAGATCCATGCGGAGTTGTTCAAGACTTCGATCCCGCGCCGTCAGTTCGTCCTGAAATCGTTGCTGTGCGGCTTCCGAGGCGGCTTGCAGCGCCGCAATCTGAGCGGTCAGCGCGTCGATCGCCTCTGCGGCGGCGGTGTCTTCCTCGACGACCGGTTCAGGGGCGTTGCGCAACTCCTCGATCTGGGCCTGCAGGGCGGTGATCTGCGCCAGAAGCTCGGCATTGGGCTCAACGGGGTCTGGTCCGACGAACACAACCTCGGGCTCGGGCGGGGGCAAGGTCTCGATAGCGCCAAAGCCGTCCCCCTCGTTTTGGAAGACGTCCGGGGTGGCCGTCGGCAAGGCTTCCTCTTCGTCGGGCTGTGAGAGGAGATAGAGCAGGGCACCACCCGCGCCGATGACGAGGACCACGATCAGCGCGAGAAGGGGCGACCGGCGCTGCGCCGCCGTGGGGGCGCGGGCACTGCCTTTCTCCAGGGCGGCGAGGCGTTTTTCCAACTCGGTGTTCCCGGCATCGCTCATGAGGTGGCCTCCGCGGGCGGGATCGCCTCGATGCAGACCACCTCTTCGCCCAGTCGCAGGACCCATTGGCGGTTCACGCCGCTGACGCGGATCACGCCGTCTTCAGGGGTTTGCGTGTTGACCGTGCGTTCACGGCCGCCCGCGTAGCGGAAGATCGCGGGCACAGGCGCGTTTCTTGGAAACGCGAAATACGTGAACGTCCCGTCATCCCAGATGCGGGTTGGCGTGAACTCGGTCCGCGCGCTGGCGCCGTAATTGTAGTTCGGTGCTTGGGCGGCGATGGCCCGGGTCGGGCGCGCATCGTCCTCCGGATAGCGGAACTGCACCACGTAGAAGGTCGGGCTGCGGACCTCCTCGACGTTGAAGTAGTAGCTCCGGCGGTTCGTATAAACTGTCACATTGGTATGCACCCCGCGCGCGACGGGCTTGATTGCAAATGCCTGACCGCCCGGGACGCCGTCGATCTCGAAGCCCTCGGTGTTGCCCGCGATGATCGAGCGGATGCTCTCGCCTTCCCCGAACTCGATGGTGGTGACATGGGTAAGCGAGACGCTGAGGCGGTAGACCTGACCTTCTTGATATGTTGCCAGCCGCACGCGGCTGTCATTTGGACCACCGCGCGGGATCGCTTCGGCAAAGGCAAGGGCAGGCAGCAAAACAAATATGGCAGCAACAAAGACCTTATTGATCAAACTAATTCTCCAATCTGTCGGAGCGAATGGAATATTCGCGCACGGTGAAGCCGAAGGGGTTGGTCCAGACCTCATCGATGGAGCGGCGGGTCTCCGGGCGGAACTCGAAGAGAAGCGTCGCAGTGAAGAGGCCGTTCTGGGTGCCGTTAATGGACGTCAGGCGCTTGCGCAGGCGGACCGTCGCGCGGTTGGTTCCGATCCGGTTGATGCTGAGGATTTCCACGTCGAGCCGAGCATTGGGGCCATAGACGGTCGGCGGATAGTTTTCATTTGCGCTGTTCCAGATCTGGCGCAGCCCGCTCTCGGCAGCCCCGTCAG
>JAVJUV010000099.1:0-1923 GCA_040220415.1 Silicimonas sp.
TCAGGAGCACCCAGGTCGCAAGAGCCGGTGGCCAGCCTGGATCGCCCGCGCCCACATGCGCCCCGAACGCCAACACCAGATGCCAGAACATCGCCGCGTAAGCCCAGTCCGCCAGCATCGCCGAAGGGCGCCAGAGAATCATCACCGCGCCGACGATCTTCAAAATCGCGAGCGGCCAGATGATGTATGTGGGATAGCCCAACACCTCGCGATATATGCCCGCGACCATGTCTTGGGATGAGATGTAGAAAGTCGCCGCACCCATGTAGACCAGCGCCACAAGGCTGGTCGCGATCCAGTAGACATACTTTGCCACGTTGTCACTCATCACCATACTCCCTGTTTGCAAGGGCTTGTTCAGCCGCAGTTTCCGCTCTAAGTATCTTTAGGTGTCTGGCATCGTTCGTGAAAGTAGGCACTTAAAAGTAACTAGATTACTTTAACCGCGAGGATAATCCACGATGAAGAGCGTCCAGCCCCCCTCATGCCCGATGGAGGCGCTTCTGCGTGTCATCACAGGCCCTTGGACGATCTATATACTCTGGGTTCTGTCCGAGCAGGGACCGCAGCGTTTCGGCGCGCTCAAGCGTTTCGTGCCCGGCATTTCCACCCGGGTCCTGACCGAGAGGCTGAGAATGCTGGAACATGCTGGCGTTGTATGGCGCGAGCAGGCCATGACCATCCCACCCGCTGTCACATACGGGCTGACTGAGCGCGGCGCGGAACTGCGCGGCGTGCTGGACAAGCTTGGCTCGATCGCACGCCGCTGGGAGGCCGAGGGTGCCTTTGTGGGTACCGCAAGCGCGGCAGAATGACGGTACCCCTCCTGTTCGCGGGACAATCCCGCGCCCGAGAGAAACTCAGGCAGACTCAGACCCGAAGCTCATGACGAATTGAAAACGGCGCTAGAAAAAGCCGCCAAGCGGCGCTTGGTGGGGTAGATCCGCACAGCTTTACGATTTGCTGCTAAATCAACTTCTACCCACTATACTTACTAGACGGTACAGTAAAGCTTGTAACCGCCTAGTTCTGCCTGGGATAGAGAGAACGATATGCCTGTGAGAAAAATGGCCGACGTCATGATTGGTGCGCGCAAGGTTTTCTTCCGATGCGGTTACGAAGGAGCCACGGTCGATGCGATTGCCGCTGAAGGAAAAGTTTCGAAGGCAACCTTGTATTCGTATTACCCGACCAAGGAGCAACTGTTCCTGAGCGTGATTGAATCCGAATGCGGTCGGCTTGCGGACGAAATCCTCCGGCCCTTGATCGCGTCTTTGGAGCCGCGCGCCCAGTTGGAAGAACTCGCCCTGCGCATGGTCGACCTCACCTTGGACGACACCTACATCCGTCTCCTGCGAACGTGCGTTGGCGCCTCCGAGGCACTGCCCGACGTGGGTGAGGTTTATTTTGGCGCAGGCCCGAAACCTGCCCGCGAACTCGTCGGTCGGATTCTGGAGCGCCTTACGCGCGAAGGCGCGCTCGATGTCGATGACGTCCGGCGCGCGTCCGATCACTTCATACACCTTTGCGTTTCGGGGCTACTTATGCCGCGCCTTCTCGCGGTGAAACGAGCTGTCCACCGCGAGAAACATGCGCGCGAAGCGGTCGCTGCATTCCTGCGACTTTACGGTAGCGGCCACAGAGACAAATTTTCAGATTGAGCTCGCTTGCCAAATACGGGGCAGCGCATTAGCTCGCCCAATGACTTAACCGACCGGACGGTACAGGGTGACTGCACAAGTGGAAAAGCAACCGAAGAACGCCTCGCCGAAGATTCTCGGGGCTGCGCGGGCGATTGCGCTGCGAGAAGGCGCGGGAAAGATCACGATCGACGCCGTCGCTCGGGAATCCGGCCTCAGCAAGGGTGGGGTGTTGTACAACTTCCCCACCAAGAAAGCGCTTCTGGCCGGGCTGCTCGACGAA
>JAVJUV010000100.1:0-7192 GCA_040220415.1 Silicimonas sp.
CGCATCGTGGCCAACCGCAAATCCGGTCTTGTCGCCGATGAAGGTCACGCCTGTGAGCGTTGCCTGGGTGGGCACTTCCTTGGCTTGATGCCAGGTCACACCACGATCGTCCGAAAGAACGACGTGACCGAATTCGCCGACGGCAACGAGCCTGTCGCCCGCATAGGTTGTGTCGAGCAGAAGCGACTCGGCGGCAAGGTCGGACGGTACGGCGTATTCAGCGCCGGACTCTGCTTCTTCCTGCGCTGCCGCGGGCCCGAAGGAAAGCGCGACGGCGCAAAGGCCGGCGACGGATGCGAGGCGCAGACGATGCACCCAACTCGAGACGATCGGGAAAATAGACGAAGACATGAACTTCAGCTCCTGCACTCGGGCGTTTCCGGTCGCCGCGCCCCCATCGGGGCCGGTCTCCCGGGCCCCCCGATGCCGAGAAGGCGGCGAGCCTCCTGTTTGGCGATTTCTTATATCGTTTTTCTGAGTTTATAGCGCATTTTTGACGGCGCGTCTTGGACTCTCGGCGTCAAAGCGAGGCGCTTGCGCCGATGGTTAAGAAGCCTGACAGCAGAAGGCCGGACCCGTTTCCGGGCCCGGCCTTGCCGATCGTTGCAATCGCTTCTTAGCGGACGCCGAGCTGACGGATCGCGTTCGGCGTGTAGCGGGACTTGTCCAGCTCGTCGGCGAAGTAGTTCACCGGCGGCTCTTCGTTCTGCAGCGCGAGCGCGAGGTAGCGGCCGGCCTGCAGATCGTAGACGATTTCGCCCGCGGAACCGCAGAGCGGCACGTTGTAGCGCTGGATCTGGTGCATTTCCTGTACGCGCCAGAGCTGGCCACGGCCGTCATAGAGTTCCACCGTCGACATCTGCCACGCGTCTTCCTCGTTGTGATAGACGCGGCGCGAATAGACGTGGCGGGTGTCGGGACGAAGCTTCGCTTCGAACTCCCAGACGCGGCGCTTCTCGTAGCGCACCTTGTCCTGGTTCAGGTGGAGCGCCTGGAGGTAATCCGCATAGGGCGTGGACTCACCGTCATAGGCGTTCGCCGAAACGAGGCGGACGTTCTTGCCGAGGAAGGTCCAGTCATAGCGGTCCGGAGCGCCGTTATAGCCGTCGAAGCTGTCCGACGTGGACAGACCGTCCGAGTTCGTGCCGGGATTGTCATACGCGATGTTCGGCGCACGACGCACGCGGCGGGTACCCGGGCTGTACTGCCAGGCCTGACGCGGCTGCACTTCGGCGTTGAGGGCTTCGTACACCAAGATCACGTTACCCGCGGCACGCGCCGGGGCGATCGTGTTCGCGATGTAGTAGATCGAGATGTTGTCGAGGTCTTCGGCGCGCTGAGCCGTCGGGTCGGACCAGGTGAGGATCGCTTCGTCCTGCACGATCTGCAGCGTGTAGTCACCGCCACGCGTCACCGGCGCCGCAGCGAACTGACGCACCGCCTTGAACGAGCGATAGCGCAGCGTGTGGTTCCAGATCATCTCGAGCGCGTTGTTCGCGATCGGGAACGGCGAACCGAAGATCGCTTCGCTGATGCCCGAGCCGCCGCCGACGAGTTCGCCGACGGCCGCATTGCGCTTGTTGGCTTCATAGAACTTGTCCGGGAAGGCGCAAGTACGGCGCGTTTCATAGACGTTCATCTTGTACGACGGATAGGCCTTCAGCATGGCCGCGTAGCCGGGCGTCAGGATATCGCTGTACTGATCCGCGTTCTGGCCGGTGACCGTGAACTTGATCGGGTCGCTGGCGAACGGGTTGGCGAGCTTGTCGCCGGGCTTGTAGCTGACATTGCTCGGCACGGTCGCGAGACCGCCGGTCCAGGCGGGGATGTCACCCTCGCCGGCCTTTTCCGAACCCATCGGGGTCAGGTCCTGACCCAGACGATTTACCTGGGCTTCCGGAACCTTCGCGAGCGCGCCGCTAGCAACGACGCTAAACGCAAGGGCGGACACCAAAAAGGTCGTCCTTTTCATATACATTCCCTCCACTGGATTTCTTTTTAGGCTTTCGATACGAGCGCTGGACTTTTTCTGAGCTGTTGCACTGCATATCGAGGCCGGTTTCCCCGCCTTAATCGAAACCGATGATAGCAAATTGCCTCAAGGGCGCAAATCGGGCGAGGGCGATTCTGTTGCCCCTGAGCCTCTATTACCCTCGTTTTTCAGGCGCTTTGCCCCTTGTTTCCATTAAATCTTTTTAATGTGACGCCATGATCGCCGAGAGACGCCAAACCAGTCAACCATCAGCCCACGGATGAATAGCGGCACGCAGCGGAATGGTGCACCGCAACATCACTGGGTGTCCCCCAAAAGAAAAACCCGGCAGCCGAAGCTGCCGGGTTCATTTGTTTCACACGATCCCGAGGGATCGGAACATGCCTTCGCTCAGAAAGCGTAGGAGACGGTCGCCGTCACGAAGTCCTTGTCACTGGAAAAGTTTTTGAACTCGTTACCAAAACTGTTGGTGTACTGGATATTGGCACGCCAGGTATTCTGTAGGTTGGCGTTGAGCCCGATGCTGATCGTCTTCTTGCCTTCGACGAAACCGGGGCCGACCGGACCGGCTGACACGCCGTTCACATCATGCGCCCACTGAAGAACCGGTGTGAGCGTCCAGGCCGTTCCGAAAGCATTGTTGTAGTCCGCTGTAGCTGCGAGGCGGTAGCCCCAGGAACGAGACGTTGCGTAAGCCAGTTTGCAATCCGGAACCAGCGGGCTGGCCGCGGCCGCACCGCAAGCCGAATCGCCGAGGATCAACGCGGCGGCCAGATCGGGGTGCGTATTCGCCGACCGCGGAGCGGCCAGCCTGTTGGTGCTGTCCGAGAGATCGGGAAGATACTGGAAGCCGACATTTGCGACCAGGATCATCAAGTCCGAACCGATCAGGGACGGAAGAGCCGCCGACGGGTTGAGCGTGCTGATTGTCGCAAGCTGACCCGTTATGACATCGAACTCGTCATAGCCCCGGATCACGTCGCCCGGCGCATAGGCGAATCCGGCGTTCTGGCTTCCCTGGCTGAGACAGCCGGGCGGCAATCCCGCAAAGGAACAGGCACCGATGGCATCCAGCTCGGCGGAATTGATTTCCACATCGCTGAGTGAAAACGGCATGTCGGGCGTAAACGCCACTTCGCCGGAAAAGGCCGACCCGCCGAAAAGCGGAATCGAGGTATTGAAGCTGGCACCGACGGTCTGGACGTCTTCGGGATACTGCATCAGGTAGTTCTTTGTTGCTGCCGTGGCGCCCACGCCCGCCGTCAGGCCCGTCAACCCGCCAAGCGCCGGAACCGGAAGTGTCGCGCAGCCGAGGAATGTCGCTGTCCCTGGACTGCTGCCCGGCAACCCCGCAAGGGTGCCGCAAAAAGATGCCAGGTCGGCAGACGGTGCGCCGAGAATACCTGCCGTCGCGGCGCCGAAATCGCCCAGCGTGAACGTGCCGACCGGCACGACCAGGCTCTGCTGCGTGAAATACAGACCGAGATCGGTGCCCGCTCCGAGGTTTTCAGCGTAATGCTTGATCGCCACGCCGAAGGTGCCCGTATCGTCGCCCTCCTCGGACGCAATCCGGGGAATCAGGACGGGGCCCGGATATTCTGCGCCGGTCATGACGTATTGACCGCCTTCGCAAGCGGCGTCGGTGGTGCTGAAGAAGGTGCCGCAGGCGTCCAGTTCCGTTTTCTGCCACCCGAACTGCCAGAAAGCCTCGACCGTTACGCTGCCCGGCAGACCGATGGACGCGAACACGGAAGGCGTAGGCATCAGCGCCTCCTTCAGTTCCGAACCGGGCGTGCGGATGGCCGTCACGTCGATCGGCAGAAAGGAATTGATACCGCCCTGAATGAAGAGGCTTTCACCCCAGTTCACAACCTGCTTGCCGACGCGGACATTCAAGGGCATGCCCGAAACGTCGAAATTCCCGTACACGAAAGCATCGAGAATATCGAAGCTTCTCCCACCGAAATCCCGCGCCTGGTCGCCACGCGCCGCGTCAACGAGAGGACGGCTGCCAAAGCGGTTGTTCCTTGTACCAAGTTCTTCGTTTACCCAATAATCGTAGAACGCCTTGGTACGAACGAATGCCCCGAAATTTTGCCATCGAAGATCGAAGTCGGTCGTGATCTTGACGGTTGTGGTGTAGGGATCCCACTGGTCAGTATTGATGTTGCCGTCATCGTCGTTGATGCCCATGCCGGCCCCGTTTCCGGCGGAGCAGCCACCGTTCGGCTTCGAAACGTGGCTGCAATCCTGTTTAGAGGTCCGGAATCCGGCACCGACCGAAACCAGATTGTCGATCTGGAGATTGGCTTCCCCGAACTTGAATTCAACGGCTTGGGCCGTTCCGACGGTCAGCAGCATTGCCGCACCCGTCATGCCGCCCAAAAACACTCTTTGGGCAATTTTTCTTTTCATGGAGCGATCCTCCTCGATCCTCGATGGCTTCACTAACTTTGCAGCCTGATCGGGAGGTTGAATCGGAAAGCGTATCGACTGTTCCCCCCGGCCAGTCAGCATCCCTCACCGCCTAGCCGACATTTATTGCGGGTTTGAGTCAAGACCGTGTGCTGTCGTTGCCTCACACCGTCGCAACATTGCGCGGCGGTATGGCATTTATGACACGGCCGTAATGATCTTTGGCACAGTAACGCCGCCGGAAGTTAATTTTATTGCACCGCACACTGATTATATGCGCCGCAACAAATACCGGAGCCGAATCAATCAATAGGTTGCTTTGGGAAGCTAGTGCGCCATCTGTCCGGCGGGTCGTACCGGCGCGGAAACCTCGATCTCACCGGCACTTTCGAAGACAAGCGTCAACGGAACCGTCATCCCTTCGGACAGGGGTTCCACGAGCCCGATCAGCATGATGTGCTTGCCGCCCGGCGCCAGCGCCACGCTCTCGCCTGCCGCGACCGGCAGGGCGTCCAGCCGGCGCATCTTCATCACCATGCCGTCCATGGTCATGTCGTGGATTTCGACCTTTTCAGCCGCCCGCGAACGCACTTCGAGAAGCAGGTCGTCCTTGTCCCCGCTATTGGAAACCGTCAGATAGGCCGCGCCGGTCGCGGTAACGCTGGCCCGTGCCCAGGCATCGGAGACCGCAATCTGGCTGACACCCTCGTCTCCGCAGGAAGCAAGGAGGGGCATTGCCAAAAGCAGGGCGGCAACGGAAAGCCGAAACGGTCGGAACATGAGATGGCCTCGCCTGACGCGGGAAACGGGAGACGCCAGCATAGCGTCACGTGCCCCTCGCCGCATCCGTCCGGAAGCCGATATGTCAGGGCCATCTGTCGCAGGAAGACGCGGGGTGGGCCTAGCCCTGGTTCCGTTCGCGTCCGGCCTGGCGCCACCGCGAGACAATGGCCTCGAGCCCGGCCCGGTCCAGGTTGGGTTTGCTCCATGACTGCGAGAAGCCGGCATTCAGATTGCGCGGCACGCCCCTGCTGGCGATATCGGCAAACTTGATGCGCATCGGCATGCCGACGCCCTGACCGAGCACGATGGCCTCCCGGTCCCCGAGCAATGGCAGGAAGTCGAGCAGATCGAGCGCCCCGTCATGCGTGTTGGAACGCATCACCTGCTGGTCCCGTTCGGTCGAGAGCCGCATCGCGACAACGGTGCTGCACTGGGAAAGGATCGTCGTGTCGAGTTCGGAAGGCCGCTGGGTGACAAGCGCAAGCGAGAGGCCGTATTTCCGGCCTTCCTTGGCGATACGCGACAGGGCCTGGCGTGTGGGCTCGAACCCCTGACCGGCATCGGCGGGGGCGTAGCGATGCGCTTCCTCGCAGACCAGAAGCATCGGCAATCCGCCCTTGCTCCAGACCGCAAGGTCGAAGGCGAGACGCGAGATAACCGAAATCACCACGTCGAGAATTTCCGGGGGAACCGTCGACAGATCGATCACGGTGATCGGCCGTCCATCGTTCGGCACACGGAACAAACGGCCGAGAATGTCCGTCATCGTGTCCTGTACGGTCAGGCTGCCGAACATGAAGCTGTATCGCTGATCGCTCGCCAGCGTCTCGATCCGGTTCTTCAGCCGCCGGTAGGGAAGCGTCTTCTGCGTGCGTTCGAGCTTGCCGAGCTGCTCATCGATAAATGAGAGAACATCGGAAAGACGGAAGGGCGTCGGCGCATCGACCGTCACGCCGCCAGAGTCTCCGGCGCGCCGCGCGATCTGTCGGTTGGACGAAGCGTCGGAATAGCGGCGCTTCGCGGCAATCACCGCATCGCTCAGAATTTCGATTTCCGCGTCATGATAGGCGTCGCCACTGGTAAGCGCCGCCGACAGTTCCTGGAAGTTGAGAAGCCAGAAAGGCAAATTCAGATTGGTCGGATCGATCAGTTCCGCCTGGTCGCCAAAGGCCGTCGGATACTCGTTGTGTACGTCGAGCATGACGATATGCGCATGGTTATGCGCCTCGAGCACGCGCTGGAGAATGGCGGTGAGCGCACAGGACTTGCCGCACCCCGTTGTCCCCACGACGATGAAATGTTTCGCGAGCAGATCGTCGACCAGAAAACGCGCGGGCACCGCAGCATCCTGAAACAACGATCCGACTTCGATGGTCGCGACATTCGGTTGCGTATAGACGCGCGTGAGATCGTAGCGGTCGGCGAGAAGCACCGCATCGCCGATCGTCGGCAGATGGGATACGCCACGCCGGAACGACAGCCGCCCGTCTTTCGGGTCGTCCACGACTTCTCCGGCGAGATTGATTTCGATCAGACGGATATCTTCCGCACCGCCGCCGCTTGCCGGGGTCGGTGCACTGACTGCGGAAACAAGACCGACGACGGTCGCAAGCGGTGTCGGCACCTTGACGAGCTGCCCGATCTCGACCCGCGCTTCGTCCTGATTGCCGCTTTCCCTTTCGAGGACGGCAACCGCCTGCGAACCCGAAACGGACACGACATGAGCGATGCGCCTCGGCGGCACAGCGGGCTTGCCGCGGCGCTCTATGAAGGGCGGCGCTTCCGGTTCGTCGGCCCTCGCTCCGGGTGCGGATACGGGAGTGTTCATGACTGCTTGTCCTGATGATTCGGAGAAGACTTGCCGGATTTGGCGGGCGGTAGCGTGAAGAAGACCGTCGTTCCCTTGCCGGGTTCGCTGTAGATCTGAAACTCACCGCCATGAAGTTTTGTCAGTGCGCCCGCGATCGGGAGCCCGAGGCCCGTTCCCTCGTGGCCACGGGC
>JAVJUV010000101.1:0-63699 GCA_040220415.1 Silicimonas sp.
CCCAAACCCGGCTAGGGGCGTGCCACGGGTTCGAGACGCATATCGAAAGATGGCTGCCGTCGTGACGCGGCGCGGCGCTGGACGAGGACTGTGACCTGATGGATCTGCTCAACGCCCTGGTGGCCCTGGCGAACTTCGTTATCGTGCCCGCCATCGCCTATGGATCGCAGCTGGCGCTTGGCGCGCTTGGGGTCACGCTGATCTATGGCATCCTGCGGTTCTCGAACTTCGCGCACGGTGACACGATGGCTTTCGGCGCGATGGCGACGATCCTGATGACGTGGTTCCTGCAAAGCCTGGGGGTATCGTTCGGCCCGCTTCCTACTGCGCTGTTGGCACTTCCCGTCGGCATAGCGGCGACCGCGCTGCTGGTTCTGGCGACCGACCGTCTGGTCTATCGTTTCTACCGCGAACAGAAGGCGGCGCCGGTGATCCTGGTCATCGTCTCGATGGGGGTGATGTTCGTGATGAACGGCATTGTCCGTTTCATCATCGGCGTCGAGGATCAGCGGTTTGCCGATGGCGCGCGATTCATCATTTCAGCGCGTGATTTCAAGGAAATGACCGGGCTGGAAGAGGGCCTTGCGATCAAGTCGACGGCGGCCCTTACCGTCGTTGTCGCGATCATCGTGGTTGCCCTGCTGTTCTGGTTCCTGAACAAGACGCGCACCGGCAAGTCGATGCGGGCCTTCTCGGACAACGAGGATCTAGCACTGCTGTCGGGCATCAATCCCGAGAGGGTGGTGGCGATCACCTGGATCATCGTCGCCGCGCTGGCGACGATCGCAGGCGTGCTTTACGGTCTGGACAAGTCGTTCAAGCCGTTCACCTATTTCCAGTTGCTGCTGCCGATCTTCGCCTCGGCCATCGTCGGCGGACTTGGCAACCCGCTGGGAGCCATTGCCGGCGGGTTCATCATCGCCTTCTCGGAGGTGACGGTCACCTACGCCTTCAAGAAGGTGGCCGGTTACATCCTGCCCGAGGCATGGCAACCGGACGGGCTGATCCAACTTCTGTCGACGGACTATAAATTCGCGGTCAGCTTCGCGATCCTGATCATCGTGCTGCTGTTCCGTCCGACCGGCCTGTTCAAGGGGAAAGCCGTATGACCCTGAAACCGAGAGATATCCTGCTGTTCGCCATCGTCTTCGGGCTGATTGTCGCGACGGGGTTCATGCAAAGCTGGAACGTTGCGCTTGGCATCGTGAACATGGGGCTGATCAGTGCGATCATGGCTCTGGGCGTCAACATGCAGTGGGGTTATGCGGGCCTTTTCAACATCGGTGTCATGGGCTTCGTGGCGCTTGGCGGGCTGGGCGCGGTCATCGTCTCGATGCCCCCCGTGGGCGAGGCCTGGGCGGTGGGCGGCGCGCGCATCGTCGGCGGGCTTCTGATCGGGGCTTTGACAATCGCCGCCGCCGTGGTGGCGTGGAAGAAGATGGTACCGGGCCGGATGCGGGCCGCCGTGCTGATCGCACTTCTCGTGCTGGGTTTCTTCATCTTCCGCGCGGTCTTCGACGCAGGCGTCCAGGCGGTCGAGGCGATCGACCCGGCGACGACAGGCTATCTGGGCGGTCTGGGTCTGCCGGTGATCATCGGCTGGCCGGTCGGCGGGCTGCTGGCGGCCGGGGCGGCCTGGATCGTGGGCAAGACGGCCTTGGGTCTTCGCTCGGACTACCTGGCGATCGCCACGCTGGGGATCGCGGAGATCATCATCGCCGTCCTGAAGAACGAGGATTGGCTGGCGCGCGGCGTCAAGAACGTGATCGGGATTCCGCGACCGGTTCCCTACGAGATCGACCTGCAGAACAATCCGGGCTTCGTGGAGCGTGTGACGTCATGGGGCTTCGAGCCCATGATAGCTTCTTCGATCACGGTGAAACTGGCCTATATGGGCCTGTTCCTGGCCGTGCTGGTCCTGCTTCTCTGGCTGGCGCAGGCGGCGCTCAGTTCACCCTGGGGCCGGATGATGCGCGCGATCCGCGACAACGAGGTCGCGGCCGAAGCGATGGGCAAGGACGTGACGGCGCGGCACCTTCAGATCTTCATCCTGGGGTCGGCCGTCTGCGGGTTGGCGGGCGCCATGATGACGACGCTTGATGGCCAGCTGACGCCCGGCACCTACCAGCCCCTGCGCTTCACGTTCCTGGTCTGGGTCATGGTGATCGTCGGAGGATCGGGCAACAACTTCGGCGCGGTGCTGGGCGGGTTCCTGATCTGGTTCCTGTGGGTCATGGTCGAGCCGATCGGCCAGAACCTGATCGGCGTCATCACGTCGGGAATGGCGGATGGATCTTGGCTGAAGGATCACCTGATCGACAGCGCGGCGCATATGCGGCTTCTGACGATGGGTGTGATCCTGCTTCTGGTGCTGCGCTTCAGCCCGCGCGGGCTGATCCCCGAGCGGTGATCGTCACCTTCATTCCCGCGGCGGGACGGTCCAGCCGGATGGGCGGGCGTGACAAGTTGCTGGAGACCATTGGCGGTGTGCCGATCCTGAGACGCACCGCCGAAGTGGCCATAGGTGCGGGGCTGGGTCCCGTGATCGTCGGGGTGCGGTCGGGTGACCGGGTCCGCCCGAAGTCGCTGAGCGATCTGGACCTTCGGATCATCGAGGTTCCCGACGCGGAAGAAGGCATGGCAGCCACGCTGCGGGCCGGTGCGCGGACGGCCCTTGCCGTCATCGCCGATGACGACACTTCGGGAGACGGAACCCCGCATTCGGGGATGATCGTCCTTTTGCCTGATATGCCGGAGATAGAGGCGGGCGACCTGGTGCGGATGGAAAGTGTTTTTCAGGCCCGTGGCGGACCGGTTGTGCGCGCCACGACGCAAGACGCGACGCCCGGCCATCCGGTCCTGTTTCCCGCATACCTGCTGCGCGACTTCGGGGGCCTTGCCGGAGACCGGGGGGCGATGTCGCTTCTGGAGGACGCGGGCGTGGTCGACGTGCCCTTGCAGGGCGAGCGTGCCCGGCTGGATCTGGACACACCCGAGGATTGGGCCGCCTGGAGGGATACGTCCGGGAACCGGCAATAGGTTGTCAGCAGGTCGAAGGGCCTGCTTTGACGCAGGTTCCGACCGCCTTGGCGCACCGGCGGGCGGATGCCTTGCCAAGCCGGCACTTTCGGGTCAAACCGCCCGAATGGAAAGCCCCCGCGACATCCTTTGCATCGGCTCGGTTCTTTGGGACGTGATCGGCCGTTCCGGGGCGGCGATGCGCGTCGGCTCGGACGTGCCGGGCCGCATCACGCGGCTGCCCGGCGGCGTGGCGATGAACATCGCGATGACTGTCAGGCGCTTCGGTCTGCATCCGATCCTTCTGACGGCGATCGGGCGCGATGAAGAGGGCGAAGAACTGATCGCGGCGGCCATGCGGCTGGGGATGGAAACCGGGCTTGTCTATCGCTCGGACGATCTGCCCACGGACATCTACATGGCGGTCGAGGGTGCGAACGGGCTGATCGCGGCCATTGCGGACGCGCATTCGCTGGAAGCGGCGGGCGACAAGGTCTTGCGCCCGCTGGCCGATGGCCGGCTTGGCAGCGCGGATACGCCATACGCGGGTCTTATCGCGCTGGACGGCAACCTGACCGAGGGGTTGCTGGCCGAGATCGCCCAAAGCCCGCTTTTCGCCGCCGCCGACCTTCGCGTGGCGCCGGCATCGCCCGGCAAGGCCGAACGGTTGCTGCCGCTGCTGGCCTGCCCGCAGGCGACGATCTACATGAACCTGGAAGAAGCCGGCCTTTTGTGCCAGGCGCGGTTCGAGACGGCCGAAGAGGCAGTGGGCACCATGCTGGAACGCGGTGCGGCGAATGTGCTTGTGACAGACGGCGGGCATACGGCCGCGCACGGATCGGAGGCCGGGATCATCACCGCCGATCCGCAGCGCGTTCTGGTGACGCGCGTGACCGGGGCCGGCGACACCTTCATGGCCGCGCACATTGCCGCCGAAGCGCGGGGCGAGGGACGCGAGGCCGCCCTGAGGACGGCGCTGACGGCGGCGGCGGATTATGTAAGCGGAGACGTGCGTTCATGACCATCCCGATGGACATCGCGCCCGAGGTAGCCGAGGCGCAGACCCTGGGGCTGCCGGTGGTCGCCCTGGAGTCGACGATCATCAGCCACGGGATGCCGTTCCCCCAGAACATCGAGACGGCGCGCAAGGTCGAGGCGACGGTCCGCGAAGAGGGCGCGGTTCCCGCAACGATCGCCGTTCTGGACGGGCGGCTGAAGATCGGGCTGGACGATGCGGCGCTGGATCGGCTGGCCGCACCGGAAAGCCGCGGTATCGCCAAGCTGTCGCGGCGTGACCTGGCGGCCTGTCTGGCTGCGGGCGGATCGGGGGCGGCGACCGTGGCGACGACGATGATCGCCGCGCACCTGGCGGGCATCGAGGTTTTTGCCACCGGGGGCATCGGCGGCGTTCACAGGGGGGCGGAGACCAGTTTCGACATTTCGGCCGATCTGCACGAGCTGGCCGAGACCCCGGTCATCGTGGTCTGCGCCGGGGCCAAGGCGATCCTGGACATTCCGAAGACGCTGGAGGTTCTGGAGACGTTGGGCGTGCCGGTCATCACCTTCGGGCAGGACATGTTCCCGGCGTTCTGGTCCCGCACGCATCCCGACCGCATCGGCTCGCCCTCGACCGCGTCGGACAGTTCCGAAATCGCCGCGCGTTTCCGAATGGGTCAGCGGCTTGGACTTCGCGGGGGACTGCTGGTCGCCAACCCGATCCCCGAGGCCGACGAGATACCCGGCGATGTGATCGGGCCGATCATCCGGCAGGCCATAGAGGATGCCGAGCGCGATCCGGCGATAGAAGGCAACCGGGTGACGCCGTTTCTGCTGGACCGCATCTTTCAGCTTTCCGAGGGGAAATCGCTGGAGGCGAACATCGCGCTTGTCCTGAACAATGCGCGCCTTGCCTCAAGAATCGCCACCGACCTGACCGCAAAGCAGGGAAACAGATGATTTCGCCCCGCCATATTGCCGGATGCGCGGCGACTGCTTACGTTGAACCGAATCTTTCGAATCCCCGGCCATGACAACACCCTTCGAAGAAGAACCCGAACCCAAAAAACGACGCAGCGCATTTGCGTGGTTCCGCGCGTCTTTCCTGACCGGCCTCGTCGTGATCGCTCCTATCGGGCTGACGCTTTGGTTGATCTGGACCGTCGCGGGTTGGGTCGACAGCTGGGTGCTGCCCTTCGTGCCGGTCTGGCTGCGTCCCGACCAGTACGTCGGCCTGAACATCAGGGGGATCGGGGTGATCGTCTTCCTGATCTTCACGATCATCGTCGGCTGGATGGCCAAGGGCCTGATCGGACGATCCCTGATCCACTGGGCCGAGGGTGTGGTGCAGAACCTGCCGGTCGTCCGGTCGGTCTATAATGGTCTGAAGCAGATTGCCGAGACCGTCTTCGCGCAGTCCGAGACCTCGTTCGACAAGGCCTGCCTGGTCGAATATCCGCGCAAGGGGATCTGGGCCATCGCTTTCATGTCGACGTCCGCCAAGGGCGAGGTTTCGAACAAGATACCCGGCGATGGCGACAAGACGGCGGTGTTCCTGCCGACCACGCCGAACCCGACCTCGGGTTTCCTGCTGTTCCTGCCGAAAGCCGACGTGATCGAACTGAACATGTCGGTCGAGGATGCCGCGAAACTGGTGATTTCCGCCGGTCTTGTGTATCCGGACGGCTCCAAGGCCCTGCCGACACCGATCGGAGAGGTCCGCCAGCCTGTGGCGCGTGCCTCGGGGGCCTAGTCAGTCGTACATGTCGGCAAAGTCGATGCTGGAGGTCTTGCCCAGCTTGTCCCGATGCGCGCCCAGAAAGCTATCCGCCGCCGTGCGGCCGGCTTCTTTCAGCGCCATGATGACGCTGGGCGAGGGCACCATTTTCGTCGCCACACCAAGTTCCGTCATCAGCGCATCGTCCGCAATCATGTGGACATTCACGTCTTTCATCGCGCCCTTCTTCACGTGCCCGTCGCCGATCAGCCGCTTCACGAAGTTGATCGCCCGCAGCTCGCGCAGCAGCGACGAGTTGAAGCTTATCTCGTTGATCCGGTTGAGAATGGCGGGCGCATCTTTCGGTACCTCGGCCCGTTCCAGCGGATTGATGTTCACGATGATGATGTCGTCCGGCAGGTCCGGGCCGAACAGCGGAAAAAGCGCCGGGTTTCCCGTGTACCCACCATCCCAGTAGGCGTCGCCGTCGATCTCGACAGCCTGGAAGATGGTCGGCAGGCAGGTCGATGCAAGGATGGTATCGGTGCCGATCTCGGCGCCCGAGAATACCCTGATCTTGCCGGTGCGGACATTGGTCGCGCAGACGAAAAATGCAGGCCCGGACGTGGCGCAGACGGCGTCGTAGTGAAACCTGCGGACGATATCGGTCAGCGGGTTGCGGTAGAAAACGCCATAGGCGTAGGGTGAGAAGACACGGGACGCGGCGTCGGCCAGGGAGAACGGCAGCGAATATTCGATGGAGCGGCTGATCAGGCCGGGGGCCGGGAAAAGCGCGCTCATCCAGTCGGCCAGCCGCAGGTCGCCGATCCCGGCCACCTCGTTCCAGAGCCAGTCGAGGTTGGCGCGCGCGCCTTCGCGGCCGCCCTCGATGATGCCCGCCTTCAAGGCCGCGCCGTTCAGGGCGCCGGCGGACGTTCCGGAAATGCCTGCTATTTCGATCTCGTCGTCGTCCAGAAGCCGGTCCAGGACACCCCAAGTGAAGGCGCCGTGGGCACCGCCGCCCTGAAGTGCCAGGTTGATCCTTTTGGTCACGGCCCTACTGCGAGGTCCAGCCGCCGTCGGCCGAGATCGTGGTGCCGGTGATCTGGGCGGCGGCGTCCGAGCAGAGGAAGGTGACGATGCCCGCGACCTGTTCGACCGTGACGAAGTCCTTGGAGGGCTGCTTCAGCAGGATGACCTTCTCGATCGCCTCGTCTTCCGAGATGCCGTATTCCTTGGCGGTGGCCGGAATCTGGCTTTCGACCAAAGGGGTTAGCACATAGCCCGGGCAGATGGCGTTGGCGGTGATGTCTTCGCGGGCAGTCTCGAGCGCGACCACTTTCGTCATGCCGACGACGCCGTGCTTGGCGGTAACGTAGGCCGACTTGAAGGGGCTGGCGCGAAGGCCGTGGGCGGAGGCGATGTTGATCACCCTGCCCCAGCCGGCCTTGCGCATCATCGGCAGCGCGACGGCGGTGGTGTGGAAGGCGGACGACATGTTGATGGCGATGATCGCGTCCCATTTGTCGACCGGGAATTCCGGCACCGGGGCCACGTGCTGGATGCCGGCGTTATTGACGAGAATGTCGCAGGCGCCGGCCTCTTCGATCAGCATCCGGCACTCGTCGGCGTTCGACATGTCGGCCTTGATATAGCGGGCTTTCGTGTTGGTTTCGCTGGAGATTTGCTGTGCCAGCGCGTGGTCTTCGGGATTGTCGGTGAAGGAGTTCAGAACCACGTTCACGCCCTGGCCGGCCAGTTCGCGGGCGACGCCCAGACCGATCCCCGAGTTCGAACCGGTGATAACGGCGGTTTTTCCTGCAAGCGACATCGGTCAAGCTCCCTTCGCGGCTGCGGCAATTTCTGCGGGTGCAAGATAACGGCTGTGTCAGGAAGTGCCAGTGTCTTCCGTCCCGGGTTAAAGAAACCCGAGCACAAGGCGCGCCCGGCGGGTGTTGCGCGCAAAGCCCTTGTTCGTAAACGCCTTGAAATGCGGGGCGAAGGCGAAAAACGGCACGTCGGTATAACGTCGGTATTGCGTCGGTATTTCGTCGGTGCCCCGGGCCCGATTTCGCCCCGGCACACCAGATGTGGTGCGCGCGGTCACGAAGTTTAATTCGGCATCAACCTTTCGAGGGGGCGCTGCCCCCGCCGCCCTGCCGGGCGGCCCCCCGGAGTATTTCGGAAAAGAAGAAGGCGACGGATGTTCCGTCGCCGCCTTCATCATCGTCCCGTGGGGGATGCGTCTGACGCGCTACTCCGCCGCCTCCTGGTACTCCTCGAGCGGCGGGCAGGTGCAGACCAGGTGCCGGTCGCCGTAGACGTTGTCGACGCGGTTGACCGGCGGCCAGTACTTGCCGTCCCGGTCGGCGCCCGCCGGGTAGCAGCCCTGTTCGCGGGTGTAGGGCCGGTCCCAGTCGCCCACGAGATCCTCGACCGTGTGGGGCGCGTTCTTGAGCGGGTTGTTCTCGGGGTCGGCTTCGCCCTTCTCGATCGCGCGAATTTCATCGCGGATCGAGAGCATGGCGTCGCAGAAACGGTCGAGCTCGGCCTTGGTCTCGCTTTCGGTCGGTTCGACCATCAGCGTGCCGGCGACCGGCCAGCTCATCGTCGGGGCGTGGAAGCCGTTGTCGATGAGGCGCTTGGCGATGTCGTCGACCGAGACGCCGGCGCTGTCGTCGAAGGGGCGCGTGTCGAGAATGCATTCATGGGCGACACGGCCGTTGGTTCCCTTGTAGAGCACGTCGAAGGCGCCTTCGAGCCGTTTGGCGATGTAGTTGGCGTTCAGGATGGCGACCTTGGTGGCCTGGGTCAGCCCCTGCCCGCCCATCATCAGGATATAGGCCCAGGAGATCGGCAGGATGCCGGGAGAGCCATAGGGCGCCGCCGAGACCGGACCTTCGCGGCCGCCGGTTTCGGGGTGGCCGGGCAGGAAGGGCGCGAGATGCGCCTTGACGCCGATCGGACCCATGCCGGGGCCGCCGCCGCCGTGGGGAATGCAGAAGGTCTTGTGAAGGTTCAGGTGGCTGACGTCGCCGCCGATCTCGCCGGGCTTCGAGAGGCCCACCATCGCGTTGAGGTTGGCCCCGTCGATGTAGACCTGACCGCCGTGTTCGTGGGTGATCTCGCAGACCTCGCGCACGGTTTCCTCGAAGACGCCGTGGGTCGAGGGATAGGTGATCATGCAGGCCGCCAGCCGGTCGCCCGCCGCCTCGGCCTTGGCGCGAAAGTCCTCTACGTCGATGTCGCCGCGTTCGGTGCATTTGGTGACCACGACCTCCATCCCGCACATCTGCGCCGAGGCGGGGTTGGTGCCGTGGGCGTTGATCGGGATCAGGCAGACCTTGCGGTTTTCGTCGCCCCTTGCGCGGTGGTAGGCGGCGATGGTCAGGAGCCCCGCGTATTCGCCCTGGGCGCCCGAGTTGGGCTGCATCGACATGGCGTCGTAGCCGGTGATGGCGCAGAGCTTGGCGGAGAGATCCTCGATCAGTTCGTGGTAGCCCTGCACCTGGTCGGCGGGGGCGAAGGGGTGAAGGTTCGAGAAGTCGGGCCAGGTGATCGGCATCATCTCGGCGGCGGAATTCAGTTTCATCGTGCAGGAGCCGAGCGGGATCATGGCGCGGTCGAGCGCCAGGTCGCGGTCCGCGAGGCGGCGCATGTAGCGCATCATCTCGGTTTCGGCCCGGTTGTGGTGGAAGGTCGGGTGGGTCATGAAATCGGTGGTGCGGTGCAGTTCGACCGGCAACCGGGTGTAGCCGGCGTCGATCTCGTCCGCCTTCATGTCCAGGCCGAAGGCGCGCCAGACGCCTTCCAGGACCGCCGGGCGCACGGTTTCATCGACCGCGATGCCGATTCTCGTCTTGCCGACCTTGCGGAAGTTGATCCGCTCGCGGCGGCCGGCCTCCATGATGACGCCCTGAAGCGGGCCGACATCGACGGTGATCGTGTCGAAGAAGCGTTCCGGCTCGACCGTGTAGCCGCCGGCCTCGAGACCCAGCACCAGCCGCTCGGTCTTGCGGTGGATGCGCTGCGCGATGGCCTTGAGGCCTTCGGGGCCGTGGAAGACGCCGTAGAAGCTGGCCATGACCGCCAGAAGCGCCTGCGCGGTGCAGACGTTGGAGGTGGCCTTTTCGCGGCGGATGTGCTGCTCGCGCGTCTGGAGCGACAGGCGGAAGGCCTTGTTGCCGCGCGCGTCGATCGAGACGCCGACGAGGCGGCCGGGCATGGCGCGCTTGTGGGCGTCGCGGCAGGCCATGTAGGCGGCGTGAGGGCCGCCCCAGCCCATCGGCACGCCGAAGCGCTGGGTCGAGCCGACGGCGATGTCGGCGCCCATGGCGCCCGGTTCCTTCAGAAGCGTCAGCGCCAGCGGGTCGGCGATGACGATGCCCAGCGCCTTTGCCTCGTGCAGCGCGGCGATCTGGTCGGTGAAATCGCGGACATGGCCATAGGTGCCGGGATACTGGAAGATGGCGGCGAAGACGGCGGAAGCGTCGAGATCTTCCGGCGCGCCCACGATGCACTCGATGCCCAAGGGCGCGGCGCGGGTTTTCATCACCTCGATGTTCTGCGGGTGGCAATTCTCGTCGATGAAGAAGGCCGTGGCCTTCGATTTCGCGACGCGCTGCGCCATCGTCATCGCCTCGGCGGCGCTGGTGGATTCGTCCAGCAGCGAGGCGTTGGCGATCTCGAGGCCTGTGAGGTCGGAGATCATCGTCTGGTAGTTCAGGAGCGCCTCGAGCCGGCCCTGGCTGATCTCGGGCTGGTAAGGGGTGTAAGCGGTGTACCAGGCGGGGTTTTCGAGGATGTTGCGCTGGATCGCGGGCGGCGTGACGGTGCCGTAGTAGCCTTGGCCGATCATGGTGGTGAAGACCTTGTTCTTCAGGGCCACCTGCCGCATGTGGTAGAGAAGTTCACGCTCGGACTTGGGCTTGCCGAAGTCGAGCGGTTCCGACTGGCGGATGGATTTCGGCACGGTCTGGTCGATGAGTTCGTCGAGATCCTTCACGCCGAGCACCTTGAACATCTCCGCCATTTCGGCCGGGGACGGGCCGATGTGGCGGCGGTTGGCGAAGTCGTAAGGCAGGTAGTCGGTCGGCGTGAAGGTCATTTCTGTCTCCGTTCGTGCGTGAAACCGGGTGGATTTCCGCGCCTATTCGATCATTTCCTTGTATTCGTCCTCGGACATGAAAGCGTCCAGCTGGCTCATGTCCTCGACCTTCATCTTGAAGAACCATGCGGCGCCGAGCGGGTCCTCGTTCACGAGGCCGGGGTTGTCGGCGAGATCGTCGTTGACCTCGACGATTTCACCGTCGACGGGGGCCACGATGTCGGAGGCGGCCTTGACGCTTTCTATCACGCAGATCTCGTCGCCCTTTGCGACGACCGTTTCGGTCTCGGGCAGTTCGACGAAGACGACGTCTCCCAGTTGCTCGGAGGCGTGTTCGGTGATGCCCACGACGACGAGGTCGCCGTCGACGCGCAGCCATTCATGATCTTCGGTGTATTTCATGGGTCTCTTTCCCTGTTGGTCAGCGTTTGAAATTCGAGGGGCGGAACGGCATGTCTGCGACGGTGACGGGCATGCGCTTGCCGCGGACGTCGCCTTCGAGGGTGGTGCCGGTCCGGCTGTGTCCGGTGGCGACATAGCCCATCGACATCGGTCCTTCGAGCGAAGGGCCGAAAGCGCCGGAGGTGACCTGGCCCACCTTGGCGTCGCCTGCGTAAATTTCGGTCCCTGCGCGCATGGGTGCCCGTCCTTCGGGCAGAAGGCCGACGCGGCGCCGGGGGGCGCCGGTTTCGAGCTGTTCGAGGATCACGTCGGCGCCCGGGAAGCCGCCTTCGCGCTCGCCGCCGCGGCGGCGGACCTTCTGGATGGCCCATTCAAGCGCGGCTTCGACCGGCGTGGTGGTGGTGTCGATATCCGAGCCGTAGAGGCAGAGGCCGGCTTCGAGGCGCAGCGAGTCGCGCGCGCCGAGGCCGATCGCCTCGACCTCGTCCATCGCGAGAAGGGCTTCGGTCAGGGCGACGGCGCGATTGTCAGGCACCGAAATCTCGTAGCCGTCCTCGCCCGTGTAGCCCGAGCGAGAGACCCAGAGGTCCGCGCCGTCCCAGTCGAAGGTGGCGACATCCATGAACCGCATGTCGGCGGCGGCGGGAGCGAGGCGCGCGAAGGCGGCTTCGGCCTTGGGCCCCTGAAGCGCGATCAGGGCGCGGTCGGTGATCGGCCTGACCTCGCAGGTGTCCGAGAGATGCGCTTTCATGTGGGCGATATCGTCGGCCTTGCAGGCCGCGTTCACCACGACGAACAGGTGATCGCCGCGGTTGGCGACCATCAGGTCGTCGAGGATGCCGCCCCGGTCGTCGGTGAAGAGCGCATAGCGCTGCCGGTTTTCGCCCAGTCCCAGGATGTTGACGGGAACGAGCGTCTCGAAGGCGCGCGCGGCATCGGACACGTCGCCGGAACTCGGCACGACGCGCACCTGGCCCATGTGGCTGACATCGAACAGCCCGGCATTCTGGCGCGTCCAGAGGTGTTCCTTCATGACGCCGAGGCCGTATTGCACCGGCATCTCGTAGCCCGCGAAAGGCACCATCTTCGCGCCATGCGCGAGGTGAAGGTCGTAAAGCGGCGTGCGTTCCAGCTCCGGCATCGGCTCCCCGTTTCTATTCGCCGACGCGGACGCGCCGGGCACCTGCCGGGCAATAGCCTTGCCCGTCGGCGCCCCCTCTGTCCTTTCGCCTGAGATCGTTATCCCTTCGGCGGCCCGAGACCGGGCTCTCTCCAGAGTCCTTGCGGCGCGGCGGTCCGTTTGCCTGAGAGTTTACCGGGGCGGTTGCTCCTTCGGCACCGGGTCTGATCCCGGATTCTCCCGTCGCGTCGCCCAAAGCCATACGCCGGTTTCCGGGGTTGTGGCAAGCCCTTGTATTCCGCCGTACACGGGGGCAGGAGAAGAGAATGACCAAGCCATTCTTCTTCGGATACGGGTCGCTGGTGAACCGGGCGACCCATGACTATTCCGATGCACACCCGGCGCGGATCACCGGCTGGCGGCGGGCCTGGCGGCATGTGAAAGGACGCGAGGTCGCCTTTCTGACAGCCGTGCCCGACCCGGACAGCGCCATCGACGGGCTGATCGCCCATGTGCCCGGCGGCGATTGGGCCGCGCTGGACATGCGCGAACACGCCTATGCGCGGGTGCTGGCGGCGGACGTCGAACACGGGATCACCGGCGCGCACGAGATCCACATCTATCACGCGCCCGCCGACATGCATGAGCCCGCCTCGGAGATGCGGCCCGTGCTGCTGAGCTATGTCGACGTGGTGGTGCAGGGCTATCTGCGCGAGTTCGGCCGGGAAGGCGTCGCGCGGTTCTTCGAGACGACCGACGGCTGGGAAGCGCCGGTTCGGAACGACCGGGACGATCCGATCTATTCGCGGCACCAGCGCCTGAGCGACGACGAGCTGCGCCTGGTGGACGACTGGATGGTGCGGCTGGGTGTGGAGCCCTGCTGAACCGCAGCTTGCGGCAGGCCCCCGGGGGAGCGGCGCTCCCCCGGGGCGGTCTGGATCAGAGCATCATCTGATAGGTGGCCGGCACGTAGTGGAAAGTGCCCGGACCTTCCTCGGTCACGTAGCCCATGCCGGGGAAGGGCATGTGGTAGCCGATAAGCGGAATGCGATCCGCGGCGACCATGCCCAGCACCTTCTTGCGGGTTTCGGCGGCGGCCGCCTTGTCGGCGTCGAAGCGCACTTCCCATTCGGGGTAGGCCAGCGACCACACGTAGTGGTTCGCGGTGTCGGCCATCAGCAGGACCTGCTCGCTGCCGGATTCCACCATGTAGACCATGTGGCCCGGCGTGTGACCGAATGCGGCCATGCCGGTGATCCCCGAAGCAACGCTGCCGCCGTCGCCGATGAATTCGAAGCGGTCGGCAAAGGGCTTGACCTTGGCCGCGAACGTCTCGTTGTCGGTGCCGTTCCAGTGGTCGAATTCCACCTGGCCGGTAACGTAGCGCGCGTTCGGATAGGTCAGGTCGCCCGCGTCGTCGGTCATGCCGCCGATGTGGTCGCCGTGCATATGGGTGACGACGACCACGGTCACGTCGCCAGGCATGACGCCGGCCGCCTCCAGCGCGGCGGTGGTGCCGGCGGCATTGAGACCCGTGTCGAAGAGCACGACGTCGTTGCCGGTTCGGACAACCGTCGGCGTGAAGAAGAACTGGGACTTGTCGGCGGGGATAAAGTTCTGCGCACTGACCTCGGCGAATTCCTCGGCCGAGACGTTCGTTCCGAAGATCGTCTGGATGTCCTCGACGGTGCGGGTGCCGGCCAGAAGCGTCGATACCTGGAAATCGCCGAGCGCGAAGGTGTTCTGGATCGCGTTCTGCACCGGCGCGGCGTGGCTGCCGGCAAGGGCGCGGCCCGATGTCATGCCTGCAGCGATCGGCAGGGTGGCGGCGCCGGCGAGAAGCGTGCGGCGGGAAAGCGTTCTGTCAGTCATCTCTCGTTTCTCCCACGAAGGTGAACCATGACGGTAAGCTAACCCGCGGCGGGCATCCGTCTACGTGCATTGACGCACATGGCTTCGCAGAAATGCGAATGCTCAGGTCCACCACTCGTCGATCGTGGCGATGTCGTCGTCCGACCAGCCGAAATGGTGGGCCAATTCATGGACCATCACATGCGCCACCAGGTCGGACAGGGCGATGTCGCCCCGGTGAACCCATTCGTCCAGGATCGGACGGCGGAAGAGCCAGATGGCGTCGGGCTGCCCGGGCTGGTCGGCGACGGATTTCTCGGTCAGCGGGATGCCATCGTATAGCCCGGTCAGATCGAACGGGCTGTCGATCCCCAGATCGTCCAGCATCTGGTCGCTGGCAAAATCCTCGACCCTGAGAGCCACGGCCTTCGCCGGCCCGCGGAACGCCTGCGGCAGCGCCGCGACGGCGGCAAGCGCCATCGCCTCGATGTCGGCCGCGTCGGGGGCTGTGGCTTCGGACCAGTCCATGGCCTATCCGATAGCGCGAGTATGGCTTTGGGGCCAGCCGGGTTCTGCGGTAATCTGAGGACATGAGCCAGAACAAGACACAGGTGACCACCGCCGATGTGGCGGGCTTCCTGAATGGCATCGAACCCGCCTGGAAGCGCGAGGACGCGCAACGGCTGGATGCGCTGTTCCGCGAGGCGACGGGATTCGTGCCCGCCATGTGGGGGCCTTCGATCGTGGGCTATGGCCGCTATCACTATGTCTACGCCAGCGGGCGCGAGGGCGATTTCCTGGCGACCGGCTTTTCGCCGCGGGCGCAGAGCTTCTCGATCTACATCATGCCGGGATACGCGGATTTCGGCGGCCTTCTGAAGCGCCTCGGCAAGCACTCCACCGGCAAGTCCTGTCTTTACGTCAAACGCGCTTCGGACATCGACGAGGACGTGCTGAGGGAACTGATCCGCGCCGGGCTGGAAGATCTGGCAACGCGGTGGCCTGTTCACCCGGAATAGTCCGCGGCAATGGACAAATCCGGCGGCATGTGAAAAACGCTCGCGGGCACAGGAGACCTTCCATGACCACGACCCGTTTCGCCCCCTCGCCCACCGGCTATCTGCACATCGGCAACCTGCGCGCCGCGCTGTTCAACTGGCTGATCGCGCGCAAGGCGGGCGGCACGTTCATCCTGCGGATCGACGACACCGACCCCGAGCGGTCGAAGGAGGAATACGTCGATGCGATCAAGGAAGACCTGGAATGGCTGGGCCTGACCTGGGACCGGGTCGAGCGGCAGTCGGACCGGCTTGACCGCTATGCCGAGGCAGCCGACCGCCTGCGCGAAAAGGGCCGGTTCTACGAGGCGTGGGAGACGCCGACCGAACTGGATCTGAAGCGAAAGAAACAGCTGAACATGGGCAAACCGCCGGTCTACGACCGGGCCGCGCTGGCCTTGTCGGAGGACGAGAAGGCCCGGCTGCGGGCCGAGCGCGGCGACGGGGTCTGGCGGTTCAAGCTGGATCTCGAGCGGATCGAGTGGACCGACGGGATCATGGGCGAAATCTCGATCGACGCGGCCAGTGTTTCGGATCCGGTGCTGATCCGCGCGGATGGCCTGGTGCTTTATACCTTCGCCAGCTCGGTCGACGACATCGAGATGGGCGTGACGGACATCGTGCGCGGGTCGGACCACGTGACGAATACCGCGACCCAGATCCAGATCATCGAGGCGCTGGGCGGCAAGCCGCCGCGCTTCGCGCACCATTCGCTGCTGACCGGCCCGCAGGGCGAGGCGCTGTCGAAACGGCTGGGCACCCTGGCGCTGCGCGACCTGCGCGCGCGGGGGATCGAGCCGATGGCCGTGCTGTCGCTGATGGCCCGGCTCGGGTCGTCGGACCCGGTGGAATTGCGCACCAGCCACGAAGCGCTGATCGAGGGCTTCGACCTGTCGCATTTCGGCGCAGCGCCCACCAAGTTCGACGAGGCCGACCTGGATCCGCTGACGGCACGTGTCATCCAGACACTGGAACCCGGCGAGGTGGACGCGGAACTGGAGAAGGCCGGCGTGCCGGAAGCGATGCGCGCGGCCTATTGGAATGCCGTACGCGACAACGTGGCGACCCGCGCCGAGGCGGGCGTCTGGTGGCCGGTCTTCGCCGGCGACGCGACGCCCGTTGTCAGCGACGAGGATCGCGATTTCGTGGTGCAGGCCTTTGAAATGCTGGGCGACCCGCCCTACGCGGCCGACACCTGGTCGGCGTGGACCAATGCCGTGAAAGAAGCGACCGGGCGCAAGGGAAGGCAGCTTTTCATGCCGCTGCGACTGGCCGTCACCGGCCAGCAGCGCGGACCCGAGATGGCCGATGTCATGCCGCTTCTGCAGAAGAAGCCCACGCTTTAATTTTCGTCCTGGCGCAAATACGGCGGGGAGCGCGAGGGGCAGAGCCCCTCGCGGGATCGGCGCCGGAGGCGGCGAAACCCCCTTGCGTTGATTGCGCTAACAGTTCATCTTTCGCGGCTCAGGGAGACCGGAGGACACCGCGATGAAATCGCACATCCTGACCATCACGCTGAACCCCACGGTGGATTTCTGCACGACTGCGCCCGCCATCATGCCGGGCCCGAAACTGCGCTGCACGGATCCCCAGATCGACCCGGGCGGCGGCGGGATCAACGTGGCGCGGGCGGTGAAGCTGCTGGGCGGACAGGCCACCGCGCTGGTCGCCATCGGCGGCGCGACGGGCGCACATCTGTTGCAGTTGCTTGCGCTCGAGGGCGTTCCCACCGTCGCCTTCCAGGGGCCGGGCGAAACGCGGCAGTCGATGAGCGTGATCGACCAATCGACGGGCGAGCAGTACCGCTTCGTGATGCCGGGACCGGTCTGGCAGGAGCATGACGTGCCCCGCGCGCTGAACTCGGTCGACCAGGCGACGGGCGAGGACACGCTGGTGGTGCTGTCAGGCAGCCAGCCGCCCGGCGTGGCCAAGGATTTTCCGTCGATCCTGGCGGATCACGTGGGCGACCGGCAGGCGCGGCTGATCGTCGACACCTCGGGACCAGCACTTTTCCACCTGGTCGAGGAGCCGCGGTCGGCCCTGCATGTGCTGCGGATGGACGGACCCGAGGGCGAGGAACTGGCCGGGCGGCCTCTGTCCAACCGCGAGGATACCGCCGAGTTTGCGCAGGGCCTTGTGAAGCGGGGTGTCGCAAAGATCATCATCGTGGCGCGCGGCGCGGACGGATCGGTGCTGGCGACGGCGGACGGCGCGTGGCATTCGGTGAACCCCCCGGTCGAGGTGGTCTCGAAGGTGGGGGCGGGCGACAGTTTCGTGGGCGCCTTCACGCTGGCGCTGGCCGGGTCCGAGCCGATCGAGGACTGCCTGCGGTGGGGTGTGGCGGCGGCGAGTGCGGCGGTGATGTCGGACGCGACGCGCCTCTGCGACCGCAAGACCACCGAGGAACTGCTGGGCAAGTGCACGGTCACTCGGCTTTGACGGTCCAGGCGAGCTGACCGAATCCAAGGTCGCCGCAAACGAAATGCGCCCCCGGACACCGGGAGCGCATTCTTCGACGGTTGTTCGAAGGGATCAGGCTGCGTCGCGCTGTTCTGCCCAGCCTGCGGCGATCCGGCCGGTCATGTCGACCAGACGCTTGGCCTGGTGGCGGATCGCGGCGCGGCCCTTGTCGTCGAACTGGCCGGCGGTCGCGGAATAGCCGTAGGGATTGCCGCCCGCCTCGTAGAGAACCTCGTTGGTATAGCCCGGCGGCACCGACACCGCACCCCAGTGGGCGGCGGTGATGTAGAGGCCCTGAAGCGTGGTTTCCTGGCCGCCGTGCGGGTTCTGCGCGCTGGTCGTCGCGGTGAATGTCTTGTCGGCAAGGCCGCCTTTCATCCAGAGCGGACCCAGCGTGTCGATGAAGGCGCGCATCTGGCTGGCGACTGTGCCGTAGCGGGTGGGCGCCGAGAAGAAATAGCCGTCGGCCCATTCCATGTCCTCGACGGTGACTTCGGGGATGTCCTGCATCGATTCGAGTTGTTCTTTCCAGGCGTCCTGGCCTTCGACGACCTCCTTGGGGGCGGTCTCGCGGATGCGGCGCAGGCGAACTTCGGCGCCTGCGGCCTCGGCGGCCTCGGCGGCGACCTTGGCCATCTGGTGGTTGGTGCCGTAGGTCGAATAGAAAACGATCGCGATCTTGGGTGTCATCGAAAATCTCCTGCCATTGTGACTTTTCAGAGAGATAACGCCTGCGGGGGGCATTTCGATCCGATGAAATCGCACAAGAACCGTTCGGCATCGCACGAACGTCAGTCTTCGCCGCCGGACTTGGGGGCCGCCTGGCGGATCGCCGTCATCGCCGAGAGCGGCGCCTGGATTTCTGCGCGAACTTGCAGCCCGAGACCCTCGGAGGGGCGGTGAAGCGGCCGACAGGCCGGTTCACGACGGATCGCGCCACCTGTTGACGATGGGATAGCGGCGGTCGAGCCAGAAGGACCGCATGGTCAGGCGCGGGCCGGGAGCGGACTGGAAGCGCTTGTATTCGGCGATGTAGATCAGGTGTTCGACCTTCTTCACCACGGCGCGATCGAAGCCCATTTCGACGACTTCGGCCACGGATTTCTCGTCGTCGATCAGGGCTTCGAGGATCACGTCGAGATCGGCGTATTCGGGCAGCGAGTCGCTGTCCTTCTGGTCGGCGCGGAGTTCGGCCGTGGGCGGCTTGTCGATGACGCGGGGCGGGATGACCTCGCCCGCCGGTCCCATCATCCAGTCGCGGTGGTTGGCGTTGCGCCAGCGGCAGGCCTGGAAGACCCGCATCTTGTAGAGATCCTTGATCGGGTTGTATCCGCCGGCCATGTCGCCGTAGATCGTGGCATAGCCGACCGCGACCTCGGACTTGTTGCCGGTGGTCAGAAGCATCTCGCCGAACTTGTTGGAGAGCGCCATCAGGATCACGCCGCGGAGACGGGACTGGATGTTTTCCTCGGTGATGTCGGGCTTCGTGCCCTCGAAAAGCGGCGCCAGCGCTTCGGTCATCGCGGCGCGGGGGCCGGAGATGGGGACGGTGTCGAGGCGGGTGCCCAGATTGCGGGCCACTTCGGCGGCGTCGTCCAGAGACGCCTGAGAGGTGTATTCCGAGGGCATCATCACGCAGCGGACGTTTTCCGGGCCCAGCGCATCGGCGGCGATGGCGGCGACGATGGCCGAATCGATGCCGCCCGAAAGGCCGAGGAGCGCCTTTCTGAACCCGGTCTTGCGAAAGTAGTCGCGGACCGAAGTGACCATGACGCGGTAGTCCTGTTCCCATTCGTCGGGGAAAGGCGCGATCTCGCCCTTCTCGGCTCGCCAGCCGTCGGGGGTTTCGACGAAATCGACGTGATCGATGACCTCGTCGAGTATGGGGAACCGGCGCGCCAGTTCGCCGCCGGGATTCAGCACGAAGGTACCGCCGTCGAAGACCTGGTCGTCCTGCCCGCCGATCATGTTGAGGTAGATCAGCGGCAGTCCGGTCTCGACCACGCGCGAGACCATCTCGTTCAGTCGGGTGTCGTACTTGTTGCGGTAGTAGGGCGAACCGTTCGGGACCAGCAGGATCTCGGCGCCCGACTCGGCCAGTGCCTCGGGCACCTGTTCGTGCCAGGCGTCCTCGCAGATGGGGGTGCCCACGCGGATGATGTTGTCGATCATGTAGGGGCCGCCGATCGGGCCCTGTTCGTAGAGGCGGACCTCGTCGAAGACGGTTTCGTTCGGCAATTCGTGCTTGAGAACCTGGCGCACCAGGCGACCGCCTTTCAGCACATGATACGCGTTGTAAAGCTTGCCTGCCTGCAGAAGCGGCCCCCCGATGCCCAGCGCGGGGCCGTCGGCGCAATCTTGCATGAGTTGTTCCACATGCGCCATCGCATCGCGGGCGAAGGCCGGTTTCATGACCAGGTCCTGGGTCTGGTATCCGGTGATGAACATCTCGGGCAGCGCCACGAAATCGGCGTCCGCCGCCTTGCCCGCTTCCCATGCCTTGCGGGCCAGCGCGGCGTTGCCGGCAAGGTCTCCGACGGTCGGGTTCATCTGCCCGAGCGTGATGCGGAAGCGGTTGGTCATGCGCGTCTCCTCGTTACCCGGTCGTCTTAGCAGAGATCGGCCAGAGGGAAAGACCCGGGAAAAGCGTTGCGGGGGGTGGATGGCTCCTCTAGATTTCAGGAGCACAAGAAGGATCGGGGACCGTTGGTGTCTTCGGCAAGGGAGACATGTGGAGTATCGCATGAGGGGTCTCGGAGCAGGAACGCTTGCCATACTGGCGCTGACCGCATCGGTCGCGCTGGCGCAGGATGGCAAGGTCGTCACCAAACAGTACGATGACGGCGGCGTATACGAGGGCACGTTCAAGGACGGCAAGCAGCACGGCACCGGCACCTACCGGCTGCCGAACGGCTATGTCTACGAAGGCGAATGGGTCGACGGCGAGATCCGGGGCCAGGGGCGCGCGGAGTTTCCCAACGGCTCGGTCTACGAAGGCGAATTCGTCGCGGGCAAGCCCGAGGGCACCGGAAAGATCACCTTTGCCGATGGCGGCACCTACGAGGGCGAGTGGCTGGACGGCAAGATCAACGGCCAGGGCACGGCCGTCTACGCCAACGGCGTGAAATACACCGGCGGCTTCGAGGATGCGCTGCACCACGGACAGGGCCGGATGGAAAGCCCGAACGGCTATGTCTACGACGGCCAGTGGGTGCGCGGGATCAAGGAAGGCGAAGGCACGATCACCTATCCCGACGGCGCGGTCTATTCGGGAACGCTGGTACGCGGCGTGCGCGAGGGCACCGGCACGCTGACGATGACGGACGGGCTGGTCTATGAAGGCGCGTGGTCCCGGGGCCAGATCCACGGCCAGGGCACGCTGACGCAGCCGAACGGCGACATCTACGAAGGCATGCTGGAGGACGGCAAGCGGCAGGGCATGGGCAAGGTGACCTATGCCAACGGCGACGTCTACGAGGGCGAGTTCGCCAACGACCAGCGCCACGGACAAGGCACGTTCACGGGGACGGACGGGTATGTCTATTCGGGAAGCTGGGTGAACGGTTCCATCGAAGGCGAGGGCCAAGTCACCTATCCTGACGGGTCGGTCTATACCGGCACCTTCAAGAACGACCTTGCCGACGGTAACGGCAGGATCGTCTATCCTGACGGGAACACCTATGAAGGCGAGTGGGTCACCGGGGTGATCGAGGGCACCGGTGTCGCAACCTATGCCAACGGGCTGGTCTACGAGGGAGAATTCAAGGACGCCAAGATGGACGGCCAGGGCAAGATGACCTTTGCCGACGGCTATACCTACGAAGGCGGCTGGAAGGACGGTCAGCGCGAAGGGCAAGGTATCGCGCGGTATTCGGACGGCACCGTCTACGACGGCGAGTTCGTGGCCGGCCAGCGCGAAGGCCAGGGAAAGATCACGATGCCGGACGGGTTCACCTATGAGGGCGAGTGGGAGGCGGGCGAGATCGACGGGCGCGGCGTGGCGACATATGCCAACGGCGACGTCTACGAGGGCATGTTCGTGCGCGGCAAGCGGCAGGGCGAGGGAACGATTCGCTATGCGTCGGGCGAGGAACGCTCGGGAACCTGGGACGACGGCGTGCTGACCGACGCCGGTGACAACTGACAGCCGACAATGATCGGAATTGGCCGGACACTGTTCGCGTTTCCTTCCGGGAGTATACTTTTGCCGCGCCTTCGTCCGGTTGCCTTTGCCAAAGTCACCTCTTAGGTTGGCCCGCGCTTGGTGGGGTTACCGAGTTGAAGGTTGTGTAACATGCATCGTGGAATGAATGCGGTCCTTGCCGCTATCGCAAGGCTGTGCCGCTATTTCCGCTACCTGGTGATTTCATTCAAATTGGAGAGCTACCGGTCCTGGACGAACAAGGGCGCGCCTTGTCCGCTTCCGAAACCGCGTCGGCGCCTGAAATCAACCACTGAATCCGAGATCCTGCACTTGTTTGCTCCGGCGCTGAACGACCTGGCGGATGCCGCCAGGCTGCGGGCGGGCGGGCGGCGGTTCAGCCGGAGCATCTAGGCCCATGCCAGGCCGCGGTCGCCGATCGCGGCTTTCCGGTCCTACCCGGGCATCATCATCGAAGGTCGAGAAATCAGCCTTTTTGTTGTTGCGCACATTGTGCGGATCCGAGTTGTGTCCGGACGGCTAAACGGTCTCGCCGCGCGACATGCGGGCGGTCCAATCCTCGGCCTCGGTCAGAATCGCGGCGCGTTTGCCCGCGTCCCTCCTGTCCCATGTGCGATACATGTTCGCCATGCGGGGGTTCCTTTCGAACCGCGCGCGGTGGCGGTCGAGGAAGGCCCAGTAGAGCAGGTTGAAGGGGCAGGCGCCCTGCCCCGTCTTCTTCTTCACGCTGTAGGCGCAGGTGCCGCAATAGTCCGACATCCGGTCGATGTAGTTTCCGGAGGACACGTAGGGTTTCGAGCCGACGATGCCGCCATCGGCGAACTGGCTCATCCCGATGACGTTGGGCGCCTCGACCCATTCGTAGGCGTCGGCGTAGACGGCGAGGTACCATTCGTGGACCTCGTGCGGGTCTATCCCGGCCAGCAGGGCGAAGTTGCCGGTGACCATCAGGCGCTGGATGTGGTGGGCGTAGGCCTCGTCGCGGGTCTGTTCGACGGTCTTGGCGACACAGCGCATGTCTGTCTTCGCGGTCCAGAAGAAATCGGGGAGCTTGCGCTGGTGCTTCAGCGCGTTGCGGCGGGTGTAGCCGGGTCCTTCCCGGAAGTAGACGCCGCGCATGTATTCGCGCCAGCCGATGATCTGGCGGATGAAACCCTCGGCGGCGTTCAGGGGGGCATGGCCTGATTTGCAAGCGTCTTCGGCGGCGTGGCAGACCTCGAGCGGAGCGATGAGGCCGGCGTTCAGATACATCGAGAGGACCGAGTGCCAGAGGAAGCGGTTCTCGGACAGCATCGCGTCCTGGTAGTCGCCGAATTTCGGCAGGCCGCCCCTGATCCAGTGGGCGAGCGCCTGTTTCGCCCGGGCATGGTCGACAGCGAACCAGAACGGGCGGAGTGCGCCGAAGTTGCCGGGGAAGCGGCGCTCGACGAGGGTCAGCACTTCTTCGGTGATCTCGTCGGGAGTGAAGTGCATCGGGCCGCCGAAGTCCACGGCGTCGGGCGCGGGTTTGCGGTTGTCGTGGTCGAAGTTCCACTGGCCGCCCCGGGGTTGATCGCCGTCCATCAGAAGGCCGGTCTTGCGGCGCATGTCGCGGTAGAACCACTCCATGCGAAGTTCCTTGCGGCCCTCGGCCCAGCGGTCGAACTCGGCGTGGGAGGCGACGAAACGGTCGTCTTCCAGCTGGGTGATGTCCAGCGGCGTGGCGTCCAGCGCCTCGATCAGGCGCCATTCGCCGGGGCGGGTGGCGAGGACCTCTCTCGCGCCGTGGCGATCGGCGGCGGCGAGAAGCGCGGCGGGGATGCTGCGGGGCGCGTTGTCGGCGTCGAGTTTGGTGTAGTCCACCGTCCAGCCGTCCCGTTCGAGACGGGCCGCGAAGTGGCGCATTGCGGACAAGCAGAAGGCGATTTTTTTCGGGTGGTGCGGGACGTAGGCGGCTTCGTCCGCGACCTCGGCCATGACGACGATATCCCGCTCCTTGTCGGCCTGGCGCAGTGCGGCGACGGTCTGGGTCAGCTGGTCGCCGAGGACGAGGACAAGGCGCGTCACCAGCGGATTTCCCTGCCCGCATAGTCGAAAAAGCCGCCGGATTGCGCGGGCGACAGAGCCTCGATCACGTTCACGAGGTTCGCCGCCGCCTGCGATGCCGGGACGGTCTTGTGGCGGCCCGCGTATTTCGCGGTGAAGGCGGTTTCGACCGTGCCGGGGTGAAGGCAGACGGCGACGGCCTGCCTGTGTGTGCGCCTGAGTTCGATGGCCGCGCCGTGGATCAGCTGGTTCAGCGCGGCCTTGGCGGTGCGGTAGCTGTGCCAGCCACCGATGGCATTGTCACCGATGGAGCCGACACGCGCCGAAAGGGCGGCGAAGACGGCGGGGCGGTCTTTCGGCAGAAGCCGCAGGGCGTGCTTCAGGACCAGCAGGGGGCCGATGGCGTTGGTGCGGAACTGGGCCAGAAGCGCGTCGGGCGTGACCTGGGAAATGGCCTTTTCGGGCGTATGGCCGCCGATCTCGAGCGCGCCGGTGGCGACGAAGATCAGGTCGTAGGGGCCGGTCAGCGCGCCAAGCGCGCGTTCCACGCTGGTCTCGTCGGTGACGTCGAGGCCGTCAGCCGAGCGCGACAGGCCGTCCACGGCGACGCCGCGCGCCTGAAGTTCCGCCGCGATGGCCGATCCGATGCCGCCCGAGGCGCCGATCACGAGTGCGCGTTCCATGCCCTTCTCCTTTGACTTGGGGCGACCTAGCGCCATCATCCCCCCTGACGAGGGAGACAGAATGACACGCGCGTTCCTGACTTGCCTGAGCCTTGCCGCCGCCGGACCCACCCCGGCGCTGGAGCTGACGATGACCGGCAGCTATTTCCTGAACCGGCCTTCCAGCCTGGAATACGACCCGGCTTTCTGCGGGCTTTGGATCGCGAACGAAGGGCCGGAGGTGATCCTTGTGACGCTGGATGGCGACGAGTTGCGGCGCCTCGGCAGCGACCTTTCGCGGATCAAGGCGATCACGGTCGAGGACAACGACTTGCTGGTGGCCGACGGGATGGGCGGGTTTCAGAGGATTTCGAAGGATGGCGAGGCGTTGGGCGCGCCGTTCAAGGTTTCGGACGGCTGGGCGGATACCGAAGGCATCGTGATCGGGGGCGCGGGCGAGATCATCTCGGTCGAGGACGACCCGGAGCGGCTGACATGGTTCACGCCCGAAGGCGAGGTGATCCGGCGGATCGATACGCTGGACCTGACACCGCCTCTCTTCGAGGCGCAGGGGATCGCCCGCGACCCGAGGACCGGGCATCTTCTGATCGTGGACGACATGGAGGGGACGAACAGCCTTTACGAATTCGACGCCGTGGGCGCGCTTCTGTCGGTGGCGGGACTGTCGGAATACGGGCTCGACCCCGAGGGCATCGCGATACGGCCCGGATCCGGGCAGATGTTCATCGCCTTCGATCAGGGCGCGCGGATCGTGTCGTTCGATTACGTGCCGACGCTGCCCGAGGGCGCCGAGGCGCTGCCGCCCGGGGCCGATTGCATGATGTTCTGAGCGCCGGGCCCAGACCCCGCATCACTTCCTGGCAATGCTTCGCTGTGCGCACCGGCATAGCGCAATTCTTTATGGTCACAGCGAAATTTCCGTGCCTAATTGGGGCATGGAAACGCGCACCGATTTCCCGCGACGGGTCGTGGAGTGGCCCGATGTTCGTATTCCGATGCCCGACGGCGTGGAATTGTCGGCGCGCATCTGGCTGCCGGTGGATGCCGAGGAAAACCCGGTGCCGGCCATCCTGGAGCATCTGCCCTATCGCAAACGCGATGGCACCATTGCGCGGGACCAGCTGACACATCCCTATTTCGCCGGGCACGGCTATGCCGCGATCAGGGTCGACATGCGCGGCAATGGCGACAGCCAGGGGCTGATGCACGACGAATACGAACAGCAGGAGTGGGATGATGCGATCGCGGTGATGAACTGGGTCGCCGCGCAGCCCTGGTCGACCGGATCATGGGGGATGATGGGGATCAGCTGGGGCGGGTTCAACGCGTTGCAGGTGGCCGCACTGAGGCCCGAGGGTCTGAAGGCGGTGATCTCGCTTTGCTCGACGGTGGACCGGTACGCCGACGACATCCACTACAAGGGCGGCTGCATGCTGGGCGAGAACCTGGGCTGGGCGGCGCAGATGCTGGCCTATTCCTCGCGCCCGCCGGACCCCGAGGTCGTGGGCGACGCCTGGCGCGAGATGTGGCTGGAGCGGCTGAAGGCGCAGCCGTTCCTGTTGGAGACCTGGCTTTCGCACCAGCGGAGGGACGCATATTGGCAACATGGCTCGGTCTGCGAAGACTGGAGCGCCATCCAGGTGCCGGTGCTGTCGGTCGGCGGCTGGCATGACGGCTATCGCAACACGCCCGCGGCACTGGTCGCCGGGCTGAAAGTGCCGGTGAAGGCCGTCGTGGGGCCGTGGATTCACAAGTATCCGCATTACGCGAAACCGGAACCGGCCATCGGCTTTCTGCAAGAGGCGCTGCGCTGGTGGGATCACTGGCTGAAGGGGATAGATACCGGCGTCGAGGGCGAGAACGCCCAGCGGCTGTACCTGATGGATTCGATCGCGCCCGAGCGCTGGGTCGACGAGCGGCCCGGACGCTGGATCGCGGTCGACGGGCCGGTCGAGGAGCAGGGTCTGTACCTGGGCGCGCGCGGACTGGTGACGAGCGAGGCGCCGTTCGAACGCGAGATTGCATCGCCCCAGACCTGCGGGGACGGGAGCGGCGAGTATTTCCCCTTTGCCTTCGGGCCGGAATTGCCGGGCGATCAGACGGATGACGACGCCATGTCGGCCTGTTTCGACGGCAGCGAGATGGGGCGGGATACGGATATCGTGGGCGCGCCCCGGTTGAGGCTGAGCGTTGTCCCGGGTGGAGCGTCCGGGCAACTGGCGGTACGGCTTTGCGACCTGCGGCCGGACGGAACCTCGGCGCTGATAACGCATGGGTTCCTGAACCTTCGGCACCGCCATTCCCACGCGACGCCGGAAGACCTGGAGCCAGGCAAGCCTGTGGAGGTGGAGGTGGTTCTGGACCAGTGCGCCTACCGGCTGCCACAAGGGCACCGCCTGCGGGTGGCGGTCTCGACCGCCTGTTGGCCGTTCATCTGGCCCGACCCCGAGGGCGCCGGCGTGACGATCACGGGCGGGTTGCTGGCGCTGCCGGTGCGCCCGACAGCGATGGCCGACGAGACCGCGTTTGCGGGCCCCGAAGGCGCGCCGCCGTGGGACGCCAAGGTGCTGCGAAAACCGCAGATGACCCGCCAGGTACAAGAGAGCGCGGACGGCACGCGCACCATCCGGATCGACACGGACGACGGGGAGATCCGCGACCGGAGCCACGGGCTGGCAACCGGCTCGGTCTGCCGCGAGGACTGGCAGATACGGCCGGACGATCCGCTTTCCGCGTCGGGCAACATCCGCTGGGTCACGACGCTGGAACGCGGCGACTGGAAGATCACCACCGAATGCCGGGCATGGCTGACCGCGACGGCGACGCACTGGCATCCGCGCGCCAGGATCGACGCCTGGGAGGGCGATACGCTGGTTTTCTCGAAGACCTTCGCCAGCGACATCCCCCGCGACGGTATCTGACCAGTATAGACTGTTGCTTTCACGGCGCCCCTTCGCCTAGGCTTGCAAAAAGCGCCGGCAAGGCGTGGGGGACATGGGGAGTTCGACTTGCATCCGATCCTGTCGACGGTGCTTCAAAGACTGGGACTGGGCTTTCTGACGCTCTTCTTCGTGTCGCTGATCATCTTTTCTTCGATCGAGTTCCTGCCCGGCGATTTCACCGAGGCGGTGCTTGGACAGACAGCGACGGAAGAAACCGTTGCGGCGTTCCGGAGAGAGCTGGGCCTCGATAAGCCGGCCTATATGCGGTATTTCGACTGGATAGGGTCGGTCGCGACCGGAGATCTGGGTCAGTCGTTCTCGGGGCGCGCGTCTTCGGGCGTGGACCGGTCGCGCTCGGTGGCCGATCTGGTGGGACCGAGACTGGCCAACACGCTGTTCCTGGCTGCCATGACCGCGATCATCGCGGTTCCCGTGGCCCTGGCGCTGGGAATAACCGCGGCGCTTTACCGGAACTCGATCTATGACCGGGTGGTCAACGCGACGACGCTGTCGACGATCTCGATGCCGGAATTCCTGGTGGCCTATCTGCTGATCCTTTTCCTGGCTTCGCTGAACCCGATCTTTCCGTCGCTGGCGAACATCAACGCCGATACGCCCTTCTGGGAACGGGTCTACAAGTGCGCCCTGCCCGCGTTGACGCTGACGCTGGTGATCGTCGCGCACATGATGCGGATGACGCGGGCGGCGATCATCAACCTTCTGGCATCGCCCTATATCGAGATGGCGCGGCTCAAGGGGCTTTCGCCCGCGACGGTGATCATGAAGCACGCCCTGCCGAACGCCTGGGCGCCGATCGCCAACGTCATCGCCTTCAACCTTGCCTACCTGGTGGTGGGCGTCGTGGTGGTGGAGGTGGTCTTCGTCTATCCGGGCATCGGGCAATTGATGGTCGATGCGGTAACGACGCGCGACATTCCCGTGGTGCAGGCCTGCGCGCTGATCTTCGCGGCCACCTACATCATCCTGAACCTGATCGCGGACATCATCTCGATCATCACCAACCCGAGGCTGCTGCACCCGAGATGACCGACGCGCCCGAGACATATTCCGCCAAGGACGAGGTCGGCCAGGTCCGCGCCCGGCGCACCCGCTGGGCGCGCGCGAAGATCGAATTGCGCAAGGCGCCGCTGACCGCCTGGTTCGGGATGATCGTGATCGGACTTTACGTGCTGGTCGCGGTCTTCGCGCCGTGGCTGGCGCCCTATGCCGAGGCGGACAGTTCCTTCGGGGCGTATCTTCCCTGGGGCGAGGGCCATGTCTTCGGAACCGACCAGATCGGTCGCGATATCTTCAGCCGCCTGATCTACGGTGCGCGGAACACGATGGGCATCGCCTTCGTCACCACGATCCTGGCATTCCTGATCGGCGGCGGGCTGGGGCTGGTGGCCGCGATCAGCCGGGGCTGGACGGACCAGGTGATCAGCCGCGCGGTGGACGTGCTGATGGCGATCCCGTCGCTGATCTTCGCGCTGATGCTCTTGTCGATTTTCGGCTCGTCGATCCCGTCGCTGATCTTCATCATCGCGGTGCTGGACTCGACGCGGGTGTTCCGCCTGACACGGGCGGTGGCGATGAACGTCGTGGTGATGGAATACGTCGAGGCCGCGAAACTGCGGGGCGAGGGCCTGGGCTGGGTGATGCGGCGCGAGATCCTGCCGAACATCATGCCGCCGCTGGTGGCCGAGTTCGGCCTGCGGTTCTGTTTCGTGTTCCTGACGATCGCGGCGCTGAGTTTCCTGGGCGTCGGCATTCAGCCGCCCACCGCCGACTGGGGGTCGATGGTGCGGGACAACGCCTCGCTGATCCAGTTCGCGCAGTACGACCTGAAGGCGGGGATCACGCCATTGTTGCCGGCCGCCGCGATCGCGCTCTTGACCATCGCGGTCAATTTCGTGGTGGACTGGTTCCTGATGAAAACGAGCGGATTGCGCGATGAGCACTAAGGCGGGATATCGCCGCGCATCGCGCGCCGATCCGCCCGGGGGGTCCACCCCCCGGACCCCACGCCGTATTTGCGCCAGGAAGAAGGACATGCGGTGTGGCTGAAGAACTGCTTCTTCACATGAAGAACGTCGTGATCGACGGATTCTCGGACGAGACATGGCATCCGATCATCAAGGGCGTGGACCTGACACTGAAGCGGGGCGAGGTGCTGGGGCTGATCGGCGAGTCCGGTGCGGGCAAATCGACGCTGGGGCTGGCCGCGATGGGTTTTGCCCGGCCCGGATGCCGGCTGACGAGCGGTGAGATCTGGTTCGACGGGCGCGACCTGATGAAAGTCAGCGAGGCCGAGCGGCAGGCGCTGCGCGGTTCGCGGATCGCCTATGTCGCGCAGTCCGCCGCCGCGGCGTTCAATCCGGCGCACCGTCTGATCGACCAGACGGTCGAGGCCAGCCTGCGCCACGGGATCAAGAGCGAGAAAGAGGCGGTGGAGGACGCCAAGAAGCTCTATGCCGCCATGGACCTGCCCGAACCCGAGACGATCGGTTTTCGCTATCCGCACCAGGTCTCGGGCGGGCAGTTGCAGCGCGCGATGACGGCGATGGCGATGAGTGCGCGACCCGACCTGATCATCTTCGACGAGCCGACGACGGCGCTGGACGTGACCACGCAGGTCAATGTGCTGGCCGCGATGAAGGAAGCGGTGGAGCGTTTCGACACGGCCGCGATCTATATCACCCACGACCTGGCGGTGGTGGCGCAGATGGCCGACCGGATCAAGGTGCTGCGCTACGGCGAAGAGGTCGAGGAAGCCGAGACGCAGGAGATGCTGTCGAACCCCAAGCACCCCTATACGAAGTCGCTGTGGGCGGTGCGGTCGATCGAGAAACCGGCCGAGACCAGCGAAGACCATATCTTGCGCATCGAGAACGTCACGGCGGCCTACGGGACGGTGCCGGTGCTGCACGACGTCTCGATCAGCGTGCCGCGCGGCAGGACCGTGGCGGTCGTGGGCGAAAGCGGATCGGGCAAGTCGACGACGGCGCGTGTGGTCACGGGGCTGCTGCCGCCGTCGCAGGGCCGCGTGCTGTTCAACGGCCAGCCGCTGCCCGCCGATCTGAAGTCGCGGTCGAAGGACCAGTTGCAGCGCATCCAGATGATCTACCAGATGGCCGATACCGCGATGAACCCGCGCCATACCGTGCGCGAGATCATCGGGCGGCCGGCGGAGTTCTATCACGGGCTGAAGGGCCGCAAGCTGGACGAGCGCGTGGCCGGCTTGTTGCAGCAGATCGAACTGGACGAGAGCTTCATGGACCGGCTGCCGGGCGAGTTGTCCGGCGGGCAGAAACAGCGGATCTGCATCGCGCGGGCGCTGGCGGCGGAGCCGGAACTGATCATCTGCGACGAGGTGACAAGCGCGCTGGACCAGGTGGTACAGGAAGGCATCCTGAAGCTGCTGCTGAAGCTGCAGAAGGATCTGGGTGTCAGCTATATCTTCATCACCCACGATATCGCCACGGTCGAGGCGATCGCGGACGAGATCGTGGTGATGTGGCGGGGCAAGGTCGTCGAACAGGGCATCAAGGACGACATCCTGTCGCCGCCACACCCGGAATACACCGCGCTTTTGTTGTCGTCGGTTCCGACGATGGACCCCGGCTGGTTGACCGGCGCGGTCGAGGCGCGGCGGGCGCTGGATCTGGCCAACGTCGTCGGAGAGGCCTGACGCCGCACCGTGCGGCGGTTTTTCGCCGGACTGTTGCCCAAGGAACGACGAGAATCCCCTTTTTCACCGGCAGTTGCCGTGCCAGGGCGTTGCTTTTCAGGTTCTGCCGCCGTCAGGACGGCGCGCTGACGGAATTCGGACTTTTTCTTCTGATCACGATGATATGCGTCGGCGGCATGGCCATCGACGTGGCCAACGCCCTCATGGTGCGCACCCATCTGCAGGTCGCCGCGGATTCGGCCGCGCACGCCGCGATCATGGCCCGTGAGAAGCACACCGAAGCACAGGCCAAGGCCCTTGCCATCCAGATCGCGCAGGCGTCGCTTCCGCTTGGAAAGTTCGGAGACACGATCCGGCCCGAAGATATTCAGTTCGGGCGATGGGACGCCGCCAACGACCGTTTCATCGTGGGTCCGGGATCAAATGAGAGCGTGTTGGTCAGCACCCAGCGCCTGCAATCGCGCGACACCGCGATGGTCTCGTATTTCCTGAAGTTCGTCGGCATGCTGAACATGAATGTCGTCAGCGAGTCGGTGTTCGAGACCTATTACCCCACCTGCTTCCGCGAAGGCTTTGTCGCGCAGGGCCGCGTGGACGTGCAGTCGAACAACCGGTATCGCGCCGGGTTCTGCATTCACTCGAACAGCCATGTGGAAGTGAACAACAACAATGTCTTCGAGAATGGCGTCATCGTCTCGATGCCCGACAAGGCCAGCGTGGTGATACCGAGCAGCGGCTGGAACAGCAATCCCGGCCTGCAGAACGCGCTGCGAAGCGGGGCCTACAGAATTCGCATCCTGCAACGGGTGCAGGACATCGCGAACGGGTATGCCGATCCTGCATCGACCTACTTCCGGTCGGACTATCTGAACACGCCGGCCGTGAAGAACACGTTGAGCCCCAGCACCAACCTGGACAACTCGGTCTGGCGGCCGGGCGAGATCCACGAATTTCTCTGCAACACCGGCGGCGGTGGCGGTGGTAACGGCGGCGGGAATGGCGGCGGGAATGGCGGTGGCGGCGGCAACAACACCGTGCGGATTCCGGCGAACACAACCCTGGTCAATGGCGTGATCCATACCAATTGCCTGTTGTCGATCGGATCAGGCGTCACGCTCGAGGACGTGCTGATCATCTCGACCAATCCCTCGGTCGCCGCGATCGACGGTGCATCGGGTATTGTTCTGGGTCGCAACGACAACTGTTCCGCGGGCGGCGGCGTGCAGATCGTCACGATGGGCGGTGTGAACTTCCCCGCGCAGCTTCACGTCTATGGCAGCCAGATCGTCGCGATGGGCGACATAGACTTCGAGGCCAATGCCAACGGCATCCAGGGGGTCTCGATGGTTGCCGGCGGGCAGATCGATTCGACCTCGAACATGGACATGGGTTTCTGCGCCGGGGCGGGCCTGGAGAACCGCTTCGAGGCTGAATACTTCCGGATGGCCCGCCAGGGCCGCCGGGTCTTTACAAGCCCAGCCTGTCTGCCTATCGTCACGCCCCATGAGCCGGTCTGAGCATATCACTTGCGCACGCGATTTTTCGCGCGCCGGCCTGCTTCTTCTCCTTAGCCGCCTCTGAGCGTGCCTTTCGGCGCGACCGCTCAGAGGGGACCACGCGCCGGGTAAACAAGGCTGAGGACAAAGAGAGACAATCATGACCCAAGACAAGAACCGCGTGTTGATTTTCGACACCACGCTGCGCGATGGCGAGCAATCCCCGGGCGCGACGATGAGCCATTCGGAAAAGCTGGAGATCGCCGAACTGCTGGACGACATGGGCGTCGACATCATCGAGGCGGGCTTTCCCATCGCCTCGGAGGGCGACTTCGAAGCTGTCAGCGAGATCGCGAAACGCTCGAAGGATGCCGTGATCTGCGGGCTGGCGCGGGCCAACCTCAAGGACATCGACCGGTGCTGGGAGGCGGTGAAGCATGCACGCCGACCGCGCATCCACACCTTCATCGGCACCTCGCCGCTTCACCGGGCCATCCCGAACCTGGACCGCGACCAGATGGCCGCGCGCATTCACGACACGGTGACGCACGCGCGCAATCTTTGCGACAACGTGCAATGGTCGCCGATGGACGCGACGCGGACCGAGTGGGATTACCTGTGCCGGGTGGTCGAGATCGCGATCAAGGCCGGCGCCACGACGATCAACATCCCCGACACGGTGGGCTATACCGCGCCGCGGGAAAGCGCCGATCTGATCAAGCGCCTGATCGCGGAAGTTCCGGGCGCGGACGAGGTTGTCTTCGCCACGCATTGTCACAACGACCTGGGCATGGCGACGGCGAACGCGCTGGCCGCCGTCGAGGGCGGCGCGCGCCAGATCGAGTGCACGATCAACGGTCTGGGTGAGCGCGCGGGCAATACCGCGCTGGAAGAGGTGGTGATGGCGCTGAAAGTGCGCCACGACATCATGCCCTTCTCTACCGGGGTCGACACCAGGAAGATCATGCACATCTCGCGGCGGGTCGCGACCGTGTCGGGCTTTGCCGTGCAGTACAACAAGGCCATCGTCGGCAAGAACGCCTTTGCGCATGAATCCGGCATTCACCAGGACGGGATGCTGAAGAACGCCGAGACCTTCGAGATCATGCGGCCCGAGGATGTGGGCCTGTCCGAGACGAACATCGTCATGGGCAAGCATTCGGGGCGCGCAGCGCTGCGGGCGAAGTTGAAGGAGCTGGGGTTCGAGCTGGCCGACAACCAGCTGAACGACGTCTTCGTGCGGTTCAAGGCGCTGGCCGACCGCAAGAAGGAGGTCTTCGAGGACGACCTGATCGCCCTGATGCGCGACCAGGAGTCGGGCGAGGAATACGACCGCATCCAGGTTCGCTTCCTGCGGGTGATCTGCGGCACGGAAGCGCCGCAGTCTGCCGACCTGATCCTGTCGATCGACGGGGTGGAGCAAAGGACGACGGCAAAGGGCGACGGGCCGGTGGACGCGACCTTCAACGCGGTCAAACAGCTTTTCCCGCACGAGGCGCGGTTGCAGCTGTACCAGGTGCACGCCGTGACCGAGGGCACCGACGCGCAGGCGACGGTCAGCGTCCGCATGGAAGAGGAAGGCCGGATCGCGACCGGTCAGGCGGCGGATACCGATACGGTGGTGGCCAGCGCCAAGGCCTATGTGAACGCGCTGAACCGGCTTCTGGTCCGGCGCGAGAAGTCCGATCCCGACGCGGATGTAAAGACCGTCAGCTACAAGGATGCCGGCTGACCCCAACGGCGGTTCCCCGGGGGTAGGCATACTTCCGGGGAACCGCGATCCGTTCTTCGGCAGGCGCCATATTTCCGCCCGATTCGGAGAGCCGATTCCCAGGCCCCCGGCGCGGTGGACAGGCTGAATACGGCTTACTGTTTCGCCACGCCCATCAATGTACGTCCTGGCGTCCTGATCGGTGACGGTCCAGGCCCCACAATCGCACATGACCGCCAAATTCCTGCCACATTTCTGCCTTAGAAATGTCTCTGAGGCCAACATGTCCCTCGGCCTTGTGTGTGTAAGAGTAAGTGGTGAAGTCGATGGTCCAGCCGATTGCGGACGAGGTCCTTTCAGTCCGTCAGATTGCAGTCGTAGCTGGGTTCGCGATGCCTCCGTCCCGTGAGGCATCGCGCCATTCGATCGCAATTCAGGTTCTCCAGCGAATGGCAAGCGAAACAGGGGCCGGTGCAACACCGATCCGGACCCGTCGTTTCGTGAAAGCACATTCCGGTCCGGTTGTCCCCGTGACCGGGATCGTTGTGGAGCCGTCTGTCCGCACCGGACGGATCATCGACCAGCCAAAAACCGAATTCAGAGGGCATCGCGCCGCCGAAGTTGCGGGCGGAAGGATCAACACGGGCGAAGCTTTCGCCCGGCAAGGAATGCTCGGTGACGCGCAAGGCTGGTGGGGGCCGGTCGCGCGTCAGATGGGTGGGGCAAGGGCGCGTTCCGGTGGGGGAACGCGCCCTTTTTAACAGGCTGATTTTAAAAAGATTTCGTGCAAAATTTCAATTGTTGTGATTGCCGCACCTGTCTTGAGATACAGCCGACTGAAGACGGGCGCGGGTGCGTCCGGGTACGAGTGTTGGGGGTAAGAAAGCTGATGACTTGCAGCTTCAAGTTCTGCCGTGGAAGCGGCAAGTGTTTTCTGGAGGGCGTTTCACCGTGCAGCGCGCATGGCGCCTGCGAGGAAGCCGAGAGCGTTGCCGGTGACGACATCTCGGGCAACATGCGGCGGATGGGTTTGTCCCGCATGGGTTTCGTCAGCAGCAAGCTGATCAGTCCGGCGGACCCGGAGCCCAGGCGCAAGGCAATGTCCAATTCGCGATAGGTCGGACCCGGCGTCCCCAAAAGGTGCCGGTGGGCCTTGCCTGTGCCAACGCGCCGCCGTAGGTTTCCCGCGAACCCCCGGCAGCGACATGTTTCATGACCTACTGTGTTGGACTTCTTCTGAACGACGGCTTCGTCTGCCTGTCGGACACGCGCACCAACGCGGGTCTGGACAATATTTCGACCTATCGGAAGATGTTCACCTTCACCCAACCGGGCGACCGGGTCATCGTGATCATGACCGCCGGCAGCCTGTCGGTGACGCAGACGACGCTGGCGCGCCTGGACGAGGCGGCCACCGATCTGGAGGCGACGCCCCAGACATCCATTCTTCTGGCCCCGACCATTTTGCAGGTCGCCGAGATCGTCGGCCGCACCCTGGCCGAGACCAGTCAGGAAGTTGCCAGCCGAATGGGGAAGAGCGCGTCGAGCGCCTCGGCGACGATGATTCTGGCCGGGCAGCGCAAGAACGGCGACATGCGGATGTTCCTGATCTACCCGGAGGGCAACTTCATCGAGGCCACCGAGGATACGCCCTATCTGCAGATCGGCGAGCACAAGTACGGCAAGCCCATTCTTGACCGTGTCGTGTCGCCTGAGACGACGCTGACGGATGCCAAGAAGGCGGTTCTGCTGAGCATGGATTCGACGCTGCGGTCGAACCTGAGCGTGGGCATGCCGCTGGACATGGTTCTGGTGAAGAAGGACGCCCTGGAGATCTCGGAGCAGCGGCGGATCGAGGCGCAGGACCAGTCTTTCGCGAAGATGAGCCGGTCCTGGTCAGATGCGCTGAAAAACGCGTTCACCGGGATCGAGGTCTAAGCCTGTGCGGCGGCGAAGAAGCCCAGAACCTCTTCGAAGAAGCGCGCCCTTATCGGGGGGATTTCCATCATCAGTTCGTGGCGGGCACCGTCGATGACGCGAAGCTGCGCGCCGTCCCATGCCTTGTGCATACGGTAGATATCCCGACTGTCGACAATCATTTCGTCGGTGCCCACGAAGGTAAGCACGGGCAGGCCCGGGCGCGGCAGGTTTCGCAGCGCGCGACATTCCCGCAGCGCCTCGCCCAGCCAGTGCAGCGAGGGGCCGGACAGGGGAAAATGCTCTTCGGCCCCATGCTGGTGCGACAGGTAGGCGAAGTGTTCGGGGTCGGAGGTCAGTGGATTTCCCTCGAACCCGGTTTCGGGGTCGAAGACCACGGGCCGGTTTCCCGGCGTGTAGCGCTTTTCCTGCCGTGCCATGCGCGCGAGGCCGGGCAAGAGCGCCGCGACGGGACGTTGCGACGCCTTCATCAGGATGCCCCACATCGGGGCGGAGAAGACCGCGCGCCTGACGGGCAGCCCCTCGACCAGCGCCCTTAAGCCGATACAGCCGCCCATCGAATGGGCCAGCAGGAACCTGGGTTCGGGCAGGTTCATGGCGCCGATCACCTTCAGCAGTGCCGCGACATCCTTCTGGTAGTCGTGGAAGTGCATGACGTGGCCCAGAAGCCTGTCGTCGGCCAGCCGGTCCGAGAACCCCTGCCCGCGCCAGTCCACTGTCGCGACGGCATATCCCGCCTGCGTCAGGTCACGCGCGACTCGGCCGTACTTTTCAATGTATTCGGTCCTGCCCGGAAAGAGCAGTATGGTGCCCTTTGCAGAGGTGCCCGGCCAGACGACGACGCGAAGCCGCGCCTCGTCGGAGGCCTGAACCCAGACCGCGCGGGTGTCCTCCGGCCCTTCGGCCAGATCGAAACGGTAGGGCGCGGCCTGCAACGGTCAGGACAACGCAGGCGCCAGCCGCATGGCCGCGCCCATGTCGCCGTCGATTTTCAGGCGGCCGGACATGAAGGCCGATGTGGGATTGAGATTGCCTTCGAGAATGTCGCGGAACGTATCGGCATCCGCCGTCATCGTCACGTCGGCGTCTTCGTCGCCGGCGCGGGCGCCGTCGGAATCGAGCATGATCGCGCCTTCGTCCTCGATGACGAACTTGGCGGTTCCGTCGAAGCCGCCTGTCCCCAGTTTGCCGTTCAGCGCGACGACCGCCTGTTCGATCACTTCACTCATCCTGATCTCCTTCACCTGTTCGTCAGGGGGACTCGCATTCGCCCCGGATTGAATTACACTTACCTGCGTTATGGTCCGTATCCTCCGATATCTCAAATGCGCCGTTGCGGCACTTGCCGCAGGTTTGATGCTGCTTGGTCCGGCAACCGCCGACGACGCCGAACTTGAAGCGCTGTTCGAGGGCCTGAAGAACGCCGACCCCGCTGCCGCCGCGCAGATCGAGGCGCGGATTTTCGATATCTGGTCGAATTCGGGTTCGCCGTCGATGGACCTGCTGCTGGAGCGGGGCCGCGAGGCGTTGAACGAGGGCGACACCAAGCTGGCGATCGAGCATTTCACCGCGCTGATCGACCATGCCCCGGAATTCGCCGAAGCCTATAATGCAAGGGCCACGGCCTTTTTCCAGAATGGGCAATACGGCCCGTCGCTGGAGGATATCCGCCGCACGCTGGCGCTTAATCCCCGCCATTTCGGAGCGATGAGTGGGCTTGCGCTGATCCTGGAAGAAACCGGCAGGCCGGAAGACAGCCTGGCGGCGTGGCGGGAAGTGCAGAAGATCAACCCGTCGCAGGATGGCATGGAGGCCGCAATCGCGCGCCTTGAGCGGCTGGTAGAGGGGCAGTCGCTGTAGCGACCGCATCACGCGCGCCCCGAAGCCCGGACGGCTGCATTTTCCGCGATACGGCGGGGTGATCCGGTGACCGGGCAGGCGCCTAGGTGGAACAATCCCGGCCACCCCCATTGGAATCGGCCCGCTTTTCGGATTATCTCGGCGCAATGAGCCGCCCGGAGAACAGACTCCGCGCCCAGCTTTCCTGAAAGGATCCGACCCATGAACGACCGCGCCAACGTCTCGCTTGCCGATCTGGACCGCGAGGCCCTGTTTCACCCCGTGACCTCTATCCACGATCTCGAAGCGAACGGCCCCATGATCTATACGGGCGCCGAGGGCGTCGTGGTGACCCGCGACAGCGGGCAGAAGATCATCGACATGGGCGCGGGGCTGTGGTGCGTGAACGTCGGGTATGGCCGGACCGAACTGGTCGAAGCCGGCGCCAAGGCGATGCAGGCGCTGAGCTTTCAGCATTTCTTCGGCGGGGCGTCGGCGGAGCCCACCATTCGGCTTGCCGACCGGGTTCTGTCGCTGTTCCGCGAGACGGTGCCGGGCAGCGACATGGCACGGGTCTTCTTCGGATGCTCGGGCTCGGACGCCAACGATACCGCCTTCAAGCTGGTCCGCTACTACAACAACCTGCGCGGCAAACCGCAGAAGAAGAAATTCATCGCCCGCAAGGGGGCCTATCACGGTCTGACCTATGCCTCGGGCAGCATGACCGGCATCGAGGCCTATCACAAAGCCTTCGACCTGCCGATCGAGGGCGTCCTGCATACCGAGTGCGCGCATTACTATGGCTTCGGCAAGCCGGGCGAGAGCGAAACCGAATTCACCGACCGGCTGGTCGCGGATCTGGAGGCGATGATCGCGCGCGAGGGCGCCGATACGATCGCGGCATTCATCGCGGAGCCGGTAATGGGGACGGGCGGGGTGTTCACGCCGCCCGAAGGCTATTTCGCCAAGGTTCAGGACGTTCTGGACCGGCACGACATCCTGATGATCGCAGACGAGGTGATCACCGGCTTCGGGCGCACCGGCCAGTGGTTCGGCAGCGGCACCTACGGTATCCGGCCTGACATCGTCTCGCTGGCGAAGGGGATCACCAGCGCCTATTTCCCGATGTCGGCCTCGATCATCTCGAACCGGATCTGGGAGGTGCTGAAGAAGGCCTCGCCCGAAATGGGCCCGGTGATGCACGGGTTCACCTATTCCGGGCATCCGGTGGGCAGCGCGATCGCGCTGGCCAATATCGACCTGATGGAGCGCGAAGCCATGCCCGACCGGGCAGCGCGGCTGGGACCGGTGCTGCTGGAGTCGCTGAGGACGAAAGTGGGTGATCATCCCTATGTCGGCGATATCCGGGGCAGCGGGCTGATGGCGGCGGTGGAGTTCGTGGCCGACAAGGAGAGCAAGACCCGCCTGCCCGCCGGGGCGCACAAGATCGTCGCGGCGCACGCGCTGAAGGAAGGCGTGCTGAGCCGCGCCCTGCCATTCCTGCCGGTGACGGCATTCTCGCCGCCGCTGACAATCACGGAAGCGGAGATCGACGAGGCGACGACGCGCTATGCACGCGCGCTGGAAAGTGCGACGCCGGAAATCGAGGCGATGGGATAACGCCGGACCCTATGCCCTGAGACAGGCTGCGGCTATTCGGTGAAGCCCAGCTTTCTCAGGGCGTTGGCGGCAGCCCGCGATTGGGGCTCTATCTTCGAGAGGGCCTGGCGGTTCAGGTCGCGGACCATGTGGGCAAGCTGGCGCGAACGCACCGATTGCCTGACGAAGTTCGGAACCTCGCCCGCCTGCATGGCGAGGACAGACTCCGCCAGATTGTCATGATCCAGTTCCATAGAATCGTCCCCCAGAATCGGCAACTGGTCAGAGTTTAACGAATGTGACGATCCGGTAAACGCCGGAGTCCGTCCGCCGCATCTTCGGCGATCAGACGCCGGACAACTGCGCCGCCTGACCATCCGCCATCGCCGCCGTCAGCCAGTCGAGCAGGTCCGTCGCGTTCGGGGCCAGCTGCACGGCCATGCCGCCGGCGAATTCCTGAAAGACCCCGGCGTTCTTGCTGTTCAGACCGACCAGAACCGGAATATCCCGGGACAGGGCTTCGGCAATGACCGTCCGGAAGCCGCGGCCGTCCGCCTCGTGCTTGCCGAACTTGTTCACGATCAGGCAATCCGCACCCTGCGCCAGCCGCTGACCCGACAGTCCGACGGCGGTTTCCAGCGCTTCGGGGTCCAGCCGGCAGCCCCTGGAGCCGCGCCCGAGGCTTTGGGAAATCCGGATCGAAGGGCCATCGGGCAGAACCCGGACATCCATATCGCAGAGGCCGTCCTCTTCGCATTCGGTATTGGTCTGGACGACGCCGGCGGTCCGGATGCCTTTCGCCTGCAACTTTTCGGCCAGTCCGAAAAGCAGCAGATCCGTGTCCCCCCGTCCGGGTGTCATGGTGAATGCGATATGCATCGATTCGTGTTCCTGGGTATGCTCTTCGGAAGTTGATACCGCACAAGAACACCGGCGCCCAGACGGTGTTCCCGTCAGGCCCAGGTCAGGTCGATATGCGGCGGAAGCCGGGTCGCGCACCAGTCCTTCAATTCCCGTCTGACGCGGACAAGGCAATCTGCGCGGCCTTCCGTGTCGCGTATCCACGTCACCACGCTGGCCTGTCCGGTGCGCCCCGGCGCCGGGAAGAGATAGGCGCAGCCAAGGTAATCGCCGGCGTGACTGCGCACGATCCACGAGAACGAGCGGCGAAGCGTGAATTCCCTTTCGTGCCACGCGAGATCGATCAGGTCGGCCTCGCGGGTCAGACCGTTCGGCCAGTCGCCGAAAAGGCCCATCAGGACGTCCGCCGAGGACATGACCGCCTGATAATCCTCGTCGAGGTACTCCGGCGACAGGGGCGGAAGGCGGAATCCCGGCAGATCGAAGGTCCGCGGAAGTTCAATGCCGGCGAAATCCGGGTGCGGGTCCAATGTCAGGTGTCCTGCTGTTTCGCCTCGCGCTTGAAGGGATTTTCCTCGGGCACCTCGTAGTCCGGCACAAGCTCGCCCTTGGCCTTGGCCTCGGCCATGTAGCGGAAGGCATTGATGGACATCCGCATCAGGTGCTCGCCCGCTTTCATCGGTGGGTACTTCTCCATCGTCTCGGGCGTGCGGAACTTCTCCAGCGGTTCGACGACCGCGTGGTAGTCGAGCCCGAAGAACAGCGGGAAGGAATAGCGCTCGTTGCCGGAATTGACGACACGGTGCTGCGTCGACTTGAACTGGCCGCCCGACCAGGTTTCGAAGATGTCACCGATATTGACGATGAAGCACCCCGGGATCGGCGGCGCTTCGATCCAGACATCCTCGGCGTTCATCACCTGAAGGCCGGGGCCGCCCTGTAGCAGGATGGTGAAGCATTCGAAGTCGGAATGCGCCGCGATGCCGACGATATCCCTGGTGGCCGGCATATCGTTCGGGATGTAACGCAGCATCCTCAGCTGGGATGTCGGATAGGTGATGTGGCGCGTCAGTTCTTCGGTCTCGACGCCAAGTTCCAGCGCCAGCGCGTCCAGAAGCCTGAGACCCAGGCCGAAGACGGCGTCATAATATGTCGATACCGTTTCCCTCCACCCCTCGATGTCCGGCCAGACGTTGGGCCCGGTCATGCGCCATTTCGCCAGGAAATCGGGATGATCTGCCGGGGCCTCGTAGGACATGTCCCAAGCTTCGTTGAAATTGATCGATTTCGGGAAATCCGAGCCGTTTTCCTCGAAGGGCACGTAGCCCCGGTGATTGGTGGTGAACCCGCTCCAGTACTTCATCTTGAAGGCGCGCGGCTTCTCGTGGAACTGTTTCGACGCTTCGAACATCGCGTCGATCAGACCCTGCGGGATGCCGTGGCCCGTTATGTAGAAGAAGCCCGAATTCCGGGCGGCGTCGCCAAGCGCGGAGGCCACGCGGTCCTTGTTTTCCGGCGAGCCGGTGAACAGTCCGGACAGGTCGACGACCGGCAGGGTCGCGTCGTCCACGGTGAGTGCCTTCTGATCGTCCGATACGGTCATGCGCGCCATTCTGAGACTCCGATTCCTATTGACGTCCACGTTTCCGCGGAAAGGCGCAGCTGTGAATCTGAGGCGATTAAGAAAGTCTCCCCCGCTGGCCCGCTTGCCTGAAAATTGATCGTTTGCCCGTGAGTGTGGTGCGATTTGGGTCAGGTTTCGTTGACCAGCGGGACCTCTGTTTCCGCTGATAGAGGCATCTTGGGGCGCCGCGCATCGCCGGTACGGGAGTGCAACCCGCGGGCAGCGCGGCCGGGAACAGAGGACCTTACCATGACCAGAATGACGAGACGTTCCGTTCTGAAAACCGGCGTCGCGGGGATCGCGGCGGCCAGCGGGCTGGCGGCGCCGCTTATCGCGCAAAGCCGCAGCCTGAAGATCGGATCCTACGGCGGATACTTCGAAGACAGCTTCAAGGAGTTCGTCTACCCGGCCTTCACCGAAGCGACGGGCATCGCCGTCGAAAGCGTGACGCAGCCGAATTCGACCGACTGGCTGGTGACGATGCAGCAGGCGACCGCGGCGGGCAGCGTGCCGGCCGACCTGTCGCTTTATGCGCGCGATACGCTGATCAAGGCCAGCCGCATCGGCGGGCTTCTTGCGCCGCTGGATCTGACGAAGATGCCGGCCACGTCCAACCTGGACGGCTATTTCGTCTTCGAGGCCGACGCCGGACCGCTGGGCGTCGGCGCCATGTCGTGGTTCACCGCGATGGTGATCAACCCCGGCGAGGTCGAGCCCCCCGCAAGCTGGGCCGAATTCTGGGACAGTGCGACCTATGAGTCGTCGCTGGGCCTGTCGCGGAACTTCAACTCGCAGTTCCTGGACATCGTCGCGGCGACCTTCTTCGAGGGCGAGGCGACCTTCGCCACCGAAGACGGGATCATCGCGTTGATCGAGAAGGCGGCCGAGATCAAGCCGAACGTGGCGCTATGGTGGTCGGCGGAAAGCCAGATGGAACAGTCGATGAAGAACGGCGACGTGATCGGGGGGCAGTATTACCTCGACGTGGCCAACCTGATGGCCGCCGACGGCTTCCCGATCAAACCGCTGTTCCCGAAGGAGGGCAATCCGCAGGATTACGGCTCGTGGTGCCTGTCCTCGCTGTCCGACAAGGCCGACGAGGCGGCGGAGTTCATCAACTATTCGTCCGATCCCGCGACCCAGGCCCTGATGAGCCGGAAGATCGGCACGGCGCCTCTTGTCGACCAGTCGAAGACCGACCTGACGGACGAGGAATTCGCGTTCGTGTCCGGCGCGCCGTCGATCAAGCCCGCCTACGAGGCCTACCTGGACAAGGAGACCTTCATCAAGGAGAGCTGGGACAAGATGCTGGCAGGGGCCTGAGCGCCCCATGTCCGGCCTTGTTCTGAAAGGCATCTCGAAAAGTTTCGGCGGCACCCGTGCCGTCGAGCATGTCGACCTGACCTTCGGTGAAGGAGAGCTGACGGCTCTCCTTGGTCCGTCCGGTTGCGGCAAGACCACCCTTCTGAGAATGATCGCCGGTCTTGAAGACCCGACGAGTGGCGCGATCGTGCTGTCGGGGCGCAACATCACGGATGTGCCGGCGCACAGGCGCAAGTTCGGCATGGTCTTTCAAAGCTTTGCGCTGTTCCCGCATCTGACGGTGAAAGAGAACGTCGCGTATTCGTTGACGATTGCCGGGGTTCCCAAAGTGGCAGCGGCCGAGAAGGCGGCCGGTCTTCTCGACCTTGTCCAGTTGTCCGGTTTCGGAGACCGGCGCATCGGCGAGTTGTCGGGCGGTCAGCGTCAGCGCGTTGCCATCGCGCGGGCGCTTGCGCAGGAGCCGGACGTGTTCCTGCTGGACGAGCCGATGTCGGCACTGGACGCGAAACTTCGCGAAGAGATGCAGGTCGAGTTGCGGTTGCTGCAGCAGCGGCTTGGCATCACGACCATCGTCGTCACCCACGACCAGCGCGAGGCGATGACGATGGCCGACAGCATCGTGGTCATGTCGAACGGTCGGGTCGAGCAGGTGGGTCCGCCGCAGGATATCTATCACAGGCCCGCCAACGCCTTCGTCGCGGACTTCATCGGCAAGGCGAACTTCTTTGACGGCGCGGTGCGGGACGGGGGCATTCACGTGGGCCAGAACGTTCTGGCGGCGCGCGTCAACTTCCGCAACGGCTCGCCCGTGCGCATCGCGATCCGGCCGGAGCGTGCCTGTCTCGACCGGGAACCGGGGCCGAACCGGCTGCCGGCGACGGTGACTTTCGTCCGGGACCTGGGGCCGGTGCGCGAGTATCACCTGGACACCGCGCTTGGCCCGATGGTGGTCGAATATGCGCTTGGGGAAGGCGGCAAGGCGCTTCGCAAGGGCGACGAGACCGAAGTGCGCCTGCCGCCCGAGGCCCTTCACGTCTTTCCCAATCCGATGCCGATGGCCGCGGAATGACAGTGGCGGACGGCATCCACCTGGCCGGGGCCCCCGAGCGGCCCGCGGTCAGGTTGACCTGGGCGCGAGTGCTTCCCTGGGTCCTTACCGCCGTGATCCTTGTGCTTTGCATCGTGCCTTTCCTGCTGGTGATCGCCATTTCCTTTGGGCGGAAGATCGAAGGAGCAGCCTGGGTCTGGGATTTCACGCTTGAGAACTATCAGCGCTTCTTCGTGGGTGCGCTCTGGCCCGACGAGGTGACGTTTCTCTACCTGCAACAGCTTGGGTATTCGTTCTGGTATGCGGTCATCGCCTCGCTGATCGCGGTCATGACCGCCCTGCCCTTCACGCTTTTGCTGACGCGCCTGTCCCGCAGGGCGCAGGCGGTCTGGCTGGTCTTCATCCTGTCTTCGCTATCGCTGTCCGAGGTGTTCATCGTGATGGGCTGGGACATCCTGCTGTCGAACAACTCGGGCCTGCCGGCGCTGTTCAAATCGACCGGCCTGACCCAGTGGCTGAAGGATACCGGGTGGTTTCAGGTCTTGCGCGACTGGGGGCTGGCGAATCCGCGAAACGTGAAATTCAAGACCAGCGAGTTCGCCACCGTCCTGACGATGAGCTACCTGGTCTGGCCCTACGCCGTGATCCTGCTGTACCCGCCGCTGTCGCGGCTGGACCCCGCGCTGAGCGAGGCCGCGCGGACGATGGGCGCGAACAACCGGACGGTCATCCGAACGGTGATCCTGCCGTCGGTGCGCCTGCCGCTTTTCGGCACCACGCTGCTTTTGTTCGTCTTCCTTCTGGGCACCTACGTTGCGATCACGGTCTTTGCCGACCCGTCGAAGCACACGACCGCCGTGGCGATCTACACCAACATCCGGGGCGCCAGCCTGAATGCGCCCTTCGGCGCGACGCAGGCAGTGATCCTGCTGGTCTCGGCGGCGGTCTGCCTGAGCCTGGGACATATGCTGAACCGATGGGCCGAGGCGCGGTGATGCGGGCGCTGGGGCATCTCTACATGGCGCTGTCCGCGGTGGTTCTGGCGCTGCCCATCGTCGTTGTCTCGGGTGCTGCGCTGAACGGCGGGCGCACCATGCTGTTCCCGCCGGAGAACCCGACACTGGCCCGTTTCGGAGAGTTCTTCATCTCGGAAACCGTCTGGACCACCGCCCTGATGAACTCCGTCATTGTCGCCCTGGGTTCCGCGACGCTGGCGGTGCTGATGGCCTGGCCCGTGGCCTATCTTCTGTGGTCCACGGGATCGAGACTGTCGCGCACGCTGGCTGCGCTCGGTTCGCTGCCGTTCGCGGTTCCGCCGATCGTGTTCGGTGTGGGTCTGGGATTTTTCTGGGGCTTCACCGGCGGGCTGGGCGCGCTGTGGGCCGGGGTCGTCAGCCATGCCGTCCTCTTGATGGCGCTGCCGCTGGTCACGATTTCGATCGGGCTGCAGGCAATCGACCGCGCCCACCTGGACGCCGCCGCGACGATGGGCGCGACCGAGGCGGTAACCTTCCGCACCGTCGTTCTGCCGCAGACCGTGCCTTACACGATCTCGGGATTCTTCTTCGTTCTGGTCCTGTCGTTCAACGAATTCATCGTGATGTTCTTCGTCTCGGCCTCGGCCTACGCGACGGTGACGCTGCAAATCTTCAACTCGCTGCGAAACGGATACACCCCGACCATGGCCGTCGCCGCCATCACCTTCATCACCGTATCCGTTCTGGTCTTTTCCGCCGTCGCCCGCTGGGGCGACCTGCCGCGCCTGATGGGCGCCGATCAAACCCGCAACTGAGGAGATCCACCAATGACCCGCCAACCCACGATCGTCGGAAACCCGGTGCTTCTGGTCATCGACATCCAGAAATCGGCCTTCATGGAGGTCAAGGCCGGCATTCCGGTCATGCCTGGCTATCGGGATCACATGGAGCGTGCGCGCAGCGTCGTGGACGCCGCACATGACAACGGGATTCCGGTGGTCTTCATCCAGGAGATCCACCGCCGCGACATGGTGGACTACGGCCGCGAACTGGACGGTTCCGAGGATATCCACTGCATGGAAGGCGAGCCGGGCACGCCCGTCGCCTTCGAGGAGATGGGACGCAAGCCGGGTGACTACTACGTGCCCAAGCGGCGCTATTCGTGCTTCTTCGGCACAGAGATGGAGATCCTGCTGAAAGGCCTGAAGGCCGACACGCTGATCATGGTCGGGGGGATGACGGATGTCTGCGTGCACTATTCGTTCGTCGACGGACACCAGCACGATTATTACTGCCGCGTGGTGAAGGATTGCGTCGGCGGCACCTCGCCCGAGGCGCACCAGGCATCGCTGAACGCGATGGAATACCTGCAGGAAGGCGCCGTCATCGCCGCGGATGACATCATTGCCGCCATGAGCGCATCGCGGATGGCCGCGGAATGACGCCGGCGGATCTTCAGGGGCACTGGCGCCGCCATTGGCTGAAGGCGCCCGGCGTGGTCGATCACGACACATGCGTTCACTGGATGCAGTGCGGGCAGACCTATGCCGACATTAGAATCCCCGCCGGCCGGCCCGATATCCGGGGCGCGACTGCGTTGGCCGATCTTTCCAACAGGGCGCTGGCCGCGCTGGCAGGGGCGGAAGGTTTCGCCGGCGCGATCACCGTCTCGGACGGCGTCTGCACCTGGGAGCGGCGGCTGAACTGGCACGGCAGGCCAAAGGCGATAGACGCAGGCCGGGTCGAATTCGATGCCGCGGGCGATCTGCTTGAGACGGGCGTGCACGCCGAGTACAGCGAATCCTGGCACCGGCTTGACGATACCCCGGACGAGGCGCTGGAACTGACTGACGGAAACGGCAGTCTGGCCGTGCTGGTAACGGTCGGGACGCGGTTCGTCCTGGCCTATGGACCGTCGGTCGAGGCGCAGGCAGTGCGGGCGGGCGGTATCGACTATCCAGCGTTGTTCTCGCGCATCCACGTCCTTGGGCGCTGGCGCGGAAGCCGGGGATTTGCCGATCTCGCGACCAACCCGCTGATGGAGGGAACGCCTGTGCTTTCGGTCTCGTCGCGGGGTCTGGCCTTTCGCAGCCTCGATTTCCACGGTCGGAAAAGCGACCGGATGCTGTCCCCCCTGCCCGCCTGCGGTGCCGCCGCCTAGCCGGCCTGCCAGAGGGAAAGATACCGCTTCACGATCTCGCGGCAGCGTTGAGGACCGAAGGCCGGGTCGTGTCCGCCATAGACGCGCCGGATCGGCAGCGCCGCGATCCTTTCAAGGGTCCGGGCATAGTCGTCGACGCTCATGCCAGGACCATCGTAGATCAGCGGTCCGTCGTAGATCGCGTCCGCCCCGAACAGCGTGCCGCTGCCGGCGTGCCAGAGACCGATCTGGCCGGGCGAATGACCCGGCAGGTGAATGACCTCGGCCCGCCAGCCGCCCAGATCGACCCAGTCACCATCCTCGACCAGTCGTGTCGGGGCCGCGCCGGTCAGGTGGTATTGCCGAGGGTCGTAGTCCGCGTGAGGGACGGCGTCGATCAGAAGCGGCCAGAGCGGCGGATAGCCTGCGTCCAGGAACAAGGCACGAAGCCTTTCGGGGATGTCCTGACTGTCGAGAGTATACGGCGCGGGATGCGCCAGGCCCTCCGTCTCCAGCGGATGCACAAGCCGGGTCTCGAACTCGTGCGCCGCGCCGATATGGTCGACATGCGCATGGGTCGTGAAAAGGATCAGCGGCTTCGCGCGGTCGGGCCGGATACCGTCGATGACAGGGCGAAGCGGTGCGATACCCATTCCGCTGTCGATCACCAGGTCGGCTTCCCGGCCGAGGACAAGAAAGATGTTGGCCGAAAAGATCGGATGCACATGCGGTTCGGTCAGGCACCAGGTCCGGTCATCGACCGATTCAAGCCCATACCATTCGGAAGCAACTGGAAGGTTCATGAAGGAACTCTGCCTTTCGCTGCGGGAAACACAACGCATTTGCCGCAAAATTCACCATTGATCGCCTGAAACGCCCAAAAACCGCTCACCCAGGCCGAATCGCGCCCCGAAAACAGGCGGATCGCTGTGCGGCATTGCCGCGCCGCGGCATGCTGGATTTCAGCAGGGCGTCTAGGGTTCCGCCTCTTTCCTCCTCCCTGAGGGTCTGGTCCGAGAGACGTCGCCGAACTGGCAAATTCCATTCGGTACACGGCGGGAAAAAATCCCGGGAGAGCACTGCATTTGGGGAAACGGCCGACCTCTCCAGTTCCGCCTCGGCCCCCCATGTACCCGGCCAGGCGGAACGCCGCACAAGGGGGATATCCCATGCAAGCACTTCGCTATGTCGCAGCGGGCGCGATCGCGCTTTCCTTAAGTCTGGCAGCGCCGGTCTTCGCGCAGGAAAAAACCGAGTTCCGCGTCGCATGGTCGATCTATGTCGGCTGGATGCCGTGGGGCTATCTGGAAGAGTCGGGCATCATGGACAAATGGGCCGACAAGTACGGCATCGACGTCGAGATCGTGCAGATCAACGACTATGTCGAATCCATCAACCAGTACACCGCGGGCGCTTTCGACGGCGTGTCGGCCACGAACATGGACACGCTGTCCATCCCCGCCGGCGGAGGCGTGGACACGACCGCGCTGATCGTCGGCGATTTCTCGAACGGCAATGACGCGGTGATCCTGAAGGGCGAGGGCGAACTGGCGGATCTGGCGGGCAAGCCGGTGAACCTGGTCGAGTTGTCGGTCTCGCATTACCTGCTGGCGCGCGCGCTGGACAGCGCGGGCCTGAAAGAGGCCGATCTGGCCAGCGTCATCAATACCTCGGACGCCGACATGATCGCGGCTTTCGCGACCGATGACGTCGAAGCGGTGGTGACATGGAACCCGCTGGTCTCGACCATCATGGAAGACCCGAGCGCGAAGAAGCTGTTCGACAGCTCGGATATTCCAGGCGAGATCATCGACCTGATGGTTGTGAATACCGAGGTGCTGGAAGCCAACCCCGATTTCGGCAAGGCCATGGCAGGTGCCTGGTATGAAGTCATGGGCCTGATGGCCGCGGGCGACGAAGCGGTGCTGACCGCGATGGCCGAGGCCTCGGGAACCGACCTGGAAGGCTACAAGGCGCAGTTGGCGTCTACCGAGATGTTCTACGATCCGGCCGATGCCGTGGCCTTCACCGCTGGTGCGGAACTGCCGAGCACGATGGTCAGTGTGGCCGAGTTCCTGTTCGACAAGGGCATTCTGGGCGAAGGCGCGCCATCGGCCGATTTCGTCGGCGTGGCCTATCCCGACGGTTCCACCACGGGCGATCGGGACAACGTGAAGTTCCGGTTCGACACGACCTACATGCAGATGGCCGCCGACGGCGCGCTCTGAACTTGCATCCCGAGGGGGCGTTTGTCATGCGGCTGATCAACCGGCATCCGGGCGTCGTGGCGCGGGCGGCACTTGTCGCCCTGCCCTTCGCGGCGGCCCTGCTGGCCTACTGGGTCGCATCCGAAATCCGGCTGGCGGCGAACCCGTCGGACAAGCTGCTGCCGGCCCCCTCGACAATTGCCGCCACCGCCGAACGGCTGTTCACCGAGCCTGACCGGCGGTCGGAAAAGATTCTGCTGTGGCATGATACCGCCGCGAGCCTGATGCGGCTTGCGCTTGGCGTCGGCATCTCGGCGGCGCTGGCCACGATCCTTGGCCTGCTGATCGGCCTTCTGCCCCATGTAAGGGCCACGCTTGCGGGGTTCGTGGCCGTCGTCTCGATGATCCCGCCGCTGGCGGTTCTGCCGATCCTGTTCATCGTCTTCGGGTTGGGCGAGGTGTCGAAGGTGGTGCTGATCGTCGTCGGCATCCTGCCCTTCCTGATCCGCGATCTGTCTGCCCGCGTGATCGAGATTCCCCGCGAAATGATCGTGAAGGCCGAAACGCTGGGCGCGTCATCGCTTGTCATCGCGCTGCGCGTGGCGCTGCCTCAATTGCTGCCGCGACTGATCCAGGCGGTGCGCCTGTCGCTTGGACCCGCCTGGCTGTTCCTGATCGCGGCCGAGGCCATCGCCGCGGAACAGGGCCTTGGCTATCGCATCTTCCTTGTCCGCCGCTTTCTGGCGATGGACGTGATCCTGACCTATGTGCTGTGGATCACGCTTCTTGCGTTCCTGATGGACCTGGCGCTGCGCTGGCTGTCGCGCCGGTTGTTCCCCTGGACGGAGGCGGGTCTGTGAGCTTCGTCACCGCCGAGAACATCTTTCAGAGCTACGGCAAGCGGCCGATCCTGGAACGGGTCAACGTCAGCGTCGGGGAAGGCGAGTTCATCTCGATCGTGGGCGCCTCGGGCTGCGGCAAGTCCACCTTCCTGCGTCTGCTTCTGGCTCAGGAGTTGCCGACGAAAGGTGAGATCCGGGTTGCCGGCGCGCCACCCGCGCAAGAGCCGGGACTGGACCGCGGCGTGGTGTTCCAGCGCTATTCGGTCTTCCCTCACATGACCGTGCGCGAGAACATCGTGGCGGGCGAGTGCTTTCGCACCCGCTGGGGACGCTTTGCCGGCAGCGCCCGGCGCGAGGCGCGGGATCGCGCCGACGAGACGCTTGCCCGGATCGGTCTTGACCATGTGGCCGACCAGTATCCGGCGACCCTGTCGGGCGGCATGCAGCAGCGCCTTGCCATCGGGCAGGCCCTGACCGCGAAGCCGCGCATCCTGTTGCTGGACGAGCCTTTCGGCGCGCTGGACCCCGGCACAAGGCTGTCGATGCACGACTTCCTTTCCGAACTGCGGGCTGAGACCGGCATGACCGTCTTCATGGTCACTCATGATCTGGAGGAGGGATTCAAGCTGGGCGACCGGGTTCTGGTCTTCGACAAGCCGCGCTGGGACCCGACCGACCCGAACGCCTATGGCGCGACCGTCACTTACGATTTCGATGCCCGCGACGGCGGCATTCCCTTTCAACGCATCACGGAGGAAACCAATGTTCTTCGCCCCGCGTGACCGGTCACGGTCACACAACCCGGCGGATCACCGCCATGACGAGGCCCGGGCCCACCATCCCGACCTGACACGGCTGCAAGGCTGGAAATCGATGAAGGCCGAGGCCGACATCCCGGAGAACCGCTGGGACGAGGAACGCCGCTGGGCGCTGCGCATGGGGCTGACCGGCGCCGACTCGATCGAGGACAAGTCGATCCCGACCTTCGCGCGCGGAGAACTGCCGCACTATGCCGGGATCAACACCTTCCTGAAGGCGCCCTATGCCGAGGACGTTCTGGAGGTGGCGAACTACGACGCCACGGTTCTGGGCATCCCGTTCGACGGCGGCACGACCTATCGCCCCGGCACCCGCTTTGGCCCGCAGGGCGTGCGGAAGATCAGCGCGCTGTACACACCCTACAACTACGAGATGGGCGTCGACCTGCGCGAACAGATGACGTTGTGCGACGCGGGCGACGTGTTCACCATCCCGGCCAATATCGAGAAGAGCTTCGACCAGATCAGCCGCGCGGTGTCTCACGTGTTTTCCTCGGGTTCTCTGCCGGTGATGATCGGCGGCGACCATTCCATCGGGTTTCCCTGCGTGCGGGGCATCGCGGAATGCACGTCGAAGAAGATCGGTATCGTCCATTTCGACCGTCATGCCGATATCCAGGAGAAAGACCTCGACGAGCGGATGCATACGACACCGTGGTTCCACTCGACGCTTCTGCCGAACGTGCCGGCCAAGAACCTTGTCCAGGTCGGGATCGGCGGCTGGCAGGTTCCGCGCGAGGCGGTGAAGGTGGCGCGCGAGCGCGAGACCAACATCATCACCATGTCGGACATGGAGCGCATGGGCATCGACAAGACCGCCGAGATGGCGCTGGAGATGGCCTGGGACGGGGTGGACATGGTCTATATGTCGTTCGACATCGACAGTATCGACTGCGGCTTCGTGCCCGGCACCGGCTGGCCGGAACCGGGCGGTTTCCTGCCGCGCGAGGCGCTGGCACTGGCCTCGAAGGTCGCCGCCGAAGGCATCTGCGGCATGGAGCTGGTCGAGGTGTCGCCGCCCTATGACACCTCGGACATCACCGCGCTGTTGGGAACGCGGGTGATCGTGGACGTCCTTGGCTCGATGGTCGCCTCGGGAAAGATCGGTGCCCACAAGCGGCACATCGACAAGCCGGTGGCGATTCCGCATGGCCAATTCGAGGGAAAGAGGTGGTCGAATGCCACATGACATCGTCAACGGTCACATCGGCCACAACCACAGCCACGACCCCGACCACCTGCACAGCCATTTGCCGCCCGAGGACGAGGCTTCGGAACTTCAGATCCTGACGACCCAGTTCATCGACGGCTTTGTCCAGGCAGCCGACAAGACGGCCTATCTGCGTCTTGCGGGTGTGCCGCTGGAGCGGCCGGGAAAGGGCGGCGCGAAGGCCCTCAAACTGGTCGATGTCGAACTGAAGACCGAATGGCAGGTCGGCACCGCGTCACCGTCGTTCGGATCGCGCGAGCTGAGCTACCTTCCGTTCCCGGGCCAGATGGTGACGGAACGCACGAACATGGGCCTCGTCTACGTCTCGCTGGAGGAGAAGTCGGTGGTCGATATCAGGGATTTTCTCAAGGAACGCAAAAAGGAGATGGATTGATGTTCCAACGGTTCTTACTGGCACTGATGCTGACGGCGGGTCCGGCAGCGGCGCACACGGCACCCATTCCGCACGGGCACGGCGGCGCCGATCCGCTTGCGATCGCTGCGGCGTGCCTGCTGATCGCGGCCTCGGTCGCCATCGCCTTGCGGCGCCGCAAGCGATAGCCTCCCGGCGTTCCGGCGAACACGGCAGGTAATCTCGGGAGCGAGCCCGGGCGCGAAGCGCCGCGTCCGGGCCGGCGCCTATCCCAGGCGGCTGGCGTAATCGCTGACCAGCAGATGCCTCGGGGCCTCGTCCTCTTCGATGGTCGAGAAACGCCCGATCGGTTCGCGGAAGATGTTGTCGGTCTCGTCGTCGTTCACGGTCGAGACCTCGCCAATCAGCACGTCGCCGCCCTCGCCCCAGAAGGCGTGCCAGTCGCCGGGGCGGAGCGTCACGCTTTCCCCCGGGGCCAGCCGCAGCTTCTGACCCGCCGCATAGTCGACCGCTATTCCGTCGCACCAGACGCGCCCGACACGATCTTCGGCGCAGTTCCCGTCATCGTCGGAGCCGAAGAGTTCGACGATCAGCGTCGCGCCGCCGCGATTGATGATATCTTCGGCCTTGATGATATGGGTGTGCATCGGGCTGAGCTGATCCTGTTTCGAGATCAGCAGCTTCTCGGCATAGCACATGCCGCGCCCCGCGGTGAGATCGGAGAGCAGCCCGTTCCGCAGCGTGAACAGGAACAGGCCCATCTGGTCGTACCGACCCGCGCCGTAGTCGGTGATATCCCAGCCGCAGCGTGCGTCGATCACGTGCCGCGCCGCATCCGCCTTCGAACGGAACTCGTCGGGCGTCCAGTAGGCGAAGGGCGGCAGGGCAAAGCCGTGGCTGCGGATCATGTCGTCCGCCTCGGCCATGATTTCATTGATGCGGGAACGTTTCATCTTCCAAATCCTCCTTGCACCCACGGCGCGTCTTCAAGGGTCGGCCATCGAAACTGCGGCCTGGCGCGGCGTGATGCCCCTTATCCATTCTAGCGCTCTGGATGACCACGGGAAAAGAGCACGACGGCCGCATGTCAGGCGCCTTCGACGACGGACCTGATCCGGTGTCGCAAGGCCGGCAGCAATTCCGCCTCGAACCAGGGGTTTCGGCGCAGGAAGGCGTTGTTGCGCCATGACGGGTGCGGGATGGCAAAGGTTTCGGGCGCATGGTCACGCCAGTTCTCGACAGTCGCGGTCACGCCGGCCTTGCGCGCATTGTCGCCAAGGTGCCAGTGCTGGGCATAGCGGCCGATGACGACCGTGGTCGTCAGGTTCGGCAGCCGCTGCATCACCGCGCGCCGCCAGGTCGCGGCGCATCGCGGCGGCGGTGGCAGGTCGCTGCCGCTGTCGTTGTAGCCCGGAAAGCAGAAGGCCATGGGCACCACCGCGACCATGTCCTTGTCGTAGAACTGGTCGCGGGTCAGACCCAGCCAGTCGCGCAAGCGGTCGCCCGAGCGGTCGTCGAAGGGAACGCCGGATTCGTGAACCCGAAGCCCCGGCGCCTGACCGGCGATCAGAAGCCGCGCCGAAGACCGGAACCAGGGCACCGGACGCGGGCGGTGCGCGGTTTTCGTGCGGGCGAAATCATCCGCGCAAAGCCGGCAGGCGCGGATCTGCTCGATAAAGGCCGCTTCGACCTCGGGATTTCGAAGATCTGCGATCGCGTTGCTCCTTCCGGGAATCGAAAAACCCGGCGGCACCTGCGGCTTTCTAGGTGCGCGGTTATTCCGCCGCCTGGCGCCGGGGAAGAACCCAACCGGGTCGCGGGAAGTGGCAGGTATAGCCGTTGGGGATGCGCTCCAGATAGTCCTGGTGCTCTGGCTCGGCTTCCCAGAATTCGCCGGCCTCGGTCACCTCGGTCACGACCTTGCCGGGCCAGAGACCGCTGGCCTCCACGTCGGCGATGGTGTCGAGCGCGACCTGGCGCTGTGCTTCGGTGGTATGGTAGATCGCCGAGCGATAGCTGGCGCCCACATCATTGCCCTGCCGGTTCAGCGTGGTCGGGTCGTGAATCTGGAAGAAGAACTCCAGAAGCTGACGATAGCTGATCTTCTCGGGATCGAAGATGATCTCGATCCCCTCGGCGTGGGTGCCATGATTACGGTAGGTGGCGAACTTCACGTCACCGCCGGTATAGCCTACGCGGGTTTTCTCGACGCCGGGAAGCTTTCGGATCAGATCCTGCATCCCCCAGAAACATCCTCCGGCAAGTACGGCACGTTCAGTCATCATTTTTCCTCCACCTGATCGAGGTAGTCGCCGTACCCCTCGGCGTCCATCCTGTCTTTCGGCACGAAGCGCAGGCTGGCAGAGTTTATGCAATAGCGCAGGCCGCCCTCTTCGACCGGTCCGTCGTTGAAGACGTGGCCAAGATGGCTGTCGCCGTGCCTGGACCGCACCTCGACGCGCTCCATTCCATATGACGTGTCGCGGTGTTCGGCAATCATCGCGCGGTCGATCGGCTTCGAGAAAGCGGGCCAGCCGCAACCCGAATTGAACTTGGATGACGAGGCGAACAGCGGCTCGCCCGAGACGATATCGACATAGATGCCCGGCTCGAAGTGCTTGTCGTATTCGCCGGTGAACGCGCGTTCGGTGCCGCTTTCCTGCGTGACGTGGTATTGCTCGGGCGTAAGTCGGGCGACGGCGTCGTCGGTTTTGCGGAACTCCATCTGAATTCTCCATGTTCAGGCTTTGAGTCTTATTTGGGTGATCTTTGCGCGAATTGCCAATGGCCGGTGTGCTTCGCGGATGCGGCGCGGCTGCAGATCGAGCGTAATACTTCCCGCGCCCGCAGTTCGAAGCGGCAAGTTCTTCAACGTCGACAGCCACGCCGGGCACCAGGCTTCCGGCAATCTCAAGCACGACGTATCAGCAAATCGCTCTTGTTTTCTTGGCTGACGACCATCTATGACTTCGGTGTCATTCACCAGAATTTCCTTCAAGATATTGCTCATTTTGCCTCAAAAAGCGGGTCTATTGACGAATCATGCGCACATGTGCCCTTATGACATCGATGACATAAATTCATCGAGGGGGGAGCCGTGGCGACGATCTATGACGTGGCGAAGTCGGCCGGCGTGTCGGCAAAGACGGTCAGCCGCGTCCTGAACAAGGACGCGCCGGTCGCCAAATCGACGCGCGAGGCCGTAGAGGCCGCCATGGATCGCCTGGGCTATGTCCCCTCCTTCGCGGCGCGCAGCATGCGGCTTAGCCGTTCAGGCCTCGTCGGCCTGATTTCGAGCGCGATCGCCGAGACGCAGTCGAGCCCGGAACTGAGCGGCCTGCCGGAAATCTACATCTTCCAGGGCATCCAGGACGTGCTGAAGAAATCGGGCCGGACGCTGCTGATCGCGGATACCGGGGGATCACGCGACACAGTCCCGGACCTTGTCCGCACTTTCGCCGAGCATCGTGTCGAGGGCGTCGTCTACGTCGCGCCCTATCACCAGGAGATCACGCTTCCGGATCACAGGGGAATTCCCCATTTCGTGATCGCGAACGGATTCGACGCCTGCGATACGCGCAGCGTGGTCCCTGACGACTATGGCGGACAACGCCGACTGGTGGAACGCCTGATCGAGATCGGGCACCGCCGCGTCGCCTATCTGACGCTGCCTTCCGACCTCGTCGCGACGCGCGAGCGGTCGCAGGCCTGGCGAGACGCGCACGAAGCGGCGGGGCTGCCTGCCGACGAGGCCCTGCTGCGCGAAGCCGAAAAACGGCAGGACGCGCCCGAAGCCCGACGGCGCTCCATCGAATACGCGCTGTCGAGCGTTCTGGCCCTGAAGGATCCGCCCACGGTGATCTGCGCCGGCAATGACCGGCTGGCCATGCAGCTTTACGGCATGCTGAGAAGCCGGGGCGTGCGCGTGCCCGAAGACATGTCCATCGCCGGGTACGACGATTACCGGCTTATTTCAGAGACGCTCTATCCGCCGCTGACCACGGTCGAACTGCCTTACCGCCGTATCGGCGAGGTGGCGGCGAAGCGGCTGCTTGAGCTGCTGGACGGATCGGGGGCCGGACCGACCTCTGATCGCGTCCTGGGCGACGTCATGTGGCGCGACAGCGTGATCGCGCCATCTCGCAACCCTTCACGCAATCAATGACTTGGGAGGAAAAACCATGAAACGCAGACATATCCCGGCGACACTTCTGGCGACGACGCTGCTGGCGGGCACCGCTTCGGCGCAGACCGAAGTCAGCATGTGGTATCACGGCGCCGGTAACGAGGTGGAAAGCCAGCTCATCAACCAGATTGTCGACGACTTCAACGCGTCGCAGTCCGATTGGGCCGTTACGCTGGAGAGCTTCCCGCAGGGTTCCTACAACGACAGCGTCGTCGCCGGCGCGCTGGCGGGCAACCTGCCCTGCATCCTGGACGTCGACGGTCCGGTCATGCCGAACTGGGCCTGGTCGGGCTATATGCAGCCCCTGCAGATCGACGAGTCGAAGATCCAGAACTTCCTGCCCGGCACGAAGGGCATGTGGGACGGCGAGCTTTATTCGATCGGTCTGTGGGATGCGGCGGTGGCGCTTTACGCGCGGCAGTCGGATCTCGATGCCTGGGACCTGCGCATACCCACGCTGGAAGAGCCGTGGTCAAAGGACGAGTTCATGGCCGCGCTGGATGCCGCCAAGGCGTCGGGAGATTACGAGTACCCGCTGGACCTGGGCATGAACGACCAGGGTGAGTGGTATCCCTATGCATTCCTGCCGTTCCTGTGGTCGCATGGCGGCAGTCTTGTCGACCGCGACACCTACCTGACCGCCGAGGGCCACCTGAACGGCGATGCCGGGATTGCCTTCGGTGAGTGGTGGCAGCAGCTGTTCGACGAGGGTTACGCCCCCGGTACCAGCGAGTCGCCCTCGGATCAGGAGCGCGGCTTCATCGACGGGCGTTTCGCCTTCCAGTGGAACGGCAACTGGCGCGCCGTGGCCACCCGTGCCGAGGTCGACGATGTGGTGTTCCTGCCGGCACCTGATCTGGGCGACGGCAACTACATCGGCGGCGGCTCGTGGCAGTTCGGCGTGTCGGAAAGCTGTGCGTCCCCCGAAGGGGCGAACGCCTTTATCGAGTTCGCGTTGCAGGACAAGTACCTGGCGGCCTTCTCGGACGGGATCGGCCTGATCCCCTCGACACCCGCCGCAGCGGAAATGACCGAGAATTACGCCGAGGGCGGGCCGCTGGCCGTGTTCTTCGAGCTCTCGGAAGACCAGGCGCGGCTGCGGCCGGTCACGCCGGGTTACGTCGTGCAGTCGAAAATCTTCACCAAGGCGCTGGCCGACATTGCCAACGGCGCCGACGTGACCGACACCCTCGATGCGGCGGTCGACGAGATCGACGGCGACATCGAGGCGAACCAGGGCTACGGCCACAACTGATCCTCCCCTGGGGGTCCCGTTCGCGGGACCCCCGCCCTTTTCCGGAGGGAGCGCCATCATGGCTTCCAAACTGACCACGTCGAACCGGGTGGGTTGGGGCTTTGCGATGCCGGGCTTCGGTCTGATCGCGATCTTCATCGTCCTGCCCTTCTTCTTCGCGTTCTACCTTTCGCTGACGAACCAGCGCCTGATCTCGCCGAACCCGACCGAATGGGTGGGTCTGGACAATTACCGCCAGCTTCTGAGCCTTGGCGTCGTGACGCTGGAGCCCGAGCGCGATGATGCCGGCCAGGTCGTCCGCGATGACGACGGTGAGATCGCGTATCCAAGGGTAAGGTCGATCACGCGGTCGGACGATTTTCCGCAATACCGGGGCATGCGCGAGTGGTTCTCGTGGCAGTCGGGCGACAATCGAAAGGTCGTGCTGGCCCGCGACGTCGTCTTCATGCAGGCGCTGATCAACACGTTCCTCTTCGTGATTGTCGTCGCGCCGACACAGGCCGCGCTGGCCCTTTGCCTGGCGCTTCTGATCAACCAGAAGCTGAGGGGAATCAACGTCTTCCGGGCGATCTATTTCATGCCCGTCGTCGTTTCCATCGTCGTCGTGTCGCTGCTGTGGCGCTTCATCTACGACGGCAGCGACGGGCTGCTGAACAACATGCTGTCATGGCTGACATTCGGCGCATGGACCCCGATAGACTGGCTGGGCAACCCGGACACCGCGCTAGGATCGATCATGGCGATGTCGATCTGGCAGGCGGTCGGGTTTCACATGGTGATCTGGCTGGCCGGGCTGCAGACCATCAGCCCGACGCTTTACGAAGCCGCCGAGATCGAAGGCGCCAACAAGTGGCAGACGTTCCGGTATGTGACCTGGCCGGGGCTGAGAAACACCGCGGTCCTGATCCTGATCGTCATCACAATGCAGTGCTTCGCGCTTTTCGCCCAGATCGACGTGATGACGAACGGCGGACCGCTCGATTCGACGCAAACCGTCGTTTTCCAGGCAGTCGAGCGCGGCTACGGGAAGCAGGACATCTCGGGCGGATCGACGATCAGCGTCATCCTCTTCGTGATCGTTCTGAGCATCTCGCTCATTCAACGCTGGCTGACGAGGGAGCGCTGAAATGGCCACAGTAACCGCCGACAACAGGGGCCTGCGCCTATTCGTGCGCTACCTGGTCCTTTTCCTGATCGCGATCATCTTCGTCTTTCCGCTGGTGTTCATGGTGATGTCCAGCCTGAAGCCGCAGACGCAGCTTCTGGCCGATACATCCAGTCTGCGGGCCTTTCTGCCGGTCGGAGACATCAGCCTGGACAACTATGCCGACGCATTCCGGCGGGCTCCGGTCGTGACCTTCGTGATGAACTCGGTCATCGTGACCGGTGCGACCGTGCTGCTGGCCCTTTTCCTGTGTTCGCTGACGGCGTTCTCGTTCGTGTTCCTGAACTGGAAAGGACGGGGCCTTGTCCTGTCGATCATCCTTGCGACGCTGATCATCCCGTTTGAGACGATCGCGATCCCGCTGCTGCTGATGGTGTCGAAACTGCCCTGGATCGGCCTCGACGGGTTCGAGTGGGGCTGGCTGAATACCTACCGGGTGCAGATCATTCCTTGGATCGCGGACGGGCTGACGATCTTTCTCTTCGTGCAGTACTTCAAGGATCTGCCGCGTGAACTGATCGAGGCTTCCCGGGTCGAGGGCGCAAGCTGGTGGCAGATCTACGTGAAGGTGGTGATGCCGTTGTCGGGGCCGGTTCTGGCCACGGCGGCGATCCTCAAGTTTCTCGTGATGTACAACCAGTATCTCTGGCCGCTGATCGTGGTTCAGCAGGAAAGCGTGCGGCCCGTCATGGTAGGACTTGGCTATTTCTTCCAGCTGAACGTCGCATGGGGCGAGGTCATGGCGTACCTGACCGTCATCACCGTGCCGGTGCTGGCGTTCTACCTGGTCCTGCAGCGGGCCTTCATCGCATCTATCGCATCGACAGGAGTAAAGGGCTGATGGTTATCGCACTTGACGATCACTGGATCTGGGATTCGTGGTACTACCGGGAGGGCGACATCTGGCACGGCTACTTCCTGAAGGCCCCCAAATCGCTGGGCGATCCCGAGCTGCGCCACTTCAACGTCAAACAGGGACACGCGATCAGCCGCGACCTCAAGACCTGGGAACACCTTGGAACCTGCCTCGAACCATCGGAGGGTCCGGCGTGGGACGACTATACGACGTGGACCGGCTCGGTCGTCCGGGACGATGCTGGCGGTTGGCACCTTTTCTACACGGGTTCCACGCGCGCCGAGGACGGTCTCTACCAGCGGATCGGACACGCCGTCAGCGACGACGGCCACGGCTGGCAGCGCGTCGGTGACGGACTGTGTCTTGACCTGAAAGGCCCGAACGCCGCGCGATACGACCACGATTTCGAGACGAGCCTCTGGCACGACCGGGCGATGCGCGATCCCTGGGTCATGAAGGATCCCGACGGGGACGGCTGGCTGATGTATTTCACCGCGCGCGCCGACGGCGTCGCCGAACCGAACGCGGGCGGCGCCATCGGCTTCGCCACGTCACCCGATCTGAAGGCGTGGACGCTGGAGCCGCCGGTATTCATCGGCGGCTACGGACAGCTTGAAGTGCCCCAGGTCTTCGAGCACAAGGGCCGCTGGTATTGTCTCTTCTGCACCGCCGCCGAGCATTTCTCGGCCGAGCAGGCCACGGCCATCCCCGGCGGACCGGTCACGGGAACGCACTACCTGATCGGAGAGGGGCCGCGCGGGCCGTGGCGGATCGCCGACGGTCCGTTCCTTGACGGCGCCCTGCCCTGCCGGCGCTATGCGGCGCGGATCGTGGAGCATGACGGCGGGCTGTTCATCCTTGGATTCGCTGACCGGCCGCACGGCGATTTCGTCGGGCACGTCACCGATCCCGACCCCGTGACGGCAAACGAAAACGGTTACCTGCGCGTACAAGCGCGCGAGATGGCGGAGGAATAGCCATGGCGACGGTAAAACTGAAGGACGTACGGAAATCCTTTGGCAACATCGAGGTTATCAAGGGCGTGAACATCGAAGTCGAAGATGGCGAGTTCGTCGTCTTCGTCGGCCCGTCGGGCTGCGGCAAGTCCACCCTTCTGCGCATGATCGCCGGGCTGGAGGACATCACCAGCGGCACGCTGGAGATCGACGGCAAGGTGGTCAACGACCTGGAACCCAAGCAGCGCGGGATCGCGATGGTGTTTCAGACCTACGCGATCTTTCCGCACATGACCGTGCGCGAGAACGTGGCGTTCGGGCTGACCATCGCGGGGGCTTCGAAGGCAGAGAAGGAGAAGAAGGTGGCCGAGGCCGCGCGCATCCTTCAGATGGAGCACCTGCTGGACCGGCGGCCCTCGCAGCTTTCGGGCGGCCAGCGCCAGCGCGTCGCCATCGGGCGGGCCATCGTCCGCGATCCCAAGGTGTTTCTGTTCGACGAGCCGCTGTCGAACCTCGATGCGGCGCTTCGGATGGACATGCGGATGGAGATCGGGAAGCTGCACCAGAACCTTGGCGCCTCGATGATCTATGTCACCCACGACCAGGTCGAGGCGATGACGCTTGCCGACAAGATCGTCGTGCTGAAGGACGGCGAGGTCATGCAGGTCGGCTCCCCGATGGAACTCTACCACAATCCGACGAATCTTTTCGTCGCCGGGTTCCTGGGCGCGCCCTCCATGAACTTCATCGAGGTCGACGTGAAAGAGAATGGCGGAGCGACGGCCCTTGTCGGCAACCCGTCGCTTGAGCCGATCAGGGTCGACACCAAGGGACGACCGATCAGGGTGGGCGACAAGGCGATCCTTTGCGTCAGGCCGCAGTATCTTGCGCCGGTCGCACCCGAGGCGGGAATGTTGCACGGCACCGTCGCGCTGACCGAACGCCTTGGCAGCGAGACCGTCGTGGATATCGGTCTTCACGACGGGTCCAGCATCATCGCGGCGATATCCGAAGATCGCATTCTGGAGCCGGGCACCGAGATCGGCCTGAATTTCGACGCCGACCAGGCGCATCTCTTTCCGTACGAAAACGTCACGAAGGCCGCGCATTGAATTGATTGGGTGGAGCAAAGGGAGTGCGCGCAATTCCTTTCGCTTCATCGCAAAAATGAACGCCCCGAAATTCCGCGACGGGACCCGGTATTTTCCTGTCGGCACCGGGCACCTTCCTTTGCAAGTTTTCGTGGCCGGCGGTTTTTCGCCGCGGTCGCCGCGCGGCCATGAGAATTCGGGCGCGACCGGGGAATAACGGGCCGTTTCTCACGTAGTCCTGACATCGAAGGAAATTCGATCTGACAAAGGACCGATGACATGAAGAAAATACCTTCCATTCTTGCGGCCGCGGTGGTTGCCACGACGTCGCTCTCTGCGCCCGCGAAAGCCGACGACTTCGACAATGCCGTCCGGGGCTTTTTCAAGAAGCTGCTGGCCGGCGGCCATCAATCGAGCGGTGAAACCCAGTTCAGAAGCCGCAGCTACGAACGTGGCGACGACGATGACGACCGCGGCTGGGGCGGATCGAATTCGAACAGCAATTCCAGTTCCAATTCCAACAGCAATTCCAGTTCGAACAGCAGCTCGAACTCGAGTTCCAATTCCAGCTCGAACTCCAGCAGCAATTCCAGCTCGAACTCGAGCTCCAATTCGAGTTCGAACTCGTCATCGAACAGCTCGGACGACGACGATTGATCCGTCGGCATACTTCTGAAATCAGCGCGCCGGTCCGATGGGCCGGCGCATTTTCTTGACCGGTGCTCGAGACTTCAGCGCTTGGCCCGCGCGTCCGTCCGGTACCAGCCCGGCGCCGCACGCGTCTTTCGCGTCACCGCTGTCCGCTCGGAGCCCTCGTCCGCCGTCTCGGCGCGGATTTCCGCCTTCAACTCTGCGCTGTCCCTTCGAAACGGGATCACCTGAACCATCGGTGACCCTTTGTCGATGACGTGAAGGCCATCGGTCGCCAGCGGGAAAAAGGGAAAATGGACCG